>REEI01000142.1 GCA_007695145.1 Saprospirales bacterium | reverse complement strand
AAAAAATTAACCCATTGATTATCAGTACCACTTTTGATTATATTGGCCAAGTTGGGTTAAATAAGCTCATTCGATCAAAAACGCCTTGGACGAGCCTGGTTCGATTATCGATCTCCGCAAATCTCAGGTTCTAGGTTAAAGGGGTGTCTGAATGACTGCATTGTCATAGGAATAAAATCTGGAATGGCTGGTGGCAATTGTCCTACAATCAGTACGCCCAACGATTTGGAACATATTCCAATCAACCCTCATAGTTTGATTCGGCTTGAATTGGATGGCGGAATTAAAATCATATAACAACAAGCTGCTCCAGTATAAAATTCAGCTTTCAAAATCCAAAAGGCAGAATGCTTGTTTTATCACTATACGCCCTCTGTGATCTTTTGTAAGGCTGCAACATTCTACATTCCGATCGTGTTCAAAAATGAGCAATGCATCCTCCTCCAGAGCTTTAGGAAGGAGATATTGTTTTTCCCTGAGGGTTTCCAAAGGGCGCACATCATAGCTCATGATGTAAGGCATTTTAATGTGGTTGGAGGAGGGTATGAGGTCAGCACAGTAGTACATTTTCCTCGCTGGGAGCTCCAGTTCAAGCAGCATCATGCCTTCAGTGTGTCCATAGACGGTGTGAATACCGATACCCGGCAGCCATTGGTCGCCCCTATCCAAATCCAGAAATTCTAGTTTTGAATGCTCCAGCAAGGGCACAAAATTCTCCTTCAAAAACGAAGCGCGCTCTCTTTCATTGGGATCAAATGCCCAATCGTAATGTCTCTTATTACTCCAATAGGTGGCATTTGGAAAAGTGGGAACCAGTGAACCATCATCCAGTCGTTTTACTGCACCACCAACATGGTCAAAGTGTAGATGTGTGAGAAATACATCCGTTATATCTTCTGCCTTTAAGCCCTTCTCATCCAGTGACTTCACCAGACTGTAGGGTCCATGAGGGCAGAAATGAGAGCGAAACCTATCGTCCTGCTTGTCCCCCATACCGGTATCCACCAGAATTCTTCTTTCGCCTGTTTCTATCAGCAGGCATCTCATTGACCAGGTGCATAAATTATTTTCGTCGGCAGGATTGAGGCGATTCCACATACTTTTGGGAACAACGCCAAACATTGCTCCGCCATCTAATTTAAACAATCCACTTTGTATGCTGCTTACTCTCATCTTTTAATGACTTTTTCAATAGTTCTTCAATCAGGCATTTCATCCACCAATTGCTGATACAATCAAGCCTGTCCAATAAATTTACTTTTTAGTCTTATGGCAAAATCACTAAAAAACCCGATGGATTCCGGATTCTTCATTGCGCCTGCATTGACCACCTTAGCGGGATCGTCCCCCCTCAAAATTCGCTTAACGGGTGCTTCCATTTTTTTTCCACTGATGGTATATGGAAGATCCGGAACTGAAATTACCTCATCGGGCACATGGCGAGGGCTATAGGTTGACCTGAGTGTCTTTTTCAGATTATCTACAACCTCTTTTGTCAGTTGACAATTCTCTTTCATCACCACAAAAAGAGGCATAAAGTGATCGCCATTAGGCAATTCGAGATTTATAATCAAGCTATCTTTGATTTCCGGGATAGTATCAACCGCGCGGTAAATTTCAGCAGTGCCTATGCGCACTCCCTGTCGATTTAAGGTGGCATCGGATCTGCCAAGAATGACGAGCTCTCCGGTGGAACTGATTTTAACCCAGTCGCCGTGGCGCCAAACTCCCGGGTAATGCTCAAAATAACTGGACTTGTATCGATTGTTGTCTTTGTCATTCCAAAAGAAAACCGGCATTGATGGCATGGGTTTCAGGATCACCATTTCTCCCACTTGATCATATACTGGATTACCCTCCTCATCAAAAGCTTCCATACAGCAACCGAGCGCTCTGCACTGGATTTCACCGATGTACACTGGCTTCCAGGGTGTGCTGCCGACAAAAGCTGTGCATACATCAGTTCCACCGCTCATGGAACACAACCAAACATCTTCATTAACCTGCTGATATATCCACTCAAAAGCTGCGGGTGGAAGTGGGGACCCCGTGGAGCCAATGGTTCTCAAATGACTGAGTTCAAAAGTCTTTCCCGGTTGCAGTTGATTCTTCATGCAGGCTACTAAAAATGGAGCACTCGTGCCGAAATGGTGGATATGGGCATCCTGAATAAACTTCCACATCAAGTTGAGATCTGGGATGGCTGGACTGCCATCATACAACACCACGGTAGCACCTCCGAGAAAGGAAGCATGAACAAAGTTCCACATCATCCAACCGGTTGTGGAAAACCAGAAAAATCGCTCTCCCCTCTTGACATCATTTTGCAAATTGATGTATTTAAGATGCTCTAGCAATACGCCTCCATGGCTGTGGGTAATCGCCTTTGGCGCTCCGGTTGTACCTGAGGAGTACAATATCCATATTGGATGGTCAAAGGGGAGTTTATCAAAATAGAGTTCAGTTTTGGAAGTGGGGATTTCTGTCCACCAAATGCTATTAAAGATATCATTCCTCCTCTTTTCTCCATTGAAAAAGGGAATAAGTACAACTTTTTTTAAATTGGGCAAACCGGATGCGATTTTTTTTACCTGTTCCAATCGACAATGATCCTTCCCATTGTAGGAATATCCGTCTGTTGCTATAAGAACAGAGGGCTCGATCTGTTCAAATCGCTCCAGGACACTTTCGACTCCAAAGTCAGGAGAACATGAAGACCAGATGATTCCAAGTGAGGCACAGGCCATAAAGGAGATAGTAGCTTCAGGAATATTGGCAACATAGGCTACCACCCTATCCCCCTTTTTTAGGCCAAGTTGTTTCAAATATTGCTGAAGGTCAGCTACATTTTGCTTAAGGTCAGGCCAGCTCAACTCACTCAGAGGTCTATTTTCAGACATATGAACAATGGCAGCTTGCTCACCTTCGCCCCTTTTGACCATCTGTTCTGCATAGTTGACTCCAAGTCCCTGGAACCATTTGGTACCCGGCATTGCTGTATTTGTTTTGACCTCATTTGAATCCCAATCATCGACTAGTCCATAATACACAGCAATACTCTTCCAGAAGAGTTGGAGATTGTCTACCGACCAGCGCCAGAGATCTTCGTAATCCTTTGGGGGACTTTCCAGATAGCCGGCCTGCTGCAGCCATTGGACATATTCGGTAAGGTTGGAATTGGAAATTAATTCCGGATCTGGTTCCCATGCGAGACGAGATTCTTTAGCCATATACTTAATTTTCGATGGCTAAGTTAAGAGTTAATCAGGAAAAGTCAAGAATTTACTTAGAACTTAATCAAAAACCGATGCTCTTCCCTTTCTTCTCAAGGCTCTGTCCCATACTGACCATGCTCAAAGCAGTGACAGCAGCTTCTACGCCTTTATTTCCATGGGTTCCGCCGGCTCTCTCAAGTGCCTGCTCCATATTGTTAGGGGTCAGGAGTCCAAATATGCAAGGCACTCCACTGGTGAGGCCGAGCTGGGTTAAACCAGTCGCAACTGACTGATTGATGTATTCGTTATGGGAGGTTTCGCCCTTTATCACACAGCCGATGCAAATAATGGCATCGTACTTTTTGTGTTTGAGCAGGGCTCTGGCACCCATTGGCAATTCAAAGGAGCCCGGGACAGATACTTCTTTAATATTGTCTCTGGAAATCCCATAGTGCATCAAAGCCTCCAGAGCACCGTCCCTAAGCGACCCGGTCACTTCATTATTCCATTCAGCAACTACAAGCCCTATGTGTACATTTTCTACTGAGCTGAGCTCAATTTCCTTCAATTCTGAAAGGTTGGTCTTTTTTTTAACAGTCATGCCAGTTCATTTAAATGAAAAAAGGCAGGATTAATCCTGCCTTTTTTCAACAACTTATATATGAATTTAGTTGGCTTTGGCACGTGCAATAAATCGCTGCGCCTCCTGACTTTCGGGTGAATCGGGGTACAGCTTTTTGATATCTTCAAAAATTGGGATGGCATCGCGGTTATTTCCCTGATGCATCAGTGCCAGACCGTGCTTTTTCATAAAATAGGGGGTGAGAAAGGAGTTGTCTCCCGCTCTTACTGCCCGGCGGTAAGAGCTGATGGCATTGTCCATTTGCCCCAATTCCGCATAGGCATCTCCAAGAGCCCCGTGCTTCATAATGGCCATCAGATCATTGGTGGAACTGAAGCGGCGCAAATGGTCTACAGCATCCTGATATCTTCCCAGATTCAGGTAGGAAACGCCTGCGTAATACTGCGCCAAATTGGCGGCTGTGGTTCCGGAATATTGATTGATTATTCCCAAAAAACCGGGATATCCACCTCCGGGATTTTCAAGCGCCAGTGCAAAAGAGTCCCTTTCAAACTGAAATTGTGCTCTCCACATCTGCTCTTTCGCATCTACATTTCGGGGAATCTTGTATAAGTTTTGGTAGGCGAACCATCCTCCAACTAATAGGATCAATCCAACCACCACGCCGAGAACGATATTTTGGTTACGTTCTATCCAATCCACTGCAGATTCTCTGGCCTCAACAATATCGACCAGTGTTTCATCTTTTTTCTTGTCTCTTCTCCTTCTTGCCATTGTGTTTGTTTAAAAAATTCGCGCAAAAATAGGGAATATTTTATCAATAGACAGTTGCCCTGTGATAAATATCTCACAAAAGAGCTATTAAAAACTAGTTAATGCTCTGATCATCAAATATTAATGCTTAATAAAAGGATAATTTTCTTGTTGATAATTGTCCGTATAAAGCTCGGAGGCGGGTGGCAGATCTGATGATTCAGCAAATTTAACCGCCTCGTTAATTTCGCTCTTGATCAAATCTTTGATCTTTTCAATTTCCTCCTTCGCTGCAATCTTATCATCCAATAATTTAGCCTCGAGCAATTTGATAGGATCCTTTTCCTGATACTCCTTCAATTCGTCTTTGGTCCTGTAAGTAGCAGGGTCGGAGACTGAGTGACCTTTATAGCGGTAAGTTTTGATTTCAAGAAAATAAGGTCCCTTTCCGGCTCGAATGTGATCTGCAGCCTTGACCAGAGCGTGATGAACGCTCTCCGGGTCCATACCATCTACCGGCTCGGAGGGCATATCAAAGGCAGATCCTAATTTATATATGTCTGTTACATTACTCGTCCTCTTTACAGAAGTTCCCATAGCGTAGTGGTTATTTTCACAAATGTATAGGACGGGAAGCTTCCAGGTCATGGCCATATTGAAAGACTCGAAAAGTGATCCCTGCCGGGCAGCACCATCTCCAAACATAGTCACGCTAATATTATCGGTCCCCTTGTATTGTTCTGCAAGGCCAATACCTGTGCCAATTGGTATTTGGGCACCCACTATCCCATTTCCTCCAAAATACCTGTGCTCGTTGCTAAAAAAGTGCATGGAGCCTCCCTTTCCCTTATTACAGCCATCAATTTTGCCAAACAATTCTGCCATACATTCCTTAGTCCCCATACCTCTAGCTATCGCAATTCCGTGCTGCCGATATCCGGTAACTATTGCATCCTCCTTTCGAATGCCCGTCATCAGGCCTGCTGCAATGGCTTCCTGGCCGATATAAACATGGCAGAACCCCCGGATTTTTTGTTGACCGTACATCATAAGGGCACGCTCCTCAAAGCGCCTTATCCTCAGCATGTTTTCATACCACAGGAGGTAGGTGTCTTTATCAAAAGATCTTTTTGAAGTTGTCTTTCTGGATTTCGTTGCAGTTTTGGACATAATCGGCTCGAATTATTTTCAATAGTTATACACACGGAACAACGCCCGGTTCAAATAAGAGCACAAAACTAATAAACCCCTGTCTACTTTTAGACATTTTAGGGTAAAATTAATTGCCTCTACCTACCTGCGAACGGTTTATTCTATTGGGACTATTGCTGGATGCTTTGCGCTTTCAGAACTGTTGGTAAATGAGCACTCCGTTGAAATCTGCTGGAAGCTTATCCAAACAAACCCGGTCTAATCCTAAAATTACCCTTACGCAAAAAAATACCCGGAGCACTGTTTTAACTAAGGAGAAAACACAATCAAGGTTGCAGACTTTGCGATTCCTGTGTGGCAATGATATAAAACTATTACTCGCTGGAAAGCATCATAGCCATCAGTTTAATAAACTGACCTCACATTTGAAATTTGAACCTGCAGCATTATGCAAGGCAGGAAATTGATCGGGTTTAGAAGGAGATCAATTAGCCCTTGAGAGAATGGGAGAAAATCAGTACCTGCGTAAGATGGATTTTCAATAATGTCGCAAAATTGGAAACTGGAGTCATCTGAAACAAAAACCCTAATGTAACTTGTCAGGACCGCAGATAATGGTAATTTTGTCGGAAATTTTACCTTATGATCTCAATAGACCCGAAAAGTATTGCCACCAAGGACCTTCATCAATTTTTACTGGGTATAGTGGCCCCCAGACCTATAGCTTTTGTGAGTACAGTAGACGAAAATGGCACTCCAAATCTCGCACCATACAGTTTTTTCAATGCATTTAGCTCCAATCCACCCATAGTCGTATTTTCTTCCAACAGAAGGGTGGCTGACAATACGACCAAGGATACACTGTATAACATAGAAAAGACGGGAGAAGCGGTTATCAATGCCGTTTCATATCCCATAGTTCGCCAAATGGCTGTTGCATCTGTTCAATATCCTCAAGGGGTAAGTGAATTTAAAAAATCTGGTCTAACCCCTATTGCCTCAGAAATAGTGCGCCCACCCAGGGTTAAAGAATCTCCCGCTCACATGGAGTGCAAACTAAAAGAAATCATCACCCTTGGTGAGCATGGAGGAGCGGGCCATCTCATAATTTGTGAAGTGGTAAAAATTCATTTGAATGAATCCGTAGTCGATTCCAACAATCGCATCAATCCCCACAAAATGGACCTAATGGGGCGCATGGGACGGGCGTATTACGTTCGGGCTAGCGGAGATGCTATTCATACCATTTATCAACCAGTGTTGCCCCTTTCAGTAGGCTATGACGCACTTCCGGAACACGTAAAGCACAGTCCTGTACTCAGTGGGAATGAACTGGGTATACTGGCGGGTATGGAAAAATGGCCAGAGGAGTCCGAACTCGATGCACTTTTAAGCGATGCGGATAAACAGGCTATCCACAAGGCTACCGAGCCCAATCGACTCCAAAAAATTCACCTTTTGGCTAGAAAGGCTCTATCCTCCAATGAGGTGAAGAAAGCAGCTGCGATTTTGTCAATGTTTGAGTAATTAGCTGTTTATCAAAAGAGAGTGTTGATAACAAAGAGTCGCTTCCATTCTGTATGGAGGATGAGAAAGATTGGGATAAATGAAAGTGGAAAAGAAATACTGAGCAAACAGTGAGTCACTGAGTCCCCTTAAGCCGGCATATTTCAACATACCTGTTTCGAATCGCTTTGTTCGACTCCTCTATCCAAATTGCACCAAATTGCAACACAGCGTTCATCCCGTAATCCAATAGCTTAGCTGGTCTAGTCCCCAAATTGATAAAACTGAATGAAATTACGAGAGGGACAGACAAACTATTAATGACTGAGTTCGCAAAATAAAAATTCAGAAACCAGCTTGAAGCTCAATCCAATTCTTCCCACTTTTCTAAATTTTTTTACAAAAATTTTTGGTAGTAAAAATTTTTAATTATTTTTACGTCAGTGTTGGATTATTGCGTAATTTTAAATTTTTAACCATGAATACCATAACAAACCAACCTAGAAACAATATCTGGAACAGAACTCCTCTTCTTTCACTCCTAATCGCCCTCGCTATGGTTTTTACCGCCTGTTATGACACCACGGAGGATATACCCGAGCCGTTAGCCAATACGGAGATAGAGGCCGAGCAGCGATGCATCAATGATTGCTCCCAGTGCCCGCAGCAAAATTGCTGTTGTGTGATTGAGTTGGTTTCTGGCGATGAAATAATTTTTGAATTGTGCGGCAATTTTATCGGATGCGGATTTGATCCTTCCTGCGGCCCTATCAATGCTCCTGCTCCCTGTGGAACGATTTCAGGAGTTAGCGCTGGGACAGGACCATTGCAGCAATTTGCCACCTACTTTTTCTGCATTTCCGGGAATGAGGATATCTATATATTTAATTCGGATCAATTTGAGACGGCAAGAATTAAGGTGACCTGTACAATTTTAGATACGGTTCCTATATTTACCACATTGGAGATTGAGCCTCTACGGGGTGCTTTTTTGCAGATTGATGGCGATTGCCTGACAAGCGAATGTGATTAATATCTCCAAAAATGATATTTTCATCAGCCTTTTGGAACCTGCGGAAATCCTGCTATTTTTATTTCCTAACAAAATTAGTATTTCTACTTATTTCTGCCCAATCACAAGCCCAAAACCTTGAAGTATTTATTAGTTGGACAGGCAACTCCCAAAACTATCCATTTCACGCAGTCGATTTGAACAATAATTTCGAATATTGTGAAGTGGGGGAATTACTTGGAAACTTCCCTCCCAATGGTCCCTATGGAAGTATTTACACCACCACCTTTTGTCCCGATGGGAATATTTACTGGAGGCCCGGAACAATACCCGGGCTGATACAATTTAATCCTGTAACCAAAGAGATTAACCTTTATTACGATGAATTTCCTTTGCCAGGTGGAGAGCCGGGAAGTGGATACTTAGCTTGCACTTGCGACACCATCCTTTATTCAATTGGGGGACAAAATTCTCAAAACCCCTTAAACAAAACACCACTTGGAGCCGATTCTTCGGTTTTCATGGGCTTTGCTACTTCTTTTTCCAATGTTAATTTAGGTGAGTTTACCAATCTCAGTGGGGAACTTTACCTTTCTTCCTGGCAAGTTAATCCATACGGGGGATTTATTTACAAAATAGACCCTAATGATATCGCAAACCCACAACCGGTTATTGATTATCAAGACATTTTTACCGGTACCCCCAGATTATTTAATGGTCTAACTGCATCTCCTTACTGTAATACACTTATTGGTTTTGCCACAACTATCCCCCCGCACCATTTTTATGGGCGCAAATCAGAAGTTTATTTAATAAATCTGGAAACCGGACAGATGATTTTTCAGTGTAGTTTGGAATTTGAAAACCAACACAGACCACTTACCATCACTTCCCAATACGAAGCCCTCTGCGGCCCCTGCGAACTACTACTCGATTTGGACGGCGATGGCAGCTCAGGAGCAGGAGGACACGACTATCTCAGCCCGGATACAGTTAGCTGCCTCAGCAATGAGGGTGCGAGGATAGCCGATGAGGATGTCTTTATTGCCAAGGATGCGCCCATTAGTTTTATGACCATCGAAATACTTTCTCCGCATACCGGAGAATACCTCGACCTGATCGGCTCTGTTGCGGGACTTACAGTTAGCGGACAGG
>REEI01000049.1 GCA_007695145.1 Saprospirales bacterium | reverse complement strand
CAGAAAAAATAACCCAACAGGCAGTCTCATGGCTCCCGTACAACTTGTCAGAAGAACAGACAAGCCATTTGCTCGCAGAGTAAAGCTTAGACCGCTGTAAATTAAAGATATACGCATCCCTTTTACTTTCATTCATGACTTACCTGTTGCACCAATTTATTCTCAAAGGTGGGGTTGGTTGGGTGGATACGTTCAAAACTTAGTTGATATTCAATGTCATTATTTAAAAAAGTCAAAATATTTTTTCCGACCTACATTACGTAGTTTCAACCAATCGGAGAAATTCTTCAATAATTCAATGTAAAATGGTACCCAAGGACTACTTTCATTTCCCCTTGAATTCAAATACTTCAAGCTCAAAGGTTCGGTCTTTCCGGCTGTAAAATAGCAGGGCCACCCGGTCGTTTTTAGTAGTCATGGAGTTGAACAATCGATCGCGAAACCTGTAGTTTTTTAATGGAATTATTCTGGTATAGGTAGGGTTGATCTGAGATAATTCCCCGGTTTGATGAACTCGGGTATGTTCATCAATAAGGTCGGTGTTAACCACCATAGCTATTTTCCATTGAGAGGAGCTCAATGATTCCAATGAGTGGATGTATTGACCGGGTTCTAATGGAAGGTACCGAAGCACACCCTTGTCTTTCCAATTTTCAATGATGTGGATTTTGTCGAGCAGGGGTATGTGAAAATTGTTATTGGCCACTACAAAATTAAATATGGTTCCCGACATTTGATGGCTCTTGTCAACTGTAGGCCAGTGGGTCATGGTATCAATCATTTCATAGACATTGTCCTGAGTTTTTTGGTATTTTACAAATTCATACTTGCTCTCATGCAGGTGTGCCTGGACCTTTGTAAAAGCAATATCTTCATGAAAATGTCCCCCGAAGTGCATGGATGGTCTGTGTCGTAGTTTCTCATATCCCCGCAGTGGAAAAAAATGTAAAATTTCCAGCTCCGAAGACAAGATGAGCAGACCATAGAAAAGGTCACTTTGCTCTTCAGGCTCTCTATCCTGATCCCAAATGACGGTGCGCGTGAGTGTAGCAAAGGCCCCGTTTTTCGGGTACTCCATAATCCTGTCGAAATGAATGGGATAGTACTTGGGTTTAATCCTGCCAGAAAGCCCCTCTCTCCCCGGTATGCAAAATTCTTCACCTCTTTCAGCATGCACAGCCTCAGAAACCCATCTGAACAACTCATGCATATCCAACCTCTGAATAGTTTCTCCGGACCTCAAATCCAGCATCCCCACTTCTACAGTCCCCAATTGATAAATGGCCTGATAATCATCTATCAGCAAGAGGTTCCCGCCTGTGGGCAGAGGTGTGAAATGCTGAAATTCTTCGGCCTCAAAATCCCGGAATTTGATGGTCTGTTCATATATCAGGTCAGGAATCTGAGCGAAGTGGAACACCGGAATGAGTAAGAAACCCATGCAAAAAATCATTATCCTTCTCATCCCTGTTTAGTGTTTGTCTTTTATGTTTTTTCAGGACAAATTTAAACTTGTTCTATAAACCCGCCGAAGCATCTACAGAATATTTGAATATTTTAACAAATTAAATTGTTTATTTTCAAATTGATAATTCATCAAATAGACCTGGTTTTTGCGAACAAAAAATGAACAAAATCTATCCCTGGTAAGATCGAATGAATCTATAGTTTCATATCCTTCTAATTGAGCGTCTATCAAAACAAGTTTGCCAATCGACTTTGCCTCATTTTCATAGTCATTTACAAAGTATCCAACAAAATATTGGTCAGTTATAGGTTCGATATAAAGGCATGAAAAGTTTGGTTCTAAAGGGAAGAGGTGTGTTTTTCCTTCACTTATATTTTTGCCATCAAACGATAAAAAACCTTTTCCCAGATTTAAATATGAGATATTGTTAGTTTGAAATGTAGTAAAGAACCTCGATCCATAGCCAGTTTTCGAAGTCTGAATATCTGGTAAACTGTCTAATAACATAAAATAATTCTCGTCAATTAATTTGTACTCTAGGAAATCATAAGGTTTGCTATGTAAAAAAGGGATAATCTTAGTAAAGAGCCTACTATGACCCAAAAAGAACCCTCCTGTGTTAATACCTGTGGAATATTCTATTCCTCCGATTAAAGGAAAAATGTCAATAATATCCAGATTTTCGTCAAAATGAAACAAGGCTGAAACTATCCTCTGGTGAGTGTGGTCCTTTCTATTAAAAGCTATGTAGGTTATAATGGAAGCGAATTTATCTTTATCGGAAAGGTAAAAAACATTATGAAACATCCTAGGAGTTAAGTTTGCAAATCGCCTATTCCTTTGGTATTCAGCATCACTTGGAATAAAATAGTTTGGACCAAGCGTCGGAAGAATTACTTCTGAAGCAAAAGAATCAAGAAAATTTTGGTTTAATCTATCTACAACAGTTCCATCATTAATATTTAAGTGAAAAATTTTTACAGCTCCAAACTGAGCAATTGCTAACTCGTTATTTAGTGGGAATAGAAAACCATGGTTATAAACCTGAGATTTACTTTTTAAGTGCTGGACATTTACATTTAATTTGATTTCGTTGATTTGAGGATACTGACTTTGGTTAGAACAACTTGCAAGCAATAAAAGTAATGCGATACAACAAAATTCTAAAAAATTATTCATAACTCAATTAAAGGTTTAGAAAACTGGAATGGCGCCCTCCCAGTTTAAACATCTTAGTTAATTATTTCACAATTCGAACATTTGTGACAAACATTTGAAGAGGCAATACAGACCCGATTGACCCCGTTATTATTGTTGGGCTCAGACGATTGTAGGTCACCATGTATTGTTACAGACCCCTGGATAATGAAACCTGAAACATCTTCATTGATAACATAAAACTCAGATGTTGTCGTAGATCCATCAATCACCTCAATGTTATGAGTTATGATTTGTGATGAAGGACCTGCCACTTCTGAGAGTCCAATTTTAAACAAGCATGCTGATAAAAGTAATGTCAGCATAATAATTAATGAATACTTCATTTTTCTTTTGTTTTAAAAGTTAATAAAAGACATTTTGCGCAAAATTTTTACAATACATTTAACTCAGTTGGATGATAAATATTTTAATAAATTTTGAAATAATTATAATAAAAATTACATACATACATAGCTGAATATCAGTTATAAAAATGATTTATTATTCTATAAATTTTTCCAACTTTTATTGGTCACAATTATTGCCTAACCTTTTTTCAGTGAAATTTTTGAAAAATTGGTTCATAGGTTCAAAGGAAAGGGATTCACTCAATACCCGGTTTCGCTGATGTAAAGTCAAATATACTTTATCCGACCCTATGGGAATTGGGAATTTTAAAAGGGAGTTGAGATTCATTGTTCAAAAAAATACCCGAATGCAAAAGCAACCGGGTATTTTAAGGGTGGCTGATGGGATTTGAACCCACGACCCCCAGAACCACAATCTGGTGCTCTAACCAACTGAGCTACAACCACCATTTGCTACCACAATTCAAAGGTAGAATTTTCGGACTGCAAAGATAATTTCCTCTTGCTTATTAAGCCCAAATTTGAATAAAAATTCAGGACCTGTGAAGAAAAAAAACGGTGCCACCCTGGGGCAGCACCACTTAATAATTTTCTTTGGGACTGATCAATGTGATTTCTTTTGGACACCCTAACGGTACTGAGTGAGCACCGAGCGGTATATTTGTCCCTTACTGAATGGCAGCCCGATACTTCTCGCTGACTGCATCCCAATTTACAATGTTCCAGAAAGCGTTAATGTAGTCGCCTCTTCTGTTTTGATACTTAAGGTAGTATCCATGCTCCCACACATCAACCCCCAGGATGGGAGTTCCCTGGACATCAGCTATATCCATGAGTGGATTGTCCTGATTGGGAGTTTGAGAAACCTGAAGCTGACCATTCTCGTCAACTAGCAGCCAAGCCCATCCACTGCCAAATTGTGTCATGCCCATGCGGTGAAATTGCTCCTTGAATGCTTCAAATGACCCAAAGGTTTCCACTATGGCTTCGCCCAATGCTCCTTCGGGCTCACCCCCGCCATTAGGCGATAGAATTTCCCAGAAAAGCGCGTGATTGTAGTGGCCGCCTCCGTTATTGCGCACCGCCATTGAATGTTGGCTCATAGTGGCCATCATCTCCTCAATGCTCATATTTTCAAGCGGACTGCCTGCTATTGCATTATTGAGATTGTTGATATAGGCCTGGTGATGACGAGTGTGGTGAATTTCCATTGTTTTAGCATCAATGTGGGGTTCCAGGGCATCGTAATCATAGGGCAGAGCCGGTAGGGTATGAATAGCTCCGTTATCCGCAACAGTGGTGGCATTGGGGCCATCTGCTGCATCGCCATTAACGGTGGATTCACCCGCACAGGAAACCATAAGTAAAGAGGCTGCAAAAAGCAGTAACGAAAAGGAACAAAAAGTTTTCATTGATAACGATTTAAATAGTGACTTGTCAGGTACATTTTGATCTGAGTAAATTCTGGCTATCTTCTTTTTCTCGAAAAAACTCCTGAAACTTTCAATGGCCATGAAATACGACCGAACCCAAAAGGAGTTTTTACAACTCAATAAAGCATGAAAACCAACTACTCATCCGATTAAATGTATTGGACACGACACCGGATTTAAGGAATAGGTTTTAACTGACCAAACTTTAACAAATCCTCAGTACCTTTGTTCACCCTGAAAAGTGGAATAATTTCGTCCATAATCTTATAGCATATGAAGCGAGTTGACTGGAAAGTAGATGGCATGACCTGCGGAGGCTGTGTGCAAAAGGTGCGAAGGCAACTGGAAAATAGCGGTGCTGAAGAGATTTTTATCGATCTGAACTCCGGAGATGTCGAATTCAGTGTTGAGGAAAGTCGATTCAAACTTTTGGAGGAGATAAGAGACGCGATTCAATTGCTGGGTTTTAGGGTTAGAGTTGATGATACCGAGAAAAAGGTCGATACACTCAAACTCAAACTAATAGTATCCGTAATTTTTACCCTTCCGCTTCTACTCGGTCATATGCTGATGATGAGCCCTATCCCTGTTCCGGATTTGATCATGGACCGATTTTTTCAGCTCATCTTATGCCTTCCGGTTTATTTGATTGGTTTGCAGCATTTTGGGAGCAGTGCACTGGGCGCTATAAGGTCCGGCACCACCAATATGGACGTCCTCATTTTTATGGGTACCACTGCAGCTTTTTTCTACTCACTCACAGGTACAATTATCAATGAACCGAATTACCTTTTCTACGAAACTGCCGCTACCATCATCACCCTTGTGCTCACCGGAAATTTCATCGAGAGAAGGGCAATTCGGTCGACAACCACCGCCATTGAAGATATGACCAAATTGCAAAAAGTCTTTGCAAATAAGCTAATTGAAGGGAAACGGACCATTAGAGTCCCTGCAGATGAGTTGCAAACCGGTGATTGGGTATTGGTCAATGAAGGCGATCAGGTCCCTTGTGATGGTTTAATTATAGATGGAAAAGCAACCTTTGACGAGTCCTTATTGACAGGAGAGTCTTTACCGGTTGTTAAAACTGTCTCTGAAAAGGTTGTAGGAGCCTCTGTGCTGATAAGTGGTAACGTTAAAATAGAGGCAACTGCAGTAGGGGGGGAGAGTTTTCTTGGGAAATTGATCCACCTGGTGAAAAGCGCCCAGAATAGCAAATCCGGAATGCAAATTCTCGCCGATCGGATTTCAGCTGTATTTGTTCCATTGGTAGTGCTCGTTGCGATCAGCACCTTTATTGTTTCCTGGTTTTGGGTCGAGATTCCACTTCAAAATGCTATTATGAATTCCGTTGCCGTTCTGGTAATTGCCTGTCCATGTGCTATGGGCTTGGCGACTCCCACTGCGGTCATGGTAGGCGTTGGCAGGGCTGCAAAATTGGGGATACTGCCGAGAAGGGGGGATAGTTTTGAGCGCCTGATGAAATTGGAATATCTGATCGTGGATAAAACAGGAACTTTGACTAAAGGTAATTTTAAGGTCAAAAAACTGAATTTTGTCAATCCCGCACAAAGGAATGAGGCCTTATCTGCCATATATCAAATGGAGCAGAGGAGCAATCACCCCCTGGCTGCAGCCATAGTGCGCTACTTTGAGAAAGAGGACTGGCCTCTCGATTCCCTCCAACTTGAGTCCATCAATGAAAGAGCCGGGTTTGGTGTAGAGGCAAAAGGTCTAGATGGGGTGGAATACCTCCTTACCGGTAGTGACGAATCCGAATCTGACTTGCATAAGGTGGTCCTTTTCAAGGATGAAGAGCTCATAGCGGAGATAGAGCTTTCCGATCAGTTGAAGCCCGAAGCGATTGAGACTGTTCGCTATTTTACCAGGCAGGAGATTAAAATGGTAATGTTGAGCGGGGACAGGGAGGAAGCTACCCGCTCGGTAGCGCAACAATTGGGCATAAAAAATTACTATTTCATGCACGATCCGGCCCAAAAGTTAAAGGTGATTGAGGACTTTTCCAATAAAGGTACTACGGGAATGGTTGGTGACGGAGTCAATGATTCAGCTGCCCTGGCAAGGGCTGATATTGGTATCGCCTATTCTTCTACGGCTACATTGGCCATGCAGTCTGCCGATATAGTGCTGCTCAATGAAAAATTGGACACTCTCGTCGCTGCCCACAAGCTCAGCAGTAAGACCGTGATGACAATCCGGCAGAACCTCTTCTGGGCTTTTTCCTATAACATTGTTGCTATCCCCATGGCTGCTCTCGGCTTTTTAAACCCCATGGCCGCTGCATTTTTCATGGCTTTTTCAGACCTGGTGGTAATAGGTAATTCAGTACGCCTTAAGTATAAAAAGATATAAGTGCAAGGTTGGCGCTTGTAACTTTTTTACCTCAGGCCTCGTATTGTTAAAGAGGTGTTTATTTCAGGGAGAAAAAATATAAACTATTGACCTAACTTTACGCGGTAATTTCCACGCTTTTACCAGAGGTTTTTGAAGCTTAAAAAGCTTCTTATCCTTTGTTGGACTTGGGATTTGATTCATTATTTTTTTCAGCGCAAAATTTTTCTCATGAAAAAAATGTCTTATTTTTCGCTATTCGCCACCATAGGGCTGATGTTGTTGACCTCTTCCTGTGCCAACCATCTCAAAATGATTGAGAGGGGACAGTATGACAAAGCATTTTACAGATCGCTAGATCGCATAGAGGGAAAGAAGAACAAGAGAGAAAAATTTGTAGCTTATGCTGAGGAGGCCTTTCAAAAAGCAAATGCTAGAGATTATGGAATTTTGCAGGGTCTGAGATGGGAATCTGATGAGAGGAGTATGAGAGAAATCCTCTATCGCATCGATTTGATCAATAAAAGACAAGAGAGAGTACGGTCCTTTTTGCCACTGACTGATAGAAGTGGCTACACGGCTCATTTTGAGTTTTTAGATACACGCAAGTGGGAGGAAGAGGCAAGTGGAAATCTGTTTGCAATCTGGATGGAAGAGGGGGATCGCTTGCTGGAGGTTGCTCGGGACGGAAATAAACATGCCGCCAGGGAGGCCTATGACCTCTTCGCCAGAGCAAATAACTTGAGACCCGGCCAACCCAAAGTCAGAGAGCGTATGGACGAGAGCTTGTATCTCGGCACTTCCAGAGTGTACATGTCTGTTTCCAACTCCAGTCATATGATTATCCCTGCGCGTTTAGAGCGATCTCTAACAACCATCAACTTCTCTGAATTCAGACATCGATGGCTTGATTTTTCCAGTACCAGACGCAGCGATGATGACTACCATATGGATATTGAGATCACCAATATTTCAATCAGTCCGGAGAGGTTGATTGAGAGGATTTACGACTTGAGCAAGGATATCGAGAAGGAAGTAAAAGTGCCCGGAACAGATTCTACCACTACTCAAACGGAAACCGTGTATGCAACCATTACAGAAATTACTATGACCCGGGAGGCAAAAATAAATGCCAATATAGTGATTAGGGATTTGTTCAATCGAAAAGTAGTCCACCACGAACCAGTTTACTCTACCTACGGATTTGATAATGTGATCAATTTGTACAAGGGAGACAGGAGGGCATTGCCTTCCCGAATGAAGACAGGGGGCGCAATAAAATTTCCAAACGACGAGGAAATGGTTTGGCAGGCGGGCGAGTTGCTGAAGGATAAAGTGCTGGATTATGTACGCAGGTTTGACTTGTGACGTTAATTCTTAAATAAAACCTACTCTATGCTGAAAAAAATACTAATTGGGTTGGCGGCCCTGGTCCTAATAATTTTAGTGGTCGGTATTTTATCACCCGCTGAAAGAACACTCGAAAATGAATTCCTGATAAAAGCCCCTGTTCACGAACTGGCCGATGTTTTGAATGATGATCTCGGCTTGGTTCAATTGATGAGTATATCCAGCGGGAGAAATATTCAAACCATTGAGCAGGAACAATCGCGAGGAAAGCGCGACGGCAATTTACAGATTGAAGACCCTGATTTGCAATCCGCTGCAGCAAGCTTGTTAGTAAATGTTTACAAACCTGTTAGTTACAAGGTGCGCACCAATTTTTATATGGAGCACACCGAAGAGGGCACCGTGATTTACACTTTTTCCAATCTTCAGACCTCCGGTTTGGCGAGATTTTTTAGTTGGATTTTTAATCCCTCTTCACAATGGAACACCATGTTGAATGAAACAATGGACGAAATCAAAGCGGAGGCTGAGTCCAACTTTCTCGCCCTTATTGAGGGATATTACATTCGGGAGGAAAGGTCTATTGAAAGGGTTTATGTACTCATCAGACAGAGGGTTCCATTTGCAAAAATGAATGAATTCAGTCTGCGAGAATTTGCCCGCCTTGACCAGTTTATCCAGAGGCAACATCTTCAGCGATTCCCGTTTTCCACTTTTTATTACAACATCAATCTGGAGGATGAGATTACGGATATGGCAGCTGCAGTAAGAATAAACAGGGATATTCAGGTGCCTGACGGCAAACAAATACACTATCAGAGGAGAGGAAGGGTGATCTACACCAGACATTACGGGCATGTAGACCATTCAGTTAATGCGCACGCTGCGGTGAGAGTTTATCTCGAGGACAATAATCTGCTCTATGATTTTCCCTTCATGGAGACTTATGAAGTTGGCGCCAGTACTACCGGCAATCCGGCTGAATGGGTAACACTCATAGAGTATTTTTTGGTGGAATGATGCCATAATGACCCGAGAAAAAGCGTTTTTTAAAAAGTGGAACGCCCCTCTTGCATGATCATTAAAAATTAAAACCTTGACTTATGAAACGCTTTCAGTTATCACTTTTCCTGGCAATCGCCCTTTTGATTGGAAGTTATGGATGTGAAGCCCCCGATTATCAATCCCGATGGGATATCATGGTTCATCACAACTTTTTCTGTCCTGAGGTTGAAAGACCGGATAGTACGGCCAGGGAGTATTATGAGGATGGAAACCTATTCTCGGAAATTTCCTTTAAGGAGGGCCGTACGGTAGGGGTGAGCAGGTTTTTTCATGAGAATGGACAATTGATGCGCGAGACCCAGTACTGCCACGGGAGGCCACATGGACGCCATATCACCTATTTTGACAATGGGCAAATCGACAGCAGGGGGTATTATTTTCAAGGTGAAATGACCGGTAGATGGATGTTTTATTTTCCGGGGGGTAACCTGAGGGAAGTGGTGGTCTTTTCTAGAAATCTCGAACACGGACCTTTCGAAGAGTACCACGAAGGCGGGGTTTTAAAAGCGAAGGGATTTTACCTGCACGGAGAGAATGAACACGGCTTGCTTTTTCTCTATCATCAGGACGGAACACTTAAAAGAACCATGCGCTGCAATAAAGGTATTTGCCTAACCATTTCTAGTTAAGGTATAAAAAAAATATCCATTGACAAAGCAGTACGATTCAGAAAGATTGTTGAACGGTTTTTTTTCAATATGGCGGGCAATTAACAAAAGATATGCTATCAGCTGGGCACCGCTATTGGCTTCATTCTTTTTTTTGGGCAGTATAGATGTGATAGCTCAAAGTGGCGGACGACAGGTTTACCAGTTTTTGAACCTGCCCGGTTCGGCCCGGGTTTTAGGCTTGGGAGGATACCAGCCGACGCTCAGTGATGGAGACATCAATTTGGCCTATGAGAATTCAGCTGCTCTAAATGCTGATATGCATCAGGCTATAAGTTTTAATCATGCTTTTTATTTCAGTGGTGTGCAGTTTGGATACGCCACTTATGGTCACCAGCTCGAAAATTTGGGAATCAGTCTCGCAGCCGGTATTCGTTACATCAATTACGGAACCTTTGAGCAAACCAATGAGCTGGGAGACGTGACCGGAGAGTTTGACGCTTCTGAGATAGCAATTGGCATTACAGCTTCCAAGCAGTTGTACGATCGATTGAGACTGGGAGCTACCATGCGTTTTGTCCAGTCAAGTTTTGAGACCTATGTTAGTACTGCTATGGCTTTTGATATAGGAGCACTCTATGAGATTGAGGAGCGCAGGCTCGCATTCTCATTGGTGATGAAAAATTTCGGGTTTCAATTATCTCGTTTTTTTGAGGAGCGGGAGCCCATGCCCTTCGACCTCAGAGCGGGAGTTAGCAAAAGGCTGGAACATTTGCCTTTCAGGTTTTCAGTAACGGCTCACAATCTTCACCGGTGGGACATCAATTACGACGATCCTGCCGCTCAGCAAAGTGGTTCACTTTTTGGAGACGAGGATGATGAGGACCCCAGATTCAGCCCAATTGATAACTTTTTCAGGCATCTTATTTTCAGCGGTGAATTCTATCTCGGCCCCAATGAACAATTTCAACTTCGCCTGGCCTACAATCACCTCCTGGCAAGAGAGATGGCCCTTCCGGATACCAGAGTTTTGTCAGGAATTAGCTTTGGAGTGGGCTTTCGAGTCAATAGATTTCGGATAGATTACGGATTTGGACGCTACCACACCGGCGCCAATGCCAATAAGATAAGTATCAGTACCAATATTTCGGAGTTTAGAAGAAACATACTCTAAATCAAATCCTGAATCAAATCTTTAGCCCACCTAAATAAGTTTCAAGGCATAAGCTCTAATGCCGACCTTCAAATGAGTTTGCTTTTCCTGATCTGAATAGCGAGCATTTGACGATATTTCAAATGTCGCATTTCATCATGAATGATACTGTGCATGAATTTAATCTCCTGATTTTCTAAAAATAATACAAACAACCAGTGCATCAGATCGTGCCCTTTCACCCCTTATTTTTCCAGGCCTTCAAGGATTTGGCATTTCGAATATTTGGTAGTGCCTGAAGAGGATCGCAGTTCGACTACTCAACAGAATGTGGTGTAAAAAATAGATAATCAAATATAATTTGTGTCAAAATGCTTTAACCGGGGAACTGCAAACGACAGAGTTTATCAGATTTTAGGTGGAGAATCTATTTTTTAGTCAAGTATTTGCCAACCTTGATATTTTGTTACTTTTTGTGCATAGGCTGAGTTTTTATCGAAGTACTTGTGCTGAGCCTATCGGAGCATCAAGACAAAAAGTAGGAAAAGGCCCCTCAATGCGACATAATTAGGATTGCCAACAATGAATATTTTCACTTGAATTGAAAATGAGTTTAAGTCATTGATCAACAAGTAAAAGAATAATTATGGACTTTTCTGCTGTATAGTCTACAGGTTTTTCGGCTATTTTGACATGCGAGACATCAGTGAGATCATTCACCTATTGGTTCAGGGAATAAATAGTCTTTTGAGGCCTTTCCCGATGTGGTGTGGTAAATCTCTGAAATCAGCATTTAAGACCCTGCCACTAAATTTTTATCACCTATCTAAACATAGATTAGAAGATTCCGTTTCTAATTTGTACATTTGCCTCCGCAAATTTTTAGGGGTCTGCTTTTTAGACCTCAGTTTATCCCATTTTTGAACAAATAATATAATACCGTGAACTACGTAGATCCGCTTAAGAAGAAATTCGCAGAAAAATCAGAACAGCTAAGGACCGAACTCCGCGCCACCCTCAAAGAAAAGGGTAATACAAAAATCGATGAGGTCTCCTTTGCTCAGGTAGTTGGTGGAATGAGGGGAGTGAAATCCATGATTTGGGAAACTTCCCAGCTCGATCCGGTTGAGGGCATTCGTTTTCGCGGGTATTCCATACCTGAATTAAGAGAACTCTTACCCAAGCGAGGAGATGATAAGGAACCTCTTCCTGAGGGGTTGTTTTGGCTGATGATGGTAGGTGAACTACCCACCGACGAGCAGGCCAAATGGCTGAGTGACCAATGGGTGCAGAGGGTAAACCTTCCTGAACACATCATCAAGGTCATCGAGGCACTACCTATTGATACACATCCCATGACCCAATTCAGTGCTGCCATTATGTCCATGCAACAGTCATCGGTTTTTGCCCGGAGATATAATGAGGGGATGTCAAAGAGCGAATATTGGGATGCGACCTATGAAGACTCGATGAATCTCATCGCAAGATTACCGAGAGTTGCGGCCTACATATACAGGAGAATTTATTTCAAGGGAGAGCACATCGCGCCTGATTTTTCTTTGGATTGGGGTGGAAATTTTGCTCACATGTTGGGAATAAAAGGAGACGATTTTAAATCGCTCATGAGATTGTACCTGACCATACACGCTGATCACGAGGGCGGCAATGCCTCGGCCCATACAACCCACCTGGTGGGTTCGACGCTCAGCGACCCATATCTCGCCTTTTCTGCTGCAATGAATGCGCTTGCCGGACCATTGCACGGATTGGCCAATCAGGAAGTGATCAAGTGGATTTACAAAATGTGTGATGCTCTTGGTACCAGCAATCCTTCTAAAGAGCAAATCGCCGATTATGTCAACACGACCTTAGCTGCAGGATTAGTTATTCCCGGCTACGGACATGCTGTACTTCGTCAACCAGATCCCAGATTCGTAGCACAGAAAAAATTTGCTGAGGAATACATCAGTGATTCAGATGTTATCAATGTAGTTTGGAGGGTTTATGAGGTAGTTCCGGACATTCTGAAATCACTTGGCAAGGTTAAAAACCCATGGCCAAATGTCGATGCTCACTCGGGAGCATTATTGGTTCACTACGGTTTGAATCAATTCAGTTTCTACACCGTTCTTTTTGGAGTGTCCAGAGCCCTGGGCGTGCTGTCCTCACTCTGTTGGTCAAGAGCACTGGGACTACCCCTGGAAAGACCTAAGTCAGTGACTACCGAATGGTTACTGGCTCAGGTCAAGGATCAATAAATTGACTTAAATGACCAATTAAAATATTTTTTATAGGTCTTACTTAAAGCTCTAGTGCCCGGTTGAATTTTTCGCCGGGCTTTTTTTTCATGTACCAATACACACCCAAGTTAGCGCATTTCTCCTGGAATGAAATAAAGTAGCTGTTAGGAGACCGTTTGTGCTGCGAGAAAAAAGATTTAAAGGACGCAAATAAGAGCTTTATAAATGCTACGGTACAAAACAATCATTCCCCTCATTTTATCAGGCTTTCAAGGATTTTGCGATAAAAATTTTGGTAGTGTCTGAAGGGGATTGCAGTTCGACTACTCAACAAATCCTGCAACAAAAAACTGTCAAGGGCACAATGTGCAACCAAAAACCAACCGCCAAAAGCCGACCGTCAAATACTTGACAGCCTTGATTTTTTGTTACTTTTTGAACTTGTGCTGAGTTTATCGAAGCACTTGTGCTGAGCCTGTCGTAGCATCAAGACAAAAAGTAAAGGAAAACTTGAGATAACTATTCAATAGCAAAAAGGACTTGATTGATGAGAAGCAAAAATTGTGTACAAGTCATTGATAAACAAGTAAAAACATGATTAAATTATTCATTTTATTGCTATATAGACCGCAGATCGTGCCCGAGTTTATCGTCTTATACATCTTTACGGTTTACAAACCTCCAAATCATGGCATTGACAAGGAGCAGGTTTAGGCTCTAATATAGCGGATTAGGATAACCGAAGGTTTTTTTAGATTCAATTATTGCTCCACAAGACCGATCCCGGCAATCCTACAAGCATCTCGCAGCATTGCAGGATAGTTATCGATTAAAATGAACTCATTTTCCTCTGCCCCGGCAATTCCGGCCTGAGAAATGATGGGAAGAATTCGGTCTGATTCGAACAATAGATTCTTGAGTTGGGAGGCTAGTCTCTCTGCATTCATTTGGCCATTTTCAATTTCTTTTTCCCAAAATACATCACGAGCATCCACCCAGGTATAGGCGTCAATTTTTAGTGCGAAACAAGCAAAGGCGCTTCCGAGTAGCAGTTGAACTCCCTGCAGATATGCCCGGATTTTGCCCGGTGTATTCATTCCTGCGCTATTTATAACTTCCTCTATGCTATACAGGTGATCCTTCATCATAATCTCAAGATCGTCGATTTCTCCCCTCAGACTGCCGATCATTCGGTCGTAATGGTACTTTATGGAGGTGTACATTTCATCAATTCTTTTATTGTCCTCCAGATATGCCTTTATCAACTCCTCAAACATCTGTCTTTCGAGATTGCTGCCGGAAAAAAGTATGATGGCGACATCTTTGTTGCGCTCCAGATCAACCATGACGTTTTGCTTCCTCTCATCAAATTCGCTGAGGTCCCTGAAGGATGGCAACAAGAGTATTTTATTTTCCATAAGTCAATTTTACAAGAGCTCAAAGGTAAAAATTATAGGGGAAATAAAGACCCAATACAAGGGGCAGTTTTGGAACAAATCGCTCCAACAGTTAAGAGCAGATTGGTTCCAACTCTTATGAGTTTTGAAGCTTTAAACTGCAGAACCAAAAGCTGCATTTGATAGGAATAATTGCCCCAAAACTCCATGGTATTTTCTCCAACCAGGAACTTTAGTTAATAAATCTGGTTAACAAATTGAGATTACAATCAAGTCTTATCTTTGTATTCGTGGAAAACAACAACCTGAATCAAATTCTGGAGGCCTTTGTTGGCTCTGCTTCATGTCGGAAATTATTCGCGCAACTATCTGATGACCGCCGGGCTGTGGTTTCTGTAGGAGGCCTTTCCGGAGCCATGAGCAGTTTTCTCACTCTTTCGATGGCATCGAACTTCCCGCTTGTAGCAGCCATACTGCCAGATAAGGAATCAGCCGCTTACTTTTACAGCAATCTCGAAAGTTTGAACCCGAGATTTCCCAAGGGATTTTTACCGGATTCCTTCCGGCAGCCCGGAGAGTACTCCCGATTTAAAAAGACGCAGCTCCAGGACAGAACTGAGGTCATTAACCGAATGCTGAGCACTAAGGGCAAGTTTCTCCTCGTGACTTATCCCGAGGCACTTTTTGAAAAGGTACTCTCTCCAAAAACACTTAAGGAAAAGCAAATTAGAATTGCCGTAGAAGAAGAGCTGGATATCGATTTTCTCATTGAAATTCTCATTGATTACGGATTTTCTCGTGTTGATTTTGTGGCGGAGCCCGGCGAATTCTCCATTCGCGGTGGAATTATTGATCTGTTTTCCTATGGAAATGACTGGCCTTACCGCATTGAGCTTTTCGATACCTTTGTGGAGAGTATACGTTTGTTCAATCCGGCTGACCAGCTATCAGTCAGAAATGTGGAAAGGGTAAATATCGTACCCAATCTAGAGAGCAAAGTAAAGTCCGAAGACCTGGTGTCGCTCTTTGAAATGCTGCCTGAGAATGCACTATTGATGCTGGAGAAGGAGGAGGAAATCATCGACCGCATTCAGACTTGCTTTGAGGAAGCAAGGGCCCAAATCAAGCGGGTAGTAACCACAGAGGAAGAAGAGCGGGCGGTTGATTATCTTTCCAGAGAGCCCTGGGTAGTCACCCGGGATGTGGCTGAGGGCTTGAATAGCTTTTCTAAATTGAGGTTGGAAATCAATCCGGTCGATCCGGAATTGCCCCGAGTCGAATTTAACGGCAGACCACAACCCAATTTCAATAAGAATTTTAGCCTCTTGATCAATGATCTGGAGAACCATAAACTGGCTAACAGAACTACTTATCTCTTTACAGAAAACCCCCGGCAGTACAATAGGATAATCAATATTTTCGAAGATTTGAAAGCAGATGTGATTTTACATCCGGTAACCACCTCCATCGATAGAGGATTTATTGAGGAGGAACTGGGCATCGTCTGCTACACGGACCATCAAATCTTTCGAAGGTTTCACAAATACAGGGTAAAGAGGGGTTTTTCTAAAGACCAGGCGGCTCAGTTGCGCATGCTCAAAGAATTGACCCCGGGTGATTTTGTAACTCATATGGACCACGGGGTAGGCAGGTACTCGGGATTGGAAAAGATCAATATCAACGGGAATGTACAGGAGTCTGTAAGATTGATTTACCGCAATAACGACATCCTCTATGTCAGCATTCATTCGCTTCACAAAATATCTAGATATGTAGGCAAGGATGGCACCCAGCCCAAATTGAGCAAATTGGGCAGTGACACCTGGACTAAAATCAAGAACAAGACAAAGAAAAAGGTCCGCGATATCGCCAAGGACCTGATCAAGCTCTACGCTATTCGGAAGGCTTCGGAAGGGCATGCTTTTCCGGAGGATGGATATCTGCAAAATGAACTCGAAGCCTCGTTCATCTATGAAGATACTCCCGATCAAATAAAAGCTACTCAGGATGTAAAGCAAGACATGCAGCAGCCCCATCCCATGGATAGGCTTATTTGCGGTGATGTGGGATTTGGAAAAACAGAAATAGCGATCAGAGCAGTCTTTAAAGCTGTTCTCGGAGGGAAACAGGTGGCTGTGCTGGTGCCGACAACCATTTTAGCTCTTCAGCATTTTAACACCTTCAGGGAAAGACTGTCTGAATTTGGGGTCTCAATTGACTATATGAACCGGTTCAGGACCACAAAACAGAGAAGAGAGGTGCTGGAAAAAATGGAAAGTGGAGAATTGGACGTCGTAATTGGAACCCACAGTTTGCTGAATAAGAATGTAAAATTTAAAGACCTGGGATTGCTGGTCATCGATGAGGAACAAAAATTTGGTGTAGCGGCAAAAGAAAAACTTCGAAAGCTGAAGGTAAATGTGGATACTCTGACGCTCACGGCCACTCCCATACCCAGGACACTCCAATTTTCTCTGATGGCCGCAAGAGATATGTCTGTCTTGCGCACCCCTCCGGCCAATCGACAACCCATTCACACGGAAATTAGAGCCTTTAATATCGAGGCAATCAAGGATGCCATTTACTATGAGGTAGACCGTGGAGGCCAGGTGTTTTTTGTCCACAACCGGGTAAAGTCACTGCCTGAAATTCATCAAATGCTGAAAAAACTCTGTCCCGACATTGACTTCAGTCTCGCTCATGGAAAAATGGAAGCCAACCAACTGGAAAAAACCCTGGTGGAATTCATTGACGGGAAAGAAGACGTTCTCCTTTGTACCAATATCATTGAAACCGGTCTGGATATAGCCAATGTCAATACCATTATCATCAATAATGCCCATCAATTTGGCCTCAGTGATCTGCATCAGTTGAGGGGCCGTGTGGGGAGGTCAAACAGAAAGGCATTTTGCTACATGATCACTCCCCCCTGGTCTGCACTTACTTCGGATGCGAGAAAAAGGCTAAAAACCATAGAGGAATTCAGCGATCTCGGAGGTGGCTTTAACATAGCTATGAGGGATCTGGATATCAGGGGAGCGGGTAGCTTACTCGGAGCTGAACAAAGCGGGTTTATTTCTGATATCGGGTATGATGCTTATCAGAAAATACTGGAAGAGACCATAGTGGAATTGAAGGAGAATGAATTCCGGGATGTGTTTAAGAAAGAGTTGGAGGCAGAAGGGCATTTTTTCGTCAGAGATGTCAATATTGAAATCGATGTCGAAATGCTCATTCCGGATGATTATGTAAGCAATACTCAGGAGAGATTGCTGCTCTATAAGGAACTGGACAATTTGCAGAATGAAGAAGAGCTGGAACAATTTGCCGTTAAACTCAGGGATCGATTTGGCAAAATACCCCCTCAGGTGTACAATCTATTCGATGCCTTCAGAATACGCTGGACCTGCAAGAGACTGGGTATTGAACGACTTACATTAAAAAACAATACCATGAAATGCTTTTTCCCGGCCAACTCACAATCGGCCTACTACAGTTCTCCAGTTTTCAACGCAATCATGCAATTCGTCGCAGAAAGAGGAAGAATGCTCGAAATTCACCTCAAACAAAGCAGAGAAAGTTTAATTTTGACAAAAAATAAAGTAGCTGACCTGGATGGCCTGAAGCGAATGATTGGCAAACTGGAAAGCGCTGTGAATAACGTAGCCGTATGATGGACTTTGAAAACAATCAGATTATCACCGATGAGTTGC
This sequence comes from Saprospirales bacterium, assembly GCA_007695145.1. Lineage (GTDB taxonomy): Bacteria > Bacteroidota > Bacteroidia > Chitinophagales > Saprospiraceae > PWJY01. The sequence continues at coordinate 19,959 of REEI01000049.1, read as the reverse complement.
CAAGAATAGAGCAGGTGACCTACGAACCGCTCAAGAGAAATTTCCTCTGGATGGCACTCACCCAAAATGCCATATTTCTTGTGGTTCTGTTCATAATCGGCCTAATAGTAACCCTGACCGCCTTTTTATCTGCCTTTTTCTCTACTTTTTTAAAGGTATTAGGGGCCTGGTTTGTCTTTTCTGTGGTGGTGATGCTGCTCACCTGGTTTGGTTTCAGGGTAAAGGGTTTTGCAGTTCGGCAGAGGGACATCACCTACAAGTCCGGTTTAATTTTTCGCTCGGTCATATCAGTGCCCTTCAACCGGGTGCAGCATTGCGAAATTCGAAAAGGACCTTTTGAAGAACTTTTTGATTTGGCCAAATTAAAGGTATACACCGCAGGAGGAATGGCCTCTGATATTTCTATTCCCGGACTCGATCCGGCAAGGGCTGAGAGCCTTAAGGAATTTATCCTCATGAAAACAGAGGAGGATGAAGAAGAGTGAAAACAATCCATTTCCGGTGCCTTCGAGGCAGGACCCGGCAGCCATTTTTGTGCTCGTATTTGATATCTTCAGGAGACTGGTCGTTCAGTTCCTCCCTCTGCTGATCATTTTTTTCTTTGCCGGCAGAGGAAGCACCGAATTGATATTTCTGGTCTTTGCCATTGCATCAGCGGGTATTTCTGTTTTCCTTTCTATTCTTCACTACTTTCGCTTTCATTTTCACATAAAGAAGGACTCGCTGGTCATAGCCAGAGGGCTGCTCAACCGAACCCGATCCAGTATACCCTTTGAGCGCATTCAGGTAGTAAACTTTGAGGCCAGTGTGATCCACCGCATGTTGAATGTAGTGAAAGTAGTGGTGGAGACAGCCGGTTCTAGTGGAAGCGAAAGTGAGATTTCCGCACTTAAAAAAGCGGATGCAATTGCCCTGAGGGATTACCTTCTGGCCATGCGAGACGATGCGGTGGAGTCCGATGAGACCATAGATACTGCAATCAAAGAACAATCTCTTCAACAGACTGCCGGTGAAAAGATTTTCTCGCTATCCGTTTGGGATCTCATCAAAATCGGCGCCACCAACAATCACCTCCGAACTGCATGGGCTATCGTGGGTCTGGGTGTTTACTGGATTTCCCAGTACTGGGTCTATATGGATGACCTGGAGGAATTTCCCATACTGGGAATGCTCACAGGAGTCTTTGACTCCCTGGTGGCCTCATTTATTGTTATGGCCGTACTGATTTTATTGCTCGTTAGTATGGTCCTCTCCATCGGCATTGCTGTAATGAGGTATTTCGGACTCAAGGTGATGAAGGTAAAGGGAGGGCTGAAGGTAAGTGCCGGACTTTTCAATCAGCGCGAATTTTCAGCTAGAAACAACAAGCTTCAAATATTTTACTGGAATACCAATCCCCTGAGAAAGTTGGTGGGCCTTTTTTCTGTAACTATGGCTCAGGCTTCCAGTGAAGAGGGTCTCGGCAGTCAATCCATTGGCATACCAGGCTGTTCTATGGATCAGGTAAATCAATTGCGCGATCAATTTTTTGAATCCACCTCTCTGGAGCCCAATGTTTTCTTTAAGCCTGATAAGAGAATGATAGGCCGTTACTTCATTTTTTTTGGCATCATCCCCCTGGGCCTGATGCTCATCCCACTTTACTTCATCACCGGGCAATGGATATTCTGGATTTTTTTACTTCTTCCACTGATATTACTTGCCATTGTTGTTTACTACCGGAAGCTGGAACTCAGGATCAATGAAGAAGTCCTCTTCCTCAAAAAAGGAATCATTGAAGACACCTGGAAGCTCATCTACCTGCACAAAGTGCAAAGCGTAGAACTCAACCAAACCCCCTATATGCAGCAGCGGGACCTTGTCAACTTCAGAATATACACCGCAGCAGGTAGCATTATGATTCCGTATATATCGATGGGTGAAGCCAACAGACTAAGAGACTTTATTCTGTACAAGGTGGAGAGCAGTCGAAAGGGGTGGATATAGGGGGGAGATTTGGCATGCTCAAGCACAGTGCGTGTTTAATTAAACATGCTATCTCGAATCAACTTTTGTGGTGTATTGCCAGTGAAGTGCTCCGAATTCCGCCACTGCGCCAAGCCCGAAACTGCACAGATACTTCTAAAATCCTGCTTCAATCCATATCCCCCCATCCAAATTTTACTGGACCATTGAGCAATGATAGACAATGGCCCGGACTTGCCAAATACCAGGAAAGGGACCCTCTATGTCTGCCGCCTAAATGCCGGGGGGATCACTATACTTTGGAATTTTGATTCAAGGGCCAGTATCTGACGGATTGACAGAAAAAACAACCATTGAAGAATGGAAGGATTTAGGGGGTCAGCTTGCTCCGGTTTTTCCACCAAGTGCTGGCAGAGCAAACCTTAGACCGCAGCCGAAAGTTTTAATGCCTGTTTACTTTCAGAAATGAGCTGCCTATTACGCCAATTAATTCTCATAGATGGGGTTGGTTTGGTGGATACATTTAATCCGCTACTTCTCTTACATGCAAAACGTTATCGGCTATTTTGGCAAGACTGGTCACAAACGACCTTAACTTCTCAAAGTAGAACAAGAGTAAAAATTACCTTCATTATATAAACAAGAGTAAATATGTCGTATTTTTGCCCTTGTATTTAAAACGAGAGTAAAACTTACACTTGAACAAAATGAACAAATTTGACCGCAATATTCCGTATAACGACCTGCCATTATTGCCACCAAAGGTAGACACAGAAACAAAACAGATACTTCGAAAAACAATTACGGCAGGACGAGCTTTGGCCCAACTTAATGGGACTTTACTCAATTTACCCAACCCTACTCTGTTTTTAGACACAATATATTTACAGGAAGCGAAAGCGAGTTCGGAAGTAGAGAACATAATTACAACAAACGATGAACTCTACAAATCATTAGTTGCTAACAGAAAGGTAGATAACTCAGCTACAAAAGAGGTTTTAAGCTACAAAGAAGCACTGTGGTTAGGCTTAGAGGAATTGAAAAGAAAACCATTTATAACAACCAATCTTTGCGTCAGAATTGTTCAGTGTATTAAACAAAATAGTGCTTCAATACGGAATACGCCCGGAACAACATTGAGCAACATACAAGGTAAAGTTATTTACACCCCGCCAAGTGGCGAATCGGTTATTCGTGAGAAATTGGCAAACTTAGAAAAATTCATAAACGAAGATGAAACGATTGACCCATTAATAAAAATGGCAATATTGCACTATCAATTTGAAGCAATACACCCTTTCTATGATGGCAACGGAAGAACAGGAAGAATTTTATTGTTATTGTATCTAAAACTTTCAGGCTTATTGGACACACCGGCAATCTACCTGAGTGAATATATCATTAAAAACAAAGCTGAGTATTATAGGTGTTTACGAGATGTGACCGAAAAAAACGAATGGGAAGATTACATTCTGTACATGTTAGATATGATTGAAGTAACTTCCAATAAAGGATTGAAAAGACTAGATAAAATCACTGAAGTTATGGAAGAAACTGCAAACGAAATCAAAATGAAGTTGCCAAGGGTTTATTCTAAAGACTTGATTGAGATTTTATTCCGTTTACCATACACCAAACGCCAAAACCTGATTGACGAAAAAATTGGAAGCTTAAAGACTGTTGGCAATTATTTGATAGCGTTAGAAGAAAAAGGCTTTTTGAAATCAGAAAAAGTGGGAAAAGAGAAACTATACTTGAATCAAAAACTACTAGAAATATTGGAGAACAATGAGTAACAACCACTAACATGCTTGGCACTATGGCCGGAGTTGCTTCAGCATGCTCAGCACAGTGCGTGTTTAATTAAACATGCTATCTCGAATCAACTTTTGTGGTGTATTGACAGTGAAGCGATCCGAACTCCGCCACTGCGCCAAGCTCGAAACCGCACAGATACTTCTAAAAGCCTGCTTTCATCATTTCAGATCCAACTTCCCCAACAAATCCACATCCTTCTGCCATTTTTTAAACTTTCGGTCGTAGGTTGCCTGGGTTTTGGTGATTCTGAGGGTATGTGGAGATCCTTTTCTGATGGTGCTGGTTTTAAGATCAGCCCTTCCGTTTTTTAATGCGTATTCCACTTCGTCCCTATCTGCCTTTACCCTTTTAAAATCGTAGATCTGCTCGACGGGTGATTCCAAAAAGGATTTTAGCATTTTCCATACGTAGGAATAGTGTTTTGAATCGGGAACCGGACGGCTCCAGTCTGCGGGAGGTTCTGGCTTGTTGGTCACTCTTTTTCGCAGGTATTCTTTACAATAGTCCAGTAGCACTTCGAGCAGTGGGGATGATTTCTTTTCTGCGGATAATTGTGGCCCTAAAACACCGTGGATGTACTGCCAATCCCGATGAGAGGTAATCGGATGACTTACGGCCTTAACCCATTCCTCTCCCGGGGAGAAATGACGATCTATCCAGATCAGGTCTGAAATAGCCGCTGCAGTGAATTGAATGGGATCCTTTTCGTCGATATTTTCAATGAATTGGGGTAGAGCAGCAGTTTGGTTTTTTGCCATATCAACTGTATCCAAATTTGAAGCCATGAAGCGAATAACCGCAAATAATTTTTCAACTGCCTTCTTACCCGGCCGATCTGCCAGTTTCTCAAAAACCAGGGAGCTGTGTTTTTCCGGCAACCATTCCCATATTTTTTGCCAGCTTTCCTTACTCATGTATTCAAACAACAATTGGAGACGTTCATTTTCAGCCTTTAGAAAAAACGCTTTGTCGTCTTGAAGAGTCAGCCAATCCGCCACGACATTGAAATCGTTGTGAACTTCCAAAGGAAGTTTGTCGTTCAGACCTTTTTTAATGATGAAATCAACAGCTTTTTTCTCCTTGGGTGACACCTGCCCGCTGCGATTGAAGTAGCCAATCCATTCTAATTGTAAAAGCGTAATGGAGTCTCTTAAGAATTGAGCATTTTGATCAGGAGACCATATTACTACTGCTCCGTAGTGATACCAGTGCGACAGATCAGGACCGTAGTTTCCCATATAACCTGAAGACTCTTTGACAATGGGTTCGTCTTTGTCCAACTCGAAAGATGTAATCAAGTCATCCTCTTCAAATCGAAAGGTATTCAAATGAGGAATTTGACTGCCGCACCAACTTTCAATTTCTAACCATTCTTCGTAAACCTCTTCCATTAGCGCATCGTCGTCACCGCCATCTTCTCCGTATTCATAATACCCGTCATAATCCGGAATCCCGGCTTTGAAGGAAGTGACCAGACATAGTTTTGAGTAGTACCCCAGTTTTTTGGCCGCCAACAAGAGCGCATCGGCCCGGCATCGGTCGTTGAGTTTTAAGTGATCGTAAGAAAAGTTTTCAGGTGTGTATTGATGACCCAAAAGTACAATATACGGCTTTTCAAGGGGGTGTTTTGTAATAATATCTGCTAGTATATCAGCATGGTGGTGGATTGATTTCAGCTCTATCTTTTTTCCGGATTTTCTCTGCACGAGATTGTACACCAGGCTAATTCTGTAACCCGACTTCAATGGCTTCACCTCGTGGTCGCAATCGGCGTAAAACGCGGCAATATTTATGCTGAAATGGTCTGAAGGATTGGCAAAATCAGCCACAACTTCTTCACCTTCAAAGTGAATCACCAATTCGCCTCCACTGTAATTTGAAGGAAGGCCTACAATCAAAGTGCCGAACATCCCGCTTTCTTTTTCTGAGTCCTTGTGTGGCAAAAAGAAATCGCCTTCTTCGTACAGCAGGAGTTTATAAAGATTTGCCTCCACCGTATATTCTTCCAGGCCCAACTCTATCTTTACCTTTTCAATGGTTTTATTGATAAATTGGGACCATTGCTGATTGGCAAAATTCAGTTTATCGGCATCAATCTCCCAACCCCTTCTCACACTGGAATCCAAAATGGTGTCCCGGCCTTTCCCAAAAGGTGCTTTTCGCGCCACCTTGATCAATTCCCCGGCTTGAAATTCCTGTAAGGGGAATGCAATGTCACCCACTCCTTCTACCTGTAATCCCGGAAGCACAAAATCAGCGATCTGTACATCTGCAAATTTCCCACTGCCCTTCAATTCCTGAAGACATTGCAGAATGGAAGATTTTAGCTGTTTCATTGACGACATTTTAATTTAGTCAGCAATGATATGAAAAAGTCCAAGAGTACAGAATGTAGATGACTTAAAATTTGCCTTGAAAATTTTCGAAAAGTATGAAAACAAATATGGAGGAAGGGGGTTTGTAGGCTACTTTTATCGAAAATACAACCTGCCTCCTTTTGTGCCCATGCCTGTGACTCTTTATTTCAACATGCGTAAAAAGGGTGATTCTTTTTGCCATCTAGTAGACTAATAGACCAAGTTCTCACAATCCAACCAACAGTGAATTAAAGAGCACTTTTAACAGTTACCCCTTTCTACCGTTGATCTATCGACTGATCAAGCCTCTTTCTATTGGCCGGGCTTGTAAGCAAGTATTCGGTCTTTTTTTGGGAGTTGTACTCCTTTATGGAAGAATCACGATGGCTTCCTATTCATTGCTGTTCCTAAGTACAATGATTACTACCATGGATTGGCTTACTTTATCAAAGTAGGGTTATATCCTTTTACGAAGTAAAGAAATGACAATTACTTGCATAGTTTGACTGGTTTTGGCTGGGGGCAGAGTTATGCATAGTTTTTTCAACACTTACACCAAAGAGAAGGTATGAGAAAATGGTCTTTAGTTACCAGCTAAGAGCATGGCAAGTGTGTTTTATATAAAAAGCGGGTTGTGCAAAACGCTAGTAAGCAGGCTCCGAACTTTTGATTGGAGGGAGGCAACATCTGTCGTATTGTCAGACAAACCGCGGTGGAAAGTTGCTTTAGGGGGGCAGCTTACTCCTGTATTTTTAGATATTGTGGAAATGTATAAATGCTTTGGGATGAGAACAGGGAATACGGATGCTGAAATCTGATAAAAAACTAATCTAAAGCGGATTCGCCTTGTTGTAAATGCTGACCTTTGTAGGAACTTCCTCAATTTGGAAATCATTCCCTGAAATGAGGAAGAGGATTTGGCGTTAAGTCTTATTTGAAAATATTATGAATCATGTGGAAAAATTTCATTGCCATTCTTTTGGTAGTCCTTTTTGGCCTCATGGCCTGGTATTGGTTTGGGCGTTCTGAATTGGTTTTTGGAGACAGTATGCCGGAGGTTACTGTTCGTGGTAATGGGTACGAACTCGATTTGGTCGATCTTAAAGGGAACTACCTCCTCTTTTATTTTTGGGGCAGTTGGTGCGGACCATGCAGACAAAAGAACCCTGAGTTGGCTAAATTTTATCACGAGATAAAGACAAACTCTGACTACAAGTGGGCTGCAGACTTTGAAATAGTATCCATAGCCCTGGAATCCGGGGGTGAAGCCTGGATCAGAATCGGTGAACAGGCCGGCTTTACCTGGCCCTATCAATTCGTGGAACCTCGTTTTGGCAACCATCCCGCTTACTATGGATTTGGAGTCAATAGTATTCCGACTTCATTCCTGGTGGATAGGGAAGGACGGATAGTTGGCGTCAATCCCAGTTTTAGAAATATTCCCCGAATGATCGACCGTTTGGAGAGCTCCTGACATTTTGACTTGTTTTGTCCTATGGCAAAGTAATTGATGTACTACCCTAAAAAAATCCACTATGGCTAAAAAGAATAAGGATAAAAAAAGGAAAACCCAGGGGGATTTAAAAAGTGAAAGCACAATGACCAAAGATAAAATTCCTCAGACTGAGGCAGAACTTGACAATTCTGAAGCAATGAATGCCTCAATAAATGACAGCAATGAATCACAGGGTGATGACCATGAGCCCAATGGACTTTCTGCTGAGAAGACTGAAGAAACAGGAGAAAATGAATTGGAAATTTTGAGAGAGGAAATAAACAAGCAAAGAGATAAAAACTTGCGCCTTTTGGCTGAGTTCGAGAACTACAAGAAACGAAGTGCAAGGGAGTTCACAGACCTTATTAAAACTGCTTCCAGGGACATAATGGCAGATTTGCTTCCCGTTTTGGACGATTTTGACAGGGCTTTGAAAATAATACATGAGCAGTCTCGTGAAGATTCTGTCGCAGAAGGCTTGAAGTTGGTGCATCATAAATTGTTCAAAACACTGGAATCCAGAGGCCTTAAACCTATGGATACTGAGGGTGCAGACTTCGATCCCGATCGCCATGAGGCACTCACCGAAATACCGGCTCCCTCTGAGGACCTGAAAGGGAAAGTAGTGGATACCATTGAAAAGGGATATCTGCTGAATGAAAAAATCATACGCCACGCCAAAGTCGTGGTGGGTAAGTAAAAGAGACCTAAGTTTAATGGCAAAGAGAGATTATTACGAAATCCTTGGAGTGGATAGAGGTGCCGATGCGGCTGCTATAAAAAAAGCGTACCGCAAGGTCGCCCTTAAATACCATCCGGATAAGAATCCCGAAAATAAGGAGGCTGAAGAAAAATTCAAAGAGGCCGCCGAAGCCTATGAAATATTGGGAAATCCCGAGAAGAAAGCCCGATATGACAAATATGGTCATGCAGGCGTAGATCCGAATGCCGGATTTGGTGGCCGGGGCAGAGGCCAGGGTGGTATGACCATGGAGGACATTTTTCAGCAATTTGGAGATGTTTTTGGCGATGGAGGTAGTCCCTTCGAATCCTTTTTCAGAGGCGGTCGGCAGGGCCCCCGTTCCGGAGGTCAGCGCGGATCAAACCTCAGAATAAAAGTCGCTTTAACCCTGGAGGAAATAGCCAAAGGGGTCACCAAGAAGATCAAAGTAAAAAAACAACTTACCTGCGATCAGTGTAAAGGCAGCGGTGCCAAAGACAGCAGCTCCAGAAAAACTTGTTCCACTTGCAATGGTTCAGGTTTCGTCAGACAAATTCGTCAGACTTTCCTTGGCCAAATGGCCACCACCACTACCTGCCCCGCTTGCAATGGAGTAGGAGAAGTGACGACAGCAAAGTGCTCAAAATGCCGAGGGGAAGGGCGCGTATTTGGTCAGGAGACCATTTCTATTGATATACCTGCCGGGGTGGAACACGATATGCAACTCAGTATGAGAGGTAAGGGTAATGCGGGAATGAATGGTGGACCGGCAGGAGACTTGCTGATTCACATTGAAGAAAAATCCCACGATTTTCTCAAACGCGACGGCTCTAATCTACTCTACGATCTCTATCTCAACTTCGCTGACGCAGCTCTCGGCACCTCTGTAGAAGTGCCAACCCTCGACGGCAGGGTGAAAATTCGCATTCCTGCCGGTACTCAGGCAGGCAAGGTATTCAGACTTAAAGGCAAAGGACTGCCTTCGGTTCAAAGTTACGGCATAGGAGACCAGCTTATTTACGTCAATATCTGGACTCCTAAAAAGCTCACCGAAGAGGAGAAAAGCTTGCTGGAAAAGATACGAGGGTTGGAAAATTTTTCTCCCAACCCGGGGAAATCTGAAAAGGGCTTTTTTGAGAAAATGAAGGATATGTTTTCGTAATGGGGAGACCTCAGCTTTTTTTCTTCTTTTTGACCCTGATTGCCCTCACAATCCTATTTTCCTCATGCGGAGAAGAAGTGAAATTTAGTAACAAAATTACCTTCGATGGAGCCGAGTGGACTTATGAAAATCCCTTTGTCAACCGCTTTGAGGTGACAGATACCTCACACAGATATCACCTGGTTCTCGATATTGAACACGAAAGAGATTACGCCTTTCAGAATATTTACATGAAAATTCACACCCGATTTCCCAATGATACCCTGGTTACAGATATGCTATCAGTTGATATGGCAGACAGGGCCGGTCAGTGGCACGGCAATTGCAGGGGAGAAATTTGCTACCTAAGAGTTTTCCTGCAGCAAAATATTAGCTTCAGAGACCCGGGAGAACATCTGATAGAGTTTGAACAGTTTACGCGAAGAGAACATCTACCCGGCATCCACTCTCTGGAGTTCAAAATATTGCCAAGGTAGTCTCCATCTATTGCCAACCTACACCAAAATCACTTCAATTTTGCAAGACCGGGCTTGATAGCGTCTCGCCCTATTTAGCTGCCCATTTAACGCACCCTTTCTTGAGTAACGATCTAGTATGCCTTTCCAGGCAGGTTTTCGAATTGTACTTGCACCGTGTGCTTATCGAAGTACTAGTGCTGAGTTTGTAAAATCACTTGTGCTGTGCCTGCCAAAGCATCAAGAAGAAAAAGTAAGGGAGAGCCTATGTTTGCGACATTGATTATTATATCAATAAGGTTTAGATTTACGAGAAGTGGTAACTTGGTCTAAGTCATCGAATTTCAAAAAATATAGTTGGAATAAGGATTATGTTGCTATACACGCAAGAGATTTCATGGCTAATACATCATGAGGAACAAAAAAAAAAAAAATTGGAAGATTATTGCAAAGCCTGCCAAATGAATAAGTTCTACTGTGACAAATACATGGAACGTCTCTTGTCCATTTCCCTGAAAAACGGGTCCGTGAGGTCATCTATAAACTGTATGGCTTCACCGGTAGATTTCATTTCAGGGCCGAGTGTTTTGTCAACATTAACAAACTTGTCGAAGGAAAAGACTGGGACTTTAATGGCATAACCTTTCAGCTTTTTTTCAAAAGTAAAGTCACTTAATTTGTTGGCCCCAATCATTACCTTAGTGGCTATATTGAGATAGGGTATCTGGTAAGCCTTGGCAATAAAAGGGGTAGTTCGGGATGCCCTTGGATTAGCTTCAATAACAAAAACTTTTTCTTCTTTCGTGTTCCGATCTGTATAGATAGCAAATTGAATGTTGATCAGTCCTCTGATTTTCAGAGCCTCAGCTAGCTTTTCAGTATATTCCACCATCTTCTCAATAGCCTTTTGTCCAAGACTGTAGGTGGGCAGAACGGCTGAACTGTCACCTGAGTGAATGCCCGCAGGTTCTATATGTTCCATTATTCCCATTACGTGAACTTGCTCGCCATCGTATATGGCATCAATCTCAGCTTCCTTTGACCTTTCAAGGAATTGATCGATCAGGACTTTGTTGTCTGGAAGGTGTTTAAATATGCTGAGTACCTGTTGTTCCAGCTCCTGATCGTTGATCACAATTTTCATGCGCTGACCGCCCAGAACATAAGAGGGGCGTACAAGTACTGGATAACCCACCCTATTTGCCACCTGAATGGCCTCATCTGCATCGAAGGCAACTCCATAATTGGGGTAGGGTATTTCCAGTTCTTTGAGCAGATCAGAAAACCTTCCCCTGTCTTCAGCCAAATCCATGGAGTCAAAGTCGGTCCCGATGATTTTGATCCCCTTGGCCTTGAATTGTTCCGCCAACTTCAGTGCTGTCTGACCACCAAGTTGCACGATTACACCCTCTGGCTGCTCATGCTCGATTATTTCTTCAATATGCTCCCAAAACACCGGCTCAAAGTAGAGTTTATCGGCCATGTCAAAGTCAGTGGAAACCGTTTCGGGATTGCAATTGATCATTATGGCTTCGTATCCGGCTTCCTTAATGGCGAGGAGACCATGAACACAGCAGTAATCAAACTCAATTCCCTGTCCGATTCGATTGGGACCTGATCCCAGTACTATGATTTTTTTCCTGTCTGATGATATGCTCTCATTTTCACCCTCAAAAGTGGAGTAGTAGTATGGGGTTTTTGCTTCAAACTCTGCTGCACAGGTGTCTACCAGTTTAAACACTCTTTTAATTCCAAGTTTTTTTCGATAGGCAGTCACCTCTTTCTCTCTGATGCGCAAAAGCCAGGCAAGTTGCGCATCGCTGTATCCATTTTTCTTAAATTCCAAAAGGGCCTCTGCCGGCATGTCCTCAATTACGTTGTACTGATGCAGGGTTAGTTCAAGCTTGACCATCTTTTTGATCTGTCGGATAAACCACGGGTCGATCTGGGTGAGATTGTGAATGGTTCTTTCCGGAACTCCAATTCTAAGAGCATCCTTCACCCTGAAAATTCTATCGTCACTGGCTTTTTGCATTCTTTCCAAAATGTCCTCCGTACGGATCCACTCCTTTTTGTCTGCACCAAGCCCCATACGGTTGTTTTCAAGAGATTGACAGGCTTTTTGGAGGGCTTCATTGAAGGAACGGCCAATAGCCATAACCTCCCCCACTGATTTCATTTGCAGGCCCAAAGTGGTATCAGATCCATGAAACTTGGCAAAATCCCATCTTGGGAATTTTACGATCACATAATCCAGGGTAGGCTCAAAAAATGCTGAAGTATCGCCCGTAATCTGGTTTTTGAGTTCATCCAGTGTGTAGCCAATGGCTAATTTGGCAGCGATCTTGGCGATAGGGTATCCGGTTGCTTTACTGGCGAGAGCTGAAGATCTTGAGACTCTAGGATTGATTTCAATTGCGATGATTTGTTCGGTCTCTGGTTCTACGGCGAATTGGACATTGCATCCCCCTGCAAAATTCCCTAATGACCGCATCATTTCTATGGCATCATTCCTCATCTGCTGAAAAGTTCGATCAGAAAGGGTCATTGCAGGAGCGACAGTAATACTGTCTCCGGTGTGAATACCCATTGGGTCCAGATTCTCCACTGAGCAAATTATCACGACATTGTCATTTTTGTCCCTCAAAAGTTCCAGTTCAAACTCCTTCCAACCCAGTACTGCTTTTTCCACCAATACCTCATGAGTGGGAGAAGCATCGAGCCCTCTTCTGAGTGCGCTTTCAAATTCCTCCGCACTGTGTACAAAGCCCCCCCCTGTTCCTCCCAGGGTGTAGGAGGGCCTGATCACCAAAGGGAATCCAAGCCTCTGAGCAGCTTCTTTCCCCTCGAGAAAAGAGTTGGCAATATACGAGGGTGCTACTCCTTTGCCCAATTCACCCATATGTTTGCGGAAAAGCTCGCGGTTCTCAGTGAGTTCTATTGCATGGGGATCCACACCTATCATCCGCACATTGTACTTGTCCCAAAGACCTATTTTCCACGCATCAATAGCCAGATTCAGTGCCGTTTGTCCTCCAAGCGTCGGAAGTACCGCATCGATATTGTGAATTTCCAAAATTTCCTTCAAGCTCTCAATGGTGAGTGGCTTGAGGTAGATGTGGTCAGCAGTAACCGGGTCCGTCATTATAGTGGCCGGGTTGGAGTTGATGAGCACTACCTCTATGCCCTCCTCCCGCAAAGAGCGAGCCCCCTGACTACCTGAATAATCAAATTCGCAGGCCTGACCTATGATAATTGGTCCGCTGCCGATAATGAGAATAGATTGAATGGAAATATCCCTGGGCATGTCAAAAATTTTGCCCGCAAAGATATTAAAATACTCAAGTTTATGTATTTGCTCTTTTGTGATATATTTAATCGACTCCATAACAGCAGATCAATTGGGTCTTCAAAAAAACCGTCAGTTCCTATGATGGACCTCAAATCAATTTAGACATCGATTATTGTTGGAGATGGATTTTTTTACAAAAGACAGTCATCGAGGAGTGAAACTTTTGAAAAATATAGTGAAACCGACCGAGAAAAGCCTCTACCAAACTGCTCAGGGCGAAATCCAATAATTTGCTTGTGGGTGTAAATTACTTTTTGTTAAATCGTATTTGGCACATTAGTAATGTCGAAAACACCCCATGAATACTTTATTATCTCTTCAAGTCAAGTGAAAATAAGAATCCTGGCACTTATTGACAATCTTGATTTAAGAACAAGGTACACCAATTAACGATTTCAGATTTTTAATACCAATCATTCCTACCTGTAAATCATAGCTAATTATTCATTCAAAGATTGAATAAGTCGAGTTCCTTATTTCTTAAGGAATGTTACGATACAATAATCTATTCCCCTGATTTTTAGGAAACCATTTTTTAGCCAAATACTTGACAGCTTTGATTTTTTTTGTTGCTTTTTGTACTTGTGCTGAGTTTATCGAAGCACTTGTGCTAAGCCTGCCGAAGCATCAAGACAAAAAGTAAAAAAACTCGAGATAAGCACATGTAATTTGATCAACGAACAGCATTTCTACCTGGCTGGCCAAATAACTCAGGATATAATTGTACCTGTTCCCCATTATTTTTCCCTATGTTTGTCCCTTTGTGGGAGTTCAGGTTGAGTATATTTGCGATGAAGGCAATTGATTTAGCCTGCAGTATTTTTTTTGGACCAGTTGCCACATTTAACCACTTTCCAGGTTTAATAAGGTGAATTCGATCGATGAAAGAAAAAGTTCTGATTGCAGATCAGGTGAATGACCTTCTGATCAAAGGATTGGAAGACAGGGGGTACAAGGTGATATATGAGCCCTCAATTGAAATGGAGGAAGTAAGTAAACTGATAGTTGAGCTTTCCGGTATAGTTGTAAATACCCGAACTCCCATAAGGGCAAGTTTGATGAAAGCTGCCCCCAAACTCAGGTGGATTGCCCGCCTGGGTTCCGGTTTGGACATCATTGATTTGGTTGAAGCAGATAAAAAGGGGATTGCCGTAATTAACAGTCCGGAGGGAAATGCCCGCGCAGTCGCTGAGCATATTTTGGGAATGTTGCTGGCCCTCTTAAATAATTTGATGATTGCTGATCGGGAAATAAGACAGGGATTGTGGCTGAGAGAAAAGAATAGAGGAGTTGAATTAAGTGGTAAGACGGTTGGCATAATTGGCTTTGGGAATACCGGTTCATCCTTTGCGCGCTTGCTTGAAAGTTTTGAATGTCAGGTGTTGGTTTATGATAAATATAAGCAGCAATATGCAGACGGATATCGTTTTGTGAAGGAAATATTGGAAATTCAAGAGGTTTTATCGAATTCAGATGTTGTAAGTTTGCATCTGCCTTTAACCGAGGAAACCCGATACCTCGCCAATGAGTTATTTTTTCGCAGCTGCAAATCAGGCTCAATATTCATCAACTCCTCCAGAGGAAAAATTGTCAATACCAAAACTTTGCTTGAAAATCTAAAGGATGGTTGGCTCAAAGGAGCCTGCTTAGATGTATTTGAAAACGAAAAACCGGATACTTTTTCCGAGCAAGAAAGAGCGGACTTTACTACACTGAGCCAAATGGAGAATGTTGTATTAAGTCCTCATATCGCCGGATGGACAGTTGAATCAAAAATTAAAATTGCTAAGACCGTCCTCAAAAAGTTGGATGTTTTGAAAGATGATTGATGGTTGATCTCTGAGATATAGATTTTAGGGAAAATCAGTGGTTTAATTCCGGAAATGTGAATGATTGTAAAATGTTAAGGTTTTTAAATTTTTTGGGTGCTGATTAATTAATTATTAAACTTGCGCTTTCAAACATATTTATGTTCGTCTATTTAAACAAGTCGTATGAATAAATTTTACTTGATTTTTGCCTTGATTATGGGCTTTGCCATCACTGCGGCAGATGCTCAGACCACCCTGGAAGGGCAGGTCACTGACGCCGAAACAGGCGAGCCCATACTATTTGGAACTGTTGCGCTTATCCGAGGAGGAAATATTGTCACCGGTACGCAGACGGATTTCGATGGGAATTATAGTTTCAATAATATCGATCCGGGTACTTATGATCTTGAAGTCAGTTATGTTGGTTTCCAGACCCAGCGTCAGACCGGTGTAATTGTAATGGCCGGCCGTGCCAATAGACTGAATATTGAACTGGCGTCAGGTGTTGCTCTCGATGAAGTGGTGGTGGTTGAATACCGGGTACCATTAATCGAACAGGATAATACCACCTCGGGAGGAACTTTGACTGGAGAACAAATTAGAAATCTCCCGATGAAGGATATTTCTGCCCTTGCAGCTACCACGGCAGGACTTGCTCGCCAGGATGGGAGTGATGATATTAATATTCGCGGTTCCAGATCGGATGCTACTGACTATTATATAGATGGTATGAGGGTATCCGGTAGACTTATCCCACAGTCTGAAATTGATCAGATGCAGGTTCTTACCGGAGGTATCCCCGCTAGCTTCGGAGATGTATCCGGAGGAGTAATCAGCTTGACTACCAGAGGGCCCTCCAATAGATTCTCCGGTGGACTTGAGTTGGAAACCTCCGAATTCCTTGACCCTTACGGTTATTCTCTTATTAACTTAAACGCCTCAGGCCCTATCCTAAGGAGCAGAAGGGATACTACTCAATCTGTTCTTGGCTTCAGAGTATCTGGACAGGCGCTTTACCAAAGAGATAACAGGCCCAGTTTTACAGGAGTTTATCAAATGAATCCAGATGCGTTGAAAACTCTTCAGGAAAATCCTGTTGAGTATTTTGGGGTTACTCCTTTCTCTATGGCTGAGTTTGAGCGTTTGGCTGAAAATGGCGGTAACATAGAATTCAGAGATATCAGAAGAAACAACTCCAGGCGAGATATTGACTTCACCGCAAGATTAGATGCCCGTCTTAGTGACAATATTGATATTTCCTTTACAGGTACCTACAGCGACAGAAAAGACCAGTTTACTCCTGGAAGTACGCCTGGTGCCGCACTTGGACAAACCGTAGGCGGGAGTTGGGGCATGTTTAACTACGATAGAAATCCCTTCCAGTACTCAGAGGTTATGAGAGGGACCATTCGTTTGAGACATCGTCTCGGTGTTCAAACAAGAGGCTTGCCGGAAGGCGAACAGGCCCGAACCAATCAGCTAATCAGAAATGCTGTTTATACCATTCAAGCCAGTTTTCAACGGAGAAATACCTTGTTGGAAGATCAGGTTCATCAGGACAACTTCTTCCGCTATGGTTACGTCGGTTCGTTTGATGTAAATTGGGTGCCCGCTGTCAATGAGTTGGGTTATTCCAACGGCTGGATAGATCCTATTTCAGGCGATACTATAGCTCATACTGGTTATACCAGAAGGTTTAGCCCCAATGAAAACAACCCACTGCTTTATGAGCCCGGCATGGATATCAATCCTATATTGAATAACTATAACAAGGGATTTGCCGCCATTGGTAACCCCACCCAGGTTACTGATTTTCTTGCCCACAACGGCACCAGAGTTGGATTCCTGGGTTCTTCCTACGGATTGTCAGCCAATGTCGGTACTGTTTACAACGAATACAGAAAGCAGGAAACCGACCGATATGCAATAGACCTAAGGGCTAGCTTTGAATTTCTCCCCGGAGGTTCCGAGAGAGGAAGACACAATATTGAAATAGGGATGTACTATGAGCAGAGGGTAAGCCGTGACTGGCGAATTCGCCCCAATGCTCTTTGGAATATAGCTCGATTGCGGGCAAATGATCACATCATTGATGTGGATACAAATATGGTGATTGGTTCATTCCAGCAGGCACCGTTTTTTGATTTTCAAGGTGGAAACCCGGACTCCTTGTTCGTATTTGACGAATTTGCAAATCTCATTATCGAAGATGGTAGAGGACAGTTTTACCGCTCAGTAAGAGATTTAAAGCAGGTTTCCTTGCGCGAGTATGTCAATACGGATAATATCCATCCTGACGATCTTGACATTGACATGTTTGCACCTTTTGAATTGACCGATCAGAACATCATGAATTTTCATGGCTACTCCTTTACGGGAAGCAAATTGGGGTCTAATGTAACCTTTGAGGATTTCTGGAGAAGGGTCGATGAAGAGGGGAGAAGAACATTTGATGTAGCTCCATTTCGACCCAATTACTTGGCCTTTTATATTCAAGACAGATTTACGTTTAGGGATATTATTTTCCGCCTCGGCCTGAGGATGGATCGCTATGATGCCAATACAAAAGTAATGAGAGATCCATTTTCGCTCTATGAGGTGATGACAGCAGATGACTTCTACAATGAGTTTGAAAATTTGGATAGGCCTGGTGGTGTGCAGGATGATTATAGAGTTTATACAGACGGAAGAGAAAGTACCTCTGTATTGGGTTTCCGAAAAGGAGAGCAGTGGTATGACAGGGATGGCAACCCCTTAAATGATGGAAATGTCTTATTTGGAGGTGGTGTTGTTACTCCCTTTCTTACTGATTTTGAAGAAGATATTAAAGCTAGAGACTTTGATGTAAATCGCTCCTTTGAAGACTACAAGCCTCAGGTGAATTGGATGCCTAGACTGGCATTCTCATTCCCCATCTCGGATGATGCGAACTTCTTTGCCCATTATGACATATTGGTTCAAAGACCGACTTCAAATAACTTCGCATCCCCAATGGATTACTATTATTTTGAAGATGCGGGTAGAACTCCATCATCAAATCCCAATTTGAGACCTGAGAAAACCATTGATTATGAAGTAGGCTTCCAGCAGAGACTTACCAATTCATCTGCTTTGAAAATTGCAGCTTACTACAAGGAGATCAGAGACCAAATACAAGTTAGGAACTTACTTTTCGTGGCATCTCCTGTAGGTCAATACCAGACTTTTGGCAATTTGGACTTTGGTACGGTTAAGGGGTTCTCCTTTCAGTATGACCTCAGACGAACGAACAATTTGCAAATGGTTGCAAGTTACACTCTTCAGTTTGCTGATGGTACCGGTTCAAGCCCTACTTCTCAGAGTGGACTTACTTCAAGGGGTAATTTGAGAACTTTAACTCCACTTAATTTTGATGAGAGACACCGTTTTGTTGTCAACCTGGACTATCGTTACAGATCAGGCCGGAATTATAACGGGCCGATGGTTGGAGACTTTGAGTTATTTGGAAATACAGGTTTGAATATCCAGGCCACCGCTGTATCTGGAAGACCCTACACCAAGAGGTTGCAACCAACCCGTTTTGGCGGTAGTGGATTTGCAGGTACCATTAATGGAGCCAGGCTTCCATGGAGTTTTTATCTCGATGCAAGACTTGACAGGACATTCACCCTTAATTATGGATCAGGTGACAACTCCCGACCAATATTTTTAAATATTTACCTGAGGTCAGAAAACCTGTTGAATACCAGAAACATTCTGGGAGTTTATTCATTTACCGGATCTGCTGAAGATTCAGGTTGGTTGAACTCCCAGTTTGGAAGAGACAATATTAGACAGTTGAAAGATGCGCGTGGAGGAATCGTTCCAGTTGGTGAAGAGGAATTGCCCTTCTTAGATCAGTATCAGGCTGCATTGCTTGCACCCGGTTTCTTTGCCCTGCCGAGAAGAGTTTACTTTGGAGCAGTAATAGAATTTTAATCGAACATCATTTTTAAAAATTCATACATCATGAAAAAATATTTAATTGGCATTTTGGTTTTTGCGGTTGCCGGATTTAACCCACTTTGGGGCTATGTCCCGCCCGATGTTGAGAGGGAGATGATCCGAAATCCCAACGCCCAAAGTGCAGCTCAATACAGATCGGATTGTGCTCAGGCCACAGCTCAAGTTGACCTCAATATCAATAACGTCAGAGCCCGCTTGATGACAGGTGGAGATATGTGGTGGAACTTATCGGATGCCCGTTATGTAGTTCCAAATGTTAGACCACCATTACCTGAGGTTTCCTCTATTTTTGCTGGTGCCGTTTGGATAGGCGGTTTTGACGAAGAAGACAACCTAAAAATGGCCGCCCAGTCCTATCGAAGATCCAATTCAAATGATTGGTGGCCAGGGCCATTGACCCCCGGTGAAGGTTCTACCTTTGCCGAGAGATGTCGAGAATGGGATCGATTTTTCAGGGTGACTTCTGAAGACATCGAAGAGCACAAGCGAAATATAGCTCAATTTATTGAGCGAGGCCTGGATTATCCTCCTGAATTGATTCCGGACAACGTAAAGTATTGGCCAGCCCTGGGTAATCCTTTCTTCAATGAGCGCTATGATTTTGTGCTCCCCTTTAACGATCAGGGCCTGGGTAACTATTTTGATTATGAAGGCAACGGAATCTATGATCCCAGTCAGGGAGACTATCCCAGAATTGATATTCGCGGTTGCGAACCAGGCTTTGATGACCGTGATCCCGATGAAATGTTTTTCTGGATTTACAATGATGCCGGTGGTATTCACACGGCTTCTGGTGGTGATCCAATCAGGATGGAAGTACAAGTGCAGGCGTTTGCGTA
>REEI01000141.1 GCA_007695145.1 Saprospirales bacterium | reverse complement strand
ACAAGAGTTGGAAACAATAGTATAAATCTTCATAACACAGTAATGAGAATATCTGTGGAGGATCTAGGATTAACTACTTCGATTGTGGATTATTCAAGTCAAAATAGAAGAGACCTCAAGGCCTTCCCCAATCCCACCTCAGGACCATTGACTTTGGAGATACCCGATGGATTCACAAAAGGTACGCTGGAGATTGTCGATATCCGAGCGGGCACGGTACATCGGAAGAAGCTCAGTCATCTGCAGGAGCAGTTTTCTCTGGATATCGGTCATTTGCCTGCCGGGGTATATCATATTGAGTTGTATACAGAGGAAAATCAGGAAAGAGTCTTTTATGGGGCGAGGGTAGTATTGAGTTTTTAGTTTTCAAGTGGTATAGTTAATCAACTCTTCACTCTTCCTCGTCACCGTGCAAAAATCGAAATATTTTCTTGCCCAGGGCCGGGCCAATGAGGGAATCAATTTCCTCTCGGGGAGCATTGGACATTTTTTTTAGTGAACCAAAGTGGCGAAGGAGTTTTTCGGTGGTGGCGGGGCCTACGCCCGGGATTTCCCTCAGGGCGCTTACGCGCAAGCCGGTTGACCTGCTGTCCCTATGAAAATTTATGGCGAACCGATGGGCTTCATTTCGGATCAATTGCAATATTTTCAGAGACTCGCTCCTCTTGTCTAAGTAAAGTGGCACCGGATCTCCTGGGAAAAATAACTCTTCCAATCGCTTGGCGATCCCCACCACCGTTATTTCATCTTCCAAACCCAGTTTAGTGATACTTTTCATGGCGGCACTGAGTTGGCCTTTTCCTCCATCAATTACCACCAATTGCGGCAGCGGTTCCTCCTCCTTTAAAAGTCGATTGTACCTTCTGAAAACTACCTCTTCCATGGAGGCATAATCATCGGGACCCTTTACAGTCTTTATATGAAATTTCCGATAGTCCTTCTTTGAGGGTTTTCCATTCTTGAATACAACGCAAGAAGCTACGGGATGGCTACCCATCAGATTCGAATTATCGAAACACTCCATGTGAACGGGCGGGTTTTTCAATTTCAGGTCTTCCTGGAGTTTCCGGACTACTCTCATTCCACCGGTTTCCCTTCGCTTTCGCTCCTCTCTTTCCCGCTGCTTTTGGAGGATGAAGTACCTCAAGTTTTTCTGGCTCATTTCCAGCAACTTCCTCTTTTCTCCCCTTTGGGGAACAGTGGTTACAACATTCTCCTCCGGCAAATGGAGGACAAAGGGCACCACTACTTCTCCGGCTATGCTATTAAATCTCTCTCGCAAGCTTGTGATGGCGAAGGAGAGTAAATCTACGGGTTCCTGATTGAGGTTTTTCTTCAATTCTACGGTATGCGTATTGATTACAGCGCCATCTACTATCTTTATATAATTGACATAGGCCCGCTCCTCTTCCATATCAAAAGAAAAAACGTCGGCATCTTTGATGGAGGGGCTGACCACGGTCGACCTGCTCTGATAGGCCTCAAAGGCATCTAATTTTTCCTTGATTTTCTGAGCCTTCTCAAATTCGAGCGCACTCACACTTCTCCCCATTTCAGATTTGAGGTGTCGAACCACATCGCTGAAATTACCCTTGAGCATATTTTTAACCTGTTGTATCTTATCGTTATAGTCCTCCTCTGCTTCGAGACCTTCGCAGGGACCGAGACAGTTGCCAATGTGGTATTCAAGGCATACTTTGAACTTGCCCTTTTGGATATTTTCTTCTGAAAGATTGTATTTGCAGGTTCTGAGTGGAAATAGGTTCTTAATCATCTCCAGGACAATTTTTGCCCTGTACTTCGATGTGTAGGGGCCAAAGTAAACCGACCCGTCCCGAATGACTTTCCTGGTGAAAAAAACGCGTGGAAAACGCTCCTTTTTGACGCAAATGTAGGTATACGTTTTCCCGTCTTTCAACATGACATTGTAGCGCGGCTGGTGTTCCTTTATCAGGGTGTTTTCCAACAAAAGTGCATCGTGTTCTGAATCGGCGATGATGTATTTCACCCGTTCGGCATTTTTTACCATCACACGCGTCTTATTGGGTAAGTTCTTACCCCCGCTGAAATAGCTAGAGACTCTGTTGTAAAGATTCCTGGCCTTCCCCACATACAATATCCGCCCCTCATTATCGAGAAACTGATAGATACCGGGTTGGCTGGGTATCTGTTGTGCTATCTTTTCAAAATCGCTCTTTTTCATAAAACTCTTCAACGGAATTATACCTAAAAACCTATTGGCAGGGGCCCTTAATTGGTCTCATGGAATAAAAATCATATCCTTTGAGAGGGTATTCCAATTCTAAGAAAACCCTAAAGATGGTTGCAAAAATGATGAATTTAGCAATTTTTCGTAATCTTACGGTCCCTTTTGTAAATGAGTTTGCACTGGTAAATGGTTCCTCATTGGTGGATTTCCCACGAAAGGAACCCTATTGATCTGCCAAATTTCACTCAACTTTGGTGAAATGCTCTCGTTTTAAGGGAGACTTTTTGACAAAAAACCGGATTATGAAAATTGTATTCTCTGCAGTTTCTTTTTGTTCATCACTTCTCATTGTACTCCTGCTATCTGCCTCCAATCTTTTTTCTCAGGAGGAAATTTTGGCAAGGCATCCCGCCATAAGTCCGGATGGGGCCAATATTTCCTTTTCCTATCAAGGCGACATTTGGATTGCACCCTTTGAAGGGGGAATGGCAACCCGCCTCACCGTTCACGAAAGTTATGAATTCAGTCCAACTTTCAGTCGCGATGGTGGGCATATAGTATTTGCCGGAAACAGGCATGGCAACAATGATTTATTCAAAGTAGATATCAACGGAAGTGGGATAGAGCGGCTCACCTGGCATTCTGCCGGTGACATGAATCCATCACTCCAATCTGACGGCACCATTTTTTTCAACACCAGAAGAGACTATGCGGCCGTGGAGAGAGAGTGGGAAATTTTTCGATTGGACCCCAACAACAAAACGCCCTACCGTGCCATGGATGCGCTTGGGTTTAATCCCAGACCAACTGATGACGGCAGGCTCATAGCTTTTGAAAGCGGGACAGCACCAGCCAATCGCGAACCTTATACAGGCCCGGCCGCCAGAGATATCTATGTGTACAATACCAATCGCGATCGCTACCACCGCATTACCAATGGTGGAGCTATGCACATTTTTCCCAGATGGGCCGGGAGGAACCTCTACTACCTCTCCTCTGAATCCGGAGTTTACAATCTATACAAGCAAGAGATAACCAATGCCGGTGAAAAAAGGGGTGAGGCGACTCAGCTGACCCATTTTGAAGAGGTTGGGATACGTCACTTTGATATCAGCAATGACGGAAGCATAGTAGTGTTTGAGAGAGGAATTGGCATACATTCACTCGATCTGAATTCTGGTGACATCCACCCCATCAAAGTAATGGTAACCCGCGATTTCAGATTTTATCCGGAGGAGAAAAAAACCTTTAATTCAGATGCCAATCAATACACCATTTCACCCAATGGGAAGTACGCTGCTCTTACGATTCGAGGGGAAATTTTTCTCACCCTCAACAACAAGGATCACTCCAATACCATATCGATTACCGACCATGCTGCCAGGGATCAAAATCCTGCCTGGCTTACAGATTCTACCCTCTTGTTTGTTTCAGATCGCGACGGCCAATTCCAAATTTATGCCTCTCGATCGTCGGATCCCGATCACGGTGATATCTTCAGAACCCTGCAAAGGGAAGTCGTTAAAATTACCGATAAGGATCAGGATGTGATGAATTTCTGGCTATCGAACAGCAGAGAACGAATCGCCATCCAAATTGGGAGGGGAAAGCTGGTGACGGCAGATATTGATTCTATAGGTAATATCAACAATGTGAACACGCTGCTGGATGGATGGGCTACCCCCGGGGGCTTGAAATGGAGCCCTGATGATCAGTGGCTGGCCTACTCACTGCCCGATCTTAACTTCAATACAGAAATATATATACATGCTGCCGACAACTCAAAAGAGCCAGTCAATATCAGCATGCACCCGAGAAGAGACCTAAACCCCTATTGGAGTAAGGACGGCAGCAAACTTGCATTTGCATCAGACCGCAACAACCAGGACTTCGACATTTGGTTTGTTTGGTTGAGAGAGGAAGATTGGGAGCGAACCCGAACCGAGTGGACCGAGCTGGAAATTTTTGGTGATGAAAGTCCCGCAAATGCCAATCGCAAAAATGGGGACAATGGGGAGGAGGATGAAGAAGAAACTGAAGATAAATTGATCACCATTGACTTCGATCGGATTCACGACCGACTGGTTCAGGTGACACGTGATGTTGGAAACGAGTGGAATATCATGATTTCCCACGATGGAGAAACTTTTTACTTTACCGGCAATTCACCATCCGGCAATCTTTTACAGTCCATCAAGTGGGACGGCTCGGACCGGAAAACTCTGGCAGAAAACTTTACCGGTGGGTCGCTTGAACTGTCTTCAGATGGCAAGGACATTTACTATCTGGACAGGGGCCGGCTTCAAAAAATCAGTACTTCAGGTGGAAGGCCGGACAACATCCCTTATTCAGCCCGCATGACCATCAGGCATAAGGAGGAAATGGGATTCATGTTTGAAGAGGGTTGGAGAATTTTTGGAATGGGATTTTACGATCCGCAATTCCACGGAAGAAATTGGGAAGCCCTAAAGGAGCGATATAAGCCAAAAGCAATGGCCGCAAGCACCCGGCAGGATTTCAGAGATATGTTCAACCACATGCTGGCTCAATTAGATGCCAGTCACCTCGGAATGTTTGGAGGCAACCCGGAGGAAACTCAGGCTGATAAAACAGGGAGATTGGGTGTGGAATTAAAGCCTGTAAATAATGGGCTGGAGGTTACAAGAGTCGTGATGCGCTCACCAGCTGAGCGGGAAAGCAGCAGACTATCCGAGGGCGACATCATCCGCGCCATCAATGGAGTGGCAGTGCATTCCGGAGAAAACTTTTACCAGCACTTGGATGAGATGGCCAATGAGCGGGTGAGGCTGAGCGTCCAAAGTAGCAGGGGTGAGCAAAGAGAAGTCATCATTCGACCTGCCAATATCCTCAACCGACAATTGTATGAAGAATGGGTAGATGAACGAAGGAAAATGACTGAATTGGCTTCCAACGGAAGGCTGGGTTACATTCATATTCAAGGCATGAACAGACCGAGTTTTGAGCGCTTTGAAAGAGAACTGATGGCGAGTGGCTACGGAAAGGAAGGTATCCTGATCGATGTGAGATACAACGGAGGAGGGTTTACGACCGACCTCCTAATGGCCATTCTCAATACACGTCAACACTCCTACACCATTCCGAGAGGTGCGGTCAATGAACTGGAAGAAGGGAAAAGAGACTTTAGGGACAACTATCCCTACTCAGAGCGACTACCCTTCCCGGTGCTGATGATACCCTCTATTACGCTCATCAATGAGAGTAGCTATTCCAATGCTGAAATTTTTGCCCATGCCTACAAAGACCTGGGTCATGGGGAATTGGTTGGACAACCTACCTTTGGAGCCGTTATCAGTACCGGTGGATATTCTCTTGTGGACGGCACCCTGGTGAGAATGCCCTTCAGGGGATGGTTTACACTCTCCAATGATGAGAATATGGAAAACGGGCCTGCAGTGCCCAATCACCTGGTTGAAAACCCGGTAGATGCAAAGGGAAAGGGTGAAGATCCGCAGTTAAAGCGAGCTGTTGAGTTATTACTGGAACAAATTGACTCCGAAGAGTGAGTCTGGATTTTATTAGCTTTTTTGACTTGAAGAATTAGTGCTGTTCCAATGATTTGATAAGCAAATGAACCATAAAACTGAATCAAGATGCTGAGAAGAAAATTCAGCAAGTACCTCGCAATTGGTGCCGGAGGGTTGACCCTCAGTCCGGGTAATCTAATTTCAAGGCAAAAAACATCATTATCCCGGCCTATTTTAAAGCCTCCTGCCCTACAACAGGGAGATCGCATCGGTCTGATTGCCCCTTCCAGTTCTTTTGATGAGCAGAGGTATGAAAATGCATTAAAAAACATACGAGAGGCGGGCTTTAAAGTGGAGGAGGGAAGACATCTTCATCAACAAAAAGGGTATTTGGCAGGGCCCGATCGCGGAAGACTGGAGGATATCCACCGGATGTTTGACAGCAGGCGGGTCAAAGGAATTTGGTGTCTGAGAGGCGGCTATGGATCGACCAGACTTTTGGAGAAAATTGACTACCGCTTGATTGCTGCCAATCCGAAAGTTTTCATTGGTTACAGCGATATCACTGCTCTGTTAAATGCCTTTTGGGTGAAGTCGGGACTTTCCGGATTTCACGGCCCGGTAGCGGGTAGTGAGTTGCCGGAATACAGCCGCAGCTATTTACTGCCATTAGTCACCGGTCAGGAAAAATATCCACTGGAGTTTTTGCATTCTGAGGAAAATAAAGAAAAGGGTGATGAAAACAGCGAATTCCGGTTTCATACCATAAGAAGTGGAAATTGCATTGGTCGGTTGTCAGGTGGGAACCTCTCCCTGTTAGCTTCACTTGCGGGCACTTCATATCTGGACAGCTTCAAAGATAAAATAGTTTTTATCGAGGACATAGGGGAAGTACCCTATCGCATAGACCGTATGCTCACCCAACTTCTACAGGCTACTGATCTAAAAAAAGCGGCTGGTATAGCCCTTGGAATTTGTCTGCGGTGTGAAAAAAAGGAAGATTCGAATTCTCTCAGCTTGAAGGAAACCCTAAGTGATCGCCTTGGAAATCTGGGCATCCCCGTGGCTTATGGCCTCTCCTTTGGCCATATCCGCGAGCAGTTTACACTGCCAATGGGTGTGTATGCTCAATTCAATTCAGATACCGGAATTTTGTCCATATTGGAATCACCCGTCACTTAAAAATAAATAGATGAAACTGGATTTGTTTTCCTACAGGCTGGAATTGAAAGATACCTTTACCATATCCCACGGCAGCTACCAATACAGAGATACATTTATCCTGAAAATCACAAAAAACGAATACTATGGTCTCGGGGAGGCCACCATAATTCCCTATTTTGGACTCAGTCCGGAAAAACTAAAAAGTGCTTTTGAGCGCGTAAAGGAAGCCCTTTCAAAATTCAAGTGGGAACACCCCCTGGAATTGTATCAAAAAGCTGAGCCCTTGCTAAAGGAAGATCGCTTTCTGCTCTCAGCCATCGATTGTGCCGCCTGGGATTGGTTCGGAAAAAGCAGAAAAGCAACTGTAAGAGAACTGCTCGGAATAGATTCCAGCCATGTACCGGTTTCCAGTTATACCATTGGACATGGTAGCCTCGAAGAGATGA
Organism: Saprospirales bacterium; assembly: GCA_007695145.1. Classification (GTDB taxonomy): domain Bacteria; phylum Bacteroidota; class Bacteroidia; order Chitinophagales; family Saprospiraceae; genus PWJY01. The sequence goes on along the minus strand of REEI01000141.1, from coordinate 2,200 downwards.
CCCGAAAAATTCAATGGGCCAATTGGCCTATTTTCAAGATAAAAACTGCCTCGAGAAAAGACCTGGATTTGATCCACCAACTGAGAAAAGAGACCAACGCCATATTCAGAATTGATGCCAACTGCTCCTGGGATGCTCAACACTTATACCGAGATTACGAGGCGCTAAAAGATCTCAATATAGACTTGTTGGAGCAGCCATTGCCAATGGGACAAGAAACCGCACAGCAAAAAAAATGGCACAATCCCGAGCTGCCTATTATTGCTGATGAGAGTTGTTCCGAAGCCAGCGATGTAATCAAATGTCAGCCCTGGTTTGACGGTATAAACATCAAATTGATGAAATGCGGGGGAATCAGCCAGGCCCTGGAAATGATAAAAAACGCACGGTCTCTAAACTTAAAAGTTATGGGTGGATGTATGACCGAATCATCCATTGGAATTTCAGCCATGGCTCAGTTGAGTCCTCTTTTTGATTACATAGACCTGGACGGAGCAGCCCTTTTAGCCAATGATCCCGCAACAGGGGTAAGAGTGATTAATGGCGTGATCCACTTTTCAGAAGAAGCAGGGCTAGGATGCAGCTTAAATGAGTGAAAATAAGGAAAGGGTTCCCAAAACAAAAAAGGTCAACGAGGGAGTAAGCTCCAGTCTGGAATTTTTGTCCCTGTGGTCATTTCATAGCTCATTATACCGATCACTTATTGGTCAACTTGCGCTATAAAACAAGAGTTCTTTAAAGATGAGACAGAGATTGCTTTTCAGTTGTAATAGTGAAGCCGCCATTTTTGGCATACTGGTTGAAGATAACTCATCTCAAGGCGAATAAAAAAATCCATGAAACTCTACACTGATCAACTTCCGGGACGAACCATCAAACACCAGCAAGGTGAATACCTCTATTTTAGTGGCACTTCCTATTTGGGACTGAGCCAATTGAAGGAGTTCAAAGAACTGATCAAGGAGGGCATCGACAGGGCAGGCACACACTTTGGAGGAAGCAGGCTGAGCAATATTCAGATCAATATTTATGAGGCTGCTGAGGAAAGACTCAGGCAAATGACAGGAGCAGAAGACGCTCTCCTGGTATCCTCCGGTTCTTTTGCAGGCTATCTGATATCTGAGGTTTTACCTTCTGAGGCGATTTTCAGTGTGGCACCCGGCACCCACTCTGCGCTGTGGAAACATTTTTCCCCACCGTTTGAAGGAAGCAGGAAAGATTGGATTCATGAGAATTTGAAGAATTTAAAGCCGTTGGGTAAAGAATACTTTTTTCTTCAAAACAGTACGGACTGTCTCTTTTGCACTCATTCAGACATAGAATGGATGGAGCAGTTGACCGGAATTGCGGGTATTTCGCTTGTAGTGGATGACAGTCACGGCATAGGGCTGCGGGGTGGATTGCATGACCCCCTATATCAAGACTGGCAAAAATATATAAGTGGAGATACCTTGTTTATGGGTTCGCTAGGCAAAGCAATGGGATTGCCTGCAGGATTCATTCTCGGACCGTCTAACTGCTTAGACAGGATTAGGGCAACACCATCATTTGGGGGGAGTTCTCCGCCCAATCCTGCATTTTTGTATGCATGGCTGAAAGGGGGAGAAATTTTTGAAAAGCAATTGCAAAAGCTGAGGGATAATATTCACTATTTTCGATCCCAAATAAATATTGAAAAATATTTTGATTCTCTTGCCGATCGCCCCTTTTTCTTCTGCAAGCAAAAGGGCATATATACCCACTTATTGGAAAGAGAGATTGTAATTTCCTCATTTAATTATCCCGGTCCGGATGACCCGGTGGTCACCAGGGTGGTGCTGAACGCCTTGCACACTAATGAAGATATAGAAAAACTCTGCGCTGAAATCGAGGGCTATGAGGGGAGGGGTTAACCATCCGCAAATTCTCTCTAATTCTTCATTAACTAGCCCCAACTCGATAGAAAACTCCTTAAGTTTTTCCATTATCCCCATCCTGGTTGCTGTTTTGAGTTGACTCAAACACCGTTTCATGAAATAATTCAATTGTATTAGGCTATTAATGCGAATCAAGGGTTGAATTAGAGAAAAAAAATTGTATAAATTATTAAAATTCAGTAATATAAGTATTCTAAAATTTGTTTAAAAGCCTGGAAATCAGTACCTTTAGGAAATTATTCACCAAATCCTTCAGATATGATTTCCGAGGCTAAGAGCATAAA
>REEI01000075.1 GCA_007695145.1 Saprospirales bacterium | reverse complement strand
GCATTGGATGCTGAGGCATTTGGATTTTGATTGACCCCCACATTGGTAGTGGCTACCGCCGAACAGTTATTGGCATCGGTAACAGTTACAGAGTAAGTTCCCGCCATAGCGAGCGTGGCATTGGGTATGGATGGATTTTGCAGTGAGGAACTAAAGCCGTTGGGTCCCGTCCAATTGTAGGAGGTTCCTCCTGATGCATTGAGCTGAATGGTCTCTCCTACGCAATAAGGACCTGCATTAGAGGCTGAGGCGGATGGAGTTGAGTGAATGATCACTTGTATTGACTCATCGCAACCATCCTCTGTATCATCCTCATAAGTGACGACATAGGTGCCGGGCATTGAACTGCTCAGATCGATCAGTCCCGTAATCGCATTTATGGAAATATTGGGGTTGTTAGCTGAGAATTCTCCACCTGGATTTCCTGTAATTGTCGGACTGGGATTGGGTTCATTTTGACAAAACTCCACTGTATTGAATGGCGGATTTTCCAGTGAGGCCACTCCATTAAACTCAAATGAGGCATCGCAGTCTCCGGATGGAAGAACCAATATAGGTTTTGCATTTGCGCTTACTACGGCACAATCAGTTCCGAGCATAGTGGATAAGGACTGTCCTATCCAGTCACTGGGGTCGACAGGAGCGGGCACAGGCCCTGAACCACTGTAATAAGCTACACCATAAATGTCATAAGATCCCGATGGAAGCCCGGTAAAATCTGAATCCTCATTTTCCAAAGTAATGATGCCGGTCGAGGAGTTTACCGCTATAAAGGTGTAAGAATAATCAGTGGGAAGAATAACTCCATCGTAAACATTCGCTCCCGGCGGAGTAGACGTAAAGGATATGTTGTAATCAAAAGGATAGCTCGGAAAACCACCGCCAAAACTGCTTACCATCACGATGTATAAGTTGCCGGGCTCCAAAGTAGCAGTGAGGTTTGAGGTTACTGTTATTTGTCCCATACCATCGGGTCTTTCTGCACTGCTCGCGATATGATTATTGCAGTTGGTGCCTGTAAAAGGTGCAGAGTAGAGGTTGAGTACTGTGCCAAATGGCCCTCCGTGGGCTATGGTGTATGAGCCCGAAGCATCCACAGCAAAGCTGTAGAAGTGATAATTGATGGTGTTTCCTGCCACCGCGCATTCAGGGGGGGTTCCGTCTAGAAAGACCAACAAACCCTCATCGTCATCTGAATCAATAGTTCCGTCAAAGCCTGTGATGATCGAGCCAAGATTGTTTTGAAGTCCGAGTTCAAGACCGGGATCACCTAGCTCAAAAACGTTAAAACTATCCGGTGAAATCATCGTATTGGGGGCATCGCAATCGGATTCGACTTCAAAGTTATCTGCTGAAATGGTGAAGAACACCACACATGGATTATCAGCACAAGCCACTTTGATTCTCGCGTTGGCGGTATTGGGAAGACTTTCCGGCAACTCTACTGAAAAAGAGCCATTGTTGGATTCGCCTTCCGCTATTTGATAGGGAAAAGTTTGCCCACCATCTATCGACAAATATATATCTACATCATTGCAAAAAGCATTGGTCCCATTGACATCCCAGGTTACGTTGATATTGTCACCGGCATCAAAAACCTCGCCTCCATTGGGGAAAGTGAGTTCAAATGGGCCTGCATCTTCTACTGAGATAAATAGTTCGTCCATTCCCAGGCCACCATTCCCATCTCGAACTGAAAGCCTGAAGGTGAGGTCCCTGGCGACTGTTGGTAGTGGTTCGAAAGAACTTGCAAATTCGCCATTGAGCAAAAGACTTTTTGATGGAAAATATCGAGTGGCTGTATTGCTTGCAGGATAACTTCTGAAGAGCGGGGCCAGGGGATCAGCTGCAGCATCAGCCCCTATTTTGCCCTGGGTAGGCCCGGTAGGTCCGTCATTGTCGTACTGCTCCCAACTGAAGGCTAGTACATCCCCGTCCGGATCGGTTCCCTCGCCTACAATCTTGAAGGGAGTACCAATAGGAATCTGGTTGATCAATCCACAGGGGTCGGCTTCTGCCACGGGAGGTGAATTCCCAAGATCGTCCTCATCAGCACAGGTTCCAAAGTCTAATATGTAGTCTATCATTCGCACGAGACTGTTGGCGTGAAAATAATTATCACCCACTCCCGAGGAGGGAATGTTCTGCCCGGCTCCACAACTTCCCTGATAGCTCATGACAGTTGTACCGGAACCGATTTCGTAATTGGTGGTTGGACTGAAGTTGCCGCCTGTGCACGCTCCTCCTGAACCATTAAAGGTGTGAGTTGCATTGAACATGTGACCAATTTCGTGAGCTGCCAGCTGGATCCAAAAGTTGGTGGTGTTAGAAGAGGAACCACTCCAACCGGCACCTTTCCATTTTCCGGGGCCTCCCATCCAGTTTAAATCTCTGCAGACTACGCCCAATCCGGCGACTCCACCGCCCCCAATGGTCGAACCGGTAGAATTGTGAAATACATGCCCGATATCGTATTCGGATACTGCAAAATGACTGTGAATTGCATCAGCTGCTTGTTTGGTAAGCGATGGGCCGGGAGGTACAAAGGGGTCAGCAGCCGGCGAGGTGTAAATGTGGGGATCCAATAAATTGAACTGTACACCCAGGTCCGTTTCAAAAATTGCCTGAATGGCATTTACAGAGTTGATTATGGCATCTTCTACGAGGGGAATGGTTGCTCCATTGTTGAGGTAAAAATCTCCTGAGCTCACTATGGCTAGATTGTAGGTTCTCATGACCTCTCCAAACTCCAGAACATCATTGCTCCTCATATTGAATCTCCTCATGGGTTCTCTGTATTCTGGAGCTTTTTCCATTCCAAGACAGGAGGGACGGGGCAATTCTGCTACCTCTTCGGCCAGTGGATTGTCGTTGAGGTATATGTAATATTGATCAGAATCGGCTGCACCTGTATTCTCTATATATATGGTTCCAAAGGGACTAATGATGATGGCGTGCATCCCGTATTGAGAAATAGCCAACCTTCCCCTGACAATAGGATTTCTTTTGTCAACAATCCTAAAGGTACGGACATCCGACCGCCTTTGTCGAAAATCCGGTGCAAGTATATTTGACTCGGTAACTTTATACTCTCTCCAAATATCCATATGATTGGGAAGCTCGATAGTGGACTGTCCTCCCTCCGGCACAGAATATAGCTTTGTTCTCAATTCATCCAATTTGAGATGATCGGAATTTACAAGTTGCTGGGTTTGAAGCCCGGAAGAAAAAAATGATGAACTGATGATTGCAAATGTGACGAGAAGTGCAAAAGTTTTTTTCATTTCTTAAAGATTTAATGACCTGCCAAAGTTAGTGGTTAATTAACACTTTTTAACTCAAAATTGCTGCCTTTTTTTGAAAAATGGGAAAAGAAAAAAATTTTAACTCCTAAAAGACGGCGTCAATTCTTATCATTCCCTTCTGATTCTTTAATCTTCTTAGGGGCGGTATTATTTTTTTATAAAAAACCTGCCTGGGTAGCTCGAAATAGATTTCCGATACCTTAGCTTTGTTCTTTAATAATGAATTATAATACTCGATAATTACAGACAAGCATGATTAATACGGACCCTCAATCTATGGCCAAACTGGTATCGCCCGGATCATTTGAAGCTGAGAACCACTGGTACCCAAAGGCATTGAATGCCACCCTCCACCCAATGGTTGATTTTTTTCTAAATCTGAGTGAAATCAGAATTATAGAGCGCTACTGTCACCTTCACCCAGGAGTTGATAGAGATGCATTGACTTCCATACTCAGTTACAAACCCAAATACTTCAAGTGGGGCGGCGCTGATTTGATTAATGTAGCCACTGAAAAGGGGAAGCGGGAAATGGTCGTGATTGAAAACAATTCATGTCCTTCCGGACAGAAGTCAATGCCTCTGATGATAGATCACCAGGAAATGGGCTCCTATAAAAACCTCATAGAGAGGACTTTTCTCCCCATTTTAAAGTCCCGAACTACCCCATCTGATGGTAGACTTGCTGTGATTTATGATAAAAACATCATGGAGGCCTCAGGCTATGCTTGTGTAATTGCCGAATTGACAGGAGAGAAAGTTTTTTTGGCTGAATTCAAAGATCAAACCCAATCCCCCTCGGTGAAATTTGAGGAGGGTTTGATGTATGTCTATGGCGATGATAAGCAATGGCACCCCATCAGAGCTGCTTTCCGGTATGTAACCCAAAGACCCTGGAATCGAATACCGGTCATTACCAGGACTAAAATTCTCAACCCCATTATAGCATGTTTGGCAGGAGGGAGAAATAAAATGGTGGCCGCCAAGGCCTATGATATTTTTAATGCAGAATATGAGGATAGCGGAATTCATATCAATACCCCTGAGACCATTTGGGATGTGAGCAAGGCAGAAATTCCACTCTATGTGAAAATGTTTGGAGGACATGCCGTGATCAAGATACCCTACAGCAATGCCGGCCAGGGTGTATTTACAATAACCAGTGAAGCAGAGCTGAAAAGGTTTATGGAAAACGATTATCCATACAAGCAGTTTATTGTCCAATCTCTCATTGGAAACTACCACTGGAGCTCTAAAGGTAAAAAAGGTCGGCTCTACCATGTGGGAACTATGCCCAATCTAAAAGGCAAAAGTTATGTAGCTGATATCAGGATGATGGTCAGTGCCGGGGAGGACAGAATATCTCCACTTTGCATTTACGGACGAAGAGCAGCAAAGCATTTGGAGGATCACCTTGCCGAAGGAAGTGATTCATGGCCCATATTGGGTACGAATCTATCCATAAAAATGGATGGAGGAAATTGGGATTCAGACACCAACCGACTCATGCTGACAGATCGAAGGGATTTTAATAAATTGGGTCTGGGACTTGATGATCTAATCGAGGGCTTTATTCAGACCGTCTGCTCCATGATCGCTATTGACAACATGGCCAAAATGTTGATCAACTCTAAGGGGAAATTTCGGGAAAAACTCTTCCTTTCGCTCAATAATGACGAACAGCTAATTCGCGAAATCAAAGAGGGTAGTCAGAAGTGATTATTTTATCGGACCCCTCTGTTAGCAATGATTAGCATTTTCCATTGAATGCAATTAAGTGGGTGCGATGAACCATTTTCGCGATTATTAAAGTACAGGCTTATCGTGTGACGTAGAATTTTTTAAAAGATACCATCCCAGGGAATTGTCCTTATTTTTTTTCTAAAACAGTATGCTACAAGTCAGCTCTTTGGAGCGTGTTCCTTCAATCTGGTTTGATCGGAGCCATAAATTGACTAATTGCTATTGAGTATAGGGAATACGAAGGTGTAGCTAGGTGTTTGCCAAAGTAAAGACTTTGGAGTAGAAATGCTGAATTAATGACCGGGTTAAAGACCACCTGGAAGGAGTCCGATGTATATTTTATGATGCAGATTGAACAAAGAACAAAGGTTTCCTTGTTTGAAGTTAAGTTTTTATAAACTTTTAACAAGTTGCTTTAGACCATGAAAATCCTGGTATTAACAGACCATCGTGTACACAGTGCTCAGAACTCTGTATATGATTTGATGCGATCCATGCAACAGTTGGAGCCATCCAGTCGAATAGAGGTGGCCTCCAGGGGCTTGCCAAAGAATTTAGCCTTCTTCAGGGACTACCAGTCGGGTATGATCAATGTCAGAAAGGTTACAGATAATTTTCGCTTTGGCAAAGATCCTTCCTTTTTTGCCCATACCTACATCAAAAGGGAACTGAGAGAATACGACTGGATTATTCTTAGGCTTCCAAGACCTATTCCGGACGGTTTTTTCGAGTTTCTCATCAGCGAGTTTGACGAAGATCGGATAATTAATCGCCCCTCTGGTATAGAATTGACAAGTAATAAACTTTTTCTGCTCAATTATCCCGATCTTTGCCCTCCCATTCGCCATATTAAGTCAATGGAGGATGTGATCGATTTTTCCAGGCAGTTTCCCATTGTTCTCAAGCCGCTCAAAAGTTATGGTGGGATGGGCTTGATTCGGGTAGATGGCAACCGGGTTTGGCAAGAAAATGGGGAATCGGATTGGGAATCGCTGGAGCGAAAAATGGAGGGTGACCAGGGCGCTGAGTTTCTCGGGATGAAGTATCTGTCCAATGTCCATATGGGGGACAAGAGAATTATGATTAGCAATGAGAATATCCTGGGTGCCACTTTAAGGCTGCCACCGGAAAATTCATGGCTTTGCAATGTATCTCAGGGTGGAAAATCCATTGACGCAGATCTTGAGGAGCAGGAGTTGAAGATTGCGCATACACTCATACCTGACATGAAAAAACAGGGTGTCATCCTCTTTGGATTTGACACCCTTGTCGGAGATGATGGCGTGAGGTGCCTTTCGGAAATCAATACTCTTAGTCTGGGTGGTTTGGCGCCAGCTGACAAGAGCTCCAACAGGCCGATTATCGAAATGGCAGCAAGGGGAATTTGGGATTTCATCAAAGAAAAAAGCAGTTTATGACAGTATCGGATATGTTGACCGCAAACAATCGCAAAGTGGTTCGCGAGATAGATCTCGAATCACTCGAAAGGGGCAGGACGCACGAGTTGTGGTTGCATTTGATCGATGATCCTCTTGGTAACCCGGTTTACATCCCGGTCATTGTTGCAAGGGGAATTGATGATGGAAAGACATTGGGTTTGACTGCAGCCGTCCACGGAAATGAGCTCAACGGAATTCCGGTTATCCAAAAATTGATGAGAGAAATTGACTCCTCTAAACTAAGAGGAAATATCATTGCTGTGCCGGTGGTCAATGTGCCTTCTTTTGCCCGAAAAAAGCGAAGATTTATTGACAATGTAGACCTCAATCACATCATGCCAGGTAACAAAAAAGGCAATGTCAGTTCGGTTTATGCTTACCGCTTCTTTCATAAAGTCATTAAAAACATTGACTACCTGCTCGATCTCCACACTGCTAGTTTTGGAAGAATCAACTCATACTACATCCGGGCGGATATGAGGCACAAGGTAACGGCCAGGTTGGCCAAATTGCAAAATGCGCAGATCATCGTGCACAATCCTCCTGCAGACGGAACCCTTCGCGGAGCTGCAAGTGCGCTCAATATCCCTGCAATCACTCTTGAAGTGGGCAATCCCAACTTATTTCAAAAAGGAATGATTAAAAACAGTTTGATCGGGGTATACAACGCACTGAATTATCTCGGTTTTCTCGATGGAAAGGTGGAAAAAGCACCAAATCCGGCTGTGCTCTGCTCTTCCTCGTATTGGATTTACACCGATACAGGCGGAATACTTACAGTCCTACCTGAGTACGCTCAAATTTTGAAAAAGGGGGAGAAAATTGCAGTGATAAAGGACATATTCGGAAAGGTGAATAAGGAGTACTTCGCCCCTGAAAATGGTGTGGTAATTGGCAAAAGTGTCAGTCCAGTAAACCAAACCGGTGGAAGAATTCTCCACCTCGGATTGTTGAAAAATATTTGAGCCGGCAAAGCCTTTTTACCACTGGAAATTCCGATGAGAATTTAAAAATTGATCTGACCTCTTATTGAGGCCCTCGACTCAAAAATCAATCATTCTTACCAGTTCAAGTACATCGCCTGTGAATTCCGGACAAACATCCACCTGCAAAAAGGTATTGTCATCAAGCAGGATGCCGACTTCCCTGCTGTGGCCCTGGGCGTCAGTCACCGACCAACCTGATTTATTTCCAAGCTGAATCTCATCCACTGTCAATTCGGGCTGCTCTCTGTACATGCTGTCCAGCGTCACAAAAAAGTTCATCATATTCAGAGGCGAATCGAAGCGATAGACGGTGAAAAGCAATTTTTCATCTCCTTTTTCATAGAGCCGCAACCAGGCGAATTGCTCTTTGTCTGCCATTTGAGGGTCATAGGGGGTTTGCTGATAGGGACCTAATTGCTCGGGAAACTTACTGCTGAAGTCATTGACAGAGTTTTCTCCTATGGGCATCATGCCCAGATCGTCGAACTTCGCCCCGGCCATCAAATCACTGATGACTCTCGATGCAGTAGACCATGTTTGATGGGTCTCATCAAAGGTGAACCATTTGTTGTCAGTAAGTTCTTCAGATAGATCTAAAGACCCATCAACAGATTCCTCTGAGGTTCTTCCACATGAGGAAACTAGCATAACTGTGAAGATTGCAGCTATTGATATCAGATAGTACATGGTCGTCCTCATCCTTCTTCCTTTTTTGGTTCTCCAGACTTTTTTTCCGGTCTCATTTGAGGAAAAAACAATACCTCCTGTATTGATCGCTTGCCGGTAAGTATCATTACCAGTCGGTCTATCCCTATGCCCAGGCCTGAGCAGGGTGGCATGCCGAATTCCAGGGAGCGTATGAAGTCTTCATCCATGACCATGGCCTCATCATCACCTCTTTCAGCCAGTTTCAACTGCTCTTCGAATCGCTCTTTTTGATCGATGGGATCATTGAGCTCAGTATAGGCATTGGCAATTTCTTTCCCGTTGACAAATAACTCAAAACGCTCCACCAATCCGGTCTTTGAGCGGTGCTTTTTTGCCAGTGGTGTCATCTCAATAGGGTAGTCAATGATAAAGGTGGGGTCAATCAGGTGCCGCTCAACTTTTTCACTGAAAATCTCGTCTATTAGCTTCCCGCGCCCCATTCCGTTATCCACTTCTATGTGCAATTTGTCGCATAATTTTCGCAAATCTGCTTCTTCCATTTCCGATATGTCGAAGCCTGTGTATTGTTCAATGGACTCGTACATGCTTAGACGCGGATACGGTCCTTTGAAGTCGATCTCCCTGTCCCCAACTTTGACAACAGTAGTTCCGAGTACCGAATGGGCGACATTTTCCAGGCAGCTTTCTGTCATTTCCATCATCCACCGGTAATCTTTGTAGGCCACATAGATTTCCATGGAGGTGAACTCGGGATTGTGAGTGCGGTCCATGCCTTCGTTGCGAAACATTTTTCCTATTTCATATACCCCGTCAAAACCTCCGACAATCAACCTTTTTAGATAGAGCTCATTGGCGATTCGCAGGTAGAGAGGAATGTCGAGGCTGTGGTGATGGGTCTTGAATGGCCTGGCTGCAGCCCCCCCGTGTATGGGTTGTAGAATGGGAGTCTCTACTTCCAGCCATCCCTGTTGATCAAAAAAGGAGCGCATGGCCGAAATGGTGCGGCTGCGGGTGATAAAGGTATCTCTGATGCCTTCATTTACGGTCAGGTCCACATAGCGCATCCGATACCGCTGTTCGGGATCCGAAAAGGCATCGTAAACATTGCCCTCTGCATCCTTCTTCACCACAGGAAGCGTCCTAAGGGTTTTGCTTAGAAGCTTAAAAGATTGGACATGTACGGTGATTTCGCCCATGCCGGTGCGAAAAACAAAACCCTTGATACCGATGAAGTCTCCTAAATGAAGGTGCCTTTTGATCAGATCGTTGTAAAGGGATTTGTCTTCGTCAGGGCAAATGTCGTCTCTGCGAAGGTAAATTTGGATGCGACCCTTGCTGTCCTGAATTTCAGCAAACATGGCCTTGCCCTTTCCCCGCTTGGACATGATTCGTCCCGCCAGAGAGATGTTCTCGAATTCTCCCGCCCGTTCATCCTCAAAGGTCTCCTTAATATCCCTTGAAAATGTATTCACCTCAAAAGCCTCATGCGGATAGGGATCAATTCCCATGGCCCTGATAGCCTCCAGAGATTCCCTCCTCACTATGTCCTGATCGCTCAATTGCATACTTCAAAATTTGGCGCAAAAATAGGGCAATAGTTGGTTTATTAAGGCAATATCTACTAAAAAGTCAGACGCTGAAATGTAATTCCCAAACCGAATCAGCCACAGTCCAACTGATTTTCCAATCCCTGAAATACCCACCTAAATCGAGTTTTGAAAAAATAATGACCCATCGGCCACATTCAAACCCCTCAGAGTATCTATATGTCCGAAAGATTACCTAACTTTAACTTCTGTGAAAACCCCAAAGTCGATTATTGGGCTATTTTTGCGGACTGAAAAGGTGTATTTCTACTATGAAGTTATCAACACAAGTTTTTTTTAGCACGGTACTCGCGTTGTCGGTTTTTCTGGTGCAAAACCTTATTGGTCAATGCCCAACAATCAGTATAATAAGCACAGATCCGGATTGTACTTCAGCGTGTGAGTTTTGTATTGATGATATAATCACTTTCGATTTAATCGGTGCATTTCTAGGTGATGTTGACCAAATTGATTGGTATATCAGTGAGGATGAAATCTTCGACCCATTTTCCGGCGAAGGTACTTTCATTGGGAGCTCTGGTGTGAGTGGAGTTGATTATGACCCATGCAATGTACACCCCACTATTCAGTTGATTTTTGTCCATGGTTGTAATCCTGCTGCCCCCAATGATCCCAATGAGTTTTTTATTATTCATTCTGGCAGTGGATTTGAATTAAATAATCTTCAAGTTTTTTTTCCTAATAATACAGGGATGGGAAATAATGATATAGTTGTTCCACAAGTTCTACCCTGTAGTTGGGATACGCCAGATCAAGATTTAATCGATGATTTAATTGATGTAGCTCCATCTTGTAATACCGGTAACTTTATACCTGTCAGTCCGGGCGAAGAAATTCCACCAGAAGCATTAGTGATAGTCTTAACTGATAGGAATGCTGACTTTGCGTATAATTTTGATTTCCTATGTGGAAACCACAGCCCTGTTTATGTAATTCAAAATGGATGTTTTCGTACTAGTGGAGCATTTAGAAATCTCAATCAGAATCCCGGCAGTGACCGAATATTGACTATTGAAGTTTTTGGATGCTCGGATGGTGATGATTTTGTATACAATACAGATGTTTCAAACAGCAATGGCGGCCAGGGAGATTATGCATACCTGGATGCTGATGGAAATGTAGCTTATGCCAATGATGGTTGTGCAAATAGTCAGTTTGAAAACGTACCTTTTCCAGTATCCACCGTTTCTTTAGATCAATTTTCCTATATTTTTGATGGGGAGTTTTGCGGCAATTATTACATCGCAGGTGTTCCCAACCCTGAACCTTCAGCTTGTGGGTTAGTAATTACGGAGAGCATTGAAGTTTTTATTGATTGTGCAGATCCAACTTTTGAGTTTCCCAATTTCTGTGTTGGTGGAAGTAATGGCCCAATAAATATTGAAACACCCGGAGGGACATTCAATTTCTTGTCTTTACCAGGAGACGGTGCATCTATCGATCCTGTCACAGGAGAAATCTCAAACGCTACAGTTGGAACCACTTATTTTGTTCAATACACAACTTCAGGAGATTGCAGCGAATCATTGGTAGTCGAGGTAGCAGCCTCAGGCTTAAATTTGAGTGGCGATGACTTGCTATTCGAGCTTTGCGAAGTTGACGATCCTTTCACGCTTGAGTTATCAGATTACGATGATGAGGTAAGTGAGGGCAACCCCTACACGGTAACCTGGTTTTCAGATATTGAACTTATGGACTTGATAAGCAGTATTGAACTTAGCGACACAGAGACTGTTTTTGCTGTGGTTTCTGATGGTGACTGCGAAAGCGATCCCATTGAGGTGACTTTTGAGTTGTCATTGCTCCCCGGCTTCCAAAATGTCGAAACCAATGTGGTTAATTGTGGACCTTATACCTTGCCTGATATTGAAGCTGAGAACCCAGGCGTTCCCAATATTGGCTATTATTTTAATCCGGGTGGGAATAACCTAATAGTATTGGATGAAATAGGGATTTCCATACCTATTTATCTATACGGGGGGGAGGGCGATTGTTTTGAGGAGATACAGATAAACATTACCATTAATACGCTGCCTGTTTTAAACCCAATTGACGATGTCATCAGCTGTGGACCATACACTTTGCCTCCTCTAACCGGAAGTAATGTCACACCTGGAAATTCTTCCTATTTCAATGAAGAGGGAATGCAAGGGACGGAGTACAATATAGGGCAACAAATTTCAGAATCAGGAACCTACTATGCTGTTTCAGGCAATCCCGGCTGCTTTGATGAAATCGAGTTTGAAATCACCATCCTCCAGCCCGAAGAGCCCGAATTTGATCTCGTGGCGGAATATTGCATGGACGATACTGCACAATCTCTTCCCAATGTTTCGGACAACGATATTCCTGGCAGTTGGTCTCCTGCCAACATCAATACCTCGGCTGCGGGTACTACCACCTACACCTTTACCCCCAATCCTGATGAGTGTGCCAATCCTTTTGAGTTGCAAGTGATCGTGCATCCGGCTCCTGCCGCTATCGCTGAAAATGATGGTCCTTATTGCGAGGAAGATGAAATCAATCTTAACTCCTCCGGTGGAACTTCCTACAGCTGGGAGGGACCCGATGGATTTATTGCTGACGAGCAAAACCCAATCATTTCCAATGCGAACTCTTCAATGGCCGGAACCTATACCGTCACAGTCACTGATGCCAATGGATGTACCGCCGAGGAAAGTACAGTAGTAGCAATAAATGAAGATCCCGATGATCCAGTGCTAGAGGTCGATTGCTCTATGGGTCTCGGCAATGGGGTTATAACAGTTAGTTCTCCTGTTGGTCCGGACTTGGAGTACTCCTTAAATGGTGGAGCTCCCCAAACCAGCCCCGAATTTACGGGACTTGATAATGGGACCTATACAGTGGTTGTAATCAATGGCAACACCGGCTGCGAATCAGAAGAAGTCTCCATAGAGGTGGATTGTGGGTGTGCGGATGAGCCGGAAGTAAATCTGAGCGAGATTTCGGGGGAGGTCTGCGGGACAGAATCAATAATTGTGGTTAATAACACCTTCGGGGGAAGTGCGACAGAGGTGACTTTGACCCATAATGGCAATGGAACACTGGATCCTTCCGGCAGCGGCTCCAGCCCATTTGATTTTACCTACACACCAGCTGCAGCAGATATGGGCACTGTGGTTACCATCACCATAGAGACCAACAATCCTCTAGGGGCACCCTGTGAGGCCGCCATCGCTGCTTTTGAGTTGACAGTAATTGAAGTCCTAACCCCTGTTTTTTCCATTGCAACAGAATACTGTGAGGGCGAGACAGCAGATGCATTGCCGCTGATTTCAGACAACTTAATTGAAGGCAGTTGGTCGCCTGCTGAGATCGATACGGATATAATAGGGTCTGAGGATTATGTGTTCACACCCGATGCCGGAGAATGTGCAGAGGAAGTGACAGTATCGGTGACCATTGAAGAAAGCCTTATCCCTGGTTTCTCCTTTGCAACAGAATACTGTGAGGGCGAGACAGCAGATGCATTGCCGCTGGTTTCAGACAATGGAATAGAAGGCAGTTGGTCGCCTGCTGAAATTGATACAGATGTACCTGGGGTCGTGGATTACCTTTTTACGCCCGATGCCGGTCAGTGTGCAGATGAAGTGACCGTAACGGTCGCAGTTGAGGAGAGTCTCACTCCTGTTTTCTCCTTTGAAACGGAATACTGTCAGGGAGCGACAGCAGATGCATTGCCACTGGTTTCAGACAATGAAATTGAAGGCAGCTGGTCACCTGCTGAAATTGATACGGAAGAAGCCGGAACAAGCATGTATACCTTCACACCCGATGGTGAAAACTGTGCAGAGGTTGTGGAAGTTGAAATAATCATCAATCCTTCACCCTCGGCCACCGCCTCCAATGACGGCCCTGTTTGCGAAGATGGTGATCTGCAATTGTCGGCTACCGGGGATGGAGATTTTAATTGGGAAGGTCCTTTTGGATTTAATTCTACCGAGCAGAATCCCCTTTTGGAGGGAGTTGGAACGACTCAGGACGGGACTTATACCGTTACGGTTACAGATTCGAATGGTTGCAGTACAACTGCTCAAACTGAAGTAGCGGTCAATGAACTGCCCCCTGCCACAGCTTCGAATGACGGTCCATTTTGTGCAGGAGAAGAAGTGCTGCTGATGTCTTCCGGGGGTACTGAATATGAGTGGAGCGGTCCCAATGGTTATAGCTCAATGGACCAGAATCCCGGCATACCCAATGCATCGCCTGACATTGCAGGTGAGTATATCGTGACCGTGACCGATGCCAACGGCTGCTCAGCTACAGCCATTACCGAGGTGGAAGTTTTAGAGTTGCCGGAGGTGGAGGTATCCTCCAACAGCCCTGTTTGCCCCGGTGAGGAAATCAATTTGAGTGGCGCTGGCGGCGAAGATTACAATTGGACCGGCCCCGATGGATTTACTTCAACAGAGCAGAATCCAGTAATTTCAAACGCTACAGGAGCCAATGCCGGAACCTATCAGTTGACGGTCGCGGATGCCAATGGCTGTACTTCTGCGGCTTCCGTAGCGGTTAGTGTGGCCGATCCGATTAGTTTTCAAATTCTCTCTTCAGAATGTGCGGCCGATCTCCAATCTTATACCGTCCTTATTTCAACTGATGGAGATGAGGTGGAGACTTCAGATGGCGCTATATCGGATCTCGGCAATGGTCAATTTGAAATATCTGAGGTGGATATTGACAATGATCTGGTAATTACCATTACTAATTCAACAACAGGTTGTAGTGAGGAGTTTACAGTCGCGGCCCCGGACTGTGATTGTCCCTCTATTGCTGCTCCAATGTCGGGCGGCAATCAGGAAATTTGCGAAGGTGACCCCATTCCCGAACTGACAGCAACAACAGATCCCGACTTTCAAATAAATTGGTACGATGCCTCAACAGGAGGTAATTTGCTGCTTGAAAACAGCAATAGTTTTACCCCGCCGGGACCGGGCACCTACTTTGCAGAAGCATTTGACCCTATTTCGGAATGTGTATCCGTTCAGAGGACCCCGGTAATACTCACTGTTCATCCCAATCCTGAGATTGAGTTCATCAGTGCAGAATGTGCAGCCGATCTATTGACCTACACTTTGATCATTGAAACCAATGCCAACCTGGTTGTGAGCTCCCTCGGCAATGTTGCCAATGTCGGTGGCCAAACCTTTGAGATATCTGATATCTCTGCCGGAGAACCGGTAAGTATTACAGTGGAAATCAGCTCTACAGGCTGTACGGAAGAATGGGAGTTTGATGGAGAAGAATGTGAATGCCCTGAATACGATCCTCCTGTATCGGGAGGTGACCTCATATTCTGTGAGGGCGATGTCCCGGGGGAAATCAGTGTTTCTGCTCCTGCTGGTCTACAGGTGAATTGGTACGATCAGGCTGTTGGCGGTGATCTATTACTCGAAAATAGTGAAACCTTTTTGCCAACTGCTGCAGGGGTTTATTTTGCAGAAACGGTAGACCCGGTCAATGGCTGTACTTCAGCAGAGAGGACGCCCGTAGCCGTAATTGAAGATTCAGAAGCAGAGTTCAACCAGTTGCTAGTGGAGTGTGAAGCCGGATTTTTGACCTACCTGGTCCAATTCAGTACCGATGCTGAGAACATCGAGGCCTCTGAAGGGGTGTTGACAGACCTTGGTGGAGGGGTTTATGAGGTGAGTGATATTGACCTCAATAACAACCTCATCCTGACTCTTTGGAATGAACTTGAGGACTGTGCAGCCACCTTTGAGGTGGAAGCTCCCGACTGCGATTGTCCTTTCATCCCCGCCCCTCAGTCTGCCGGGGATGTATCTATATGTGAGGGCGAACCTTTTCCGGAATTGATAGCCGAAGCAGGTCCCGGACTACAGGTAAATTGGTACGAACAGCCTCAAGGAGGTGATCCGGTTTTAGAAAACAGTACCAACTTTTTGCCACCGGCTGCAGGTACCTGGTATGCCGGTGCATATGATCCCGATTCCGATTGTAGTTCCGAGGATAGAACAGCGGTTACACTCACCGTCAATCCCAATCCTGACTACATTCTCATATCTTCCGAATGCGATCCGGGCAATGACTTTTATACAGTAATTATCGAAACGGAGGCTGAGCAGGTGTTGTCGGGGCAGGGGACGGTAGTCCCTCTTGCAGGCAATCAATATGAAGTCATCGATATACCTGTGGGAGAAAATCTAGATATTAATCTTGCGAATCTCTCCACCGGCTGCTCAATGGATGATGTTATTTTAGCTCCCGATTGCGATTGTCCTGAACTGGACCCTCCAACAGCGGTTTCTGACCTCAGTTTTGAATTGTGTGTGGGCGATGTCATTCCATTTTTGGAAGTAGCAACCAATCCCGGTCTTTTGGCCAACTGGTACGATGCCCCGGATGGTACTGATCCTTTAGAGAGTGGAAGTTTGAGTTTTCAACCGAATATTTCTAATCCGGGAACCTATACTTTTTACGCAGAAACCATCGATCCGGAAAATGATTGTGTTTCTGAGGCGAGAATTGAATTTACCATAGTCATCCATGCTTTGCCGACATTTACTATTGCATTGGTGGCTTGTGATGCTGATGGAGAAAGTTACTTTGTCCAGCTGACTACACAGTCCGGGAATCTGGTTTTTGCCAATGTTGGCAATGCCGTGGAAGGAAATCCCGGAGAGTGGGAAATCAGTGGAATTGACCTCAGCGAGGAAGTTGAAATAGATTTCGTCAACCCACTTACAGACTGTGTAAGCTCAGTTAGCATCAGTGCGCCGGATTGCGATTGTCCCCAGTTTGTGAGCCCGGGCAGTCTTACGGCTTGTGGATTTTTTGTTCTACCGGATATAAATGGTAACAACCTGACCGGCAATGAAGCCTATTACGATCAGGCGGGAGGTCAGGGACAGAGTTTTCAGCCCGGTGATACCCTGTTTGAAGGGGGCATCATTTATATCTACGATCAATTTGGCGATTGCGAAGTTGAAAGCTCATTTGAACTCGAGCTTATCACCTTTGACCTTGTACATCAAGATGGTCTGGAAATACTGGAATGCAGCCCGGAACCTGATTTTACTTTTTTTGTAAACGACTACAACGACCTGGTCAGTGAGGGAAGTGGCGGAGCAGTAAGTTGGTTTGCTGATTCGGATTTGATCTTCCCCATCCAAACCAATGTCTCTACATCGGGTGCAACTATTTATGCAGTGGTTACTGTTGATGTATGCGACAGTGACCCCATTCCGGTGATGCTAACAGTTGCTACTGCTCCCGGCCTGGAGAATCCTGGCAATCTGGAAGACTGCGAGGAGGTTGAGCTACCGGATATTGCATCTGCCAACTCTTTTCCCAACGAAGGCTACTATTCGGGAGAAAATGGAACGGGAGATTTTTTCCAAGCCGGTACCATTCTCACAGAATCAACCATATTGTACCTGTTCAGCGGAGATTCCCTGTGTCAGGAAGAGTTTGAGATAAATATTTCTATTATTGGTACTCCTCAATTGGATTCTATTGAAGATGTTGTGGTGTGTGGATTTTACATTCTTCCTGTAATATCCGGAGAGGACTTTGATCCCGACAGCGCCTTTTATTTTGATCAGACCGGTGGAGCCGGCAACATGTGGATCGCAGGGGATACCCTTTTTGAAAGCGGCACTTTTTATGCCTATGCGCAGAATTCAGGTTGTTTTGCTGAGGTCTCTTTTGAGGTTGAAATAGGAGAGGGCCCGGTAATCAATCCCTTCTCAGATACTTTAACTGGCTGTGGTTTTGCGATTTTGCCGGACATAAGCGGTTCAGACCTGACGGGTGATGAAGCTTTTTATACTGAACAGGGTGGAGAGGGAATTGCCTTTCAGCCCGGAGATACTGTATTCAGCTCAGGTACTTTCTATGCCTATTCACTTTTTGAAGAAAATGGAAGTGTTTGTATCAGTGAGGAGGCCCTTGAGGTGCTTATTTTAAATCTGCCTCAATTGTCCATTACCGGGACTGATTCGGTTTGTGTAGGCGAAACCATCACTCTGGAGGTCTCAGGAGCCCTGGAATATGAATGGACTGGACCGGATGGATTCAGCTCTGATAGTTCGCAAATAGCAATTGATAATGCAAGTACTGATAATGCAGGCATATACACAGTATCAGGCATTGATCAGAACGGCTGTTCAGTCACCGATTCATTTTTGGTTGCTGTGGAGGAGTTTCCGGATTTCACTTTACTAGGTACAGCTTGTGCATCAGATTTTCTGAGTTGGGAGGTGATTTTTGTATCCAATGCTCTTCTGGATGGAATTGATGTTTCTCAAGGAAGCCTAAGTCAGTTGGCAGCTGATACCTTTACCGTGACGGATTTAGATTTGTCCTCAGGACTTTCTATTGGTCTAGCCTTCGAAGGTAGCAATTGTGTCTCCCAATTTTTTGTTTCAGCTCCCAATTGCGATTGCGATGATATAGATCCGCCGATCTCAGGGGGTGATCAGGAGATTTGCCAGGGCGATGATTTTCCGCAGCTTTCTGCACAAACCTCCTCCGGCTTGACGATCAATTGGTATGAGGAGCCCGTGGGAGGTAGCCCGGTATTGGAAAATAGTGCGACTTTCACCCCTCCTTTTGCGGGGATTTGGTACGCTGAGGCTGTCGATACGCTGACCAATTGTGTTTCGGATGAAAGGACAGCAATAGCACTTATCGTTAACGATTTACCCGAGCTATTTTTTGTCTCATCTTTTTGCGCTGCAGATGGCGCGTCCTGGTCAGTGGTTTTCAATACCAATGCCGATTCTGCAGTTGCCAACCTGGGAGAGTTGAATTTCCTTCCCAATGATACCATCCTGATCACCGGAATACCCTTGAACGATGATATTGAAATCGAATTTTTCATTAGTGCTACCGCCTGCTCGGTAAATTCAATTGTATTGTTCAACCTCAATTGCGATTGCGATGATATAGATCCGCCGATCTCTGGTGGAGATGTGAGTGTATGCGAAGGTCAAAGCCCTGAGCCTCTGCTGGCTACGGTTGATCAGGGTTTCCAGGTAAATTGGTACGATGAAGCCGTTGGAGGCAGTTTGGTTTTGGAAAACGATACCCTCTTTCTTCCTCCTGGTCCTGGCACCTGGTATGCGGAGACGGTAGATACTGCGACTGCTTGTATTTCCTCAACGAGGACTCCGGTCACTTTTTCGCTTTTGCCTTTGCCAACAGTTGAAATTGTGGTGACAGATTGTGAGGACGATGAGGAATTTTACTTTGTGACTTTTACGGTTGATATCACCACCTTTTGGTTGGTGAGTGCAGGGGATACCACTGCCAATCCCGATGGTTCGATTACTACTAATGCTATTCCGGTAGCCCAATCTCCTTTGCAGATATATCTCTTTGGTGCCAATGGTTGCAGGGACACCATACTGGTGGATGCTCCGGTTTGCGATTGCCCCGAACTGCCTGCACCTCTTGGAGGTGGAACTATTGAGATTTGTGATGATGAAGATTTTCCTCTTTTTGAGGCAATCGTAGATTCTGGCTTAACTGTCAATTGGTATGACAGTCCCGAGGGTGGCGAGCTCTTACATCAGGGCAGTTTGTCCTTTATGCCTTCACAGGTAGGAAATTTTTATGCCGAAACTATAGATACTATTACCGGCTGTTTTTCAGAAACCAGAACTGAATTTGAATTGATAATCATTCCGGCTCCTACTATAGAATTGGTGCAGATAGATTGCGATGACGATGAGGAGACCTATTTTGTGATTCTTCAGGATGATTCTATTGGGTTATTTGATTGGTTCCTTATAGGCGAGGGAGATATTGAAATACAAGCCGATGGTCAAATCATAATCAGCCAGGTTCCCTTAGGTGAAACGATCAGGCTGAGGGGTTTAAATCTAATCACCGGTTTGTGTCAGCGCGATTTTGATTTTGATTCACCAAATTGTGATTGTCCCGAACTCGCTCCACCGGTTTCTCAGGGGAATGTAGAAATATGTCAGGGAGAGGCTATACCTCCGCTTGTTGTGGAGGTTGATTCCGGCCTTACTGTTAATTGGTACGAGGAGCCGGACTCTGAAACGCCTTTGGCTTTGGGAACTATGGAGTATACTCCAGCAGCTGCCGGTGTATACTATGCTGAAACTGTCGATCCTGTGACCGGCTGTGTCTCTGAAGTACGCACCTCTATTGAGTTGACAATCCATCCCAGACCACTGCTTCCATTGATTGACCCCGGATGCATTGACAATGAATTTTATTTTGTCATTATCAGGACCAATGCGGATTCGGTGATGGCGAATTTTGGAACGGTGATAGTGGGAGCAAACGATACTTTCACCATTAGTGGCATACCCATAGATGAAGACCTCGTTCTTTTGCTCACATTTACAGAAACCGGCTGTCAGCGTGAATTTACCATTGAGGCGCCGGATTGCGATTGCCCAACTATTGCTCCCCCTGTATCCGCCGGCGATCTGGAATTTTGCGAAGGTGACCCCATACCCGAAATGGTGGTTTCCGTACCTCCGGGATTGATTGTCAACTGGTACGATGCAGCTACAGGCGGAACACTTTTGGTCGGAAATAGTCCGAATTTTATTCCTTCATCAGCCGGGACCTATTATGCTGAAGCGGTTGATCCAATAAGCGGATGTAGCAGCGACACGCGAACATCTGTAAGCATTACTGAATTGCCATTGCCAACTTACGAGTTTGTCTCAATTTTTTGTTCCAGCGAGGCATTCTATGAAATGGTATTTGTGAGCAACGGTTCCAATTTTATTTTGAACGAAGGAACGCTTCAGCAATTTGCAACCGATAGTTTTAGGGTGACCAATATACCTGTGGGAATGGATTTAATTATTGAGATTGATCTCGGCCCCTGTAACAGGATAGAAGTAGTCAATTCACTGAATTGTGGCTGCCCGGAAATTCCTCTTCCTGTTGATTCTATATTGGCTCAGTATTGCGATGGGATGTCGATTCCCTGGGTAGAGGTAAACCTGCCCGACAGCTTGCAGCTGGACTGGTATGACGCTCCTGAAGGCGGCAGTCTGGTAGAGGCCAATGCATCAGAATTTAGAGCACCTGCACCCGGTGTCTATTACGGTGAAATAGTTATTCCGGGAACCTCCTGTGTGAGTGATTCCAGGATAGTTCTTGAGGTGATTGAATGGCCACTTCCATTTGCAGAATTGGTAAGTGTAGAATGCCATACCGAAGATGGAATTACTGCCGTCTTTTATACAGATGCAGTTGAAGTATTGGTAGATACAGGAGAGGTTGAGATGTTTGCATCGGATAGCTTTAGAGTCACCCAAATTCCACAAGGCGGTGAAGTCGCTATATTGTTAATTGGACCCATATGTGTAAATATTGTCCCCTTCATAGAAGAGGACTGCACCGGTTGCCAACCAATAGTTGAATTTAATGTCACAGACCCTCCCTGTCCTGAGGTTGCGACAGGATCCATTGAAATCAATGCGATAGATAGATTGGACCTGCCCGCAGACTTAAGTTTAGACGGTGATTTTGTGGATATCATAAGTAGTTTGCCCTACAGTTTGAATCAATTGAGCACCGGCAACTACCAATTGACCATAGAATCAGGGGAATGCCGATGGGATCAAAATATTGTATTGAGTGCTCCGGCTTCGATTGCAAATCTGACAGCTAATCCCGCGGAGTATACCCCGGGCATGGTCATTCAACTCAATGTAAACACCAATCTCAATCCCGATTTGGTCAGCTGGATGCCGTCGGGAATTACAGACTGCGATGATTGCACTTCCATTGAATACACCGTTACCGGAGTTCAAACGATTAGCGTATTGGTGCAGGATAGTCTGGGTTGTGCAGCTGAGGCGTCTTTAGTTATTAGGCCGCTTGAATCCAGGGCTGTTTATTTGCCGAATGTTTTCAGTCCCAACGCAGACGGAGTTAACGACCTCTTTAGACCCTACTTTCCTTCGGACTTCAGAGGTGAAATTAAATCCTTTGAAATTTACAATCGCTGGGGCAATCGGGTTTTTGCCCGTTATGACATTCCGGTGGAGCCTCAGGCTCAGGTTCCCGGCTGGGATGGGGTTTTTAACGGGGAGGAAATGGTTCCGGCAGTCTATGTTTATCAAATCGAAATTATGCACAGCGATGGTTTTGTTGAGCTGTTCCAGGGTGAAGTTCTTCTATTGAGGTAGTAAAAATCGATTGAAACTAATTCCTGATATTAATGATTGGAAAAAGGATTTTTTTTTGGCTGTGTGTTCTAATTCTTCCTGCTTGTTATTTCGATAGTGTGGAGGATATCAGGGATGGACTTGTGGATGATTGCCAAACAGAGCAGGTTTCTTTCCTTATGGATGTACTCCCTATCCTTCAGACCAATTGCAATGATTTGGTTTGTCACGGAGGAGTGTTCCCCCAGGGAAGTATCAATCTCGAAACCCATGCCACAGTGCGAACCGTTGGCCTCAATGGAAGGTTGGTGGGCTCTATAAAACACCAGGCTGGTTTTAGTCCCATGCCCCTCAATGCTGAAAAACTGGGGGATTGCGATATCGAGAAAATAGTCGCCTGGGTTGATCAGGGGGCATTGGATAATTGACTCAAGGCTGGCATTTCTTCGTGAATGGAATTTAAGGGACGTTGGGAGGCAGTTTTTCGAATCCTGTAAGCAAGAAAAGGGTACAGCCTACATCATTTTTCTGAAACCAAATACTATAGATCAATACATCCGTTGGTGTTTTTTTCTCCTTTTTTCTCGGCCTTCAAGGATTTGGCGTTAAAAAAAATGGGTTTTCTACCGTATACCCGGACTGTTACATGAGAGCTAGCCCAATGAGTAGATCTTTATCCATTTTTTCTCCAAAATATCCCAATTCCAGTGAGATCATGTGTTGATGTCACCAGGCAACTGATTCTTGTCCGCCATAAAGCCTTTATTAGGTATTAAAAAAAAACCTATTTTGCGGGCTGTTTTGAAACAGAAGGCCTTAGATGCATTCCATAGACGATATTACCATTAATTTTTCCAGCGATCAACTGCTGCTCCTAAACATATGTCTTGGCTTTATCATGTTCTCTATCTCGCTGAATCTTAAGTTGAAGGATTTCAAGCGTCTGGTGATGTATCCAAAGTCCTCCATTGTTGGGCTCAGCTCACAGTTGATCCTATTGCCGATATTTACCATCATTCTCATCAGCATGTGGGATGTGGCGGCGAGCGTAGCACTGGGTCTCATTTTGGTCAGTTGTTGTCCGGGAGGAAATATTTCTAATTTTTCTGTTCACCTTTCCGGTGGAAATACCGCCCTTTCCATTACCCTTACGAGCATAGTCACCATGTTTGCGGTAGTTATCACTCCGCTGACCTTTCAGTTCTGGGCTTCATGGTTGCCACAGACCAGTTCTCTATTGCAGGCAGTGGAGGTGGAGGCCGGGAGTATGCTACTGAGTATCGCATATCTGGTATTGATTCCACTCCTGTTTGGAATGTACCTCAGCCATCGCTATCCCCACTTTGCCTCAAAAATTCGGAAACCCTTGCAAACTCTGGCACTTTTGGTCTTTATCGCCATTATTCTAGTGGCGGTATATGGCAACCGGGACGATCTTGCCTATTATTTCAAGTTGGTCTTTTTGCTGGTATTGGTGCACAATGGGGGCGCATTGCTCATTGGGTACTACTTTGCGCGAGCCAACAAACTGAGCCTTGCGGACGCAAAAGCCATTTCTTTTGAAACCGGAATTCAAAATGCCGGTCTTGGGCTGGTGCTGGTATTCAATTTCTTTGAGGGTCTTGGAGGCATGATGCTGGTGATGGCATGGTGGGGTATTTGGGATATGATTTCTGCTCTACTATTGGCCGGTTATTGGAGGAGCAGACTTTCTGAAAAAAGTAGCTGATTTCGCGAGATTCATTTCCATGGAGGGAGGTTTTTGTCCTTACTCATGGAAGGTAAAATGGATAAATAGATGATGTGTTTGCCCAATATTAAGGGATTCATGGACCAATCCAAGCTCAAATCTGCAATAACCAGCGGATAAAAATGGAATCGTCATTCCTGGTCTTCTGTCGAGTCAGGGGATTGGGTCTGCACCCTTTTTCCAAATGGAGTGAAATAGAGGATCAACAAACCTGCAATAAAGAAAATAGCAAGGGCGAGAACGCTGTTGCGCATACCTCCTGTCAGTTGATCGATAAATCCAAAGCTGAAAGTTCCGATCACAATGGCTATTTTTTCGGTGGATTCGTAAAAGCTAAAATAGGAGGAAACATCCTTTGTGTCCTTCGGCATCAATTTGGAGTAGGTGGATCGGGAGAGCGACTGTATGCCGCCCATTACGAGCCCGACCATGGATGCCAGGATGTAAAATTGATATTTTTCCACGATGAAATAAGCAAAAAGGCAAATGCTGGTCCATACCATTAACATGAGGGTAATCGACCAAATGTTGCCCCTGTAAAAAGAAACCCTGGCAAAAAAATAGGCTCCTGCTGCTGCGAGCAACTGCAAAATAATCACTATGATGATGAGCTCCGTCTCTCCAAAATTCAGTTCGCTTTCAGCAAAGGCAGAGGCGAGAAAAAGTACCGTTTGGACTCCGGCGCTGTAGAAGAAAAATGCCATTAAAAAACCCCGGGTTCCCTTTTTGTGTCTGATGCTTTTCCAGACCTTGTATAGTTCCTTATACCCTTTGACTATGCTGCTGCGGTTGACAGGAAGGTTGAGATCCCGAGGCATAGCCCTAAAGGTGATCTGTGCAAAGCCAATCCACCAAACACCCACCAGCAGGAAGGACAATCTTACGGCCACTTCGTATTCAAGCCCGAAGCTCTCGTGAAAGGTTATGATCACCAAAAGGAACACCAACAATATCACGCTGCCGTAATAGCCGAGTGCAAATCCATGGGCACTTAGGCGATCAAATTTATCCTCTGTAGCGATAATTGGCAAATAGCTGTTGTAAAATACAATCCCACCGGCAAATCCAACCATAGAGATAATGAAACCTCCAATTCCGACCTTCCAGCTCCAGTCTACATCACCCGTGAAAAAGAACATACCGATACAGGCAAGACCTCCCATCCAGGTAAATAGCTTCATAAAGAATTTGCGCCTGCTACTTACATCAGCAATGCCCGAAAGCATGGGAGCCAAAATGGAAATAGTGAGGTATGAAAGTGTGATCGCAAAGGCGTATAGCGCGCTATTGGAAATTCCATATCCAAACAGGTAGAGGATGTCGTCCGTGGTGGCCAGGAAATAAACAGGGAAAATAGCTACGGTGATGACAAGGGCATAGGAGGAATTGGCCCAGTCAAAAAAAGCCCAGGCATTCAAAACCTTCTTAACATTTTTTGGAAATACGTCCTTTTCTTCCATATCTTTTTACATGGCTGCAAGATGACAAAATTTCCCAGTTTGCACCCAATAATTCCT
Source organism: Saprospirales bacterium (assembly GCA_007695145.1). Lineage (GTDB taxonomy): Bacteria > Bacteroidota > Bacteroidia > Chitinophagales > Saprospiraceae > PWJY01. The sequence goes on along the minus strand of REEI01000075.1, from coordinate 72,698 downwards.
CAATTATGTGAAAATTCTTAACTTGGGCCAGATTTTGCAGTCCGGATATCAATGAATCAAAAACTAAAGATTGTCATTCTGTCTCGGGGACCTTCACTATACAGCACCAGGAGTCTGTTGCGGGCCGGACGAGAGAGGGGGCATCATATCAGCGTGATGGACCACATGAATTGCGATTTGGTGATTGATTCAAAGAAACCTCAGGTGTGGTACTATGGAAGAAACTGCTCGGATATAGATGCAGTCATACCTAGAATTGGAGCATCCGTAACGGCTCATGGTGCAGCTGTGATCAGACAGTTTGAGCTGATGAATTGCTTCACCACCTTGAATTCAGAGGCACTCTTACTCACCAGGAATAAACTCAGCTGCCTACAAGTCTTATCTGGAAACGGAATTGATATTCCCAAAACCATTCTCCCTTCAACCCGTTCCATGGCGTACAGATTTTTAGACCAACTCAAGCGGCCTCCCTATGTCATTAAAGTTGTGTCCGGGACTCATGGTTCGGGGGTTTTGAAGGCCGACTCAAAAACCAGTGCCCTCCATTTATTGGACACTTTTAGTCAGTTGAGGGAGATGGTAATAGCACAGGAGTACATTGAGGAGAGTTCTGGCAAGGACTTGAGAATTATCGTTGTTGGCGATAGGGTAGTGGCTGCAATGGAGAGAAAGTCTAATACCGGAGATTTTAGGTCCAACCTGCATCTGGGTGGAAGTGCCAGCTTGATTAAAATCAGTGATGAAGAACGCGATATAGCCATTAAATCCGTTCATCTGATGGGACTGAAAGTGGCAGGAGTGGACATGCTCCGGTCTCACAGAGGTCCCCTGGTTCTTGAAGTCAATGCTTCCCCTGGACTAGAGGGCATAGAAAAAACCACAGGAGTGGATATAGCCGCTCATATTATCGCTTTAGCTGAAAACCATCAAAATGTATCCCATGAGTGATGATTTTGTGATCAATAAAACCCCTATTGAAATGGGGAAGAATAGCCTGGTAAAAATCTATGTGGGAAAATTACCAAGCGGCAATAAAATTTATATCAATTCAACGGTCTTTCGTTCCGAAAAGAAAGGTCCTGTGGTCTTGTTATTGGCGGGAATGCACGGCGATGAAATTGACGGGGTGGAGATATTGCGCCAATTTTTAAGAAATTTTGCGCCCGTAACGCTCAAAAGGGGATCGCTGATAGTAATTCCCTTGTTAAATATTTTCGGGTTTTTGCACATCAGTCGAGATGTGCCCGACGGGAAGGATGTCAACAGGTCTTTTCCCGGCAGCAAATTTGGGTCACTTGCATCCCGTGTTGCATCCTCTCTCACCACCCATATTTTACCTCAGGCTGATATCATTCTCGATTTTCATACAGGCGGAACCGGGAAGTACAATTTTCCGCAAATTAGATACTCCAATGGAGATATTGAGTCACAGGAGCTGGGCAAAGTATTCAATGCCCCCTTTTTAATTTCCAAGCCGATTATTGCAAAATCTCTGAGGAAGGTGGTGAATAAGGCCGGTAAACCTATACTGGTTTATGAAGCCGGTGAAGCCCAACGCAGAGATGAACACGCTATTAATCTCGGTTTGAGGGGAATATCCAGAGTGCTCGCCCACCTTGATATGATCAATTTTGAAGACCAAACCGAATTTCCCATCATCCATCTCAGTGGCTCCGGTTGGCGCAGAGCTTCACAGGCTGGCTTTTTTATACCCTTAAAAAAATCTGGAGACCCTGTGAAAAAAGGTGAAGTTTTAGGGAAAATTCAAGACCTGGCCGATCCAATTGAATACCCGGTAAAATCACTTAGGGATGGTTTTGTCATTGGAAACAGCTTTTCTTCTATTGTATATCAGGGTGACGCACTTTACCATATAGGGTATTACTAGAGCAACCCGGTAAGCTTTGAGGTAGAATGAGCATTTGTCCAGTCCGGTATTGAGTTTAGTTACGCCTAATTTTCAGAAAAGATCACTTTGCTCTTTGCCAGGTGGCAGCTTTTTTCCGGGCTTAATTAGGGAAAGGACAACAAAGCTGATAGCTGCCGTCAAAATCCCAAATACTATAGGATCCAGACCCAGCGGTAGACTGAAATGGGTGTTCAATGGTTGGATGCTAATCATTTTCTGACTGTTTAGAGCGCTTACCAATTCGTATTTGTTAAGGGCCATCATTTCAGAAAAATCTATTTCCGGAAAAAGTATAGAAAGCATCTGAATTTGTGATTCTATGGCTTCTCGTTCCATTCCGTAGCCAAAGTCGATCATATAAATGCTGAGTACCATTGTTACTGCACCGCCAGAAATCATTGCTGTCATTGCTCCGGCAGCACTGCTTTTATTCCAGTACAAAGCACCGATAACCGGTACAAATAGTCCGGCAACCATAAAGGAATAAGACCTCAGCATTAAATCAATCACATTGGTTACCGACATGGCAAGCATTAAGGCAGTGGCACCAATGATCAAGGTTACCAATTGGGATAAACGTATTTCAGATTTTGGCATGAAGGGCTTACGGGTCAACTTGCCGAGCACATCGGTAACAATGTTTCCCGAGGAGGCCATCAGACAGCTGTCGGCAGTCGATAGAATGGCAGAAAAATAAGCGGCTAGAATCAGTCCGAGTAAACCTACCGGCATCACGTGTCTTATCAGCATGGGAAGCCCGGTTTCAGGATCCAATTCTTCCATTCCCGTAACTCCCACTCCCGAGAACATTCCCTGGTCTGCTGCCACTCTGGCAAACAGACCGAGAAGAACTCCCATAAAGGCCATAATTGGGTATTCAAAAATGCCGGCCAGGTACCATGCACGCCTGGCAGTTTTTACATCCCGACAGGCATAGATGCGCTGATAAAGGGTCATACCGACGAACCAAATGGGGATAATAGTAATACCCCAGTTCACTATCGTTTGCCAACTGATATTGGTGAGAGAAAGGTGTCCGGGTTGAACAACGGACCTGATGCCTTCCATTCCGCCTACAGCCAAATAGGAGATCGGAATGCCAATAAAAATCAGCCCTGCCATTAGTATCATCCACTGAAAGGTGTCGGTGTAAATCACTGCCTTCAATCCACCCATGACCGTATAGACTACGGCCACTATTCCCATGACGATAAGCGCAGTGTTTAAATCCACTGTAGGGAAAGCTCCGTTGGCCAGCTTAGCCCCGGCCAGTAATTGAGAACTCGTAAAGCCGGCATAGCCAATGGCGGAGATCAGGCCTGCAAGCAGGGCAACCGCCGGTCCGTAGTAATGTCCAAAAATCTGAGGAAAGGTGAGATAGTTTTCAAAAGCTGGGTTGCCCTTGACTTTGGGTATGAGGAAGACAGCAGCCAGCCAGGCCCCAAGTAAACCCGTAAACAACATCCAGGAACCGGAAATCCCCATGATGAACCCCAGTCCTCCAAGCCCTATGGAAAATCCTCCGCCTACATCAGTGGCTACCACACTGAGACCAACGTGCATGCTGCCCATTTTTCGACCGCCCACATAGTAATCTTCAGTGTTCTTATTGCGAAGGTAAAAGTAGTACCCCACCCATAGTACGGCAATCATGTAGAGTACAAAAATGCTGATATCTATCCATCCCATGCCCTATCCTCGATTTTTGTGCAAAACAAAGGTATAAAACAACCCACCTCTTTTTAAAAGATCAGGTTAGTTTACGGAAAACAGTCAACCAATTTACTATTTTCACTCTACCGTGGTGGGATTTAATGGACATCTCGTGGTGCACTGTGGGCAGCGGAAGTTGAACCAAGCGTAGCCAAACCATGCTAAAAAAGACTATGCTATATTGTACATTTCCATTTTCGGTGTACAAGCGTTTACAACTGTGTACAAACGTTTATTCTACGACTTTTGCGAAAGAGTGCCCTGATATTTGCTCCGTCAATTCGATGGAACTGACAACTCAAAGTAGAATTATATTTTTTCACATTTTAAACTTTTTCGCTAGGACACGAATAAGTAATTCTGTACAATTAATCGGAAATTAAGTGTCAAGTCAAACCTGCCTTAGTCGGCCCAAGTCTTGACCTTTCATACTTTTTATGCGTTGAAAAGCCCTCACATAGCTATGTCTATGCTACGTTTTTCCGCCTTGAAAAACAATAAAAATTCTGGGACTTAAACGTCACAGTGCGCTTTACTTGACAATTGGAGCTAATCCTGAGGTAATAGTCTTTGACAATGGCAGGACCCTCTGTAGGATATCCATTGCAGTCAAATGAGTACTTCAAGGACAGGCAGGGCAACAATCATAAGAGGGTCAATTGGATGAAAGGTGCCGCCCGGGGTAAAACCGCCGAGAGGATGGTGAGCTTTTTGTCTTAGGGCAACAAGGAGGACCTCAATGGTAAGTTGGTCAACCGTCAGTGCGATGGCCGGGCTGGTTAGAAGAGGTATGTGATGGAGATTCAAGCCTACAACTTTTTGAATCTGACGCCAGCTCCCGATAGAGGCAATCTTACATTCTGATTTTCCATCGAACATATCCTTGGCCCAGGGAAAGAGGCATTTGGCTTTTGGGATGCCTCTTTCCAACTCGGGATCATTAAATTTATCAATATGGATCGTCTCGCAAAAAACATCAACCCGTTTACCGATTTTGGCTTCAAGAAAATATTTGGAGAGGAGCCCAACAAAGACATTTTGTTGCATTTTATCAATTCGATGTTAAAAGATGATGTCGGAATCATCACTGATTTGGAGTATTCGAAAAATGAGCACCTCGGTCCGTCTGAATGGGATCGCAGTGTTGTATTTGATATCTTTTGCAAAACGGAAAATGGAGATCGGGTCATCATCGAAATGCAGAAATTTTTTCAGACTCACTTTAAGGAACGATCTCTTTATTATAGTTCATTTGCGATTCAGGAACAGGCAGTGAAAGGCAAATGGGATTTCAGTTTGTGTCCGGTGTATTGTATTTCCCTACTGGATTTTGTCTTGAAGAATGATGCAATTAATCCAAATAACTATCTTCACAAGATCAAATTGATAAATACAGAAACCGGACGAATTTTCAATGACAAGCTCAACTTTGTGTTTGTTGAAATTCCCAACTTCCGTAAAAAATTGAGCGAATTGGAAACTGAAAGTGACAAATGGATGTATTTATTAACGAAGCTTGAATTCCTGGAAAGGTTACCGATGGAACTTCAATCAAAAATATTCAAAAAAGTCATGGGAATAGCAGAATTGGTAAAACTTCAGAAAACGGATAGACAGGCCTACGAGGAGAGTCTTAAAAAGCACCGAGACCTTAAGAATGTGCTTGACACACAGGAGAGATTGGGATTTGAGAGGGGGTTGGAGAGAGGGTTGGAGAGAGGGTTGGAGAGAGGGTTGGAAATGGGTGTTGAAAAAGCAGTTATTAATTTTTTCAAAACGGGGATTGATATTGAGATCATTTCTACTGCAACTGAACTTAGTAAAGATGAGATTTTAAAAATACTGGGGAAAGAAGGTTTGATTTGAAGAGTCCCGATCTCTGAAGCTCTTTCAGGTCATGTAAAATCTTCAACTTCTCACAACAGAAAGTCCGAAAGTCTATAGTCATATTTTACTATCAAAATAGCCGACTGAAATTAGTTTAACCCAAGGATGTTGAGCTTATGTAACTCGGTATTCAAAATTGAAACAATCACCTCATGGGAAACATATACCTCAATACTGCTGCAAAGTAAGAGCCGTTTAACTCTACCTGTCCGATGGCTTCAGAAGTGCCATCTGTGAAGTACTCCATCCTCAAAAATGCAATGGATTGGAAGTTGTGTTGGAAATTGGCTCCAAAATAAATACCGCCCTCTCTTCCAAAGTCGTGTTCAAATCCGACATGTGCTTTTATCCCCGGTAAAAAGCGAGACCTTTTAAAGGCATCCAAATTATACTCCAGATCAAATATGCCAAAGTCACTGGCGAAGTAGGTAATCACACCACCAAAACCAGTTGAAAGTCTGCTGTCTCGATCGAGTTGCACAGAAACTGCCCAGGTCAGGGGGATTTCAAAACTCACACCCCTGATAGTATTGCGGCCGAGTTCTTCCCCGGTAGATGCAAGGGAAACTACACTATTATAGCGCCTGGTTACGTGATAAAGACCTGTCTCCAATGAGTGTCGACCGAACAAGTCAAAGCGAAAGTAACCTCCAAACCGGAAGGAGTTTCTCGGGCCTGAGGTGAAGGAATACACACCATTGGAATCCATGACGGTATCCTCAAATTCCAAAAACATTTGAGACTGAAAAAGGGTGCTGAATTCCATTCCAACATGTACGCTGGCCCTTTCAGCTCTTCCGGGACTTTGGGCGTCACTCACTTCCGAAATCATGAAAATGGCCACAAATAGGAGTAAAAGGTGTTTATTCATTCAGCTATTTGGATAGTTACGGATTATTACTGACCTAAAACTTTTGCAAGGCTCCTCTTAGTATCTGGCAGGTGTGCCTTTAGGAGGAACTGCATCCAAAATAAATTCCCTAAGGTGTTTATTGGAGAGTTCCAAATCTTCATGCCTCAGGTACATCATGTGACCACTTCTGTAACCTTCAAATCGCATACGGTCTTTAAGCCTGCCTGAAGGATCCATTTGCCACATACTGTATTTGGCATTGAAATAGGTGGTAGCTCCGTCGTAATACCCCACCTGAAAGAGGACATTTAAGTAGGGGTTTTGAGCCATGGCCTGACGAAGGTTTTCCGCAGTATTGTCATTGGACCTGTCCCAGGGGTGTACAGGACCGAACATATTGTATTTCACATCGGTCTCAAATCCAAGTTCTTCCCTAAAGTAGTAATTAATTGCAGGGGTGAAGGAATGAAGCCATGAGGTGAGTTCCGCCCAGTAATCGGGGCGCATACCGGCATTCATGCGGTCGATACCCAAATACCTGGAGTCCAATCGACCCACTGTATAGCCTCTTTCCTGCAAGAGCAATTTCCAAAAGGAAGCGTAATCTACATCCAAATTGTAATCCAGTATGGTTTGTTTTGGGAGGCCTGAAAAGTAGCTCATCTCTTCGGCCATTTTCATGCGTTTTTCCTCCGGCATAAAGCCACCGTGAATCAGAGCGGGCGTGAGCTTGTTAATGGTAAAATGCTCTGCTTGCTCAAGCACTTCGTACAAGTCCAAAGACTGAAGCTCCTCATCCAGAGCCTCGTGATACCATGCTGTGGCTGCAAAATACGGCAAGCGATTGGCTATTCCTACCGGCCCATCTCTATCAATTCCCATATGAGTGGGAGAGACCAGAATTACTCCATTGAGGTACATCCACTGCCGGTTCTGAAGTTCTAAAGCGAGTCCGGCAACCCTGGTCGTACCGTAGCTCTCACCTATCAGGAACTTCGGTGACTGCCAACGATTGTGGCGTGTAACAAAAGTATTGATCCACTCGGCCAGATAACTGATGTCGGCCTGAATTCCAAAGAATTTTTCGCGATTTGCCTCCTTGTCTACCAGTCTGGAATAGCCGGTATTTACCGGATTCACAAAGAGTATGTCTGTTGCATCCAGAACTGAATGATTGTTAGGGCCGACACCATAGGGCTGTATTGGATAGCCCTCTTCGTCTATATTTAAAAATCTCGGACCCGTATACCCAATATGCATCCAAACCGAAGCAGAGCCCGGACCTCCGTTGAAGGATATCATCAGCGGTCTGGTACTGAGTTCATCTGTATCCGTTCTCTTGTAATAGGTGTAGTGCAGATAGGCCGAGACATTTCCATCATCATCCCACACAGGCTGAGTCCCCACCGTGGCGCTGTAGGGAATTGTTTGACCGCCAATCAATAGCTCGTGATAGCTGGTGACCGTGGTATCCGGTGGTAGGCTTCTGTTTTGAGCAGTAATGATTTGCGCTGACAACATCAGCACCAGTAAAATTCCTATCGAGAAAAAGCAAGGTTTCTTCAACATATGAGAATTGATTTTGAACAATGATTGAATTTGCAGCCCCAAAGTAACATATATTTTGTCATTTTTTGAAAAGGACCTTCATGCCATTCTCCTTTTTGCTGCCCCAAATTCACAACAAGACCTAAAGGTTGAAGGGCTGACTGAATAAGAAAGAGTCTTTTCTTAATTTTGCAGAATGGAAAAAAGTAATCAATTATTAAATATTTCACCGGCAGATGGAAGGTATGCCGATAAAACAGCCATATTGTCGCCATATTTTTCAGAGTTTGGCCTAATTAAGTACAGAGTGCTTGTAGAAGTCCGATACTTTCAGGCCCTATTTAAATTGAATCTGCCGGGCCTGGATAAAGCCGATCCGGGCGAGGTTAAGGCGCTGGATGAAATTATTGAAAATTTCGATCTCTCTCATGCTTTACAAATTAAAGAAATTGAAAAAACCACCAATCACGACGTAAAGGCCGTGGAGTATTTTCTCAAGGAGGAATTCAATAAAAGGGGCTTGCAATCATTCAAGGAGTTCATTCACTTTGCATTGACTTCTCAGGACATCAACAATACTGCCGTCCCCATGAGTATTCGGGACGCCCTTGAGGAAGCTGTTCTGCCTGCCCTTCAATCGCTGATTGCGTCCATCGATAGAATAGCAAGTAAGTGGGCGCCAATTCCAATGCTTGCTAGAACTCATGGACAGCCAGCATCTCCGACCAGATTGGGAAAGGAGATGGCTGTCTTCTCTGAGCGGTTGAGCGCTCAGCTTAAATTGCTTCAGACTATTCCACACTCGGGTAAGTTTGGAGGCGCTACTGGCAACTTCAACGCCCACCATGTAACGTACCCGGCCATCAATTGGTCCGACTTTGCTGATCGATTTTTGTTCGAAAGTCTCGGCCTGGAGCGGCAGCAAACCACTACCCAGATCGAGCACTACGATAATATGGCAGCAATATTTCACAATTTCATCAGGATCAACAACATACTGATTGATTTTTGCAGAGATTTATGGACCTACATTTCAATGGAGTATTTCAGGCAAAAGGCTGTGGCCAACGAGGTGGGTTCATCTGCCATGCCACATAAGGTAAATCCTATTGATTTTGAAAATGCAGAGGGTAATTTGGGTATAGCAAACGCCCTTTTTGAGCACCTCGCTTCCAAGTTGCCGATTTCCCGGCTGCAAAGAGACCTCACTGACAGCACTGTCCTGAGAAATGCAGGCCTGCCTTTTGCCCATTTACTGATTGCCATTTTATCCATAGAAAAGGGCATGAATAAGCTCTCTCTCAATGAGCTTAAGTTGAAAGAGGATTTGGAGGCAAATTACACAGTGGTTGCAGAGGCCATTCAAAATATATTGAGGCGGGAGGGAGTTGAAAAACCCTATGAAAAGTTAAAAGATCTGACAAGGGGTAAGGAGGCCATAGGCAAGGCAGAGTTAGATGAGTTCATCAGTGGCCTGGATGTTTCTGATGAAGTAAAAGAGGAACTGAAGTCTGTGAGTCCATTCAACTATTTGGGTGTTTGATTTGTAGAAAAAGGTGGGAAGTGCAGGCTTGGTGATGAAGTGGTAAGTTGAGATGAAAGTTTGACAGCCTCTAAATCGGGTTGGCTCGAATAGCTAAGGAGTAAAATTTACCAGATTTGAGGATATTGAATAGATTTGAGCAAGTTAGACTTTTTGAATGGAAGAAGTGATTCCTGAAATATTGATGAAATCCTGAAGGACGATGCACACGGTAAAATATTTACTCTTCCTTGCGTTACTGCTCGCATTGAGTTCCTGTGGCATAAACAGGTATTTGCCTGAAGGAGAACGCCTTTACACTGGGGCGGAATTTGATTTGGAGGCTGAGGTGAATCGCAGTACTGAGCGCAAGCTCATCAGTGAACTGTCTGGAGTGGTGAGACCCGATCCGAACAATGTAGTGCTGGGTGGTAGGCCGGCTTTGAGATGGCACCTCAGGGCAAATAGCGAAAAGAGTAATTTTCTCAATCGCTTTTTGGATCGCAGGTTTGGGGAAGAGCCGGTACTAAAAAGCGCTGTCAACATTGAGCGCAATAAGGTCATCATCCTCAACCGATTGGAAAACAATGGTTTTTTCAATGCATCAGTTCGACATGAATGGGATACGTCATCCACTAGAAAAGCATCTTTAATCTATTTTATTGAGGCTGCGAAGCCCTTTGTAATCGGGACCTTTCAATATGAAGGGGGAGGCAGGAAAATTGATCGCCTAATAGCTGCTTCTTTGGAGGAGAGCTTGATTGAAGTGGGGATGAGATATGATCTTGCACAATTTCGCAGAGAGCGACAGCGCATCCTCAATTTTTTGCTGGAAGAGGGCTTTTATTTTTTTACAGCAGATTACCTACATTTTAGCATAGATACTACAGATGGGGTATCGGGCCTGGATGTCTTTTTGCAAATAAAGGAAGGCATCCCTGAAGAGGCTTTGATTCCTTACCGAATAAGGGATATCACCATATTCCCCGATCAGACCTTGAGGCCGGGTACTGAGCCTGAACCTGAAGTCAATAGGGTAGAGTTGGAAAATTATACGGTCATTTGTCGCGACCTTGACTTTAGACCTGACCGCTTCGAAAATTACCTACTTTTTAGCCCCGGAGATTTGTATCGAAAGACAGCGAGCGACCGCACCCGGCAGCGACTTTTTTCGATAGGGGCCTTTGGCTTCGTGAATGTCCGTCACCGATTGGTAGATACTACTGAGGTCGATGGTGAGAAGTATGGCTGGCTTTCTACTAATATAAGGCTCAGCCCTTCAAATCGCATGAATCTCAGAGCTGAGCTTCAGGTCGTATCAAAGTCCAATAATTTTATGGGGCCGCTGTTTACCGGTGAATACCGAAATAGGAATCTCTTTGGCGGGGGAGAACAACTCAATCTGGGGCTTCGATTTGGCTATGAAACACAAGTGGCAGGTGGGCGCCAAAGTGGATTGAGTGCCTTTGAAGCCGGGGTCTTTGGAGAACTTGTTTTTCCCAGGATCATAGCACCCATTAGATGGAAGGACAACACCCAATATGGGGTGCCGCGCACTAAAATAAAAATGTCGTACTCTCTGTTGAACCGGGTGAGGCGCTATCAGCTTAGATCACTGAATTTTACCTATGGTTACACCTGGCACGGCAATAGATACGCCTTTCATCAGATCAATCCCATAGCCTTGAATTTTACCACTTTGCCGAAGACATCCGAGGAATTTCAAAAAATTCTGGACGGAAACCCCTTTCTACAAAGGAGTTTTGAACAGCAATTTATCCCCGGGGCCGAATACTTATTTTCCTTCAATCAACTGTTGCAGCAAGATCGAAGCAGACACATTCTCTTTCAGTTTAGACTGGATATAGCCGGCAATCTGGCCTCTTTGGTTGACGGTGTTTTCAATGATGAAAAGAAGAACCGCTTGTTTAGACGAGAGTACGCCAGATACCTTCGCACAGATATAGATCTAAGGCATTATATACGTGTGGGATCTGAGGGCAGATTGGTTGCCAGAGTTTTTGCAGGGATTGGCATCCCCCTGGGCAATTCCCTTTCACTGCCGTATATTAAGCAGTACTTCTCCGGTGGACCCAACAGCGTAAGGGCCTTTCGCATTCGGTCTCTAGGGCCGGGCATTTACAGACCGGAAGCCATAGATGGAGCTTCATTTTTTGATCAGGCCGGAGACATTAGAATTGAGGCCAATATTGAGTACCGGTTTCCGATTTTTGGATTTTTTAAAGGTGCGTTATTTGCCGACGCAGGCAATATCTGGCTGTACAATGAAAATGAAGCCATACCTGGTGGTCAGTTTTCCTCAGACTGGGCCGAACAACTGGCAGTTGGCGCAGGTATGGGTGTCCGCATGGACCTCGACTTCTTTGTAGTGAGATTGGACCTGGCATCGCCCCTTAGAAAACCCTGGATAGAAGACGGCAGCCGCTGGAATACCGATTGGAGACCCCTTAAGAAAAGCTGGCGAAAGGAAAACCTGATTTGGAATATAGCGATCGGTTATCCGTTTTGAGGTGTTTTTATTAGGAGAAAGGTTTTGTCTCGCCCCAAATTGGAGGAGGCGAGACAAAACGAAATATTATCAAAAATAAAAACCAGTATTCAGTATATTAGATTTCTGAATTAACATGGATCACTGAAATTATTCCAATACCATTACCTTCATACGATACTTCCTCCCCTCCTTCATCAATTCGAGGATATACATGCCCGGACTGATATTGCGAGGCAAAGAGGAGACCACTCCATCCGGATATACGGTGAACGCCTCCGTCATTGGAAGCAAGTTGCCGTCTATGCTGTACCAACGTATCATCACACCCGCCATTGTAGACTCCTGGTCTCCAAAATTGATTCGGATGGGTTCCCCCTGACGAACGGGATTGGGGCTCACCATTGGAGGGTGTGATTCTATGGACATCTCATCCACATGGACCATCACGCCCGGATGGGCTATGAGCAGGCTGTCTCCGCTGCAAAAGGTGTGGCCCGGAACGCATCCGTCAGGTCCGATGCGCATAATCCAGCCGGGCCTGCGTGTGGGAGGTTGTAATCTCCTGCTTGTGCCGACTAAGACGATATCTTCATTATCAGCCTCAGTCAGATTCCAAAAGTAAACCGATATGGTTTGATAATCCCAAAGTTCCGGAATGAATTTTATCCACTTGAATCCCTCTTCTTCGCACACCCTGGCCACCATTCCGCCCTCCCAGACAATGAGGTCATTATCAGGATCAATTTGCTCCCATGCACCGCACATTATGAAATCGTCATTGAAGCGAGAGCGAATCATCCTATTGGCATAGAAAAAATTATCAATGTCTCGATACTCCACATGCTCCCGTCGTATGCTTCCGTCTGCGGTATCCAGAAAAGTAATGGATGCCGGGAAGGCACTCAGAGACCAGTATTTTTCGAAATCGTTATCCACATCAGCAAGGTCAAGCTGGCGATTGGTCGTCCAGGCTATGCCCGAACTGTCACCGGTAGGAGCTATATCAAATTCAAAAATACTGCTAGCGTTTAAAGATAAATCAGATTGCCAAACAATTTCACCTTCCTTTGTCATCTTTAATACAAAGGAGTTGTCCCAATCTACATCAACCCCGCAAGCAACATAATAATGATTGTTGATTTCAACGATCTTTGAGGAAATAGTAAATCGGCTGTAATTCCTGTGCCATTCGTCGGGAGCGAAGGTTTTTACCTTTTTCTTTAAAAGAATCTCACCGGAAAGGTCCATTTCCGTAAGATAAACCGATGGCCCACCAGGGGTTTCCCAGAGCACGTTGGAAATAACAACAATATTACCCCTGCTGTTGATGGTCATGGTTCTGGGCCTCACCTCCCGCAGCTTATCAATGTAACTCCAGTCGTGCACCCAGGTAAATATACTGTCGCGCTGACTAATTGAAGACCCATAGACCCTGATCTCCTTCTGATGACCTATTGGCCTAAAAATTTGAAGCACGGTATCCCCACGAACCAATTGATTATTTAAAGTAAGCATACTGGTCCAGGATTCTTTAAATAAAAAAGTATCGATCATATTTCCATCCCCATCCACTAAGAACCAGCCGACCTTTAAAAATTCAGAAGGCTTATTCTGGCCCCCTAATATTAAAAACCGGCCATCCTCTAAAGGCTCAATTTTAAAGAAATGAGAATTTAAATCATCATAGTAGTGAATTTTTGAGAAGGGGTACTGTGCAGAAAGCATAGTTGCGGAGCAAAGCATCGATAAAATTAATACCAAGTTTTTCATAAATCAATGTTTTATGATGGCTTTACTGTCTCTGGTTTCGCCGTTTTGAGCAATGATCAATAAATAATGACCGGGCTCCAAATGACTGAGGTTCAACTGTATGGTCTGAGTACCCGGGGCGAGGGGGATGAAAGTCATCTGTTGTCCAAGTATGTTGTACACCCTAACCATCAACATACCTTCTTTTTCGTAGTGGCTACCGGGAACTATATGATAAATCCCGTCTGATGGATTGGGATAAACCTCAGTTTCAATATTAGTATCTTCTAACTCCTGGCTTTCAGCAGGAATGCGCCGCTCATTGTAAAGGCTGTCTTCCACAACTGCAAATTCGGGACTCCATACCCTAAACTGGAAGTGGGCGAGTAGTCCCCTGGCAGCTACAGAGGAAGGAGTTCTTTTTTTGGCAATGTACTCAAGATTTTGGATTTGGACAGAATCAAGGGTGAATAGACTGTCTTGCAAGGCTTGAAGCTGAACAGACTGTACATAAACGAAATCCGTCTCCTCTTCACCTGATTCCGGCATGGTATTTAGGAATGTTGCTGCTGCCACATAATCTGCCTGATGCACCCGCAGTCCGTATCTTTGATACCAATACTCTAATTCAGATTCTAGTGCCAATACCTGATCCGCTGTAGTGTATTGCTCATCCAATATAAGAGAATCTACTATTTTTCCGACAGCAGCAAATTTGCCAACCGATAATTCCAGATAATCGGGATTGTATTGATACAAGCTGTCGTGCTGCTTAATACTCAACATCATTTGGCGTATCTCAGGAATGCTAAAAGTGTCAGGGAAAAGGAAGTGAGGTCCTTCACATTCATTAAGCCATGAGTCGTCAGTTTCATAATTGGCAATCTGGCTACATCCACTTATGACATGACTCAGATTGCAGAGCGGTCTTTCAGGGTGAATAAGCGGGATGTCCTTTTGGACGAAGTAAGTAAAATCAGCATTGAACCACCGACTAAGCTCAAGTACGGGCCCCACTCTGGTACGAATATCCAGTACATTAACAGCCGGTTCATAATTGTCCCATCGCTCCCATTCATTGGTGTTGGAGTTCGCACCTGTTCCCTGATGCCTGATATGAGAATTGTCCACAAATACACCGCTTGAGTTGTTGCCGAGGAAAAGGTTGCAGATGAATGAAGTTCTTCTGTTATTTCCAGGTTCAAACCATATGCCGGTATGAAAATCCAGAAAATAGTTTTCTTTGATTTGATTTTCTACAAATCGGGTATCTTTAAAACTCAAGCCCTGGTATTTATTTTCAAAGAAGTTGCTTTTGATATCAACCCTGGAATGAATAACTTCAATAGCTTTACACTGGTTGATTCCGGGAGTGGAGGGGTTCCAGCTGCCTTTAAAGTGATTGTTTTTCACCTGGACTGAATTTGACAAGCTCGCATAGCCCTCAATCCTGATATCCAAAAGATTGCCCTGGAATAAATTAGGGGGATGTATCCCCGGGTTTCCGCCAATTTCTATAGGCATGGAAGAGGGAACGAAAGGAACGGTTTGAATGGCTGAGATTGCAGTTCCTTCTATATTGAGGAATTGTACCCCATTGTGCACCTTAAACCCTGAATTGAGGGCAAGAATTCCTGCTTTCTTCATTCTGTCAAATTTGCCTCCCTGGATTTCAATGCCTACATTGTCAACCATATAGATTCCAATTGAACTTAGGGAAAAAATCGGAAAATCATCAACAAACACGGTATTTAACAATTTGCTTTTATTTATTTTTCCCTTCATTGGCAGTAATCCTACACCCACATTACAGCGTTTAAATGTAGCCTGGTCGGTATATATATACCCTCCCATTCCGGCGGTAAAGTTTAAAGGCCACATGGGAACATTGAAGTAGAAATTTACAATCCCCACGTTTGCTCTTTCGATTGTTCCGCCTTCTACAATAACTCTTCCAGGGTCATTGCCATCAGGGTTAAATGGGTCAGACCAATGATCGGGGTGATCTCGGTCCTGATTACCGGCCACACGAATTCCTGCCCAGTATGCACTAGGACAGTGATTTTTCAGAACAGCACCACTTCCAATGTAAAGCATCGCTCCTCTTTCAACTGAAAAGCTTACATTGTTGGTTATTTCCCAGGTGCCATTGGTTATATTCAATCTGCTACCTGACTTTACAATGACCTCTTTATCCAAATATCCCCCACCTGTCCAATTGACCACCGGGTCATTAATTATCGTTGGAGGTGCGACAGGATGAATTGGTGGGACAGTATTTTGCATAGGGTCAATTTCGACCCACTTTCTGGTTCCATTGTATGCGGTGTTAAACATTCTGTCTATTTGACAAGGGCTGATGGATCTTCCTCTAAAATTGTAGCCCATTATGTTGTTTGAGACATTCCACGAATCACCACCAGAATTTAATAAACCTGCCTCATTCGCATCGCAGCATTGTGGATTATTGGGAAATGTATGCACTAACCCAAGCAGGTGACCTATTTCATGAAATATTAAGTATGAATAATCCCTAATGGGATCTGAGCTTAGGTTGTCCTTATAGTGATGCCATAAATTTGCTATGGGAACCGTTCCCTGTTCCATGGTATTATAAATCCAGCCCCTTGCAGCTCTACAAGTAATATTGTTCCCCCCATATTTAATTTCTTCATTTTCAAAATATTCCTCAAACAAAAAGATGTCAATAACTTCATCTTCGTGCAAACTGTATGAATTTTCCCATTTTCCAATAGGGGCCGGATCTTGCTCGTTTAAGTCAATGCAGGCTCCATGCGGCCCACTCATGTGTGAAAAAATCTTATAATTTTCATCATAATGTAGAAAAACTGCTCCTGTTTCTTGTTCTTTGTACAATTCAAACCTAAGTTTGGCGTCTCCCATATTTGGAACAGGACTACCATTGGCATCCAATTTAGGCTGGGGTGGATTAAGGCTATTGCCATTTCCATCGTAGTACACAAGGTAGTCGTCTAAATTCTCACTCATAGAATTTAGCCATTGTACAATTTCCTCCGCAACATTGTAAATGGACATGTTCTCATTGTTGGGACAGGAAGGACAGTTGCCATCTTCCTCACCAAAGTTTAAGCCATAGTCTCCGGTCCTGATGAAGTGAAAATTCAGCCGGACGGTAATAGGGTTGACATTAGACCAATTTTGTGTGAATGGGTACCTCAGCTCGCAAACGTCATAGGATTCATAGCATGGATCAGGTTCCGGGTCTTCCATGAAGTGTTGTATCCAACTTACATCTTCTTCATCTTCAATAGGGTAGTGCCATTCAGTATGAGAGAAAGCACCGGTAGAGCATAAGGCTAACATAAGCATAACTAAAGTTAATTTTGAAAAAGCCTTTTTACATTGACCTAAACAGAATAAAATTAGGCCGGGGGGGGGGTAATAGAACTAAATATTGTATACATAACAACAGAATTAGGGTTAAAAAATTAGATTTACTCTGCAATGATAGATGAAAATTTTGATATAGTGGCAAAAAAATAAAAAATTTAACACAAATTTTTTTCTAAGAATTTTATTAGGACTTTTAATTGTAAAATAGGTGTTTAGCAGTATAATACTTTTATCTCTCCGATTTATATCCTTTTGCCTTATTGAAGGTTTTGGAACAGTATCCTTTTAAGGTCGTTTATTTTCGCAAATCACAAACTGTTCAGTATAGCCTAGTCTTGTTTAAATTCACTAGCATTATTAGGTTTTTTCGATCGAAGGCCACTATGACTGTTTGACCATTGTTATTCCATAGCCTAAGTCTAAAATATTTTTTTCACCCCTCAAAATAATAAACAATTCAAAAGTGTAAATAGCTGTTATTTGCACTCTTTTACATTGAGTATTTTTCTATATCAGTTCAGATATATTAGGCTTTTTTGCTATGGCATCTTTTTTGTCTCCATTTGGGCAGAAATAATTGATAATGCCCGGTTGGGATGTAAAATGAGGAAAATGATCGAAAAAGAAACCGACCTTACAAGAGATAAAAGATTTTGGATTGCAATGCTGTTTATCATGGTATTCCTGTTGTACCTATTGGCCAATTACCCGTAAAACTGATTTAGAAAAAATTCATAAGCCTATGACGATTTTAAAGTACAAGTCCGGGACACCTGAGTTTCTAGAGCTTTACCAGATGGGCAAGGAGTGAAAAAGGGGTTACTACCTTAGGCGCCCACCTTTAGACTTAAGTCCAGGCTCCCTGCACTGTGGGTAAGGGCACCAACAGAGATGAAATCCACCCCGGTAAGAGCATAATCCCTAACATTGTAGAGGTTGATGCCACCGGAAGCCTCTGTTTCAAATCTGCCGTCAACGGTGGCCACGGCCTCCTTTAAAAGTGGAATTTCAAAGTTGTCCATCATAATGCGGTGTACGCCTCCCGTTTCCAATACTTCGTGCAGTTCAACCAAATTTCTTACTTCGATTGTAATGGCCAGATCGAGATCGTTATTTTCCATGTATTCATGGCTGGCATAAATAGCATCCTGTATGTTGCCACAGGCGTCTATGTGATTGTCCTTGATCATTATCCGGTCGTAAAGCCCGTGACGATAGTTGTGGCATCCTCCCAACTTAACGGCCCATTTTTCAATAAACCGCATCAGGGGTGTGGTTTTTCTGGTGTCCAAAATTCTGACAGGTAAGTCTTCTACCTCCACGGCAAATCTCGAACTGATGGTGGCTATTCCGCTCATCCGCTGCATGAGATTTAGCACCAGTCGCTCGCCCATGAGCATAGCCCTGCTGTTACAATTCATCCTAAACGCCACATCCCCGGTTTTGATATCCTCCCCATCGGCTATGAGTTTAGTGAATTTTATAGATGGATCGAGTTTGTGGAAAATCTTTTCAGCCAAATCTACTCCTGCAAGCACTCCAATATCTTTTACCAGTAGGTGTGCATCTGATCTGCTATCGGGGGGTATACAAGCATTGGATGTGTGGTCGCCTGAGCCGACGTCCTCCTTGAGTGCCCGATCAATAAATTCATTCAATTTTTTGAAATCCATGACTTTGATTTGTACTTTGGACGGAGTATTGCTTAACTCCTTTAAAAATTAATGTAAATCCCTTACTCAATTCCATTGGGCCTTTTCAGCCCCTTTCCTTTACCTTGCTAATCATTCGTTTTTGTGAGAGGTGATACAGGAAAGCATTAAAATCCTTTCTCGGTACCCGGGATGCTAAATCGGAAGCTTTATTGGTTCGAAGCCATTAGAAAGTAACTCCCATTTTAAATACCAGGGCGTGAATCTTGGATACAGAGTTGTCCCTGTTCCCATTGTTTTTGGTTCCTCCGCCCTTGAGCATGTCTCCAAAAGTACCCTGATATCCCAAACCACCGACCAGATAGGTGTTGCCACCAACGTGATACTCTATACCGGCAGTTACTGCCCACTTGATCCTTAAAAAGGGTATCTCCTTGGAGATGTTTTCGTTTTCTAAATTGATGGTATTGCCTGAAGACCCCCCCTCAATATTGGCCCTTCCCTGTGTATTGAATATGAGTCCAAATTCCGGAAAGTGAGCAAAATAGCGCAAGTTTCCAATTTGATTGGTTCGCATCTTAAATCCTATAGGCAGCTCGAGGAATTGCATTTTGTATCTGATGTCTACGTTGTTCGGCAGCGACCGGTTGAAATCGGAATCCGACAGATTGGTCCTCGGGAGAAGGTTTCCTCCTGATTCATAAAACAATTGACCGCCCTGATTGAAGGAGAAAATAATGGCTGCAGTAAGGCTGTAGTTTTCTGAGAGCATATACTCCCCTGTAGTACCCAATTTGACTCCGAGGTTGGCCCCATTGTTGTTGATCAGATTGTTGTCAGTACTCATCCAGCTCAGAGTGGGTGAAACCTCAAAGCCAAAGGTAAAGTCAGAGACTTTGGCTTGAGAGAAAGAGTACTGGATCATCAGTAAGAATAAGCTCGATAAAATAATTCTCATCATTGAAGCATTTATATTATTTAAAAACCATGGCTGAGTCGATCATGCGCTTATTTCGGAAAAAAATATATTTTTCCCTAAAAGTATCATCTCAGATTCGGACCGCAATTTTACATCAAAAACAAATATGTCCATAGTTACAACTAAAAAAACAGGGGAAAAGGTTGCAATTTACCTTTCTTTGTTGCTGCTCCTGGTTATTTACACCTCCTGCCAGAGGGAGCAAAGAGATCCCATCCCGGATGTTTCCCATATTGAAATACAGACCGAAGTGATCAATTACGACAGCCTGGTGAGGGAAGCTGTTTTTGAAGGAGTAGATGCCCTGGAAGCCCTTATGGAGGAGCACCCCTCCTTTAGTTTGCTCTTTTTTGAGATCATTTTGGAGATTTGGAATCGCGAAGAACCCATTGACAGTCTTCATCATCGCATGAGAATGTTTTTTGAGAGCGATTTCTACCGCGATATTAGTGATACACTGCGCGCTGCCATTCCGGATATGAGTTTGATAGAGGAAGATTTCAGAGAGGCATTCACCTACTATCAATACTACTTTCCAAATAGAAGCACGCCTCCGGTATATCTGTTTATCTCGGAATTTGCCTACGGGAATGTCATTTTTTCTCATGAAGAAGAAAGAGATGGCCTTGCAGTAGGGCTCGATATGTTCCTTCATGATCATTTTGACTACACGGTTCTCTCCTACTTCAACACTGCATTTTCAGGATACAATGTGAGAACCTTTAATGTCGAACATCTCGTAAAGAAATCATTTGATGCGGTCTGGGACGATCTTTTGGGACCCCCCCCCAGAGGAAGAATGATCGATCTGATGCTCTACTATGGCAAAAAACATCATCTCAACAAACTCATTCTTCCGCACAAGCACGACTCAGTAATTTTTGAGTACACACCCCAGCAACTTGAATGGGCCAATAGAAATGAAGCTCAGATTTACAATCACCTCATCGAAAAAGATTTGTTGTACACTACCGATATGGTGAGGTACGCCAGATTGATCAATCCCAGTCCTCACTCTCCCGGAATGCCTCCTGAAGCCCCTGGCCGCGTAGTCAATTGGTTGGGCTATAAAATTGTGAGGGCCTGGGTTCGCAACCATCCCGATCGATCTCTTGAAGAGATGTTGAGTATTACAGACGGCCATGAATTCCTGATGCAGTCGAGGTATCGACCAGGTCGCTTTTAGAAAGAAGAGGTGTTTTTTACGAAAACCCAATAATCCAATAATATTTTATCTTAGCGCAAAAAAACAAATCATGTCAAATCGTACCATCCCATTAGTAGACCTCAGCCATTATGCTTCAGGCGATAGTTCCAATCGAACAGAATTTGTGAAAAAACTGGGTGATGCCTTTCACAACATTGGTTTTGTGGGAGTGATCAATCACGGAGTACCACAGGAATTGATCGACGATTTCTATCGAGCGGCAAAGAGTTTTTTTGCACTGCCGAATGGGCTCAAGAACAAGTATGAGATTCAGGGTTTGGCAGGGCAGAGGGGCTACACTTCTTTTGGAAAGGAGCACGCCAAACACAGTAAAGTGGGAGACCTGAAGGAGTTTTTTCAGATAGGCCAGGAGGTTGAAGACGGCGATGCCATAAAGTCAGAATATCCCGATAATATTATGGTCGATGAAGTACCTGAATTTGGATTGCTGGGACGCCAGTTGTACAGTGAATTTGAGAAAGCAGGGGCAATACTCTTGAGGGCAATAGCCGACCACCTGGGTTTGAGAAATGATTATTTTGACTCGAGAATACACAATGGCAACAGCATTCTCCGGGCTATTCACTATCCTCCAATTACCTCTGAACCGGCATCGGCCATACGTGCTGAAATGCACGAAGATATCAATCTCATCACATTACTCGTGGGAGCATCAGCAGGTGGTCTGCAATTGTTGAATAAAGAAGGCAAGTGGTTGGATATAGTCCCTCAAGCAGATGAAATCGTAATAAATGTTGGGGACATGCTTCAGCGTCTGACTAATGATTATCTCAAATCCACCACACACAGAGTGGTCAATCCTCCAAGAGAAGAATGGCACATGCCCAGATTATCCATTCCATTCTTTCTTCATCCCCGCAGTGATATGGATTTAACTTGTCTGGAATCTTGTGTCGATGCTGAAAATCCTCTGAAATACGACCCCATTACAGCTGGTGAATATCTTGACGAACGCCTTAGAGAGATAGGATTGAAAAAGTAACAAAAGCTAAGGGTGCGTTTTATATTGTTGTTGAAAAATAATCGTTGTACCTTTGCAAGTGAAATCATAAATTATGGCACATCTATCATTTTTTTTCCTGTTTCCGCTCGGAGGGTACGAACTCATAGCGATCATCTTTGCCATCGTCCTTTTGTTTGGAGGTAGAAAAATACCTGAGCTGATGAGGGGTCTGGGCAAGGGAATCAGAGAGTTCAATAGCGCCAGAGCTTCCATAGAGGAAGAAATAAAGGAGGGAATGAAGGAAGAAGACGGAAAGAAAAAATCCATCCAAAGTTCCACATCAAAAGAAAAGACAGAAGAATGACACAAAGGTTTTTTAATATCATTTTGCTGGTAACTGCTCTGTTGTTTGGAGCAAATGGAGCATTTAACAGCAATGCTCAGGCTCAGAATTCCAAGATCGGATTTGTTAATTATAGCGATTTGCTAATGAATCTTCCTGAAATTGCTCAGGCAGATGAAGAGCTTCGAGCTTTGACCAATACCTGGGAGGAGAGAATTGAGGAGGATTACAATAAATTTCAGGCCAAATTTCAACAGTACATGACCATGGCCGAGCAGGGTCTTCTCTCCCGACGTCAGATCGAGGAAAAAGACCAGGAACTGGATAAGGATCGTGAAGCTCTGATAGCTCTTCAAACAACCATGGAGCAACAAATCCGGCAAAAGCGAAGAGATCTCCTCACTCCACTACTCTCTAAACTAGAACAAGCTGTAAGAGAGGTGGCCATAGAAAATGGGTACAACTATATTCTCGATGCCAGTGCAGGTGATTTGCTCTTTGTCCATGAAG
Source organism: Saprospirales bacterium (assembly GCA_007695145.1). Taxonomy (GTDB): domain Bacteria; phylum Bacteroidota; class Bacteroidia; order Chitinophagales; family Saprospiraceae; genus PWJY01. Next base: position 49,972 of record REEI01000075.1, on the reverse strand, counting down.
CCAATGATGTGGGTCCCAAAGTTAAAGAGCGATATCAGGCTCTTCGCGGGGGCTGATGAAACTCTCCTTTCTCTTCTTGAAATTGAGTTGACTCTGAGGCCTCCCCTTTTGTCAGGGCCATTTTCTATACATATTAGAGGGTTTGAAGGTCACAATAGGTTTCATTCGTTGTCTTTAGAAAATAAAGATTCTGTTTTTGCTCGACAACTATCGTGAACCAAAATCCTGTCCTGAATTATTTGGAGGTGTAGGTATATTATCCAATTGTATTAGACTATTAAATTATTAAGATTAATTAGTCATTGTTAATTTCACTCGAGTCAAGTCAATGAGGGCCAATCTTAAAAAATTAAACACCGATTAGAAAGGACGCCCCTTTCAGAATTATTTACTAAATTTTATACTCCACTTAACTACTTTAAGGTCAGTTGTTTAAATAGTAATAAAATGCATAATTTAAATGCCTTACTCAATGTTTATCAATGACTTGTAACATATTTCGCTTCTAAGCGAGCAAAACCCTATTGGTATTAATAGTATTCTCGCGTTCTCCCTTACTTTTTGTCTTGATGCTTCGATAAACTCAGCACAAGTGCTACGACAGGCTCAGCACAAGTGCTTCGGTAAACTCAGCACAAGTTCAAAAAGTTATAAAAAAATCAAGGCTGTCAAGTATTTGGCTAAAAATTGACTTCCACGACTGAAATTTGGTAAACTCAGTCGATTGCAGTTCCCTGGTTGTAGCATTTGGGCTCATGTTGGATGGGTTGGTCTAATTCAATTATCCAAATATGACTTTTTAGCCTTTTTAGCCCTGGAAAGAGGTGTTCAGGCTGAAATGCCAATATGCGCGATAGGTAAAAGGTTTTGAAAACGAAATGATTCTCAACGAAATTTCCGAGGAAATGAAACCGCCACACTTCAAGTCGAGTGTTTTGTCAAATGCTTCTTTCTCGAAAAAGTTATGCACTTTAAAGAGCTTAGGAATTGCTCCAGTTTTTTCACCTTACGGTTTTTTTTTTGTAGTCGACCAGGTTGGCTGGGGTAGCCTGTCAACCCATATTATGAGAACTCACAGCCAACAAAAATCTCAAATCTCAAAATTTAAGAACATTCTGAAATAGTGTTTTTCATTTCAGTGGTAAGCTTACCAACTTCAAATGGTGAACACTTACAGAGTATACGCTCTTTTTTCCTATTTTTGCCGGATAAATTTGGCCCATGCTGAAAAGCCTGACAATAAAGAACTACGCCATCATTGATCATCTGAACTTCAATCCCGGAGAAGGATTGAATGTATTGACAGGTGAAACCGGAGCGGGAAAGTCCATTCTATTGGGAGCCCTGGGCCTGGTTTTGGGCAACAGGGCAGATTTGAATGTACTCAGAGACCCTGAAAAAAAGTGCGTTGTTGAAGCCGATTTTGACATCAGCAAATACGACCTCAAAGATTTTTTCCTTGAACAGGACCTCGATTTTCATCCCATACTTACGGTCAGAAGAGAAATCCTGCCTGTAGGCAAATCACGTGCTTTTGTCAATGACAGTCCGGTGAGACTCGATTTGTTGAACCGCCTTACTACGCATCTGGTAGATTTGCACCAGCAGTTTGCAAGCCTGGATATTTATCGAAGGAATTATCAATTGAGCTTGCTGGATGCGATGGCAGAAAACCGAAGCATTCGCAGAAGGTATAGCGATTTTTTCCAAAAATGGCAAGAGAGTAGATCGAAACTGGAGGAATTGATGGAAGTGGAAAGAGAGGCCGGTATGGAGCAGGATTTTATCCGCTTTCAATTCGAGGAGATAAACGAGCTTAATCCGCAAGCAGGCGAGTTGGAGGAATTGGAGTCCCAACTCAGTATGCTCGAAAATTTTGAAAACATTAAACTTGGCCTTTCCAGAATTGATTCCACCATTGAAGGTTCGCCCAATTCCTTAGAGATTCTGATCAGTGATCTATTGAGAGAACTCCAACCTTTGAGCCATTGTAGCAAGGAGATCAGTGATTTTACCCAAAGACTTCAATCGGTAAGGATTGAACTCAGCGAGATATCCCGCGAGGCTAATATGCTGAATGATCAGCTAGAATATCAGCCCGAGGAACTGGGGATGTTGAAGAATCGCTTAGATGAAATGAATAGACTGTTGAAGAAACATCGCCTGGATACATCTGAGCAACTGATTGAACTGTCTCGCGATTTAGAAGAGCGATTAAAAAAGTATAGCTCGGTGGCTGATGAGATCGAAGACTTGAAATCTGAGAGCGATGAACTTTTCAAAACCTTGAGAAAAGAGGGAAAGGAACTCAGCGATTCAAGGGCGAAAGCAGCCCGCAAAATTGAAGAAGAGGCCTGCAGGATACTAAAAGACCTTGCCATGCCCAATGCGAGATTGAAAATTGAGCTGAGTGAAAGTGATGAACCCCAGCCGGATGGTTTGGACCGGGTTCGCTTGATGTTTTCTGCAAATAAAGGCATGGGATTCAGAGATTTGAAAGAGGTGGCTTCAGGTGGGGAGATTTCTCGGCTCAATCTGGCCATTAAGTCTTTGATAGCCGGCAAAATACAACTACCCACCTTGATTTTTGACGAGATTGACTCGGGGGTCAGTGGGGACGTGGCTCTCAGAATGGGGAGAATAATGAAAAAAACAGCTCTGTCACACCAATTGATTGTGATCACCCATTCGCCTCAGGTTGCTGCTTGCGCCCAGACCCATTTTTATATACACAAATCCAATGAAGAGGAAAAAACCAGTACCAGGTTGCGCCAACTCAAGGAGGAGGACAGGATGCACTATGTTGCAGTGATGTTGAGCTCCGATCCTCCCGGTGCTGCTGCTGTTGAAAATGCAAGAGAATTGTTACAAACCAAATAAAGAAACATGGCATACAATCTATTAAAAGGTAAGAGAGGAATCATTTTTGGAGCACTTGATGAGCAGTCAATTGCCTGGAAGGTCGCCGAAAAATGCACAGAGGAAGGAGCTTCTATAGTGCTGACCAATGCACCGGTGGCTCTTAGGTTTGGAGAAATACAAAAACTGGGAGAAAAGCTCAGTGCGAAGGTCATTCCTGCTGATGCCACCAAAATGGAAGACCTGGAACAGCTGATCGATCAATCGATGGAACTGCTGGGAGGAAAGATCGATTTTGTGCTTCACTCCATCGGGATGTCTCTGAATGTGAGAAAAAAGCGTGAATACACCAATCTGAATCACGATTGGATGCAGAAGACCCTGGACATTTCTGCCATCTCTTTTCATAAATTGATGCAGACCCTCTACAATAAGGATGCAATGAACGAATGGGGATCCATATTGGCTTTGAGCTACATAGCTGCTCAAAGAGTCTTTCCCGATTATAGTGAAATGGCAGAGGCCAAGGCTTTATTAGAATCTTTTGGAAGGAGTTTTGGGTATCATTTTGGAGTAAAGAAAAAGGTGAGGGTCAATACTCTTTCTCAGTCGCCAACCTGGACCACTGCAGGTTCCGGAGTCAAGGGCTTTAAGGATTTCTTCGACTATGCTGAAGAGATGTCACCTCTTGGAAATGCAACCGCAGAAGAGTGCGCTGATTATTGTGTGATGTTATTCTCAGATTTGAGCAAAAAAGTTACCATGCAAAATCTCTTCCACGATGGCGGTTATTCTGCTATGGGAATTAACCCCTCTGTAATGAAGGAAGATTGAAAAAATCCCAACCTAGTCTAAAGATTGCTAGTACTGGCATTGAAGCTGTTTTCTTCATAAATTGATGTGATTTCAGAAAATTCAGTATGCAAATTAGCTTGCACAAAGTGCAATAGGTCATGGAGGGACCGTTCTGAATGAAGGTTCAATCGTTTCGAAGACCCATTTTATGAATTTAGCCATAGCACAGATTCGTCGGATTTTTTGCGGCTCGCTATTAATGCTGATAGGTTTAGCCCTCGGTGGCATATTCCCAGAAAAGATGATGGCACAACAGCCCGGATTTGGCGATGTCCGCGCAAATGAAACCGAAAATGATACCCTCAGTTTACCCCCTGTTCGACAGCGGGTAGTGGAAGCAGATACCCAGTTCGTGCACTATTTTCTATTTGATCAACCCTTTAGAAAGCACGATCTTTTAGATGATCCATATCGCAATCGTGCACTTCACTTTGATCTCGCAAGAGGGAGGCCCTTGGAGTACGCCACCACAGGGCACCTCGGGGGGGCTGCACACCCCATGCTTTTAGAGGTCCCAAATGAAATTGGTTTCAGACCTGGAATAGAGGACTACCGTTTGTATTGGATGAAAATTGAAGATCAACCTTATTTCAGACAGCACAGGGCCTACTCTGACTTAATGTACGCTCAGGGGTCCCTGCAGGATGAAAATACTACAAGGGCCATGTTCTCCACTCAATTTGATGACGGGGTCAATCTATCCCTGGAATACAGGCGAATCAACCATCAGGGGAATTACAATCGTCAGAGGAACTTTAATACATTTATTTCCGCTTCACTTTCTCATTTTTCGGAAGATGGAAAGTGGTATAACTTTGGCACCTTTCTGTCCAATGCCGTACTCGCCTGGGAAAATGGCGGAATCACCACAGATACCCTTTTCAATGTTGAGTTTTTTGAGGACGATCGATCCCTCATTGATGTCTTTTCAGAAAATGCGGAAAGTCGCCAACAGCAACGAGCTGTTTACCTTTCTAACTACCGACTTTTATCCAAGGCCAATATTTTTGGTCTTGAATTACCTCTATATCTCAACCATTACATGTCCTTTGGGAATCGATTTTTTCGATACAGCGACAATTCTCCAAATCCTGAATACTATAAAGATTTTTTCCAATCTTTTGCAGGTATGCGCAGGTTTTTAGAAGTGGCCACGCATGAGCAGCGACTCGGTATAGCCATTGGAAGTATATTCAATACCGAAAGTACGAGGCAAAAGAATTATCTTACGGCCAATCTACTATGGGTGTCCCATCGGGTGCGATTTGACCCGGAGTCATTCAGATCGAGACAGTGGTTTGTGCAAGCCTCTGCCGGGGTTAGTCCCGGTTCCTTTCTCAGCATTGAAGCCGAAGGGGCATTGGGGTTGGGAGATGATAGCGGAGATGCGAGATTGAACGCCCGTGCAGACTTTTCAATAGGGCGTGGACCTGAACTTTATGGAGAATTGCACTTTTTAAGAAGGGCTCCTTCTCTGATACAGAATCGATTCCCCAGTCCGGAAGGCTATGTTTTTAACAGTGATTTGCCCAGATATACTCACTCGTCCATAGGTGGTGGCCTCAGATGGGAGCATTTATTTTTGGATGCCTCTTTTCGCCAGCACCTGTTGTTTAACCTCCATTATTTCAATGAAGATGGAAAAAGCGATTACCTGGATGAAACCGTAGCCATACCCCAATTAAGGGTAAGCTTTAAGCCCGATTTAGGTCCGCTAGTTTTACACAGCCACTTCTTTTGGCAGCAGCAGAGTAGAAGGGAGCTTGGAATTCCCTCTTTCTACCTCAAGCAGCGTGTAGCTGCAATGGGTCAACTTTTTGACCAGGCGCTTGATTTTCAAATAGGGTTGGAGGGATTGTACTTTTCAGGATATGAAGCCAAGAGATATTTTCCTGCTTTAGGTAATTTCATGCTATCGGATCGGAGGGTCGAGAGCACTTTTAGAGCAGAACCCTTCCTGGCGGTTAAGATACAAACCTTTGAAGCTGTGTTGCGATTTGAAAACTTTGGATATATCTTCACCGATAGAATTGATTATCAGTTTGACGGTTATCCCCTAGCCGATTTTCAGTGGCGGCTGATGCTCAGGTGGCAGTTGAATGATTAGATTTTTTTTCAATGAATTTTCCTTCGGTTGAAAGCACCCCCACACTTTTTTTGAAAAAATCAGCTGTTTCCAACATTTACAAAAAAATAATTTGACTTATTGGCCGCTATGATTTGCGAGCATCAAAAATTCCATTAATTTTGGATCGCGATATTCAAAGCGTCTGAAGTGACGGCTGCAGATGCTTTGATTTTACCTGTTTATAGGTGTTAAGAGGAAGGCTGACCTATGTATTACATGAGTTGGGTGTTTCAGCTCTGGCCTTGAAGGTGACGCATTGAATCAATCTTTAATTTTAATAAAAATAGTACTTGTATGAATATTCCAAAAGATCTGAAATATACCAAAGACCACGAATGGGTGAGAGTAAGTGGAGATGAGGCGGAAGTTGGGGTGACCGACTTTGCTCAGGGTGAGTTGGGCGATATTGTGTATGTAGAAGTTGACACAGTAGGGGAAGACCTTGAAAAGGGCGATGTGTTTGGAACCGTAGAAGCCGTAAAAACCACTTCTGATATGTATATGCCAGTGAGTGGTGAGGTGTTGGAATTCAATCCTGAGTTGAGTGATGAAGAAGGAGACAATCCGGCTATTATCAATGAAGACCCCTATGGTGAGGGTTGGATTGTAAAAATAAAACTCAGTGACAAAAATGAACTGGATGACCTTCTGAGTGCTGAAGAATATAAGAATTTGGTATCCTGATAAAATTTTGTGTGCAGCCACCAAAATACCAGGGCATTGCATCATAAGTTATAAAATGGACAACGGTCCCTTTGGTTATTGAAAAATTACTATCTCTTTGGCACTTGTTGCTGGACCTTGCTTATCGCAATCACTTCCCTTGCTCCATCAAGAAGTTTCGGAGAAGTTGGAGTTGATATCAGGCATTTGGATAAAGTCATTCATTTTACGTTGTATATGATATTGGCTTTTCTGGCATCCGGCGCTTTGAGAAAATCTGAAAATAATGAGCTATCGACCACCCGGTCAGAGAAGTTAAAATATCTTTGGATAGTTCTGTTAATTGGAGGATATGGTTTTTTTCTCGAAGTAATGCAGGAATTGATGGATATGGGGCGCCATTTTGATGTTTGGGATATTATTGCTAATATTGCAGGAACTTTTACGGGAATGATTATTTTTGTAAAAGCTGCAAAAAATTAAGATGTTATGGAACTGAATACCAGAACTCTGTCGCTTGCGATCATCGGGATTTTTGTCTTGATAGCTCTGTTTGTCTTTCTTTACAGAAGCTGGATGGTGAAAAGATCTCAAAAGCTCATCAGTGGTGAAGTGCAGCCGCTTGCTTCAGAAAAGCTCAGTGCGAGAAATAAGTACCCCTCGCTCAATGTCTTTCAACAATCAGGTTTAATGCTGCGCGCAGGACTGGTCATATCTCTTTTGATGGTTGTGTTTGTTATGAACTGGACGCAATACGAACCACCGGTAATCATTCCTGAAGATGCACTTGACTGGGATGACGAAATAGAAATTGAACCACCGAGAACCGCAGAACCACCGCCACCTCCGCCACCGCCACCTCCTCCTGTAATTGAAGAGGTTCCGGAAGAAGAATTGGTGGATGAAGATCCGCCCGAATTCCTCGATATGTCAGTAGATGAGGAAACCTTTATCGAAATACCACCTGAACCGGAAGCACCACCTCCGCCACCGCCACCTCCTCCGGAGCCTGAAGTTGAAGAAATATTCCAGGTGGTAGAGCAGATGCCTAGATTTCCTGGTTGTGAAGATATGGCTGGTTCCAACGATGAAAAAAAAGCATGCGCCGATCAAAAAATGTTGGAATTCATTTACCGAAATATCCGATACCCGGCCATAGCTCGTGAAAATGGAATTGAAGGGACTGTTGTGATATCGTTTGTAGTTGATAGCGATGGAGTCATTCAAGACCCCAGAATAGTGAGAGATATTGGTGGTGGATGCGGACAAGAAGCACTCCGGGTAGTGAATTTAATGAATAATATGCCGGAGAGGTGGACCCCCGGTAGACAAAGAGGTCGCGCTGTAAGTGTGCAATTCAACCTACCGGTGCGTTTTACCTTGCAATAAGTGTAGATATAATAAGAAAAAGCAAAGAAAAGGGTTGTCAGCTGTCAGTTGGCAACCCTTTTCTTTGTTCCTTGCACTAGAATTTCTTCCCTATTGCATCCTGCTTATTCACCTGTTTGCCAGGCGTCGCTTCTTTCTTAACTCAGGTTCTCTGTTCTTACACTTAAGCGGATTTTTATTGCCTTTAAGGTCATTTTAAGGTTGTCGAGGATACCTTTGCGCCGTCTTAAAGGGATATTCACAATGAAACACTTTTTCGAGGGTTGTCTTATCACCCTGGTCTTGTTTTCTCCTTTTTCTTTGATAAGTCAGGACACCCTGAATCTCACGTTGAAGGAAACTGAGGAGCGGTTCCTGAAGGAGAACCTATTAATAATGGCTGAAAAATTGGAGTTGGACATTATGGACCTTGAGATCAAAAAGGCCGGTCTGTGGGACAATCCTGAATTTGAGATAGAGCACCAGATAATCAATAGAAGTGGGAAAGGACCTATTGGATTTACTGGCAGCGATAATACCGCATTTGGCATGGAGCAACTCATTGTAACTGCAGGGAAAAGAGGACACAGGATTAAATTGGCAGAACTCGATAAAGTAAAGGTTGAGCACCAACTTCAGTACCTCACCAGACAATTTATAAGGAGCCTGAGGGAGGAATTTTTCAAACTCGCCTTTCTCAATCGGATCGAAGGCCTTTATCAGGAACAAATTGATGCCCTAGATCAGATTCTTAGCACTTTTGAGGCGCAGCAGGATGGCAATATCCCAAGGATTGAGATTATTAGACTCCGATCACTTCTGCTTGAACTGGAAAAAGATTACAGTGAAATACTGGGTGAAATTGAGGAAGCCCGACAGGTTTTGAGGATTTTGCTTCAACTTGAGGATCAGGTTCCCGTCCCCCAAATTCCTTCAGATATTAGCGATTTCATCGACCTTTCCCTTGTGCCTCAAATGGATGAATTGTATGAGCGCGCTCTCGAGTCTCGCAGAGACCTCAGGGTCGCTCAGGCATCTATAGCTTCTGCAGAACGGTCTTTGATGCTCGAACAAGCAAATCGGTATCCCGATTTGGGTGTAGGATTGGTGTACGACCGTTTGGATGGTTTAGTGGACAATTACTTTGGAATCACTTTCAGCCTTGAGTTGCCCATTTGGAACCGGAATCGGGAGAATATCCAAATCGCCCAGCACCAGATTAGACAGAATGAGCTTCTCCTCAATCAAAAAGAGGGAGAACTTTTTCAGGATGTTCGCGCTGCCCTAAATCGGTATCAGAGGGCGCTGAGATTACTGGATAGAGTGGATACGACTTTTGAAGATGAGTTTGGTGCGATATTGGAGTCCATTACCCTCCAGTACCGCCAGGGAGAGATGAGGTTGATTGAGTTCATCGATTTTTACGAATCATTCCGCGATGGTATCAAGCGAAACTACTCTGTTCAGGAAGAGTTGATTCAAGCTGCAGAGGAACTGAACTACACCGTAGGAGAGGACATATTTCAATTTAATTTTTAATTAAGAACGGCCATGTTAAACTACAAGATCATACTTTTCGCACTGTTTACTTGTACACTTTTTATATCAATAGGAGCATGTGGCGATTCTGCAGTTGAGCAGCAACCACTAGCTGTGAGTGCCGAAGACGATGGTTGTCTTCCGGAAGCCATGCTCAATCGCATGTCTTTTGAGGAAGCCGAAGAGGGTAACATTCGCAGGTCTCTCAGCTTACCAGGTAATATTGAGGTCAATAAAGACAGGGTATTCCTGGTCTTACCTGCCGCAGGGGGCATTATTACAGAAGTTCATGTAAGAACTGGAGATTATGTTAGAAGGGGTCAGGTTTTGGCTACCGTTCAGAGTCCCGACATTGCCACCTTCAAAAGAGATTTGCGAACTGTCAGATCTGAGAGAAATATAGCTGAGCAGAAATTAGAGCTCGCCAGATCTATGTTTGAATCCGGTGTTTATTCCAGAAGAGACCTCCTTGAAGCTGAGAGCGAGTTAGAGCGCCTACAATTGGAAATTGAGAGATTGAAAGAGGAGCAAAAGGTGCTGGGTATCGAAGAGGGTGAAACAGGCTATACGATCAGAGCTCCTGAATCCGGTTTTATTGTAGAGAGAAATATCAATCCCGGTACTCATCTCAGGTCTGATGAAGGACATGTTTTTAAGATTTCTGATTTGCGAAATGTGTGGGTTGTCGCCAATGTTTCTGAAACGGACATTGGGAACATCAGGGTAGGGGATACTGTCGCCATTTCCACTCTTGCCTTCCCCGATAAGAGGTTTAAAGGAGCCATAGTAAGAATGTCCAATACTATTGATCCGGGCAGGAGGACAATGGAGGCGATCATAGAATTGCCCAACCCTGACTACTTGCTAAAGCCCGGAATGTTTGCCAATATTAGGTTGGATGCTATGGAGGAAGAACGATTTGTACATATTCCCAGCAATGCTCTGATTTTTGATGAGAACGAGTACTATGTGGTAATTTTTAGAGACCGATGCGATATGGAAGTTAGACATGTAAATATTCAGCGACGGAATGGTGATCGGACCTATCTGCAGGATGGTGTCCGCCCGGGTGAGATGGTGGTTTCTGCAAGACATATATTGATATACAACCAGCTCATCGAAGCTCAGCAATAAGGTTTTTCATAAAAAACAGCACGCAACAGCATGAATTGGATTGATAACATCATTGAGTCCTCCGTCCGGGAAAAGGGATTTGTAATCATTGCTTCTATCATACTGCTTATTGTTGGCTTATGGGCTTTTACAGAGCTCAATATAGAGGCATATCCCGATCCCACTCCACCACTGGTTGAAGTCATCGCACAAAAACCCGGATGGTCCGCTGAGGAAATTGAGCGTCAAATAACGGTGCCTTTGGAAACAGAACTAAATGGTATCCCCGGGCTCGATGTGATTCGGTCAATCTCACTATTCGGTCTCTCTAATGTGAAGGTTTACTTTGAATGGGGTACAGAGTACGAAAAAGCCCGGCAGGAAGTGATCAACCGCCTGCAGATGGTCGATCTGCCGGAAGGAGTGAGTCCTGAACTCAGCCCCTGGTCCGCTCTGGGGGAAATCTACAGGTATCAGCTCGTAGGGGAGGGCTATTCTACGATGGAATTGAAAGAAGCCCAGGACTGGATCCTTGAAAGGCAGTTCAGGCAAGTTCCCGGAATCATCGATGTGGTGGGCTTTGGTGGACCTACAAAGGAATATCATGTAGAGATTGACCCAAAGAAACTCATTGCGTTTGATGTCTCCATTTCAGATGTAATGGAGGCCATCGAGCAGAGCAATTCCAATGTTGGTGGAAATTACCTGAATATAGGTGAACAGAGCTACAATGTCAGGGGAGTCGGACTCTTTCGCGGCATCGAAGATATTGCCAATGTGATGGTAGCGGTAAGGGATGGAATGCCCATTTATGTCTATCAACTTGGAGAGGTTAAGATTGGCCAAATGGTGCCCCTCGGTAAAGTTGGGCGAGATTACGATTCTGATGTGGTTACCGGCATCGTCAATATGTATAGGGGCCAGCAAACGCTTCCCACCCTAGAAAGAGTCAGGGCCAAGGTCGATGAAATAAATGCCGGGGGCATTCTCCCGGACGGTATGAAAATTATTCCCTACTACGATCGCACGGATCTGGTAAACGTCACTACCAGCACTGTACAGCATGTTTTGTTGGCAGGTATGATATTGGTGGGTTTTATAATGATCGCATTTTTGGGCAACCTCAAAGCCGCTCTTATTGTAACCATTTCAATACCACTGTCCCTGCTAGCTACCTTTGTTGTGATGGTTTTGCGTGGAGATTCGGCCAACCTAATTTCCATGGGAGCTCTTGATTTCGGTATCATTGTAGATGCCTCAGTGATCATGGTGGAGAACATCTACAGGAGGCTTTCAGGAAAAGATATTGACAGTCCCGAAGAGGCAAAGCACACCATCATCACCGCAGGTAAAGAAGTGGCAGGTCCTATCTTCTTTTCTATGGCAATAATTATAGTGGCATTTCTCCCTCTGTTTACGATGCAGGGGGTTGAGGGCAGGATTTTTGGCCCCCTCGCCATAACTTATGGTATTGCGCTTGCGGTAGCCCTTTTCCTCTCCCTGACCTATGCACCCGCACTCACGGCATATTTTTTTAAAGGGAAATCTTCCCATAAGGATACCCTATTGGTTAGATGGTTGAATGCGATCTATGCACCTGTAATCAAAGGTTGTGTAAAATGGCCGAAGGCGACTTTCGGAATTAGTTCATTAGTACTGGCCGGCACTTTGGCAACTGTGCCTTTTATCGGGGGAGAATTTATGCCACGACTTGAAGAGGGGAACCTCTGGATAAGGGGCACCATGCCCAATAGTATCTCCTTCGCAAAAGCCGAAGATCTTGCCGATGAGATGAGAATTCTTCTCCTGGAAAATCATCCTGAGGTGGTTACTGCAGTAAGTCAACTTGGGCAAGATGATGAAGGCACGGAGGCAATCAGTTGGTTTAATGTGGATATTTTTGTCGATCTCATACCTATGGATGAATGGAGGGAAGGTTTGGATAAAGAGGGCCTCATCAGGGAAATGGAGGCCACACTATCTCAAATTGCCGGTGTGTCCTATAGTTTTTCTCAAAATATTCAGGACAATGTAGAGGAGGCTATGGCAGGAGTTAGAGGTGAAAATGTCGTTAAGGTATTTGGGGAAGATTTGGAGGAATTGGAGCGATTGGCTTTTGAGATACAAGAGGTGATGGAAGGGGTAGAGGGTGTTTCTGACCTTGCTGTTTACACAAAACTGGGTCAGCCAAACTTGCTAGTTGAAATAGACAGAACAAGAGCCGCCCGGTATGGAGTGCTCACCAAGGATGTAAATAAAATCGTTCAGGCTGCGGTGGGTGGTGAAGCAGTCACCCAGAGACTTGATGGTGAAAGGCGCTTCGATGTGGTGGTGAGAATGTTGCCGGAATTTAGAAATACTGCCGAAGCCATTAAGAATATTCCCATTGCTACCGGAGCAGGATACATTCCTTTGAAGGAGGTGGCAGATGTGTTTACACAATCTGGCGCTTCATTTATATATCGCGAAGCCAATGCGCGTTATATTCCCATTGCATTCAGTGTGCGGGGCCGGGATTTGCAAAGCACTATTGCTGATGCAGAAGCGAGAATAGTGGATAATGTCACATTTCCATCCGGATACAGGCTTGAATGGGCAGGAGAGTTTCAACAGCTGCAAGCAGCCCTTGAGCGTCTGATGATTATTGTTCCCCTTACTCTCCTGATTATATTATTCCTATTGTATATGAACTTTAAGAGCATTACCGACTCTCTTTTGGTAATGGCCTCAGTACCCTTTTCCCTGATTGGAGGAATTCTGGCCCTAATCATTACAGGCACCGATCTCAGTATATCTGCCACGGTTGGCTTTATATGCGTACTCGGTGTTGTCGTTTTGAATGGAGTGGTGTTGGTGGGTTTTATCAATAATCTGAGGCGAACAGGGAAATCCCTGTTTGAAGCTGTGATGGAAGGCTCCCAATTGCGCCTAAGAGCAGTTTTGATGGTGTCCATGGCAGCTGGAATTGGCTTGTTGCCGGCCGCTGTAGCTACAGGTATTGGCTCTGAAACCCAGCAGCCATTGGCCCAGGTGGTGGTCGGAAGCATGATTACGGCCCCTTTGGCCACACTGCTTGTGCTTCCTGTTATGTATCTACTTGTTTACGGCTGGAAGAAAAAATCATTTTCATAACGGCAAGAGAGGTGCTCTTCAGCCAAATTAGCACATTTTATTGACTCCTCAGGGGTAAGAGATTTTTCGATCCTTTGCTTTCTGAAAAAACAATTACTGCTTTCTGGTTTAGACCTCCATAGGGAATGTCTCATACCTGGAGGGCTTTGGGATTACCCACCCTTTCCTTGGACAACATCACCCAATGAAGTACTTTTCACTGGAATAAATTATCCGTTTACACACGTTTACAGACGTATACAAACGTGTATTCTACGGCTTGGGTATCCAACTGACCTCATCTTTGCAGCGTAATTATTTTTCATCATTAAAACTTTTACGTTATGACACATTTAAGCAATCAAGTTCAGTTAATCGGACATCTCGGAGCAGACCCTGAGATCATCACTTTTGACAATGGCAATAATCTTTGCAAGATTGATATTGCCGTCAACGAGTATTTTAAAGACAAGTCCGGTGAAGTTCAAAAGAAAACCCAGTGGCACAAGGTGATTGCCTGGGGAAAAACTGCCGAACTTATGAATCGACTCTTGAAAAAGGGAAGCAAAGTGGCTGTATCAGGTAAAATTGTCAACAGAAGCTACGAAGACAAGAATGGCGACACCCGGTACCTCACTCAAGTGCAGGCTGACCAGTTTCTGAATCTTTCGGCCTCGACGAAAGAGGCAGTTGCCTGAATGGGCAATTGAGGTCCCGGGCTATTATTGAGATTTTGGCCCGCTAATCACCGTTTGGCTTTTTTACTTCAAGGGTAATTGATACTCTCCGGTGGGGAGGTTTAGAGTAAATTCCGTTCGACTTCAGAATGCATTCCTGAAATTTAGATATTTTCTATTTTTTTAAAATGGATGATTTTACTCAGATCCGTTTTGAAGTCTGAAGGTTTTGTTGGAAATTTAGGCCGATCAAGTTGGTGCTAATTTCCAAAAGTTGAAGTATTTATTCCGGTATTTTTGATTTACCGGTGCAATTGCTATGACCGTCTTTTGGTACTGTCCGTAAATACTTTTGACCAACAATTTACTCTGACCTTCCCCTTATCCGGAGGAATAGCCGAATAAATCCTTTAATCTGAATTTTTTACACCTAAATCCTATGTCCATCCAGGATTTACCCTTTCTGCTTTTACCTTAATGGGATAATGTCGAAAGCTTTGACTAAATCGTGAAATTACCCTTGCTCAGCAATCGCGATATGGGTTGAAACCCGATGATATAATTCGACTGAACAGTAGGCCATAGTTGAATTTTTTTTTAGCTCGGGAATGAAGAGATCAATTGGGTCTATAAAGTCTTTAAATATCTAAGGCGACGGAAATTGGCGTGACAAATTGATATTTTACCATGAGGAAATCAGTCAATTGAGCTACCGCGAGATGGCCTGGTAAAGCTATATCCGAATTTCGGTAAATTTGAACACCTGCTTTTGTTTTATTAAAACTTAAAGAGGTTTATAATGGATCGAGTCAAATTTTAGGAATTAAAGTACAATCAAGCTGGCCTGAATCTACTTCAAATATGAGCTTTCCTTTTTACTGATGGGGGGCTGGAGAGACTAATTTTTGCAGGGGTTTGCAATTTGAATGTAGATTCAAATGGGAGGACTTTAAGTCGGGAAGTTATGTTAATTGGGTATCTTCAGGAAACATGACCGGTGATTTTTCAAAATTTTAATTCTATCAACACAAATCAAAAATCATGGAACAGAAAACCTACAACCCCAATTCAAAGGGAATAAAATTTTGGGCCGAGGAGGACAGGCCCAGGGAAAAGATGCTGCAGAAAGGTGTTCGATCTTTAACGAATGCAGAATTGATGGCAATTTTGTTGGGCAGCGGTAGCCGAAACAAAACTGCTGTAGATCTTGCAAAGGAAATACTGCAGGATTGCAATCATGACTTGAATGAGTTGGGCCGATACACAGCATTAGATCTCACTCGCTTCAACGGAATAGGCAATGCCAAAGCAGTTACTATCGCATCTGCTATGGAACTGGGTAGGAGGAGGAAACTAAAAAACCTGGACGAAAAGCCTCAAATAAAAAGCAGCAGGGATGCATACGAATTACTCAGGCCACAATTGGGAGATTTAACTAATGAGGAATTTTGGGTGATTTACATGAATCGGAATAACAGAGTGATTAAGCATTGTATGATCAGTTCCGGGGGAGTGGCCGGCACGGCGGTTGATTCAAAACTGGTATTTTCTCCGGCCATAAAGTCACTTTGCAGTTCGATTATCCTTGCGCACAATCATCCGTCAGGAAATTTAACTCCGAGCAATGCAGATATCAACCTCACCAAGAAGCTAAGGCGAGGTGGTGAACTATTTGACATTAAAGTATTGGACCACCTCATCATTGCTCAGACGGGCTACTACAGTTTTTTGGACAGTGGATTGATTTAATTGTGTATTTGAGAATGATTAATGTACGCCTCATTTGGTCGATTCGAATGGGAATTTTAGCCCTGTTTAATCAATTGGCTCTGTAAAAGCGTTATATTTGCGACTCTTAAAAATTTTAATGTGTAGCAGATGATATACAAATTGACCGAAGAACAGCAGGCAGTAAAAGAAGCTGCGAGAGAGTTTACCCAAAGGGAATTGTTGCCGGGGGTGATTGATAGAGATCGAGATATGATCTACCCTAAAGAACAAGTGAAAATGATGGGAGAACTCGGCTTTTTGGGAATGATGGTTGATCCGCAATACGGTGGAGGTGGCATGGATACCATGTCTTATGTGCTGGCAATGGAAGAAATCTCAAAGGTGGATAGCTCTGCTTCTGTTATTATGTCCGTAAATAACTCACTGGTATGTTGGGGGCTGGAAGAATTTGGAACTGAAGATCAAAAACAGAAGTATCTCACAAAGCTGGCAACAGGTGAGTGGATTGGTGCCTTTTGTCTGTCGGAGCCCGGGGCGGGAAGTGATGCAACCAGTCAGCAAACTACTGCTGTAGATATGGGTGATTACTACCTTTTAAATGGGACAAAAAACTGGATTACCAATGGTGGTACTTCAAGGATCCATTTGGTAATGGCTCAAAGTCATCCCGATAGGGGGCATCGGGGAGTAAATGCCTTAATTGTAGACACCTCCTGGGAGGGCGTTGAAATAGGGGCAAAAGAGGACAAATTGGGGATTAGGGCATCAGATACCCATACGATCATGTACAACGATGTAAAAGTCCCCAAAGAAAATAGGATAGGTGACGACGGATTTGGTTTCAAATTTGCGATGAAAACACTGTCAGGAGGAAGAATAGGCATCGCGGCTCAGGCCTTGGGAATCGCAGCAGGTTCCCTTGAGCTGGCTACTCAATATGCTCAGGAAAGGGAGACCTTTGGTGTTCCAATTTACAAGCATCAGGCTGTTGGTTTTAAACTGGCAGATATGGAAACCGAGATAGAAGTAGCTCGCCTTCAGGTTTATCGGGCTGCCCAGCTCAAAGATCGCGGAATGGAATACACAGTGCCAGGAAGCATGGCAAAACTTGTAGCAGCTGAAACAGCAATGAAAGCAGCAGTAGAGGCAGTGCAGGTGCACGGAGGTTATGGTTATGTCAAGGAATATCATGTAGAACGCCTTATGCGTGATGCAAAAATTACACAGATATACGAAGGTACATCCGAAATACAGAAACTCGTTATTTCCAGAAACCTATTGAAGGGAGAGTTGTACAGTCCGATGATTTTCTAAAGTTGTTGCCCATATATTCTAAGGGCTGAACTGAAAACCTTTATCCTCCGTTTAAATGGAGGGAAAGGGTATTGTTAGAGTTAATGCTTCCAGAAACTTTTCCCCGGACTAAATCAAATTTGCTCCTATGAGAGGTTCATTAAAGCTGGCGACGATTTCGGGAATTCCCGTATTGCTGCATTGGTCCTTTGGGCTGTTGTTTGTGTGGCTGGGATATGTGGGTCTGTCTGAGGGGATGGATGCAGTTGGAATACTTTGGTTTTTCTTCTTCGCTTTGCTGTTGTTTCTTTGTGTGGTGATCCACGAGTTTGGACATGCACTCACAGCGCGTAAATTTGGAGTCAATACAAAGGATATTATTCTCTCACCATTAGGAGGGCTAGCCCGTCTGAATCGACTACCCGATAAGCCGGTGCATGAATTTCTAATCGCCATTGCAGGTCCGGCCACCAATGTTGCCATTGCTATTTTGCTCTTTCCAGTTATTTACTTTTCTGGCAGTATGAGTTTCGCCATTACTGATACCGCTGATGTAGTTTTCACCAAACCGTCCAATCTCCTCCCTTTGTTGTTTTACACCAATATCACTTTGGTAATTTTTAATATGATTCCGGCATTTCCTATGGATGGCGGTAGGGTGCTTCGTTCTCTACTGGCAATGGGGATGGATCGACTCAAGGCTACTCGAATAGCCGTTATTATCGGACAGTTGTTCGGGATGACTTTTTTATTGGGAGGTATTTTTTTGGGGGAATTAATTCTCGGCTTGATTGGGGTTTTTGTTTTTTTTATGGCAACTGCCGAGTTGAGATCTGCACAAACCGAGTCCGTCCTGCATGGAAAAAAAGTTTCAGATTATATGCGGCGCAATTTCTCAATCATTAGAGAGGATCAGAGAGTGGGTGAATTGGCTGCTTATTTTATGACTGGTATGGAGACATCCTTTTTAGTCTTTGAAGAGAATGGTTACAAATACATGGGAGTGCTCAACTCCGCCAAAATTGAAGAGGCTTTTAAAACGGGTACATCGGAGAAACCTATCGCTGAATTGGTCGATAGGAAAATTACTTTTATAACCCCGGCACAAAGTCTTAAAGATGCCTTTTTTAAAATGATGGAAGACAACGTGGATATTTTACCGGTACTCTCAGGTAGAGAAATCATTGGTGTTTTGGATAAAAGGGGATTGGAGATGGCTTTCAGACAAGGTTGATACTTTTTTAAGATTCTGACATCAACAAAGGGTACATTCATTGGAATTCCTACTTAGTCCTCGTAAACGATCTTTCCGCCAACCATCGTCATAAGTACTTTTGTGTTCGGAATATCACTTTTTTCGCATGTGAGAAGGTTTCTGTCGAGTAAAATAAGATCAGCCAACTTTCCCTCTTCCAGACTGCCTTTTAAATCCTCCTCAAAAGCGGCAATGGCATTGTTGATGGTGTAGCTTCGCAGTGCTTCTTCCCTGGTCATCGATTGTTCGGGGTAAAAGGCCATTTCTTGACCGGGTAGCTTTCTGCTCACTGCTGCGTAAAGTCCGGTAAATGGATTTATCCGCTCCACGGGCACATCCGTTCCATTGGTAACCAATACTCCGGCATCGATAAGGGACCGCCACATGTAAGCACCCTCTTCAGCTCTTTTTTCTCCCAATCGGGTAACCACAAAAGCAGCATCAGAGGCGCAATGAATCGTCTGCATGGCTGCAATGATCCCAAATTCTGCAAAGCGATTGATATCTTCAGGTCTCAGATGCTGGGCGTGCTCAATTCTCCACCGGGCCTCTCTGAGTTGATCCTTGTCTTCAAAGGTTTCTTCATAAATATCCAGCATCATCTTATTGGCAAGGTCTCCTATTGCATGCACACAGTACTGTAATTGATGATCCCGCGCCAGTGCAGCAATAGACCTCAACTCCTCCTCTGGGGTGACCAACTGGCCGGACTCCTCTGGTTTATCTGAATATGGTTCGATCAATAAGGCTCCATATGATCCCAGCGCACCATCATTAAATGCTTTTAAAGCGGCTACTGTAAAGCGGTTGTCCGCCTCACCGACAATGGGGAGTTGCTTGACAGACACCCTCATGGATTCGTAATTTTCAAGTAGCATTATCCACAGGCGAATATCTAGTTCGCCGTCATTGGCCATGGTCCGAAGAACGCCAATTTCTTGCATACTTAAGCCTGCATCCTGGAAGCTGGTGATTCCGTGACGGAAGGCCTCCTCCTGGGCAATAAGTGCTGCCTCCCTTATTCTGGCTCTCTCCTCCTCTTCTGTTCCCCTTCCACCTTGAGACCAAAAGGCTTCCCTTATGGGATACATGGCAGTCTCTTCAAAAACGCCTATAGGGTTTCCCTCTTCATCTCTTCTAATGGTTCCACCATCAGGATCAGGAGTGTCACGGGTTATCCCGGCTTCCTTCATAGCCCTCTCATTGGCAATCAATGAGTGGCCACTTGCATGAATTAATATCACAGGATTATCGGGACTGATCACACTCAAATCAAGGTGGTCAGGATAGGGACTGCCATCAACAGGGGTTACATCTGTCCACTTATCCTGATGCCAGCCTCTACCAGTTATCCAGCGACCCGGTTCCGCTTTTGCTACTTCATCAGAGACGAGTGCGATAGTCTCAGCCCAGCTGCCAACCTCTAACAAATCTAATTCCATCAAGGACCTGCCAAATCCAAGGAAGTGACCATGGCCTTCAATTAGCCCCGGCATTAAGAAGTTACCTCTGGCATCGATCATGTTGGTTCCCGCGTCAACGAACTTCAAAATGCTTTCCTCCGTTCCAAGCCCAAGGATTCTATCACCTTTTATGGCAATGGCCGAATAAGTTTGGCCTTCTGGTCTGAGAGTATGTATCTCAGCATTGTGAATAATAATGTCCGCTGTGGGACCTTGTGGTTCACAGGATACCAGGAAAAGAAGCAGAAGGAGAAGTTGAATTAACCATTTCATGAGCAACAACTTTGATTTAATGCCGCAAGATAAGGCTTATTCAGATAAAAAACGGGAAGCCCAATAACTTGATTTTAGTTCTGGAAATGTAATAACTGGCTTAAGTTTCTTTTGTTGATGGGCTACCCTAATGTCGCAATGAGAAAGGAATTGGTGATGCAGTATTTCTTAAGGATAGTAAGTTGTCTATTGATTGATCAAATCCCTTAATAGCTTTTCAGAGTTTGTTCAATAATACCACATGCAGATTCCATTTCTTCCTGCTTGATAATTAGCGGTGGCGCAAAGCGGATAATATTTCCGTGCGTGGGTTTGGCCAGTAGCCCGTTTTCAGCCATTTTGATGCAGAAATTATAAGCGGTTTTGCTCTCAGGACTGTCGTTGATCACTACAGCATTCAGCAGGCCTTTTCCACGTACGAGCTCAAACAGCTCGTATTGATCAACTAAAGATTGCATGCGCTCTCTGAAAATGATACCCATTTTTTCAGCATTTTCAGCAAGTTTCTCATCGCGAATAACTTCAAGTGCAGCCATAGCTACCCTGCACCCAAGCGGATTTCCGCCAAAAGTACTTCCGTGTTCGCCTGGCTTAATACACATCATTATTTCATCATCTGCCAAGACAGCTGAAACGGGGAATACGCCACCGGAAATGGCTTTCCCAAGAATGAGTATATCCGGTCGTGTTTCATAATTGTTTTCGCAAGGATTTTGACAGCTGCAATTACCACAGGTAGCCAGAAGTTTGCCGGTTCGGGCAATTCCTGTCTGTACCTCATCGGCGATAAAAAGCACATTGTGTTTCTTGCATAAGTGGTGTGCTTCTGTGAGATAATTTTCCGATGGGACAACAACGCCTGCTTCACCCTGAATTGGTTCAAACAGAAAACCCGCTACATTTGGATCTTGAAGCGCCCGCTCAAGAGCAGGAATGTCGTCATATGGAATAATCTCATAACCTGGAACATAGGGGCCGAACTCATTTCTAGCATCGGGATCTGTGCTGGCGGAAATGGCTCCAAGAGTTCTTCCGTGAAAATTTCTCTCAACGAAAATTAGTTTGGCCTGGTTTTCAGGCACTCCCTTTTTTTGATAAGCCCATTTTCTACACAACTTTATGGCTGTTTCTACTGCCTCTACCCCTGTATTGATGGGCAGCAATTTGTCATATCCAAAATATTCAGTTACAAATTTTTCATAGGGGCCGAGTACATCGTTATGAAAAGCCCGGCTTGTTAAGGTCAAAAGAGAAGCCTGTTCAGTCAAAGCACTCAATATTCTGGGGTGACAGTGGCCTTGATTGACTGCTGAGTAGGCTGAAAGAAAATCGTAGTATTTCCTTCCCTCAACATCCCAAACAAAAATTCCCTCCCCTTTTGAAAGGACCACGGGCAGTGGATGGTAATTGTGAGCGCCATAGCGGTCTTCCATTGCTATCAATTCCGCACTTCTGTTCATTATGCCTGCCTCTCTCATTTTCTTTTGATTTTTTTACTTGTTTTCTATTCTTCTAATGATAATGGTGCTTTATTATTGTACCTGATCTCAGTTGAGTGTCTATTATATGTGCAGTTCAGCTTTTTAATTTGAGGTGCAATGATACAACTTGTTTGACAAGACTCAAAGAACCATCGTTGATAATTAGATAATCAGAGAGGGCCATTTTTAGGTCCTGAGATAGCTGGTTATTCATCCTGCTCTCAATCTCCTCTTTGGTCGCTCCATCCCTATCCATGACCCTTTGTATTCTTAAGGATTGCGGAGCACTAACGCAGATCATTTTATCCATTTCCCTGTATGAGCCTGATTCAAAAAAAAGAGCTGCCTCTTTGATAAGATAGGGAAACTTGCCCAGTCTTTCCCAAAGCCAATGATTCCAATCTTCTGCTATACGAGGGTGAATCAAACTATTGAGCCATTCCAATTTGTCCTTATCTGAAAACACTATTCCTGCGATTGCTTTTCTATTGGGATTCCCATCGCTGTCAAACGCTTTTGATCCCAATACCTCCTGGAGTCCTTTCAGGATTTCAGGATGGGTTTTCAATAGGTATTTTGCTCGCTCATCCGCATAGTAAACCGGTACAGAGAGCGTTTCGAAAATCTTGCAAACGGTCGTCTTCCCAGATCCTATTCCTCCTGTAATTCCAACTTTCAATGTTTTTCTAGCGGTCATATTTGCTTAATTCAGCGCGAATTTAAGGATATCCTTCTACAATCAAAGTGTGCTCATTCCAATAAAGTTTGATCTGTGTTATTTGAAAGTGATACAAACCCACTAAAGCGCATCTCGCTCCTGGTTAATGATCAAAAGTCTTATGGAATGCAAATGAACTATCATAAGAATTCCAAATATTTGGCTGAAAATATGGTTTTGAACAGTCCCGTTGGCCTAAAAAGTTGGCGAAATAAAAATGTCAAGGGAAGACTCAATTGAGCAGTATGAAGCTTGAGGATTTTGTGACCTGACTTTTACAATTTTTGGGAAAAATTTCAGGCCGAAAAATGAAGGGCTGAAGCAGCTTTATCATTCAACTCTATTTTAGGAGCTGGGCCTGGAAGCTTAATTTTTAATCAACTTTATATTCATCCCTTTGATTTCTATCTGACGGTTCGCGTCCATAGGAACCTCGGCCATTTGGCATTTTAATAATTGAATGAGGTAGTCCGCATTGCTTTTTTCTGCTGTGATGAATAGCTCCAGTCCGGAGGAAAAATCCTGGCGGACGATTTCCAGTCCCTCCATTGATTTTACCACATCCATCAATTTGCCCATCAATGAGTATTCCGCTAAAATTAAAAATTGATACACAGGCTTTATTGTCTGAATTGTAGCGCTATCAATTGCCAGTTTAGCTGCTTCACCATAGGCATTGATTAGTCCGGGTATGCCCAATTTAGTGCCCCCAAAATACCGAACTACAGCTACCAGGATATTGTGCAGTCCTGAACTCTGGATTTGATTGAAAATCGGCCGACCTGAACTCCCAGAAGGTTCCCCATCATCTGAAAGCCTGGAAAATTCACCACCCTTGCCTATCCTAAAAGCGTAAACTATATGGCGGGATTTGGGGTGTTTTGAAGACAAGCCTTCCAGTATAGTTTTCACCTCTTCTTCTGTATTCACTCTGAACGCAAATCCCAAAAACCTACTGTTTCGATCTCTGAATTCTGAAGATCCGGCTTCTAAAATGGTTTGATACGGCTGCTCGTGCTGATTCATTTTTAGTCTAAATTACTCTGCTGAACAAAATTACGGAAAAAATAGCCAGGATGAGACCTCCGGCCTTGAAGGGAGTAAGCCGCTCCCTAAATACAAGTAAACCGGTAAGGGTAGCTGCGCAAAGGATGCCAATGTTGTTAAGAGGAACTGCAACTGAACCATCCCATTCGCCGCCAAATAATCTCAAAACGAAGTAGATTGAAAAGAAATTGGGAATTCCAAGTATAAAGGCTGCTTGAATGGTCTGTTTTTTCAATCTAAAAAAATTGCGTCCCTGTTTTAAGAATCCATAGATTATTCCGCTTATGAGAGCAAAGGAAAATATGTTGATTATCATAGTGATATCTCCAGTGGAGGTGATTTGAGAGGCTTCAATATGAAACAGTATAGTGTCGATCACCCCATTTACTAAAAACATCCCCACAGGTAGTAGTAAAACCCAGGCAGGTGCATCGGAAGCCCTTTTTGTCGGCTTTTTTAGGGGTAAATTGACCAAAATGATAGCTCCCAATGCCATTGTAATAGCCATTACTTTCGTCCAACCAAGGGCCTCATCAAAAACCAGGATTGCATAAACGACAGTTATAACAAGGGCTGTTCGCTGAAGAATGGAGGTGATAGTGAGGCCAAAATACTTTACCGTCAATGCAGCCACATTGAAACCAAACACAAAAATAATCCCCAGAACTAGTGAAAAGTAAAGATAGGGTTGTCCAATCGCTGAGGCAATGGGAATGGATCCCGTGCTAATCATTCCAAGGGCAATGCACACCAGATAATTATAAATGATAGCCTTATATACATCGATTTCCCGAAGTGCAAAATACTTAAATACAACGAGCACAATGGTATTGAAGAAAATGGAGGCCAGAAGTATAAGTGTAGTCATCGAAACTCAAGTTGACTGCAAATAAAAGTCATTTTCTGAAATCTGGTAATTGAATTGGCGGCACAATTTTGTCGAGGAGTCATTTTTTGAAACATTGAAAGCAATGAAAGGAATACCCTATTTTGTATCAAGGAAAGGAGAGAGATTATTGCCATGTGATTCGAAGAGCCCAATTGGCCTGAATTCAAATTGATTTTTTCTTAAATTATTTTGCCCCGTCTTTCTATAGTTCCCCGGTTAAAATTATATCTTTGCCCTTTGAATTCGCATAGTTCAAACTTTATTGATTTTGCACTATGAAATTGTTGAGCCAGTTGTCAATTGGGAGTTATCGATGCACAGTATACCTTGACTTCCGCATGTCAGCTCCATGAACAAAGAAATAAACCGAAATTGATGGTAAACAATACTACTTCCAGATACTTCTTGAGCATTCTGTTTATTGGATTTTTTTTCTCTGCAAGTGCTCAGGATCACATAGATGGAGACCATGATTTCTACAAGATATACGAAGAGGAAACCACTGCCCGCTACTTTTTTCCCGAAAACACGCAGAAGTGTTTCAGTATTGAAATTTGTGGGTTAAAGCAAGGTGTAACTACTGATTTCTTTTCCGGTTATATGTACTATCCGGGTTCAGCCCGACTTTCTATCCTCAGTGGTGCTGAAGAAATCAATGTTGAAGACAGGCTAAGGGTCATTCCAATCTCGAATTGCGTAGTGTTGAACTTTTGCAGTCCTGAGGAGGATCCGATTAGATATCCTTTCCTTTCCTGGAGCAAGTATAAAGAGGATTCGGATGCAGCCACTTATCAATCATCCTCCTATAGGGGTGGGTCTGACAATCGCCCCATAGGTTTGGACGCCTCTGTTTCTGCTGAGGATTTGATAAAGGAGATATTGATCGGCGGAAATTGTTTTGATGTCCACAATGTTATACCGATAGGACCTAACGCAGGAAGAGGTATGTTTTTTGATGGTACGTCTTCTATTGGGATTGATAGGGGAGTAGTACTTTCGACCGGCAACCTCAGGAATATTGAAGGCCCTAATGAATCTTCTGCAAGAGGTAACAATCTGGGAGGAGTTGGAGATGAGGATTTGCATCAACTGATTGGAGGTGGAAGTATAAACGTATTTGATGCTGTAGGAATTCAGTTTGATTTTGTGCCGACCTCAGAAGAAGTTAGGTTTAGATATGTGTTCGCCTCAGAAGAATACTGCGAATTTGTAGGGGCTGTTTACAATGACGTTTTTGGCTTTTTCATAAGTGGGCCGGGTATCAATGGTCCCTTCTCAAACGATGCAGAAAATATTGCTCTGGTTCCGGGTACCGATGATTTTGTTTCCATTAATAATGTCAATAGGGAGAACAACCAGGATTTCTATTTTGATAATACCCCGGATGGACAGCCCCAATCAGCCGGACAGGCAGATGTTTGCGGGCCACTGCTCAATCAGGACGGAATAGCGGTGGAATTGATCGAGTTCGATGGGTTTACGGCTGTTTTTGAAGCCACTGCCAGAGTAATTCCCTGTTCCACATATACGATAAAAATGGTGGTGGGTGACGTTTTTGATTCTTCCTACGACTCAGCGGTATTTTTGGAAGCCGGAAGTTTTGATGCAGGTGCAAGCGCCAAGTTAGACGCAGATGTTGAGGGTGTAAGTGGAAATATCGTTTATGACCACTGCCTTCAAGGACAGTTTATAGTTTCCAGGATTGGTAGTTCTGACCTATCTGAACCCGTGGTTGTGAGGTTGAACTTTTCACCCGAAAGTACTGCTATACCAGGAGTGGATTTCGAGCCATTGCCGGATAGTGTGGTTATTCCAGCTAATGAGGAATTCGTTATTATTCCCATTACTATATTGTCTGATACTTACTCAGGTGGAGAACTCCAGGTTATCTACGAGCTGGATTTCCTTTGCTCTTGCAATAACCCATTTGCCAAGATTATTCTAACGGATGAATCCTTAATTGACAAGATTGATGCATACGCTACGGATATTTTATCCTGTGTCAATGACGAAGTGCAATTGTTTGGAGATATATTGGAATCGAGCTTAATTACTAGTTTTGAATGGCGTGATTCGGAGGGAAATATTCTTGATGACGGGTCCAGCGAACAGATTTCTGTTTCTGAGCCAGGCCTTTATCTTTTTATTGGCTACAATGAAATGTCGGGTTGTGTAGATACAGCTTTTGTTACAGTTGAATTGGACCGCACTTCACCGGAGATTGCTCTGGAAGAACCCGAGATTCTCGATTGTGATAGGACTTCCGTAGCCTTGAGTGCCTCCGGCTCATCATTTGGAGATTCAATTTCATATGTGTGGACAACTACGGAGGGTGAACTGATTGATGGTAGTAGTGAAATAGTAGCCACCGCAGCTCGACCGGGCTGGTACTACCTAGAAGTAATCAATAATTACAATGGTTGTCGCATATTAGACTCCATTCAGGTTTTTCAGGACGATGAGGTGCCAATTATTGAAGTAGAACCTTATGGTGATCTGAACTGCAGAGATCATAGAATTGATTTGAATGCTGCTAACTCCCATCCGATTGGCGATCTGATGTTTTCCTGGGAAGTGGTTGACGGTGCAATAGAGGGATCCAATGACCAACCAGTATTATCCGTACTTGAGCCGGGAGTTTATCAGTTGGAAATTACCCTGGTGAGAAACGGCTGCGTTAGGATGGAGACTTTTGTTGTTGAACAAGATATTACAGTTCCACAGGTTGATGCGGGAGTCGATCTTATCCTCCCTTGTACAGACCCGGAAGTGACCCTTACTGGTACCGGAAATTATACCGGATCAGAGCCGGAAATCGTTTGGACAACTTTATCTGGAGGAAATATTTCAGGGTCTGCGACTGAATTTTCAACTACAGCAAACCAAACAGGAACCTATATTTTATCGGTTACCAATACTATTAATTACTGTGCTTCCTCTGATACCATGGTGGTTTACCAGAACTTGCCAGTGGATATTGAAATGGAGGTGATACAACCGGTATGCCCTGGAGATCGAGGGTTTGTCCGAGTGATCTCAGTCGAGGGAGGGGTTTTCCCATTTCAATACCAATTGATGGAAACCGATGAAGTCAATGATCACGGTTGGTTTGAAGACCTGTCTTATCGCACTTTTGAGTTATTGCTGACTGATGATCTGGGATGCGAGTACAGCACTGCTTTTGAAATTATTGAGCCCAGGAAGATAGAGGTACGATTGGATGATAGCGACATAGCAGACCTGGGTAGACCCTATCAAATTAAACCTCAATTAAGCTTCCCTGAATCAGAGTTGGCCTTGATTTCCTGGACTCCATCTGACGTACTTGACTGCCCGGATTGTCTGATGCCCAATGCATTTATTCTTGAACCCACGGAGTTTGAAATCTATCTGGAAGATATTTATGGCTGCCCGGCCCGTGCATCTATCATGTTGTGGATGATTGAAAACACCCAAATATTTGTACCCAATGCCTTTAGCCCCAATCAGGATGGAATCAATGACTTCCTCGATGTTTATGCAGACCAAAGCGTTGAACTCATCAAAGATTTGGTAATTTACAATCGCTGGGGAGTTAAAGTATTTGAGAGAACTGATTTTGAGCCAAATGATCAGCACTATGGCTGGGACGGCACCATTAATGGAGAGTTGGCACCTCCAGGAGTTTACTTTTTTTCTCTTGAATATGTGCTGATCAATGGTCATGAAGGTAAAAAAATGGGTGAATTTACTCTATTTAGATAATGGGGTGTTGAAATCCCTAAGTCCTAATAAGGTAGTCGAAATCAGGGGATTATAAATGTCAGTATGACTATTTTTTACAAGTGCTTTTCAGAGATGCCGACATTGATGGCCAACTTTACTCTTTTCTTCAAAATTTTCTGCATTTCCACCCTGCTGCAATCCGTTTCTCAAGACCTGAAGTCTCAGGTTGAATTGGTAGTTCGAAATGACATCGTTGAATGCGGCGAAGAGTTCACAGCGGAAATCTATGCCAATAATTTTAATGGGGTTCAGGGAGTCCAATTCACTCTTGCATTTGATGAGGATGTGGTAGAGTATTTAAATATAACCACAAATCTTCCCCCGAACGCTTTGTTCAATGTAAATTTAAACCCTGGAAAATTATTGGTGACATATGCAACCTTCATACCCGTTTCTTATCCAGATGGAACGCTTATTTTTGAAGTAGAATTCAATCACCTTGGCGATTGTGGCGACCCTTTTATTATTCATTTTGTTGATGATCCTCTGGCAATTGAATTATCAGATATAAATGGTGTAATGGATTTTTTGATATTCGGAGCCGTCTTTCTTTCAAGTTCGGATTGCAATTTGGAAGTAGATGCTGGAGAGGATTTTTTTGTCTGTGAAGCCGATTTGGAGGTCACGCTTTCTGGGGATATTACAGGAGATCATTTTGATTTTTTCTGGAGACCGGATGACCTTGTTTTTCCACAGGACCAATTGACCACATCTGCCACGGTTCCGGAAACTACAACCTTTACGCTTACCGGGCGGAAAGAGACTGAAAACATTGTCTATAACGATCACTTCGACTTTGGATATGTCGGATTCTACAGTGATTATGAGTACAATCCTAATGACCTTTCTGGAGGGAATGCCTTTGCGGTGGCTAATTCGCCGGATGCAGTTTATACCAGTTTTCCCGCTTGTAGCGACCATACCGGAAACAACGGCAACATGTTGATAGTAAACGGAATGGGGGCACCTCCGCAGAATGCCTGGTGTCAGTATATCGAAGTGGAGGAGGGCACCACTTACGTTCTCGGAGCATTTATCAACACATTGACATCCCTCGTATTTCCACAAGCCGAATTGCAATTCCAAATCAGTGGTGATGAAGTCGGCGATATATTTGACGTACCCGACATCCCCTGCTTTAGTTCCTGGGTTGAAATGCACGCCCTCTGGACAGCTTCTGAATCAGGAACTATCAATTTCTGTATTTTCAATCATCAGGGCAATGTAAGCCCCATTGGGAATGGATTTGTCATAGATGATATTTCCTTTGTTCCACTTTGTGAGGTGGTTGACGAGCTTGAAGTAGAAGTAAAAGAACCGGCTGAGGAGTGGATAGAAGCTGTCATCTGTGCAATAGATGGATCGGTGGTGATCGCTGGTCAGGAGTACACTTCTGCAACGGAGGATGTTATTTTGATAGAACGTCCCGATCAGTGTGACTCCATTATCAATATCCAAATTTTTGAATTAGAGTTAAATATTGAGATTGAATTACCAGGTATTTTGAGTTGTGAAAATTCTACTATTGAGTTGGATGCCTCATCTTCCACTTCCGGCCCTGAGGTTGAGTTCATTTGGTCAACTTCCAATGGCAATATTGTCAGCGGGCAGGGTAGCCCAATCATTACTGTAGATCAACCCGGTGTTTATACCCTTATCCTTCATTGGGAGGACGATGTTTTATCCTGTTTTTCAGAGGAGGTCTCTATAGAGATTATGCAGGATGTTGATCCTCCAAATATTTCATTAAGCGGTGATACTATACTCAATTGCTACAGCGATTTTATTGAGATTTCAGTAGAGGCGAACCCTCCCGGAGCTTATGATTATCTCTGGACTACTCCCGATGGCAATATCACCGGTAGTACTGAATTTTTCTTTGTTGTACTCGATGCTGAGGGAACTTACTTTGTTGAGGTTACTAATTCTGAGAACGGCTGCTCCTCAATTGATTCCATAATTATCGGAAGTGACTTTACTGCTCCCATCGCTGACGCTGGACCGGATTTAGATTTAAATTGTATTGATACGCTATTTGTTCTAGGGAGTAACAATTCTTCACTGGGAACTGAATTCGAGTATGTCTGGACTACTGTAAATGGCAACTTTACGGGCAGCACGGACAGTCTTTTTGTATCTGCGGATCAGGAGGGAACCTATTTTCTCCAGGTTATTAATCTGGATAATGGCTGCAGCGCAACGGATTCAGTTGAAATTATTGACGATAGAATTTTTCCTGTTATTGCGCCTCTGCCTGCCGAAAATATTAGTTGTTTGATCGACAGCCTTTGGATAGGATTTGAATTGTTGAATGGTGAAGTAATGGACTACACCATAAGCTGGACCACCGCAAATGGTTTTATAGTTGGTTCAACAGACTCTTTGGTAGTACTTGTTGGTGATGCAGGCAGCTATGAAATGGAGATTTCATTTGATGAGACCGGTTGTATTACCTTCGGAACAATTGTAGTAGAACAAGACGATGAAAGCCCGGTCGCAGATGCCGGATCAGATAGAGTTTTGACTTGTCTGGAGGAGGAAATAGAACTGGATGGCAGCAACTCCTCCACTGGTGCTTCCTATTCCCACCTGTGGACGACCTCGGAGGGAAATATAATTAACGGGCAAAATGGACTAAGTCCACTTGTAAATGCCCCTGGCTGGTACTTTATTGAAGTAGTCAATAATGACAATGGGTGTATTGCTTTGGACTCCGTTTTGGTACTGGAGGATTTTGTGGTGCCCGAAATATTGATTGAAGGTGATTCTCTACTTGATTGTTTGAATGATATTGGTTCACTTGAAGCTGCGGTTGCAAACGGGGATGATTTTTCTACCCAATTTAATTGGAGTACTGCAAATGGCAATATCACCGGATCAACAGATTCCTCCTTTGTTACTTTTGATGAGGGGGGCGATTATTGGTTAGAAGTTACTTTTTCAGAGAATGGGTGCACTTCTGAGGTTGTAGTTGAAATAAGCGTTGATAAATCACCCCCCGCCATAGATTCTGTATCCGGTTCAGTACTGACTTGTGCAGATAGTCTGGTCGAACTCACGATATTCCCTGGTTCTCAGCAATCCTCATATCTATATATTTGGAATGGCCCAGCCGGGGGAATAGAAGGAGATGAAACAGGCGAAACTATTTCTGTTGTCTTGCCGGGATGGTATTTTGTTGTGGTTACTGATCAGGATAATGGTTGCGAAAATATAGACAGTGTGTTGGTCGAAATAGATTTGGCAAGCCCGGAGGGTCAAATTTTTGAAATAGGAAGCCTAAACTGCATTCAGGATGAAATGCAACTGTTGGCTTCTATTCAACCCCCAGGAGAATTTGCCTTTGAATGGAGTACAGTAAACGGAAATATTGTTTCTGGAGGGGAACAGAATGAAGTGACTATCAACAATTCAGGTACCTACATTTTAGCTGTAACAAATATAGGGAACGCTTGCACAGAAACTTTTGAAATTGAAATTACAGCAGATCTAGAAGCGCCTGTTGCAAATGCAGGGGTCGATACCAGCTGGACCTGTGCTGATTCCATTTTGGTGCTGGATGGGGGTAACTCCTCTTTCGGGCCCGATATTATTTATTCATGGACTGCTCAGCCAGGGAGTATTTCAGGCTCCAATGAACTACCCCAAATTGAAATATTGGGCCCGGGCACCTATATCCTGGAAGTGACCAATCAAATCAATGGATGTACCTCAACAGATACTGTGGCCGTATCTCCAGATGAGGACTTGCCATCTCTTTTTTTGCTCCAAACGCCTGAATTGAATTGTCAATTTGAGCAGGGTTGGATTGGGTTTGAAGTGGTGCAAGATGAGGACTTTTCGGTGATATGGAATACCTCAAATGGTGAGATTTTGTCCTCTCCGGATTCTCTGTGGTTGTTGATCGGAGCCCCTGGGGATTATACCGTTTCAGTGACCTTTTCAGATAATAATTGTACCTCAGTTGAAACAGTCATTGTTGATCAGGACATAGAAAGCCCACTGGCTGATGCCGGACCCGAATTGGAGGTTGGTTGTGATTCTACCTCTGTCCTCCTTGATGGAAGTAACTCTTCCGAAGGCCCCCAATTCTCCTATATCTGGAGTACTACAAATGGAAATATCGTAGAAGGAGATTCTTTAGCAGTGGCTATGGTTGACCAGCCCGGGCTATACACACTTTCGGTTTTTAATTCAGAGAACAGCTGCTTTAGCACGGATTCCGTTTTGGTGATCTCCAATGACGAAATTCCGGAATTTACTATTGAGGGGAATGCTATACTCAGCTGTGTGGATTCTACAACTACTCTTAATGCCAATTTGCAGACGACTTCCCTTACAGCAGTCTTCGAATGGTTTTACAATGGCAACTCCATTGCTGGCCCTGGCAGTTTAGACTCAATTACCGTTTCAAATGATGGGATTTATTCTCTTGTTGTTACATTTGAAGAAAACCAATGCAATTCCGAGCAGGAATTAAGTGTTATCCTGGATTCACTTCCACCCACCTTTGACCTGATGGTTTCAGGAATTCTTAGCTGTTTGAATACATCGACAGAAATTGTTGCTGATACCGAATTGGAGGCGGAGAACTACCATTTTCAATGGGAGACAGGATCTGGTCCAATTGCAAATTCCGGTGATCCTGAAAGCCTGGTAGTGGACTCAGCCGGAACCTACTTTCTACTTTTAACTCAGTTGAATACCGGCTGCTTTTTTCTCGATAGTATCACGGTAGTGGAGGATATTTCAGAGCCTGAATTTACATTGCTGGCTGAAGAAGTAGAGGGCTGCGGTGATCAAGTGGGTTTAGTTGAGCTGATTGCCCCATCTGAGGTGCCTTATGGTGTAGAGTGGAGTACTCTAAATGGCAGTATTTCAGGCAGCATTGGTGATTTTGTAATTCAAGTAGATGCCGGTGGAGTTTACTACGCTCTTGTTCTCGATACCCTCAATGGTTGCAGTCGCATGGATAGTGCTACAATCACATGGAATGTAGCTCCCTTCCCAATTGCTGATGCAGGAGCGAATATTACTTTGAACTGCAGTGACACCCTTCTTAGCCTCAACGGAGGTGGATCAGATCAGGGAGCCGGATTTTCTTACAGCTGGACCAGTCTGGATGGGAACTTCATAGAAGGTGCCAATTCTCTTTTTCCTACGGTGAATGCACCTGGAACCTATGTGCTTGAGGTTGTAAATCTCGAGTTTGCATGCTCATCATTTGATACCACTGAAGTTATTGCCGATGCTGATTTTCCTTATGTTGAAATTACCAGTGATGGGATTCTCGATTGCGCTACCAATCATCTTGTGCTTGATGCCTCCTCTTCAGACAAGGGAATTGAATTGGAGGCCGTTTGGCAAGGAACTGCTGAGTTCGTTGTATTGGACAGTCTCGGTTACCTCATCTCCGTAGTGGAAGGAGGTGAATTTCTATTTCAACTGACCAATAAAGAAAACGGTTGCTCGGTTAGTCGAATCATCGTCGTGGAGGACAGCAGGGAGGATCCTATTGCTAATGGTGGTCCCGATCTTTTAACAGGTTGCTTAGATTCCATTGCTCTGCTTATGGTTCCCGATTCAGCTGTCAATGGTGAATGGATTTACAGTTGGGAAGCCCTTGAAGGAAGGATACTGAGCTCTCCGGATTCCAATGCGGTTGTTGCCAGCCCTGAGGGAATTTTTGTACTTCAGGTTATCGATCCGACAAATAATTGTCAGTCTTTTGATACTGTGCTGGTTAACAATAATTCTGAGGTGCCTTTTGTCAATCCCGGTCCTGAACAAACTCTTAGCTGCTCCGATAGTATGCTTACCCTGGATGGAAGCTTATCAGATGTAGATCCTCATTTTATTGTACACTGGACAAGTACAAATGGCCATATCCTCTCAGGAGACAGTAGCCTAAATCCAATTATTGATGCTCCGGGTACTTATTTGATGACTATTACTAATCCCGATAACGGTTGTTCAGGAAGGGATTCTCTGATAATTGGAATTGATACCATCCGGCCTGTAATTTCTGCGGGAGAAAATTTGATGCTTGATTGTCAAAACCGGGAGTTGAATTTAAGTGGTACTATAGCAGGAGACCTGTCCAATTTTATTATTGAATGGACTAGTGTGAACGGCACCATTCTGGCCGGTGAACATAGCCTTAGACCTCTTGTCAACCGTGAAGGAACTTATATTTTTTCTGTAACCTCTTTTGACAATGGTTGTGCAGCAGTGGATTCAATGGTGGTAAATGCAGATTTTGATATTCCGGTCTTTGGGGTAGAGGGTGAGTTTGAGTTGAATTGCCTCACACCTGAGATCAATCTGAGGGTCGACCTCTTTTCAGCGCATGATGAAGTAGACTTTGCTCTGATAAAAGAAGCCGGAGATACAGTCGAAATTAACGAAACAGGTGTTTTTTCATTGGACCAAACGGGTGCTTATTTGATTGAAGTGATTGATCGCAACAATCGATGTAGGGCCGACACCCTTATCCGGATTACAGGGAATTTTTTAGAACCGGAGGCAGGTATAGAATGTATCGACTGCGATCCATGTGGCACTCTTCCTGTTTTCCTGATTCCCAAATCCAATCCCGCATCCAATGACTCTCTTGTTTTTAATTGGATTTTTGAAGACGGATATGCAAGGCTTTTAACAGGGGATACTTTAGAAGTTTTTGATCCCAGTATCGTGTATCTGGAGGTGTTCAATCCAATCAACGGATGCTCTAAATTCCTGGAGTATACCATTGACCCTCCTTTGGATATATTTCCTGAATTCACAGTTGGAGATTGGGATTGTAACAGTATGGGCGGGAATATTTTATTCAATGAGAGTGAGCAACTATTATTCAGTATCGATGGAGGGAGTACTTATTTCTCGGAAGGTGTATTTGAAGACCTCCCCGCAGGTATTTATCCCTTGAGGGTTAGATATATCGAGTCTGGGGATTGCGAATCTGAAATATTGGAAGTGGAAATTACAGACCAAAGGGAGGATATTGAAATCCTCTTACCGGAAGCTGTACAAGTTCAGTTTGGAGAAGCTTACAGCTTCAATCCAGTTATTGTTCCGGACGGTACTGAGCTAGTATCGATCAATTGGGAGCCTGCTGAGATTTTGAGTTGTTCCGACTGTCTCAAGCCAGTTTTGATCGATTGGCCGGAAACGACTGAAGTGCGCCTAATGGTAGTTAGTCCGGGTGGATGCGAGGGAGATGCAGTAATTTTGTTAAATGTTGCTTTTGCCGGGCAATCTGATCTGTTTGTACCTACTGCCTTTTCACCCAACGATGATGGAGTAAACGATAGATTGTATATCCATACGAATGCTACCTTGGCAAACATACGGAGCATGGAGATATTTGACCGTTGGGGGAGTAGGGTTTTCCAGCGCGTCAATTTTCCGCCTGGTGATCCTAATTTTGGATGGGATGGCACCTTCAGGGATGAGGCACTGGACCCGGGAGTTTTTGTGATCCGTGTAATTTACATCGATAGCGAGGAAAGAGAGCAACTCCTTATTCAGGATATTGTGCTGATCAGGTGAGGTCCTTTTTGTAACAAGTATGCCCGTTTTGCGTTCATATAATTATTCCGTAAACAAGTGGCGTCATATTAGCAAATTATGCAATTTATAAATCCGGTTTTTCTCTGGGGGCTGCTCTTTTTGGCCATCCCCATTATTATACATCTTTTTCAGTTTAGGAGATTCAAAAAAGTGTATTTCAGCAATACTGCTTTTTTGAGAGAGATAAAGGAGACGAGTCAACAGAGCAGAAGGTTGAAGCACTTGCTGGTCCTATTGATGCGCCTGCTAGCTGTGGCTTTTTTAGTGCTTGCCTTCGCTCAGCCAGTCATACCCACAGGAGAACAACAAGTGACCGGAAATAGGGGTGTTAGCATTTTTGTCGATAATTCCTTCAGCATGAGCTCTATGGGGCGGGACATCAATTTGCTTGATAATGCTCGCATTATTGCTCGGGACATCATCAATAGCTATGGAGAATCTGATGAATTCCAACTGATCACGGGTGACTTTGAAAACAGGCATCAGCGATTGTACAATCGGGAACAAGCCCTTGACATGTTGGAAGATATCAGCACTTCGCCGGCGGTGCGAACTCTTTCGGAAGTTTTTCAGCGACAAACCCACGCCCTTAGAAACTATTCGCCGGAATCCAGGAGTTTTTACCTGATTTCTGACTTTCAGAAAAATATTACCGGATTTGAAGGGATGGAAGATACCTCTAAAAACATTTATCTGGTTCATTTGGCCTCGGTCCAAAGCAGAAATGTCAGTGTTGATTCTGTTTGGTTTTCCCAACCGATCCAAATAATCAATCAAACAGGGGAGCTGTTGGTTCAGGTTACCAATCACGATCAATTCAATCCCGAAGAGGTCAATCTCGAACTCCAATTGGGTGATCAGCGAAGACCTGCGGGGCGCATTTCTCTCCGGGCTGGAGAGACTCTGGTAGATACCGTCACTTTTACCATCAATAGAACGGGTTGGCAGAAAGCCACTGTTTCTATTACCGATTATCCTATTCAGTTTGACGATGACTATCACATTGCTTTTCACGTTAGGGACAATATCAATGTTCTCACTATTCACAGCACTGATCAATCCAATCGCTTTCTTTCTGCGCTTTTTCAAGGTATACCTTACCTGAGTGAGGATCTGATGCGGGAAACCAATATCAATTACGGCGTTTTTTCAAATTACAGTCTGATTATTCTCAATCAACCAACAGGTATATCTTCCGGTTTTGCCTCCGAACTCGAGAATTACCTGAATTCAGGGGGTAATATTCTTTTCTTCCCCTCACCTCAAAATGGAGCAGAAGCCCTTTGGAGCCTTTCGAACCGTTTAGGGGTAAATCAACCAGGTGAATGGCAAGAGGGTAATTTTAATGTAGGTAGTATCAATTTAGAGGACCCCATTTTTGCAGGTGTGTTTGAGCAAATTAGGGAAGATCTCTCACTCCCTGTTGCTAAAGGCCGCTATACACTAGCAGCAGGCGGTCAAAATCCCGGTCTTCCCTTACTTACCTATAGGGATAACAGCGCCTATGTGGCTAAACATCGCCATGGTTCGGGTGCCTTATTTATCTCTTCAGCACCTTTGGATGAACAGTGGAATGATTTGGTTTCCAATGGTGAGATTTTTGTCCCTCTATTATACAGGGCGAGTATTGCTTCAGGGCAGTTGGACAAACCTGCTTATGTGCTCGGATCAGATCAGCTGATTCCTATACGAAATATTAGCGCAGAAAGACAGGCTGAATTTAGGATAACAGGAAGAGGTGAATTCGTGCCGGGAATGGAAAGAAGAGGCGCAAGTCTCTATTTGAATGTTTACGATCAGGTAAAGGAGCCGGGCTTTTATGAGGTTAGAAGGGGTAACGACTTGCACAAGATTGTCGCCTTTAATTTCGATCGCCGCGAGAGTGCTGTGGAAGCCTGGTCGGCAGATGAACTCGAAGAGATAACAGCAGATCACATTAAAGTAATCTCTCAGGGAACGGGTGCCACCGATGGAAGATTGCTAAGTTCGGCAAGAATTGGCAATGAACTATGGCAGTGGTGTATTGCAATTGCTCTCTTTGCACTCCTTTTGGAACAACTCATATTGCGCTTATGGAGGGTTAGTGGAAGGAAAAGGCCATAATGGAGCCTTTGTCGCGCTGCCAATCTCTCTGATTTTTTATCTTTGCAAAAAAAATAAATGAGGAATTGGAACGCCGGAGAAATGATCCGGATATTTGAAAGGGCAATCGACGATTATCACATTGAAGACAGTGTTGATATAAAGCCCGAGAATCCTTATGACAAGGAGACTTTCTATCATACACTATATGAAAAATGTACGATCGATACCATCCAATGGCATTTGGAGGACATCATACGGGACCCTGCCATCGACAATGCTTATGGCATGGAAATCAAGCGGAGAATAGACCACTCTAATCAGGTGCGTACGGATACAGTGGAAAGGTTGGACGATCAACTACTCAGTAATATAATTCCCCAAAATTTTAGTCCTGAAGCCAGATTGAATACTGAAAGTCCCGGTTGGGCCATCGACCGACTTTCCATCCTTTGCCTTAAGATTTATCATATGGAGGTGGAGACCAACCGGCCGGAGGCGGATAATGACCACAAAGCGACTTGTATGCAAAAGCTGGCAGTTCTTCGTCAACAACAAGATGACCTAAGTATAGCCATCAATCAGTTGATCGAAGATATCAGCTCGGGCTTGAGAATTGCAAAAGTGTACCGGCAAATGAAAATGTACAATGATGAGGCCCTCAATCCAGTACTGTATGCCAGAAAAAAATAAATACATGGATTGGATTGTGCAAAAATCTATTTCATTTTTCCTGCGGAATGACCCATGCTGAACAAGCAGTACAAAATAAATGTCCCCTGAAAAATACTTAGTGATTAGATTTTCCGCCATGGGTGATGTTGCTATTGCTTCACCTTTGGTAAAAAGTATTATCGACCGAAATGAAGGTATAGAAATCCAATTTCTCAGTAAACCTTTTTATGAACCTCTATTTGAAAACCGGGAAGGTTTCAGCTTTTTGGGTCCTGACTTGAAGGGAAAGCACAAGGGCTTCATTGGTCTTTACAGGCTCTACAAGGAATTGAAAAAGTATAAATTCAAGGCAGTAATTGATCTCCACTCCTCCCTAAGATCGAGAATAATAGGTTTTCTTTTCAGACTCAGCGGAACTCCAGTTTATACCATTGATAAAGGAAGGGCGGAAAAGAGACAGTTGTTGAAAAGAGGTGCCATTCATTGCCCTCCATTGCCCCACAGCATTGTCAGGTATGCCAAAGTTTTTCAGAAGGCCGGATTGAAATGGGAATTCGATAAAATGGTTTTGCCGACTTTGGGAAGATCGTCGGAATCCATTTTGGATCTCATAAAGGAAAAAGGTAATGACAAATGGATTGGAATTGCACCCTTCGCAGCTCACTCTTCCAAAGAGTGGCCTGTAGACCGGGTTAGGAAATTGTGCGAACAATTGAGGGAAGAGGGAAATAAGATACTTTGGTTCGGTGCAGGCGAAAGAGAAATCTCCATCATCAAGAACTACTTACAGCAAACTGAAGATCATATTATAGCCGGTAAATTTTCTTTGGAGGAGGAACTGTTCCTTATGCGACAGATCGATCTGATGATTTGCATGGATTCGGCCAATATGCACATGGCTGCAATTAGTGGTATTCCGGTGGTATCGATTTGGGGTCCTACCCATCCCCATGCCGGGTTTTCACCTCTTAAAAATAGAGAAGGTATTGTGCAGGTTGAGATGGAAGGAAGGCCCTGTAGTATTTACGGCAGGTTAAAGGATGCAAAGGCCGCTGAAGTGGCTCACAAAAGCATGGATGCAATAACGATAGCGATGGTTTTAGCAAAAGTGCATGCTGCATTTAGAAGGAGATCACCAGGCCCATAAATTGATCCTTCCGTTTTTTAGCTTTTTGATTTCCACTTGTATGGACTTCAAAAAATCCCTCAACTCACAAGTGTAATTTAGCTTTTCTTTCCAATAAAACCTCCTCGCTTTCCTCTCTGTCGGGGTCCGGAACACAACAATCCACCGGACAAACTGCCGCGCACTGGGGCTCTTCGTGGAATCCTACGCATTCAGTACATTTTTCCGGTACAATGTAGTAGATATCTTCGTCAATGGGCTTCTGTTTTTCATTCACATCAACCTTTCGCCCATCCTCGAGTTCATACTTTCCCTTGACATTGGTTCCATCTGCTACTGCCCAGTCAATTCCACCCTCGTAAATGGCATTATTGGGGCATTCAGGTTCACACGCTCCACAATTGATGCACTCTTCTGTTATGATAATGGCCATACTATTCTAAAATTTATCTTCTTTTCAAGGATTGAAAGGACCTAATGGTTCACAAAATTAAGGAATATATTTTTCTGGCCGTAGCCTTTGATTTCCCTCTAAAAGGAAACAGAAACAACTTCTAACTCTTTACAGATTGAGGATAAATTGTTTTAGGTGACTGATAGCAAGTGTAACTTATTGAAATTGTATCGCTTAATTGCTGTAATTTAGCTTTTATTCATCCCAGGGTGATAAAAGTTTCGGGAAAATTGCCAACTTTGCAGCAATATTAGGGCTGTGCTTATACAGTGATTTATATACAAATAAAGCTTACACCAGTCCCGGGCGTTTGAAAATAATTTCAGGAATCATGTTGAAGAATTGGTTTATTGTGTTGATCGTATTGGCTGTTCCCTTTTTGGGCTCAGCTCAGAAACTCCTTCAAATAGATGATTTCAGCGCACATCAGGAAGATCTTACCATCACAGGTAATGCTCAGTTTTTTGAGGACCGTCTCAGGTTGACACCTTCCAAGCCCTACCAACAGGGAGCTACCTGGTTTTCACGCAGGCAAATAAACCTTTCAAAGGGTTTTGAAACGGAATTCATTTTCAAAATGACCAATCAGGATCCCATCCATA
The DNA here is from genome assembly GCA_007695145.1 of Saprospirales bacterium. Classification (GTDB taxonomy): domain Bacteria; phylum Bacteroidota; class Bacteroidia; order Chitinophagales; family Saprospiraceae; genus PWJY01. Next base: position 9,233 of record REEI01000075.1, on the reverse strand, counting down.
GGGGAGGCGATGGATTTGCATTTGTTATACACAACAACGATCTTCAGGAACTGGGAGGCTTTGGTGACAGCATCGGATACAAGGGTCTGAGTGGAGGTGTCGCAATTGAGTTCGATACCTATGATAATAATGAAGGCAGCAGAAATCACATCACCTTGAGTTACTTTGATCCTGTTAAGGGAGGATTCAAAAGACACGCTACAGTTCATCAAATTCCAGAGATGAGTGATGGGGAGCCCCATTTTGCAAGAATAGAATACAAAAACGGTTTTCTCACCTTTTGGTTGGATAGCTATATTTTTCCCGTGCTGTCCTCGAAGCTGGATATAGCGGAAATTATTGGCAGCCCTACCGCATGGGTTGGGTTCACCAGCGCGACTTCCTTTGCGCATTCCGACCACGATATTCTAAAGTGGATGGTAGGCGAATTTCTCCCTCCTCCCGATCTGGCTATAGAAAATATTCAAGTGAAACCCAAGTACACCATTGAAGTACAGAGTAGAGACCTAAAGATCAGTGTTTGGGATCATAACCAAATCGATGGTGATATTATTTCTCTTAAGGCTGGTGATCATTGGGTGATTACTGAATACGAATTAGTGAGAGCCAGAAAAACAGTGCCCTACACTTTCACCGGCTTCAGTACTACCATCATTTTGTATGCCCATAATCTCGGGGACATTCCTCCCAATACTGCTGCTATTGCTATTGATGATGGCCATGAAGAGCAAACTATTTCTCTTGAATCTGACCTTGAAAATAGCGAAGCCATTGAAATAATTTACCGGGGACCGATGGAGTAGGAACCTAGAAAGTGAGTTGTTGATCGGGCCTTCATTATTATTATTGTCACCTGCTTTTTTTTGCTCTACCGTGTTACGAAATCCAAACCCTAATGAAGTTAGCGACCCTCAGCAAGAGTCCAATGGGAAGCTACAAGTATCTAAAACAATTAAACTCCAATAATATATCCGAGAAAATCATTCCTCCATAGAAAAGCCGGGCCAGAGGCTAAAAGGCCTAATGGTAAATGCTCATAGGGGTGAAATTTTGAAGTTGACCCTGGCATATCCATCGTCTTTGGTTGCAGCAGTATTAAAGATAGGTTATATACCATCTTGCTACCACGGTCTTGGTAGTACCCAATGCTGGTTGCCAAAATAATTCCAGCGGGTGGCCAGGAGGTCTGACTCCCTATCGGTAAACTGTTGATAAGGCCGGCCATTGACTGAGACTCTGGCATCTACAAAGACCTTTACATTGCTGTGGCCTTTTTCTTTAAATTCAGTCTGAAGCTTTCTCGCGAAGGTGTACATCATGTCCGGTTTTGTGGCTACGTTATTGACCTGGTGTTTAGCCAGCCGATCCCTCATGCTTATCATTTGTCGCTGCTGCTGATCTGTTTCCACATAAAACGTGGCAATGCCTGCTTTTGTACGCAGCATCATACGCCAGGAAAGTCGATGACCAGCCTCAGTCCAGAGAACATCATCCGGAATAAAGTGGTGTCTAACCGGGAGTATGAGCATCGCAGTCAGGAATCCCATAAATCCTATTTTTACAAACTTTCTGTAGCTTGCTCCGATTGGCTTGCTAATAGTGGGCACTTCTCTTCCACGACTCACTAGTTTTTCTATACGCTGGGTGGGGAAAAAGAATAGTGAAAAGGCGAGTGCAAAATAGGGAAATATCCCGATTTGGAATACGATGGAATTGAAGAGGTGAAAGCCGAGAGAAGCTGCAATTGCAAGCCATCTGGTTCTTTTCCAGAGCAGCATGGGGACCACCAGTAGGTCGTAGGCTATACCTGAATAAGCCATAGAGTAGGGAACCCATTCTCTTTGCAGAAAAGGTCCCAGAATGGGGATGTCCGATTTTGAACCCATCCATATTTTTAGTGGCATAGCCTGCAGCCAATCGGGGTAAATTTTGTTGATGGAAGCAAAAAAATAAACAATTGCAATAAGTACGATGAGCAACAATCGGGGCCAGGCGGGTATGACGGTTTGGTATAAATCTGAGTTTTGGCGGGCATCTATTGAAAACCTCCTTCCCATTGGAAAAAACACAAACAACCAGCTCACCAGCATCACCAGATAGTAGTGATTGTTGTAATGAGATTTTTGCATGAGATAGGAAATCGACCACAATATGGCCAACATCAAAATACTAAAGCGGTATTTATATCCAAGCATCACACCTATGGCAAATACGCCCATAAGAATAAAGAGTACCTGCATTGGAGTACCAAGAAGAACCTGGGTCCATTCGAATCCAAAAAAGGTAAAGGTGTAGTTGACGTCTACAAATACTCTGCGGACCCATCCAGTAGCCAGTGCTCCCCAGGCCTCAGCGAGCATGAGTGCACCGAAGGCTACCCTGAAAATCTCTATGGGAGCGTTGCTCTCCTCTTTAAAAAGTATGCGATCCAAACGTTTCCTTGACGAATTGTCCACACCTAAATTTCTTTTGTTTATGGCATAGTATTTCCGCTGCAATATGCACAAAATTCCCCTGCCGGGTATAGGGTTTCAAAAGGTTTACGAAAAAATAATTTCCGGACTCTGAGTTCGGATTCGTACAGTTGTCGTAATTCTTCGTCTTTGTACATAAATTTTGCGATGATGCGCACCATTTTGAAATATCTCGCAGGATCGTCCACCTTCGGCTGCGGTTTAGCGTCAAAAACCCGGCAGATTCCCTCAAACCATTCAAAACGATAGGGGCTGTAATGCCCCGGGTATTTTAGACTTAGGTATAGAGAAATTATAGCGTAATCCTGATCGTGGTTATTCACTACAGAGTATTTATTGCGATTTTTGAAAATAGCGAGTAATTGATCGGAGTAGAATGAAAAGCGGTCCATTCGCTGCTCCGGTTCAACATCCTCATTGAACAAATCTGTAAATGCCTGGCGGACATATTCAGGTTCCAATTGTATGAAGGCCAACATATTTTTTTTGGGCTCGTATTTTTCCCTCTTCCAATAATTTCTGCTTACACTACTTTGCAGACTTTGGTCAAACATGACCAGCAGATCCTCAGCATGCAGGTTCCAGCTGGTTCTGAAGTTTTGCTCAATATCCCATATTGCAGAGAGGCGCCCCTCCCTCTTCAAAAAAACTTTGTAATGGTTGAGTTTTTCTTTGATGGACTCAACCTTCATTCTTCACGCAATTTTGATTCATCAAAACGGAGAATTCCCTTCCCGATTTTTATCACAATCATAGCCTGTTGGTGGTCCAGGGCTTCGCGTATGTCGGGAATTAGGCAGTCCATCATTAAATCATAGGGTCCAAAGATCTGGGTACTCATTCCATTGGACTCTATCGTCAGACCACTATGAGATCTGATTTTCTTCAAAAAATCTTTTACCCTGCCTTTGTAATCATCATGAAGTGGGTAAATACTAAGTTCTACGGTGGCTTCCATAAATATTTATTTTTTTTATATAATTATCTTTGGTAATATTGCCTCAGATATCGACTTTTGCCCCATCGCTAGCGGCCGTTTTTTGTCGCTGATATTTCAATGATATTTTATCAACTTTGTTGCCCCATTTGTACTAAATAGGAGTGATTTTTTTACCCGAAAGGGTCTGTTCCCGGGCTAAAGAAAGCAACAGATTTGATTATCCATTGATTTTTGGTGATTTGCGATTTGACTTTTTTAAAGCAATTATGCGCTCTATAGCATGAAGACCATTGAAGTGAAAGTTTTTGGAAAAGTACAGGGCGTTTGGTTCAGAGCCTCTGCCAAAGAGCAGGCTGATAAAAAAGGCTTAAGCGGCTATGTAATGAATCTGCCGGATGGCTCCGTCAATGCAATTGTCAGTGGGCAGACTGAGGCGCTGGATGAATTATTGGAATGGTTTCAAAGAGGATCGTCTGAGGCGCGCGTAAGTGAAGTCAAAGTCAGGGAGTTGCCTTATGAGCCATTCGATGGTTTTGAGATAAGACGATAATTTTTTTCCTATGTAAGTGATTGATATAAAATTACTTGTATAGGGTTCTGTTAAAAGATGCTCAAATTTTTACAAAGGGATTTGGCTTAAATATTTGAAAAAGTCATATATTTATGTTCTCTAATATAATTGGGTACTGACAATAGGGAAAATCTTGGATATGAAGCAGTTTTGCTCGTATTCATCTATCATAAACATCTAAAACATTTAGTAATATGGCCCCCCTTCTATTTGAAAATGAAGTAGTGAATAAGAAGACCGAACACAAGGCAAGCGATAAGAAGAAGACCCCGAAAAGAGAAGTCGAAACACAAAAAACTTACACCTATGACGAGGCACTGAAGGAGGCCGTGGTGTATTTTAAGGGCGATGATCTCGCTGCCCGGGTTTGGATCAATAAGTATGCCCTTAAGGATTCCTACGGGAAAATTTACGAATGTACCCCCGACCAGATGCATGGTCGCCTGGCTGCTGAAATAGCGAGAATAGAGCAAAAGTACCCTCATCCAATCTCAGAGAATGAGATTTTTGAACTACTCAGGGGGTTCAGGTATATTGTTCCTCAAGGAGGGCCCATGACAGGAATCGGCAATGATTTTCAAGTAGCCTCTCTCTCCAACTGCTTTGTTATTGGAAGTGATGGTCCATCTGATTCTTATGGAGGCATCATGAAGACAGATGAAGAACAAGTGCAATTGATGAAGCGCAGGGGAGGTGTAGGACATGATCTGTCTCACATTAGGCCCAAGGGCAGTCCGGTTCAAAACTCCGCTCTCACTTCCACAGGAATTGTTCCCTTTATGGAGCGCTATTCCAATTCCACCCGTGAAGTGGCCCAAGACGGCCGAAGAGGTGCCCTGATGCTGACTGTATCAATAAAGCATCCCGATGCCGAGCATTTTATTGATGCAAAAATTGATGGCACCAAAGTTACCGGGGCTAATGTATCAGTGAAAATTAACGATGAATTCATGAGGGCAGTAGAAGAAGGCAAGCCCTATTTGCAAAAGTACCCCATTGAGGGTGATAGCTCGGTTTATAAGAAAACAATTGATGCTGCATCCTTGTGGAAAAAGATTGTTCACAATGCCTGGAAGTCAGCAGAGCCCGGAATTATCTTTTGGGATACCGTGATCAGGGAATCGGTGCCAGACTGCTATGAAGAGCTTGGATTTAGAACGGTTTCTACCAATCCCTGTGGCGAAATTCCCCTCTGCCCTTATGACAGCTGTCGTCTGCTTGCTATCAATTTGTTCAGTTATGTCCAAAATCCTTTCACAGCTGAAGCGACCTTTGACTTTGATCTTTTCAAGAAACACGCCGGCCTCGCCCTGAGGATTATGGATGATATTGTTGATCTTGAACTCGAAAAGATCGATGCCATCATTGCCAAGTTGGAAAGTGATCCCGAGCCAATGGCCATCAAGAGAACGGAATACGAACTCTGGAAGAAAATCAGAGAAAAATGTATTCAGGGCAGGAGAACCGGAGTAGGGATCACCGGAGAAGGGGATATGCTGGCAGCTCTCGGAATGAGGTATGGTACTGACCCGGCTACTGAATTTTCTGTTGAAGTACACAAAATGCTTGCTCTGGAGGCCTATAGGATGAGTGTGCAACTTGCAGGAGAGAGAGGAAAATTTCCTGTATATAGCGCTGCCAAAGAAACCTCTAATCCTTTCATCCTCAGACTAAAGACAGAGGATCCGCAATTGTATGATCAGATGGTGAAGAATGGTCGGAGAAATATTGCAATGCTGACTATTGCACCAACCGGCACTACCAGTATGATGACGCAAACCACTTCCGGTATTGAGCCGGCCTTTATGATCAGTTACAAAAGAAGGCGAAAGGTCAATCCCAATGATCAGAATGTCAGAGTTGACTTCGTTGATGAGGTGGGAGATTCCTGGGAAGAATACCGCGTTTTCCACCACAAATTTAAAGACTGGCTTGAAGCCAATGGATACAATCTGGAAGAAGTACAGCGATTAGAAGAAGAGGATTTTTCAGAGATCATCAAAAAGTCGCCCTATTGCAAGGCCACCGCAAATGATGTTGACTGGGTGGCAAAAGTGAAAATGCAGGGAGCCATACAAAAATGGGTAGATCACTCCATAAGTGTCACGGTAAATGTCCCGGAAGAGACACCCGAAAAGCTGATTGGTGATATTTATATGACAGGATGGAAATCTGGCTGTAAAGGGATTACCGTTTATCGCGATGGCAGCAGATCAGGAGTGTTGGTCACCGAGAAGAAAAAGAAGAAGGAGGAAGAATCTGAGGACGATCATCTCAATGGACATGCTCCAAAAAGACCGAGAATACTTGAGGCTGACATTGTAAAATTTATGAATAATGAGGAAAAATGGATAGCTGTAGTGGGCTTATTGGATGGTAAACCCTATGAGATATTCACTGGGAGGGCAGAGGATTCCTTTTCAATTCTCTCCACAGTAGAAAAAGGTTGGGTAATCAAAAGCAAAACTGAAGAAGGTCAAACTCGCTATGACTTTTCTTATCTGGATAAGCAGGGGTATCGCATTACAATTGAAGGTCTATCCAGGACCTTTAGTAAGGAATATTGGAATTATGCCAAGTTGATTTCAGGAGTATTGCGACACGGCATGCCAATCCAATATGTAGTCGATGTGGTCTCTAATTTGCAACTACATGAAGACTTGCTAAATAATTGGAAGAACGGAGTTGCCAGAGCGCTTAAGCGCTACGTGGCTGACGGCACCATTCCGGCGAAAAATAGCTGCCCTTCTTGCGAGCAGGATGCCCTGGTTTATCAAGAGGGGTGCCTTGTGTGTAGTAGCTGTGGCTACTCCAAATGCGGGTGATTGCCGATGAAAATTTAATTATTTTATCAAGAGCGCAAATACTGAAATTAATAGCAGTATTTGCGCTTTTTACTTTGGAGAAGCAAATTATGATTGTAAAACGAGAAGAAGTAAAAGAATTTTACACTGATGAAAATTGCTTCATCACTGAGTTCCTGAATAGACCTGATGTGCCCGCAGTATCCGTTGCAAAAGCCAGAGTTGAGCCCGGTCAGGAAACTCAACTGCACTCTCTCAAGGGAATTGAGATTTATTATATTTTGGAGGGGAAGGGAGAGGTGCAGTTGGGAGGACTTACGCATCAAATGGTTCAAACGGGCGACCTGGTATTCATTAAACCTGGTCAGACTCAGAAAATACTCAACTCGGGTCTCGGCCAACTGGAATTTTTATGCATTTGTTCTCCAAGATTTCGGGTGGAAGACTATACGGCCTGTGAGAAAACACTCGACCAGGCACCATAGAGAATATACAATTTACTAGTCCCGGTTTTTCATCGCTTAATGGTGTAGGCACAGGTCCCTTCGTTACCCGGCTTTTATAAGTTCAGTCTGTCCACATGGAGAGTGAGGGGGGGGGTGAGCGCTTTTTGTTGGCAAGCTGAGGTTTTTTATGTAGTACCCTTTGAGATTTTTAAAATGGTTACTGTAAAAATTTAAAAACAGAACAACTTTTTTGAATAATTAATAAAACTTTATTTATCTTTGACATGATAAAAAATCTCTTCTAACTAAATTTTTGTGATATGAAAACTTCTCTTCTCTTCTCTTCTCTTCTCTTCTCTTTTAATGATAACTCTTTTTATCATAGGTTGTGGCACGGATGTCAAGCTACCGGATGAACCTGTTGCAAATATGCGGACAGAGGCGTCACAGAGATCTTGCACATGGGGTTGTTATTCAGGTTGTGAACTCGATGATGCCTTGTGTTGCTGTTATTTTAGAATTTACTTTACCGGAGACCCTGAAGAAATTGCGTTTTGTAAAGCTTGGGACTATCATCCTATTGATGAAGAAAGATGCTTCATTGATTCTCTTAAAAACACTAGTTGTGAATATAATTGGTGGGGTAAGACGGAACCATTATTGATAGGCAATAACGCCATTTGTATGGTAAGTGGATTGGACTTCTTTATTTTAAATTTTTCGGCTACGGAGTCAATTTTTATTGACATTGCTTGTGCTACTGGCTGTGTTGATTTCAATAGTTATACAATTGAACCCAAAGAGAAATTTTACTTTACCGTAGATTCATTATGTAATCATTCCTTCTGCGGTTTGGAGATTATTTAGGGTAAGGATCCCATCTAATGAATATTAAGCTAGAAACATTATATTTCTTAACTCAATCGAAGAACTGTTTCAGTTATGTTTAAAGAAGTCAGTACCTTTTTTTTAATATTTTTCTTATTTTTTTCATATCTCTGTGCCCAGCGCCCCTTCATCACTACCTGGCAAACAGACCTTCCGGGTGTATCTGAAGACAATCAAATACTGATTCGTGGAACCGGCTTCGGATACACCATCGAATGGGCGGAGGTGGGTAACCCCGGAAACACAGGAGTGGAAACCGGGACAGGAGAGACTCTGATTACTTTTCCTCATGCAGGCACCTACCGGGTAAGTATCAGTGGGAACTTTACAAGAATTCAGTTTGGATTCAATAGCGATCATGACAAACTCCTTTCTGTCAATCAATGGGGCGATATTGAATGGAGTAGTATGGCTGGAGCATTTGCAGAATGCAGAAATATGGTAGTTGATGCTAGTGATGCGCCTGACTTGTCAAGGGTTACTAATTTACATAGCATGTTTCGTAGTTGTTTCAATTTTAATAGCCCAATAGGTCATTGGGATGTGTCAAATGTTGAGGTTATGGGTTCCGTCTTTGCAAGTGCTCATTCATTTAATCAACCCCTAAGTAATTGGGATGTAAGTAAAGTAGAATCAATGATCAGCATGTTTAGGGGTGCACGGAGCTTTAATCAGGATATCAATAATTGGGATGTTTCTAATGTTCGGTACATGGATAATATGTTTAATTCTGCGATAAGTTTTAATCAGCCTTTAGATAAGTGGAATGTAGTAAATGTAATTGGAATGACTCATATGTTTCAATTTGCCAGAAGTTTTAATCAACCTATAAATAGTTGGGATGTCTCAAGCATTTGGATTATGTCGAGTATGTTTTTTGGAGCCGAGAGTTTTGACCAGTCATTGGATGGTTGGAATTTAAATAGTGTATTTGGTGTGGATCGAATGTTCTCAAATAGCGGCATGAGTTGCGAGAACTACGATTCCACCCTGATTGGCTGGTACTTTAACCCCAATACTCCGGACAATTTGTGGTTAGGGGCGGATGGTCTGAAGTACCGTGAAAGCAAAGCTGCAAGAGACAGTCTGATTCTAAAAAAGGGCTGGAGA
>REEI01000140.1 GCA_007695145.1 Saprospirales bacterium | reverse complement strand
CATCAGGACTGCTATTCTACCAGATAACCACCGATGAGTGGAGTGGGATGAAGAAGATGGTGTTGGTGGAGTGAGTGTAGTTTGCAGTTGGCAAAGAGGAGGAATTCCTTTTATGATGGTTTATTGTTGCTATTTTGGTATGATGGTCTTCAGCCTCCAGGTTTCGGACGTCCTGGCGTGAAGTTTGGCTTTTATGGTAGTTTGTTGTTGTTATTCTTGAGTTTGACAGTTAAATAATATAAGTTCTTGATAATGAGGTATGTAATTTTTTAGCGGCGCACTACCTTTTTACATAAACAGTTGATTTATAGATATTTGAGGATTCGCATCTCTTGGAGGTGTTATCTTTAGAGCTTTGAATAGTTTTTGCTGATGCTCGTTAATGGAAGATCGGATGTAGACCAATTCTTGGTTATCATTTGTCCTTACTGCTGACATTTGCATACTGTTCAGGGCCTTGATTATTTCCCTTAGTTGCATTCCTGCTTTATTTCTTAGATAGTTTAGGAAGGTGTATGCTATGAAGCACATAATTACATGGCCTATGATGCGCTTGTTAGTCCAATGGAACATAGGCCGGATTTCTAAGGTACTCTTTAAGGTTCGGAACGCGTGCTCCACCTCCCAGAGGTCCTTATATCTGGTGAGTATACTTTCAACCCCCATTTCAGAATTGGTAGTTATTACCTTAAAACCGTCAAAGCGAGCATCGGCCATGAGCTTATCGGTGTCGAGCCTTAGTGCGCCCCCTGTTCCATCTTCAGTTACGTACCTGGCTGCGCCACGCTTACGCTGCTGTTTTAGTTTTGAGGGGTTTGTGATCAGCGCCTCTGCCTTCTCCAACAGCTTAGCTCTCTGGGCTGCATCTTTCCTTGCTCTTTTGGCCGAATAGGTGCAAATCAGCCTTCGACCTTCATGATTGATTTCTGAATAACTAAATATCTCTTTTTGTATAGCCAATGCTTTGTGCTTACTCTTATCAATCAGTTTTGAAATTAACTTTTTTGGCAGGTTCTTGAGACGTTCCGCAATTATGTAGTCATACTCAAAACCACTAATTAATTCCCGGTTGCTTTTTCTAACCATTGCACTATCTGCAACAAGAACTACCCGGTCAATTTGATAATCTTTCTTAAGTCTAATCAAAGCATTTTCAATGGTACTGCCTTCACTTGTGTTGCCCCGGTATATATCGAAGCTGATTGGATTCCTAAGTTTATCTACTAACAGCCCTAATACTACTTGAGTCTTATGGGCTTTCCCATCCTTAGAATAACCTTTCTGTCTAAGAGAATCTTCCTGTTCTTTCTGACTATCGAAGTAAAGAGTGGTTACATCGTAGAAGACTACATCGAGTTGTTGAGAAAACAAGCTGCGTTGTTGATCAAAAAGGTGCTTTTTCAAAGAGTCTGCCTCATCCCTTAGTATATCCAGCGTTCTGTAAAGATGTTGAAGATTGATTGGCTTTTCGCGCAACCCCAAATACTCCTCCTGGTTAAAGCTACTCTGAAGCTTGGACACCGGATCTGCAAGCCTCTCAGCTATCATCAGTTCCAGGGCAGAGGTCCAGTCCATCTTATGTTTTCTGCGACCACCTACTCTTCTGGCCCATTCATTAAGATTAAACAACTCCCACAACTTCCGCAGTGCGAGTATGTAACCATAGTTGTAGCGCCCGACTTCTTCAAAAGTTTGAGGAATTATTTCTTCCAGACTAAGTCCAGCAGCCTGAAGCAACTTTTTCCCAATATTCTCAAGCTGTTCAGGCGGATAATCCTCCACCTTGCCCAGTGAATATAAAGTCTTATGCCTGGACTTTCCTTGCTCATCCTTGTAGGATTGGACAATGCGTAAGTAGCTGCCGGAGCTCTTTCTTTCTATACGTAAAAATGCCATGGGGCAAAGGTAGGTCAAAGATCCGAGACGACCAAATTATTTTCGCACTACCGATTTTTAGACCCAAAACGCTACAACCCCTATAAAATGGGAATCCATACTCTCAAAAATGGTCAAAACAGCCCTCCAACTGTCTAGCTCAAGAAATGCAGGAAAAGTATTATATTAGCAGAAACCAAAATATTTAAAGCATGGACAAGTAATTAAATGTTAAGTCTATCCTAAAAAAAATAGAACTTTAAATCAACGAATGGCTTGACTAAAAAGACTTGACTAAAGATCTTATGGAGTATGAGCGACGCTTACTTCAAAGGAGGCTAAACTTTGGCAAGATGCTGCTTTGCGAAAGCAGCGGGAAAGTTCCCAAGGATCGTAATGAAAAAAAGTCTAAACCATTTTTGGGAAGGTTGAATTAAGTAAGAAGCATATTCTTTGTCCCGGGAGTACATTTAAGGTTGCGGTTTTCATTCAATGATTTGCATGTTGGATCAGCACTCTGTCTTTGAGAGTGCCTACGGGTTGTTAATGAAATTTTTGGGTGTTGATGTATCGGCTAAACAAGTTCAGCGTATCAGTGAGTTTTATGGGGAACAAATAGACCCAATTATTCAGGCTGACCACATCGAATACATACCCAAATTGCCACCCACCAAAAAGCAAGATGATGTGTGTTATGTGATGTTGGATGGTACAATGGTTATAACCCGTGATGAGGGTTGGAGAGAAATGAAGTTAACCAGACTGTTCCATCAGGGCCGAAGCGTTCAGGTACAGCAGAACAGTAAGCAAATAACTGAGTCATCAATTTATGTAAGTCATTTAGGATCAATAAAGAGGTTTTTGCCAAAGATTGAAAGACACATTAATCCAATAAATAGTATGAAGGTCTTTGTAGTAGATGGAGCAAAATGGATTTGGAAATGGGTGGAGGACAATTACCCTGGAGCTAGTCAGATCCTTTACCAATACCATGCGATAGAGAAACTTGGAGCTATTGCAAGGCATCATTTTAAAAACCACACAGATGGTAAGTAATGGTTGGACCAAAAAAAAGAAGATGCTATTAGAGAATCAGGTGTATGAAGTTATACAGTAGTTGAAAAAGTTAAGACCAGGAAAGGAAGAGGCAAAGAAGGCCATAAAAATTGCAATAAATTATTACATCGAAACTAAAGACCGGATGCTTAATGAATCCTACAGGGAAAGAGGGTTACTAATAGGTTCAGGCCCTATGGAATCCGCTCACAGAAATGTAATACATTAACGAATGAAATTGTCAGGCAAGAGACGGTCTAAAAACGATGCAAATTCAATAGCAAATTTGAGGCAATATAATCTTAGCGATTCCTGGGGCATTATTTACTAACTGATTAAGTTAGCTGCATAAAAACCTGCAATTTGTCATACACCCATTCCGCCAAAATAGTCTATTGGATTGTCAGGAAGCTGTTCCAAGGCCGCAGCTTTAGTATTGCGACAAGTTAAAAAAAGAACTCTGTATAACTTGTATGGTTCTTTTTTTACATATTTTATAGGCATATTTAAAATCAGATTTAATAAGGCAAAGGAAAGAGAAAGCCATGTTAAATAAGTGTTAAAGTTTATTTAACGTGCCCAACCTTAAAAACTTTCCATATCTTAGAGTTAAGTTAATTAATTATCAATAAAATTATTGTTATGAAAAAACTAGTGCAATTAATTTCGACAGTACACCGACAGTACACCGACAGTACACCGACAGTACACCGACAGTACACCGACAGTACACTATTAAGATATCAAAACGAGATTGTTACTCCTTCACTGGAGCAATATTGATTCTATTGTTTTTGATGGGGTCAATTCATAGTCAAACTCATTTTGATAATTTTGATTATTATTTTAATACAGGTCAGTGCCATGCTTTAATTGTTGAAGATTCAGCTCAATATCTTGAACTCACCTCCAGTTTTTGTAATGATGAGTTTCATGTGGATTTTTCTTCAACTAATAATCTCCTATTCCAATCTACTGGAATTTTTTGGAATGATTCTTCTGAAGTCACCTTTAGGTTTGGTGCCGGGAATGAGATTGATATAAAAATCAATAAAATCCCGAATGGACACAAGTTAAAAGTATTTTCTAATGATACAAAGTTTGAAGAGATTAAAACCTCATATGGTGAAGTATTAGCAATTGGTAGCATAGATTCCGTACTAGTTGAAGGGTATGGAGATTATCCAGAAGAAATCATATCAATAAGCGATGTAATTTATTTTTCTGAAAACAATAGATCTTATTTCTCAATAGTTTTTGGCGGAACACCCAAAATTGTTATTAATCAAGATACTTTTATTCATAGTTGGATTACCTTAAGATTGGAAGATTACATCGGACCAATTGAATACATGCAAATGGAATACACTTTTGTTGAAGGAGCCATGGGGATAGAGAAGTTAAACATCGAGGTGGAGAAATTTAATGTTTCATGGAACCCTGTTGAGATTAATGCGGGCGGAAAGGAATTGATTTCAGGGAGCCATCTTGATCAAGTTGAAGTAATTCTCCTTAACAATCAATTTGTTGAATTTGAACTTGCCGATTTAAATACCATTGTAGCAATTTGGCCTGAGGTTTTGCCCAATACCCAAACAGCTGATTTGATATTTTTGGGTCCGATCAATGTCCAATTAATAGAGGATATTCCATTGGAAGAGCCCTTTTTAACACCCGTTTTTGATGATTTTACCTCGATATTGTTTGAGGATAGTGCCTACACTTTGTATTTGCACTGGATGGAGCCGGATTTATTTTTCAGTGGTGATTTCAAAATAGAGGTAAGAGAGGTTTATAGTGGTGAGGTTCCGCCACTAGAGTTATATGAAAATACAATTGTATTATCTGATAATGAAGTTGTCCTTAGTGGGTTGCCAATGGTAGAACAAGGATTTGAGGTTACCCTGTTAAAATATAACCAGGCAAAGGCGGATTATGTAATTTCAGACATAAAGAAGTTGAGTCATGCAATTACCTCTGGGCATACTTTTATGCTGAGCCGCAGGCAGTATGAGCTAATGGGTCTATGGCTCCAGAATGACGAGAATGAGGATATGGTTACTTTTTTTATGAATACTCAATTCCATCCGGTTGCAATGAGGGCATTGCTTCAAAAAATTAATAATGGAAAGGGATTTAGTTTGTCAACATATCCGTGGTTTTCACATGAAGGTGATATTATTTTTATTCCTGATCCACCACCACCACCACCTCCTCCTCCTGATCATGGATGCAGGTGTAGGTTATACACTGCAAATACCGGGCTTCATTCTCCCTCTAGTTCAAGGCTTCAAAATTATTTTAATGAAGACTGGTTACTGCCAAAAGTCAGCAAACACATTTTGAGAAATTCTTCAAATAAAAGAAATTGGATGAGAACTCAAAAGTTGGGAGCTGCTGTATATCGTGAGGTTTTCACTCAGCGAAGGAGTGGCAATAGAAAGCATAACTACTTTCTGAATTTCGACCATGAGGAGGCAATCAATTTGCCTGAGAATGTTGCTTTACCAACACAATCAAGTTCGCGGATTTCAGCTAGATTAATATGTACTGCATTGATCAATGGTGAGACTAAACCGTTTTATTGCCGGGATATTTGTAAAACTTCCGCCCATCTTGCTTATATGTATAATTCTAGACACACATTAGATTTAAAGAGTTACAGTAATAGGTGGCACTCGTATGCCAGAACTTTTGCTGGAGATGAAGCTTATCTGATAGTTCGACACATAGATTATATGACGGCTCCCAATTTAGTGGTTGAAGAAGAACTAATTTGGGGAGGAATGGCTGCTGTGAATGATTTTTGTAAGAGTAAATTCAATACAGAGTTTCTAAAGGTTTTTGGTCGCTTTGCAGCATCTGTTGCTCCTTTTTTTGACTTCAATGAGCAAGGATTTTCCTTTAGTCCTGAAGAATTACTAGATTCAGCTAATATAGTGGATTTTTTTGATTCACTTAGTGATCTATTAGATACTGAATTTATAATTAGAGAAGGAGGGTCTTGCGATGAAACTGGAAGGAGCACAGAATTGAATACAGCAGAGGGCAAGTACCATTTTGAATTGAGCCATGGTGATGAATATGAATTTGTTTTATACTCCAAACAAAGTATTGGAAGCAGAGTCAAGCGCGCCAGAGCCAGAACGAAGATTGCAACTGATTTGCATTTGCTTATCAATATTGGCGATCAGGGCTATACCGCCTCCCATTATGACAATGCACGTGATAGTTGTTGTATTTGGAATAAGGCAATGTACCTTATTGGAAGTCATGATACCCTTTATGTAGGGAAAGACAATAAGGTATTCGAAGATCAACCTACTTTCATTGAGGATGAGGGAATTGTTGCAAAGGGCTATTCCGATCATTTTGGACATATTAACCTGAATATTAGACAAGAGTTACTAAACCTTATTGGAGGTTATATTTCCGAAGATAAAAACTATTCTTATAAGGGTTTAGGAGGGTATTTTGATTGCTTACCAAGTCCACTATTTGGACTAGGCCATGGCCAACGGAAGATTTCGAATCCAGAAAAATTAGAGGAGAAGTGTGAAGAGCTAAAAAATCTAATACATATTTTTCCAAATCCGACTGGTTATGAAGATATTGTGATTGAGGCCAGTAAGGTTGAACTATTTTCTACTCTTAATCAGGTTCGAATTTTCTCCAATGTTGGTCAATTGATTCGAACTGTCCAGGTCATTCCAGCTTTAGAGGGTAATTTTTCCGCATCTGTCTCTTTACCAAATAATTTGTTTAGTACCAATGGCTTATACTATATTGAATTAAGTTGTATTGAGGGATATAGAATTGTTAAACCTTTAATAATCCAGCGATGATTCTGTTTTGCATAAAAAACTTACCTAAATGGACCCTCCTCATCGCTTGGCTTCTATTCACAGGTTGCGCAAAGGACGATGGTATGTGTTTCGTAGACTGCAATAGTTTAAATTCTTTGGTAGTTGTAAATGAATCTTGTGAGTGTGATTGCAGCATTGAAAGTTTAATATTGTTAAGTGGTCCCGATTGGCACATTTGCCAACCTGGGTCAACTACCCTCAATTATTACCAACTAATTTTAGATGAATACGGGATTCTTCCATGCTACGAGATTGAATTGATGTATCTACAGGTACCTAATAAATTTGATCAATTTACCAGCTTTTTTCCCAGGCCCATTCCCTGGGAGGCGGTGGAAGAAGAGTCAATTGATGTTACTTTGTTTTTCAATAAAGGGGAAAGGCCTATTGACAGTGATAAACTTAGATTCAGAGCGGTAACCCAAAATGGAGGTGACAGAAGTGAATTAATAGTTTACTCTCTTGAATCTCTTGTTGTAGTTGATTCAGAGGAGGATATTGGACCCATTTATTTTCCCTATTGTGAGGATGTGATAAAGCCGGCGAGAGCCAGGGGGTATTTTGAGGAGGAACAGGTTTTTTTGGAATTTTTATTCTATAAAGATGAAAAGAGTTATTTCGATCAACCTGATCAGTACCTTTTTTCCGAAACGTTAAGGTTTGAACGGAAATACAGCAGAAATGATTTGGAGGAATAAAAATATTGAAACTGAACCAGGGAGGGGGCTTTCATCCCCTCTCTTCCTTTTACTGATTGCCCTGTTAACGGCTGTGGCAACACTCACCATTTCCTGTAAAAAGAAATGTGTTGATTTATGTGAAGACTACCGGATGGTGAAGGAAGAGGACAATTGTAACTGCATCTGTGATGAAGACTACACTCTCTTCATGATAAATGGTCATAAATATTGTTTTGAAGAATCTGAGGAGTGGGATTATTTTATCCTTAAGGATGTCAACCCGGAATCTTGGTTATTTAAAGAAGGTGTTCAAAGTCAAAAAATACCTGATCTCTTTATTGTCAGTATCCACAAAGACCTGGTAAGTGAAGAAAGTTATTTCATTTTTGAATATTCAGATCACGTACCTTACCGTTTACTGATCAATTATTATCATGAACGTTCGGGCGCCCAGGGACCATGGCCATTGGAAATTCGACGCTTTGAAAATTTTACTTCTCCGGTAATTGTTTTAGAGAGTCCCGGACAGCAATTACATTGGCCTGAGATTAGACATTTAAGAGATCACTTTTTTCACGACCGTATTACAGGGGCTAGCCTGGGAATAATTGATTTAAGTGAAACTATAGAGAAGATTGAATTTCATGTTCTGGTTTATAAGCATTTTGAACACAGCCTTGATGCATTTTACAATCTCTCCTTAGGCGATATATTTGATTTTCCTTACCAATACGGAATGGATGGGCATGAACCCTACGATCCTGAGTATTATTATTATCGCTTTTCACGATTAAAATTTGATGACTGATGACTACTCGGAGACTAGTTTACGTTATGGTTGTTTTTCTTACCATGAGTTTGCTGGTAGCCTGCGAGGATAGGGTGTGTCCGGATGTATGCAGTGAAAGCCTTCATTTGAAGACTGGAGACCGCTGTCAGTGCTTATGCATTGAAGGGCCTGCTTTTAATCTCCTCATGGAAGACTGGGGCCAAAGGCGAATATGTGTTCAAGATTTTCTGGATGGTGAAGAGATTTATATGATGTTGAGTCATCAGGCCGATTTTATCAGTTGTGGTCGTGCTGAATACCTCCTGCTCTACAAAAAACAGGCTGAGCGATCTACCCATCCGTTTATTGAAGAAGCTGAACAGGGATTTTTCCGGATCAATTACTACGGCGAGCTCTCCAGAGACCTTTGGGGATTTACGCAATTTCCCGACAATGACACCCTATATATCGGTTTTGGTTTAGACCCCAATGTGTCAAATCCTACTTTTTTGTGCAACCCGCCTTCCTCCTATCATTCAGGTAAGCTATATAAGTCTGACGAATTATTAGTCTGGGAGAAAAAGATTTATGAAAGCAAGTCAGATTGGGAAGAAGAAACCAACCCTGCTGACAACTACTTATTCATTTTTTTCAGGTTAAACCCTATTGATTAGAGAGGTGACTCACTTATTGATTCAATGGTAGTTTATTTAGGAATTTATCTAATAAATTCACCTTGTTTTTCTTAAAATTCCTAGGTATTCCTGTGATTAGGTGAACCCTACCTGTGTAAGCATTCCTCGCATTTTTTGGGATCCATATTCATTGTCACCTTTTTATTCAACCCAAATTTTTTGGGGCTATTAACTGTTTTACCTGTTCAGTGACCATCAAAATGTGTCTTAGTGTGATGAAAGTTAATGATTTGACCAAATTTATTTGCCATTAAGAGGATTTATATCCGTAAAAATTTCACATGGCCTCTGGGAGCTTTTTTGTATAACATCCATGTCCTTAGAATTTATTTTGTTATGCATGCAGGCCTTAATTGGAGGGATTTCGATAGACATCATGTTCGAAAATCATATAAAATTGGGTGGAGTACATACCCCCAATGGAGGTGCCTTAATCATTCAATTTTCGTGAGTCCATGATTTGTTTGTTGGATTTTTGATTGCAGGGGGTTATTGAGGTAAAACAACCGAAACAGGACACTTACCTTGACACTAATGTAAAAAGCCCCATGTAAATAAGTTTTCCTGATCTTATATATTGACCTTCTTTTTATAGAACATAAATTTAACTCAAAAAAAGCAATGAACATTCCACTTATTAATGACCTTTCTTATAGAATTGATTAAATTTGCCTTATTACTTTTTAAGGAGCACATTTGACATTCATTG
>REEI01000065.1 GCA_007695145.1 Saprospirales bacterium | reverse complement strand
AAAAATTTTATTGGGTACTTTAAAACGTGGATGAAATGCTACAGGAAGTTTTTCTATTTTTGAACCAGAATAAGTAACCTAAAATTATGGAATTCCAACGGTTCATAACTGACTTCTTGATTATCCTGCTTATAGCAACTTTCGATATTCAGGGACTAAGGAGTCAGCCGCATTTGGAGCTGGAGTATGAAGATGTGGTGCACTTTATGGAGGCCTACGAAAAACTTTCCGGATCGATAGACCTCAGGGACAGCATCGAAACCATCCAAACCCACTACATCGACAGGGGCGGAAAATGTCTTCAGGGATTTATCAGGAAAAGAAATTTCACCGCAGAAGAGTATGCAATGGTATTGAAGCGCTTTCCCCTATTTTGGGAATCCATGATGCCTGTTTTTAGCGAAATAATTCAGAAGAGCGAAGAATTAGAGGCGATTATTTTATTGTACGAAGAGCGCATACCCCATTTCAAACCTCCTGTAATATGTCTTTCTATTGGAACTTTGAGAACCGGTGGAACTGTAGACGGCAATACCATCTTCATAGGCACTGAAATAGCAGCCGCAGACGAACGGGCCGATATTTCTGAGCTTGGCCCCTGGTTAAAAGGCGTTTTGGGAAAAACGGAAGGTCTGGATGCAATGCTGGCCCATGAGGTGATCCACACCCTACAGCACAATCTTCCATTCAGAGATATTCTGAGATCCTTTTTGGGAAAAAACTGGCATTTGAGTACAGCTGTAATGAATGAAGGAGTGGCCGATTTTCTGTCGGACAAAATTACCGGCTTAAACATCAATCGGATTATCCATGAATATGCAATGCCTATTGAAGATTGGATTTGGTCCCAATATACCCACGATCTTAAGAGCAATCCTTACGACTACTCAAAATGGCTTTACAATGGGGGCAGTATAGAGGACAGGCCGGCAGATTTGGGTTACTTCGTGGGTTATAGGATGGCGGAGGCCTATTATGAGACTCTTGATGATAAGGACAGAGCTATTTCTGATCTGCTGAACCGAAGCAATTACCGAAAGATCAACCGTTGGTATTTGAGGGAAATTCTTGGGTTGAAGTGAGCAGCCGCCAGTCTTGTAAGAATTGATTGATTTTCCATCAAAAACATTGCCCCGGATGCACTTGATTCAGGCTAATATTATTAAAATTGCATAAAATTTGAGCTACCCAAACTGATTTATGCCGGATTTGATACATTTTGCAATACCTGCCTTTATCGCCCTTTTGCTGGCGGAAGCTATTTTTTCTGCCATTTCTAAAAAAGAGCTTTTCGAAACCAAAGACACTTTTTCAAGTCTCGCAATGGGCATCGGAAATGTATTGACCGGTCTGTTGGGAAAGGCCATCATTTTTGGAGCTTACATGCTGGTATATCAGTTCAAGCTTTTTGATCTGGGCACTTCATGGTGGGTTTGGCTTTTGCTGTTCTTTTCAGAGGACCTCAGTTACTATTGGTTTCACCGCAGCTCTCACAATATCCGATACTTTTGGGCATCACACGTTGTTCACCACTCCTCCCAAAAGTACAATCTATCCACCGCCCTGCGTCAGACCTGGACGGGAACTTTTTCCGGCGGATTCATATTTTGGCTTTGGCTGCCCCTTTTAGGTTTTCATCCTTTGATGGTCATGACCATGCAAGCCATCAGTCTCATCTATCAATTTTGGATTCACACGGAGACTATAGGAAAGCTGCATCCGGTCATAGAGTTTGTTTTCAACACCCCTTCACACCACCGGGTCCACCACTCCTCCGACATTAAATATTTAGATAAAAACCACGCAGGTGTTTTGATCATATGGGACCGTATGTTCGGCACTTTTGTAGAGGAGGAAGAGCGTCCTAAATACGGCCTTACAAATAACATCAATACCTACAATCCCCTTCGAATAGCCTTTCACGAATGGTCTGATATTTTCAAAGACATCAGGACTGCACCAGGGCCCCTTGCCGCATGGATGTACCTCTTCGGCCCGCCCGGCTGGAGTCATGACGGAAGTAGAAAAACAACTGAACAACTGCGCAGAGAATGGAAGGAGGTTGGAAAGGGGAGGAAAGACCGGCCAATTGAAATATTAGCAAAACAGGATTTTGTTGATGAGGATTTTAGTCCGCAGCCACAGGACAACCGCTAATTTTGAGAGTTTCACTGTCATCCGCCCGAACTTTATAGACCTTATTCCTCTATTCCATGAACATCCAACCCCCGCTTTCATTAATATCCTTATGAAAAGCAATAAAATGACCCTTGTTCTCGGCGCCTCTGAAAATCCCTCCCGATACAGCAACCGGGCTATTGCCGCATTGAAAGGAAGTGGTGAAGAAGTGGTAGCGGTTGGCAAGAGGGAGGGTAGTGCCCACGGTGTTGCCATTACTGCTTCCTGGCCGGAGAGCGGCACGGTTCACAGCCTGAGCATGTACCTCAATCCTCAGAATCAGGATGAGCTGATCAAAAAAATCATTGAGCTCAGACCACGGAGAATCATTTTCAACCCCGGCAGCGAAAACCCCATTCTGGAGAAAGCGGCCGTTGAAGCCGGCATTGAATGCTTGCACGCTTGCACCCTCGTTTTGATTGCTACCAATGCCTACTAAACTATTGTGATATGGATCAACTCATGCTTAAAAAGGGCACGCTGAATGATAAGGTGGTATTGATAACCGGAGGAGGTACCGGATTGGGAAAGTCAATGGCTAAAACTTTTCTGGAACTGGGTGCCTCGGTTGTGATCGCAAGTCGGAAAATGGACGTTTTGGAAAAAACAGCATCCAAATTTCAGGAAGCCCACCCTGGAAAAATACTTCCCCTGGCCTGCGACATCAGGAACTACAATGAAGTTGAGACCACCATTAGCCAGACAGTGAAGTATTTTGGAAAGCTTAATGTCCTGGTCAACAATGCGGCAGGAAATTTTATCAGCCCAACGGAAAGACTTTCACACAGGGCATTTGATGTGGTTGTAGATATTGTATTGCGCGGTTCTTACAATTGTACACTCGCAGCCGGAAAATATTGGATCGATCAGCAGATCAAAGGAAATGTTCTGAGCATCACCACTACCTATACCTTCACGGGAAGTGCCTATGTCGTACCTTCTGCATGCAGTAAAGCCGGTGTACTCGCATTGACCCAATCCCTGGCAGTAGAGTGGGCAAAATACGGCATCAGACTCAATGCCATAGCTCCCGGACCCTTCCCAACAAAAGGTGCCTGGAGCAGGCTGTTTCCCGATGAAATTCAGGAACTTTTTAAGCCTGAGAAAAAGGTGCCACTTGGCAGGTTTGGCCACCACTTTGAATTGACAAACCTGGCGGCCTATCTCATTTCCGACTATGCCTCCTTCATTACCGGAGAGCAAATTGTAATCGACGGAGGAGAATGGCTGAAAGGGGCCGGTCAGTTCAACTTCCTCAATGATGTCCCCATGGAAAAGTGGGACGAATTGGAACAGATTGTCCGAAAGGGGAAGAGTGAGTGATTCAGGTGATAGGGTATGCTCTATTGATTCCCACAACCATATTTGAACTCTCTTTCTATCTTACCACCCCTAAAGAAATGTGGATCAAAAGTCAATAGTGGAAAAGATATAATGAGTGAGTAAAAAATAAAGACCGTTCTTATAAAAAAGATTGAGTAGAATTAATGAAGTACTACACTTAAGAATTTTACTCGGGCAGATCCAACTGATATTGATAAATTCTGCCCTCGTCTCTGCAAGTTACATAAAAGTAATCTTCGTTGGTACTGAAGCTCAGCCCTCGGCCCTGCGAGGTCTGTGCACTTACATCAAAGACACCGGCAAAGCTGGCTGTTGAAATATCCCACGGCTCGGTCAAATCGAATTGCAATATCTGCCTTCGACCTGTATCCATTAATACCATCACCAATCCGCTGTCGAGAAACTCTAAACCCCTAACTTCCTCTTGCAAATCACTTATATCCAGGGTATAATTCAAAGTAAAGCTGTTGACATCCCAGGGGATCTCTAAATCGAGCTGAAAAACTTTACCTTCATTGCGGTCGTCAATAAATAATCGGGCGCCATCGGGTCTAAAATCTATATCGTGACCCCGTCTTACAAAATCATCCAAATCTGTGTATACACCCTCAGAAAGTGTAGATATATCCCATGGATTTTCAAGATAATAGGTCCAAATTCCGGTGCGATCGAAAACCCACATCATTTCACCATCCTCCCTAAAGTACAAACCATGCTGGTTGCTACCACTGACCTTTGCCTCTGCGGAAAATATTGCGGATGCAATTTCCCAGCTATCGCTAAGTTCATACGCCACCACATTATCGCTTCCCCGGCCAACCACAAATACAAGAGATCCATCGGGCCTCCAGAATGTAGCCCTTGAATTGGAGGATTCATTGGAGATATCCAGCCATTCTCCACTATGGGTGAAAGATTGCAATAATACGCTCTCTTGTGCCGGCTTTTCCATAGGACGATTGGTGCCATCACAGGAGATAAAGAACGAACAGGCAGCTAAAAAAAGGAATGCTAAAGGGATTTTACTCGAGCCGGAAAAAGCAAATACTCTCATCTAACTATATTTCGGTAATTTGTCAAAAGAAAGTCCAAAGATGCCACTTTTTTTGTTCTGGGAAAAAACGAATCTGAGCTTTAAAGAAAGAAAGGCCGTTTTGATTTGGCCCTCTAAATATAGTCAAAAGTTCCTCAGTCGTCCATCCAAACTTGAATTAATGTCCAGCTAAAGTATTGCAATAATATCCTTAAATAAATGGTCCTCGCTCTATATGAACAAAATGCAGCTTTATTAATACAACTAGCTGCGGACAAATTGCTGATAGCCTTCTGCTAGGTGTCTTCAGGAATTTTTAGTTATCAATGGTTCTCGGAGGGTTGATTGATCTGAAATTGTTGTTGGGGATTAATGGAGTTTCAAGGGAATTGATTTTAGTATCTTGCTTCTTATTGAAGATTATTTCCAAAGCCCGTTGACATTGCTATAAAGTCACCTCTTCGGTCTTTGACTCTTAGTGTTTATCACTTATTGGCTTGCCCTCCTACTTCGCGCCTATAAGACAGACACCTTGTTGACCTGGTCTGAAATCTTCTTTTTGAGGAGATCAATTATCCCATCAATGTTTAATTTTGCGGTCTTTTCTGCAAAACTAAAATGTCAATAAGAGCTCATTTTCGTAAAAACATCAGTATTGCACTGCCCATCATGATTGCCCAACTCGGCCAGGTAGCTGTGGGTGTGGCTGACAGCTTGATGGTAGGACGATTGGGTACTGTAGAGCTGGCAGCGGTTGCATTTGGAAGCAGTGTATTCATCATTTTTATGGTTTTTGGCATGGGACTTTCCTATGGAATGACGCCTTTGATTGCGGAGGCAGACGGGAAAGAGGATAAGGTGGAGACCGGCCATTTACTTAGGGATGGATTTTGGGTATGTCTGATTTCGGGCATTTTACTTTGGCTGCTAATGTCAGCAATCGTACCCCTATTTCATTATCTTGGGCAAGATGCTGATATTGTACCCGGTGCTCAGGGGTACTTTTTGATTGTTGCTGTTTCTTTTATTCCTTTGATGGCCTTTCAATCATTCAGAATGCTGGCTGAAGGATTGTCAGACACTAAAATGGCCATGTATATCACTCTGGTCTGCAACGGACTAAATATCTTGCTCAATTGGGTATTGATATACGGGCTATGGATCTTCCCGGAGATGGGGATTTATGGCGCAGCAGTGGCCACTCTTATTGCCAGGATACTGATGTTGATTTGGATGGCCCGATATGTCCTGATCAGTGGGCCATTCAAAGAAATTCACAAAGACCTCTCGCCCGGATTTATCTCACGGGATCGCATGAAGAAAATATACGAACTCGGAGTACCCTCAGGGCTTCAATATGTTTTTGAAGCATCTGCCTTCAGTTTTGCTGCCATACTCGCGGGTCAAATCAGTGCAACTGCCCTTGCAAGTCACCAAATAGCCATTAGTTTGGCTTCGGTCAGCTACATTGTTGCCACGGGCATTGGGGCTGCAGCAGTGGTTCGGGTGGGCAACCAAATTGGAAGAAGGAATCACCATGACCTTATGCTTGCAGCCAACAGTCTTTACGCAATGACCATTGGTTGGATGCTGTTCTGTGGCGCTGTTTTGTATATAGGGCGCTATTTCTTTCCCGGACTCTTTACGCTTGATGATGAAGTCATTTATCTGACCTCCGGTCTTATTCTTATTGCTGTGCTTTTCCAACTATCAGACGGGCTGCAAGTTCTGTCGCTAGGTGCTCTCAGAGGCCTTAAAGATGTCCGGGTTCCCACTTTGATAACTTTTATTGCCTACTGGCTGATAGGGCTGCCTCTGGCCTGGCTATTCAGCAATGTACTTGATATGGGCGCTTATGGTATATGGTGGGGACTGGCTGCCGGATTGACTATGGCAGCACTGCTGCTGACCATTAGGTTTTACGTCAAGGTAAAGCGACTCAAGTCGGAATTTAAGCAGGAAGATCGAACAGCAGTCAAGTAGTGCAAAAAAATTCTTCCAAACAATATTGCTTCGTAGCTGCCCAGGAACTCGAAGGGGTTTATTAGTCAACTTCTAAGATGAAAAAGTGATCTCTGTGAATCACTTACAATTTTCCTTATTTTGGAATAAAAGGTTTGTCGTCTAACATTAAAAAAAAGCCCTCCTTCCCATAAGGATTTCTGATAAGGCTAATGGAAAAAATTGAGCCCATGTAGACCCAAAGGGTTGGTACTATTTTAGAAAAATGCCCGGTCGACAACATCAAGTCTCAAAAATGACCATTGCTCTTATTCCCTCAGCTTGAGTGTAATCGGTGCAATCCAATGATCCAGGACAGCCTTGACCAAAACACCTCCTTCATAGTGGTAATAATTGTTTCTGGAACCCTTTACAAACAGTTCATACTCACCATCTCCGCAATATACAAGTTTGTTAAAAATTCCGTCGGCCTCTGCATATACCTCCTCTATTCCCTTAGGTTCTTTAACGTACAACAGCAGGCTTGAAAAATGAATAGCAGCTCTGTCAATCCATTTCCTTTCTTCGTCGATATGAGCCAGGTATCGGCCCCTTCTCTTTTGTGTAGTTGCGTTCTGATGAGGTTTTCCATCTCTGAGTATCCTGATTTCGGAAGACTTTAGCACACCATCTTCAAATCTTGATATTCCCAGGTAATCTACTGTGGCCCTGACCACCAGGAGGTTCACACTTACATTCGACTCTACCCTTACCTTCTTGGTGGATTGTTCTGCATCTTTTTCCCAGCTTACTGAAAGTGTTCCTACTTTATTGCTGCGAATATATTGATCGTAAACTCTTTGCTGTGCAGATAGCGAAGAGAAAAAGAGGGCAAAAGTACCCAGGTGCAGGAGAAAAGGAATGAGCTTCACAAATTAATAAACGAAAGCAATTGTCATTAAATTCAGCAAAACATATTCCCGGCCACATAAAAAGGTCAATGCCAGATTTGTTGGGGAAATCTACTTCATTAAAACAACTCTGGTTGAAGAACAAAATTCTAACAATTTTTACAGATTTCTTTCGGAGAGGTAATTGGCAATCGTTTGTCCAATATTGCCGGAGGGTCTTGCAGCGGAAGGTTCCAACACCCTACCCTTTTCATCCAGAAGAATAAATCTGGGAATAGACTGCACCAAAAAATGTTGGGCGAAATCCGAGTTCCAATTGTTCTCAACAAACCAATGTAAACCAGCCATTGTTTTTTCGCCTAGCATCCTTAGCCAGGGGTCCTTGCTGTTGTCTATTGAAACGGCAAGAAACGCAATATTCTCACCTTCAAAATCAGCTACCAATTGATCCCAGTGAGGGTGTTCGCGCAAACAGGGACCACACCAGGTTGCCCAAACGTCGATATAAACCAATTTACCCCTGAGTTGTGAGAGATTTACGGTCTCTCCATCTGCATCTTCAAAGGCAAAGTCCGGGACCTCAACACCTTTTCTTATTTGCTCCCATCTGGCCATTGAAGCTCTGAGATCATTGATGTATTCCTGGTGGTTGGAATGCTCTATAAAGTGATCATAAAATTGATCGATTGCTCCCGGACCTCCTACCATAATGGAGGTTTTGATATGGTCGTAAACCATAAACTCAGCGATATCAGGATGGCTGAAATAGGAGTGGATGGCGTTAATTTGAGCCGCCAACACCAATGACATATCACCTTCGTACACTTCATCTTCAATGTATTCCTCAAAGGCTCTGTACATCTGCATGCTCAACAGTTCTCTAAATACCGAAAGAGCGAGCAATTCAGGTTCATCGTTCTTGGTTTGAAGTAACTGTTCCTCCATTTCGCCGGCTGAAAAATCCAGTTCACCGGGATCCTGGATTCCATGTATGTGCATGTGATAGCGGGGATAATTTGAGTTTAGCATAGCGCTAAGGACTTCGGGATAGCTTCTTTCTGCCTTTGCAAAGAGCGGGTGAATATTTCCACTTTTGTATAAGTCATTGATTTCGGCATTCAATGCTTTTTTTCCCTTATCTATCTGATCCAGGTACTCTAATTTTTCCTTTCGGAAAAGCCCCATTAAATCCTCCCATAGAAACTCATCAAGAATCCGCTTTTTTTCTACATTGAGGAAGCTGTTTTCAACCATACGATCACCCCTCACTTCGAAGGACTCTATCCATGAATCTTTGTCAGCCTTT
This sequence comes from Saprospirales bacterium, assembly GCA_007695145.1. Classification (GTDB taxonomy): domain Bacteria; phylum Bacteroidota; class Bacteroidia; order Chitinophagales; family Saprospiraceae; genus PWJY01. Next base: position 30,609 of record REEI01000065.1, on the reverse strand, counting down.
ATTTCCACGCGATCCCCGGGCACTAAAAAAAGCTCCCAAGAAAACCCTGGCGCGCTAAAGAGGACATAAGAGGGCCTAATTAAGTCCAATTGTAAGGAAAAATATCCCTCCTCATCTGCGGTGGTTTTGCCGAGTTCATATATTCCTACTGCCGTAATTTCAAGTGTCTCCAGACCGGTTATCTGACCACTGACTTCTGCTGGGCCGGTTGCCACCTCTTCTCTATTTCCACAAGAAAAAAGGAGAGTCAATGCGGAGAGCAGAACGAACAGAGATTTCATCAAATTCATATCGAATAATTTATTTTGGTAAAAGTAAGGAAATCTCAGCAACTGATTCACTCTCTTTCGCAATGGATTTGATCCCTTATTCGTTCTCAACAGATCTCCTCATTGGCTCTCAATGAGGTTAATTCTCACTTAAAATCCGATACAAAATAAACTTTCCAATGAGAAGCTGTTAGTATATTCGCCCCTCGTTTATGCCGGACAGATGCCCGGGAGTAGAGTATTTTGTCACAGACCATAGAAATTTTTAATCCTTTGGAACAAGAACTTTTTTCAGATAAGCTTTTACCTGCTGCCATTGCATTGGTGATGCTCGGTATTGGGACTGGATTGAGGATCGAAAATTTCACCTCTATTTTCAGACATCCACGAAGCATATTCGTTGGCTTGGGTGGGCAGATGCTATTTTTACCTGCATTTGCATTTTTAATCGCAATCATCTGGCCGGTGGATCCCATTTTCAAAGTGGGTCTAATTATTCTTGCAGCCTGTCCTGGAGGAAGTGCCTCCAACCTTATCACCTACATCCTCAATGCTAAAGTAGCCCTCTCGGTCAGTCTTACAGCCATCAATAGTTTTCTTATATTATTTACAGTACCTCTATTTGTGAGTGTTGCTCAGACCGTTTTTATGAGAGAGACTAGCAATATTGTTCTGCCGTTTTGGAATACAGTGGGAGAAATTGCGCTGACTGTCATCCTTCCCTGTGCCGTAGGTGTATTGCTCAATCACCTTTTTAACCGGACCATGGAGCGCATACAACAAGCTTTGAAATTCATCATGACCGGGGTTCTTTTGGTAGTGTTTATAGGAGTTTTCCTGGCCTCCGAGAATGATGACTCCATCAGTCTGTTTGACCAGCCAATTGTTCTGATCGCCGCCTTATTGCTCAATGTCGGGGCCTTTTTCGGCGGAGTTTTTATCTCTGAATTTTTCGGACTTCCCTCTAAGGAAAAAGTGACTATTGGTATAGAAGTGGGTCTCCAAAATAGTGCTCTGGCCATATTTGTGGCATCCTCCCTGCTCGGCTCCAATGAAATGGCGATGGTAGCAGTGATGTACAGTCTGTTCAGCTTTTTTACCACCTTTTTCTTCGGTTGGGTAAGCTTATATTGGATCAGATGGAAAGGAGTGGCGGGAAGATTTAAAAAGTGGTAGGGGATTGTGTAAATGGATATCTCTTTTCATATTGAGAGCTTTGGGATAGTAAATTCCATGCTCAGACTTTCTTATGCCTTAAGACACCAAAATCAAAAGACCTGGTAAATTCAGGTTTTTAAAGAAAATTTGGGCTGCCATTCCTGCATTTTTGACCACCTCAGAAGCACAGAGAGTAATAGTGGTTTCTCAATGGTGATATCTCAGCGTAAAAATCGGGTTCATGTCGTCTCTTGGGTAAAGGTATTTTGACCCACACCAGTCTTGGAAGGATTTCAATTGACATAAGCATGCCGAAAGTAGTTTCCTCAGTTTATCAATCACTGTCTCATTCCGCCAAAAAACACCCCCTTTAATATCTAACTATTTTTTCACCAATCTCGCTTCGTAAATTTTCTGCCCATCAGCCAGATCTGCAATCAGAACAATACTGTAAATCCCGGCGGTCAGGTGTCCCACCTCCAGGGTCAACTTCTCAGTTGCACCTACCTGGGTTTGCTTCATCACCAAAGTGCCGGAGCGATCGGTGACGTACAAAAACCCGCTGTTTAGGGGATCCGGCAAATCCACTACTGCTTGATCTCTGGCCGGATTGGGGTAAACAGGCAGTAGGTTGAGTTGCGGATGAAACTCGGATACATTGGTAGTTGAGTCAACAATTACTTTAAAGACAACAGGGTTATAAAATACACAGCCCAGTCCATCTATCAGGGTAAGCTCATAGCAGGTAGTGGTGTCGGGCCATACTAAAGGAAATGGTATATTTACATTTGAAATGTTGTAATCTGGGTTCCAAATAAAAGTAAGTGGGGGTATCATTCCATCGACATTGGGATGTATGGTGGTGGTTTCCCCCTTTTGGATGGTGACTTCCATACCAATTCCAAATAAAAGAAAACTGGAAAAGGTGACCCAAACGCTGTCCCTGCACTCCACACCCTCTGCATCTTCGACTACCACATGAAACAAAACAGGGGTCGTATCATAGGGCTGATTGATAATACCGGGATCGATAGCCGTCGTGTCATCCAGAAAGTAGGAAGCCGTACGATTTGGAATATTGTGGGTACCCGAAGGATGATTCGCTTCCCATCTTATGGTATAGGGAGGGGTGCCACCGGTAACATTTGCCTCGATCTGATTGGGTGAAAATGCACCTTCCTTATCCGTACATATCCCCAAATCAGGCCCCGCATCTACCATGCACTGGCTGTGGAGGGAACTATTGCAGACCGAAAGTAAAAAATAAATGCATGCCAGGATAAAACTAAATTTTGTAATTTTCATGTTCTCCTATTTAGGTTTTAAATAGTTTATGGCTTGCGCAAAAATAAGTTCCTTAGAATAGCCGAAGTTGTTTAGTGTGCTAACAAGGCTAAAAACGTAGGCATAGTGGAGCTACGGGGAAGCTTTTTAACGCAGTTAGCGTGCAAAAGAACGAGGCTAAATGAGTAAGTTATTATTGCACAAGCCCTTAGTAAAAAAATGTCACTGTTTCATAATCAAATCGCTTTGAATAAATTGTCTCTGCTTGTCGAAAATTTCCACATAGATAATCCCTCTTACCGGATCGGCTACATAAAACGGATCCGTGGAATACTGCCGCTTTCGATCTATCAATCGTCCGGTAGAGTCATACAGATTGATGATTATTTCATTGCTCTCACCCAGGGCATCTTTCAGGTAAAAAGTGCCTGTACCCGGATTGGGAAAAAAGGTGAACCTCCTTTCTGCATTGAGGTCTATGTACACTTGCTCAACTGAATTGGTAAGGTAGCGCTCAAACCCACATTCCATCTCATCTTCCGGACAGGGATTCGCAGGTATACGAAATGCCCAGCTTTTACTAATTCCTCCCAGCATTCCATCGTGTCCAATGGTTGAATAGGGTCCATACCCCATCAGTGTACCATCAGATAATTCATGAATTCCCTGGCAGGATTCAGGCCGCTTATTGTAACCGTAATTTTTAAAGTCTATCAAGGCATATTCCCACAACATTTCTCCGGTTTCACTATCTATTTTAATGATATATGGGGCCTGATAATATTCAAGAGAATCCGGCCTGGGTGGAATGGTGTCGGTAAAGAAATTGAATTCGTGCAGATTGGGGTAGTTGAAATGCCAATAAAGTCGGCCGCAACCCAATAGATTACCGTCTGCTGTTTCAGTCAATTTCAACAATTGTTTTTTTCCATAGGGACTGAATCCCACTTGATTAAACCGCCAGTTGAACTGCCTTTCCTGGTTGATGCTAATCACCTCAAAATCGGCTCCGTTTTGAATCTCAAATCCCCGATGGTTATAGGGTTGATGATAGACCATACTCCCGTTCTCCATCAGTAAACCATAGTGAAAGTATGAATTTCCCTGGCCACTTAGGGTATCCAGATAATGGAAGACCAATTCCCTGTCCCGATTGTATTTCATAAATCCACGGGAGCTTCCCAGTGTGCCCGGAAACTCATCGCTTGCAACACTCAGGACAATAAAATAAACAGTCAACAAATCATCATCTCCCCAAAATTGCAATTCCGGGTAAAGTTTTGAGAATTCGAAAGGAGGGTCAAAAAACTGAAAATATTTCAATTCCAGGGAGTACTTGTCGATCCATAGCAAAAAACTCTGCCATATTCCAGTACTAGCTAATTCGGTCCAGCCACTTGCCACGAGGTAATCTTTGTATTCTACCAGCGAGGACTCCTGATAAAACCAGGACACATCCAGGCCGAGCTCGTACTCCACTTTTTCTACCAATTCAAGAGAGTTTTTATCTATTTTTAATATATACAACCGAGGGTCCTCATACCTGCCTTCATTGGCCAGTACATAGATGTGATCACCCATCAGTATGCCGGCATTGCGAAGTGACCTCCAGACCAGATCATTGTAGGTCACTTCTGTCAGTATGTTTCCGTTTTTATCCATGCGCCCTATGGTGGTACAGAGGTTGTAGTTGTCGTCGTCAATATAATTGCAAACATTGTGCGCGAAATAGATCATAGTATCTTTATCCATTACTGAGTGCTTCACCCAGCTGTGAACATCCAGGCCGTCGGGGTCCCAGACCTTTGAAAAAACACTCTGAGATTGGAGATGGCTAAGGAATAGAAAAAATATGATGAATGAAATTGAATATTTCATGTGTTTTATTTAAAATGGGGAGAGGCGATTTTCCCCTCCCCGTGGTTTGGAGTTAATGTTTGATTATCTTCTCAACATATAAAGTCGTTTCGGTTTTCTTATCGGTAATAAGGACATAATAAATACCCGGGTGCATTTTAGACAAGTCTATATTTTCAAATCCCTCACCTTTTGAAAAATCAGCAAACCAAACCAACTGACCAACAGTATTAAAAATTTCTATACCAGTATCATTGATGAAACGGTAGTCAATGGAAACCATATCGGAGAATGGATTGGGATAGAGCTTAACTATTGATTGCTTTTCATCCATTATTTCGGGGATAAACCTATTTTCACTCAAATCATCATCCTCCTCAAGACCGAGATCAATTTTCTCATCGGTAAAGTATTGATAAAGGGAGCGCGCATATCCGGCCAAAGGATCGGTTTTGATCCCAATTTGGTACAAATCAATTAGTTCAATGCTATCCGGCACATACTCATGATTCTCAAGGCGATTTAGGTTCAATGTCTGAGTAAAGATAAAGTCAGTCTCCTCCTGGGTTGAAGTCTGCATGCTGTTGATGTAGCTAGCTGCTAACTGGTAATTTTGTCTTGAAGCCAAAAGTCCAAATATATGTGTTTTGTAGAGGAATTCATCCTGATCAAAATAGGCTATCAGCTGGGTTAATTCTGATTCAGGTACATCTATAAAGGTGTAGATGAGAAGATGTTTGGCCTTCTGAATACATCTTTTGGCATTTTGAATGAGTACCTGAATTTCTATCCATTGGGCTGATTGATCCGGCACACTGCCCAGCAGCGCCTTCAGGTCCTCTACATCATCTTCCAGATCCTGGATATAGGCCAGTAAGGCCTGTTTGCCTGTTGGCAAAGTACAATGATAGTGATTTACCGGCAAGCCTGGTATGTCTGCGCAATTACCCTCCCTTGTACCTTCGGATTCAAACCTATTGGTGGGATAATTAAAGTTAGAACTAAAATTACTAACGGGTACCAATCGATCCTGAGTGGGAGTCCCCTCTTCAATAAAATAATGGTGCTCATAGGACTGAGAAGGGGTCATTAATATCCGTCTGGCAGTTATACTTTCAGAAAAAATATTGGATGCACCAAAATTTAAATCACCGAGGAATTCAATGATATCCCCTCTATACACCCTAACATCTCTTCTGCCGGTATAATCAAAGCAATTGGATATAAAACTAAACCTTGAATTGTCGTAAAAGGCATAGATGCCAACCCCGTTGCCCGAAAATTGATTGTCTTTGAGGACATTAAAATACGGCCCGTTTCCAACTACGGTAACTCCCCATACTGCACCATTGAAATCATTTTTCATTACATCGTGTCGGGAAGCGCCCTGGAAGGTCAGTGCCTGATCACCACCGATAAATAGATTGTTTTTGACTTCAATATTATTTACCAGAGGTGCTCCGGCATCAGAAAAAATACCATTAAACCCACCCAAAAAAGTATTTGGGGAAGTTGACTCAGTACCAATGACAGAACCATTGATATTAGGAAAGGTGTGGAATAGGTGTATTCCTGCCTGATCAAATTCATTGTGGTTGCTGTTGTCAAAAGTATTTCCGTTTTTTACTATTATGGCCGCATCGTAGGTGTAAATAGCAGAACTTTCGATGTTTTTAAAAGTATTGCCTTCATAGGTGGTGCCAAAATTGGACCAGTGTGTCATCCCATTTCTAACATCACCAATTGTACAATTTATAAACTTGCTTTTATCTTGCCTAAAGTATTGCATAAAGCCGGCTACACTCTTTCCATTTCTGAAGGTGGTATTTTCAGCAGTAACATGCCCTCCGTAATATTCTGCATAGGTAGGCCAACCTAGATAGGTTGGGTGCATGGATATAAACACCTCGGCATTCTCCAAAAGTGCATCTTTTAAATATAAAACCCCGTTTTGGTTAGGATTAGTTACAAATCCAGGAAGTTGCTGCTCTTCGTTGATATTTCCCTCAACGTATATTCTCTTCCAATTTTCTGCACATTCATGAGTGGTTATTGTTCCTCCATCGACTGTCATCTCAGCACCTCTTCTGACAATAATTCTGGCATCCTGACCCATTTCTATTGTTCCGGTGACCAACAATTTTGATTCGGATTCAATAAAAATTCTGCTTTCAGATCCCGTTGAAAGATTCCCTTGAATTTGAACAATTGCACCATCCTCAATTATCAGATTGCCCGAAACATGTAAATTATTGATCGTTTCATTAACATCAAAAACAACATCCGGGGCCTGATAATTTTGTGCCATTTGTACTGCTGCATAAGCATCAATAATTCCACCTCGTGTTGTGCCGGGTGGAGCATTGGAGGGGATGGGACCAGAGGTTGCAACCAATATTTCTTCAATATCACCCGGGGAAAGACAAGGATTTACAGACTTCATTAATGCAACCACACCTGCAATTGTAGGTGCTCCTACTGAAGTCCCTGCTCCGGTTATTCCGCATGAATTGGCAGGTTCTAATCTGTATAGACCTTCTGTTACAGCCAACACATCTAAATTCATATTTGGACTGGATCCATACTGCCAAAAATCCCCATTAGCAAAAGTTCTACCTGTATGTATTACACCAGGAACGCTATGAAGTCCGTCTGGATCATTTGCCTCAAAGTGCTGACTAAGACCTGATAAGACAAAAGTTACCCCCTGAGAAGTCCACTCTTCAAATTTAGATTTAGACAAACCACTTGTCCACCAGCAATTTATAACAATTATTTTATACCCCCTATCAACCACATTCTGCACTGTAGAATTATTAGAGCAATCGCAAAAACCTGCCACTGTAGTAAGGCCGCCACTACCGGACACACAATTCCCATCAGTCTTGGCGGCTACTGCTCCCAAACCCATGAGTCCATGATGAGGGGGTTCTGTTCCTGTCTCTATACTCGGATCACAATTACCAACTATTTCGACTACTTTACCTGCAAGAGAAGTATGGGCATTGGTCTGATATCGGTCCATATCTGCAACTGTAATATTTGGATCGCCTTGAGTAATTGTCCATGCACAAGGTATGTTCATCGCTTCAAATGCTGCCTGGTGTGAGGGTGGGCCATCGAAGGCAGGTGGATTTGAGCATTGAGAATAAACTATTCCACCCCCCCCATTAACATACTGATAATCAATAATTTAAGAAAGCTTTTCATGCGTAAATGTTTATTAGGTTTAAAAATAAAATTAGTGTTCTCCGAAATAGGAAAAATATTTAGGAGTCAAAAATACAGTGTGCTTAGGCCTTGGGCAATAGTATTGAAGCCAAAGATACAAGTTTTTACCAATTAAAAAATCTTTTTCAATATTATTTTAAATTAACTTTTTAAAAGCCACACCAAATTCATCATTCACATCACCCAGGCAATGAAAGTAACATCAATAGTTGGAAACTAAATTGAAGGAATCTTCGTTATCAAACGTTGAATAAACTCTTATGGCGAGGTCTTTTTTTCACATACTACTTTCTCTTCAAGTTCTGGTATCCACTACCGGAATAGGAATGCATATACACGTATGTGAAAATGACGGTGTTCTCGTTTCCCTTTTTTCCCAACCACAGTGTTCATGTGCTGATTCCGATGAGAGTTGCTCTTTGGATGCCGCTTGCTGTGCAGTGGATGGAGATATGGCATCCGGCTGCGAAAGTCCGGGCAGTGATTGTTGCAGCGATTACTATGAGTTGTTAAAAGCTGAGGAAGACTTTCCAAGGATTCAGATAGCTCCCATGTCAGATAATGAGGTGGATTTAATGCTGGCTGCGGCAGCTTCTAGCAGTCCTACTTTCTCGCAGGCCTCTGTCAAACAAGATATATCTTTTAGCTCTCTTAAAGCCCCTCCTGCAGTAGGAAAACTGTGGTTGATCCACGAAGCTATTTTGTGTTAGAAACCTTTCCTTTCCCTTTTGGTACAAAGGTAAACAAGCTAGTGCTAAGTTAAGTATACTTTAGTCAGCCCAAGTCTTGCTCTTTCCTCTTTTTTCTTCGTTGGAAAAGCCTTACGTAGCTAATGCTATGCTGCGTTTTTCCGCCTCGAAAAAAAAGAAAATACCTCCGACTTAACCGACACAGCACACTTAACTTAACACTAGTATTGGATTGCGTAGTCCCAAAATCTTTATATGGATTAACATCCATTGGTTCTAATTCAAAATAATAACAATGATTTTTGCAAGAATTATATCGCTGACCTGCATCATGGTCTCCGGTCTTTCCCTTTGGGGTCAAGGTCCTCCCATCAGGCTTGACAAGCCCATAATGCTCGGTTCGGGAGAATCGACCGTTAGAGCGCTCTACAATTACATCGATTTTGAATCGGGAAATTATTCCTACTTGTTAGTCGAAGCTGATTACAACATCAGCAGTGACCTGGCTGTGGGAGTAGAAATGCCCTGGGTGATTTCAGGAACATATGGCAGCCACCAGCCTGGTGATTTTGCTCTGATGGGAAAATACCAGTTTTACCGAAAAGATGGCCTCGGAAAAACAACCCGAATAGCCGCAAAGGTTAAGCAGACGTTTCCGAGCGGGAAAGATCTTAAAGTCCCGACCATTGGAATGGGACACTATAAAACCTATATCGGAGGACTTGCAGCTTATGAAAGTTTGAGCCTGGGGATTCAGACAGAAGTAGGATATTACCTGATTCCCTCGGACTCCCACTTAAATGCGCTCTCCTACAAATTGGGAGTATCCATTCCATTGCTGGAACCAAGCTTTCCTGTCAATCAGATCAATGTATACTTAGAAGCAGAGGGGATGAATATGGGCTCCCATGAAGGAGAGTCGCAGTACGGGTACTACCTTGCACCGGGCATTCAATATGCAAGGGGACGGTACACTTTTGAGGCTTCCCTTCAATTCCCAGTAAGCCAGCAGATGCATGGTGGCTATCAAAGGGATTGGTGGTTGATGGCAGGAGCCCGAAGACTATTATAAAAGTGATCAATCAACTAAAAACATTAAATCAAAAAACTAAAAATCATGAAATCTTTAATAATTTTTTTGACTATAACATTAACAGCCCTCAGCCTTCATGCTCAAAGTGATGCTTTCACCGTTAGAGTTGACGGTATGGGATGTGCTTTTTGCGCACATGGAGTGGAGGCAAAATTCAGTGAAGTAAAAGGGATTGAGAATATCGAAATCGATCTCAAAAAAGGCATACTCACCTATACCGTGCCCGCCGAATTAAACATGGATTTTGCAATGGTAAAGAATCTGGTGGACGGAGCAGGCTACACAGTCATTTATGTTGAGGTGAAAAGGGCTGACGGATCAGAAGATAGATTTGAAAACCGTGAAGATTATCCGGAAGAGGAGATTGGAATCATTGAGGCAGTCATCCAGGTTTATGGCAATTGCTCTATGTGCAAGGAGCGAATCGAAAAGGCCGCATTGGCACTCAAGGGCGTTCAGGAAGCTAATTGGGACGAAAACGACCAGTTGCTCAAGGTAATTTATGATGCTTCAGACACCAAATTGAAAGAGATCCATGAAGCCGTGGCAGCTGTTGGGCATGACACTGAACTTGTTAGAGCGCGAAACAGAACATACCAACAATTACACCACTGCTGCAAATACGATCGTCCTTCAAGACGTTGATTTAAATAATACAATCTAAGAGGTTAGCCGGCTTGTCAGGAATATCTGATAAGCCGGCTATCTCAATGGTATAGTTTATTCCATTGAGGATGGATCATAAGTCATCCACCCTTGATCTCAAATGAGCACAAGCAGCAACATGAAGCATAGTGTAGGTATTTGGTTTTTCTCGTGGGGTTTTGCCCTCATGCTTTTCGGCACTCATTCTTCCTGTAAAAACCCCAACTCTGAATGGGAATTTTATCGGGAAATCCAACTGATGGATGTCGGTATTTCAGGTATAGAGTACGAAGAGGAAACAGATGTTTTTTGGGTTTCAGATGGGGACAACAACCGCCTTTTGAGAATCGACAGAAATGGCGAAATAGTTGAAGAGGTTGATGTTTTTCGTCGCCCTATGCACCTGTCTTATCGCGATGGTATACTCTATGTAGCTGAGTTTGGAGCCGACCGGGCCGTTTTTGTCAGTGGAGAGGATCGCATAGCAATCCCGCTGCCTCAACATCCCGACTCTCCTGCCGGTGTGGATGTAAAGGGCGATCGAATGGCCGTTTCAGATTTTTATGGGCACAGAATAATTCTCATTTCAGATCATCAGGATAGGACCTTTGGAAGAGAAGGCACAGGTCCCGGAGAATTCAACCACCCAACCCAGGTGAGGTTTTTCGGAGAAAGATTATATGTTGCGGATGCCTACAATAACAGGATTCAGGTATTTAATGAAGAAAACGATCAAGTGCTAAGCCTGGGCGAAGAGGAAGGTATAAAAGGGGTTATAGGGCTATTTGTCGATGAGGAGTACATTATTGCCACAGATTTTGAAAATCACAGAATCCTTCTATACAGCAGAGAGGGTGAATTAAAGCAAATCCTTGAAGGCCGGCTGCAAAATCCGACTTCAGTAATTAGAAACGGCAATGAGTTATTTGCTGGTAACCATGGTAGTCAGTCCATTGTTGTTTTCAAAAGGAGGTAAGAGATTTAACCATTTGTGGTCTGTCGATGCAGTTGTGCAAAGAAGGGAATTAATTCCACTTTTTTGCAGCACATTTCAGCCAGTTCATCATAAGAATCAATTCGTTGAAACTGCTCGGTAATCCAATTCATCAAAAGGGTAAAAAACGACTTAAGTTTATGTTCCTTTGGGAGAGATTAGTTTCAAGTGGTAAACAGCACCATGACCCGCAGCAGGTATCTTTTAGATCATTTCTTTTAATGGCGCGATAAAATTCCTGGAAACTGGCACGACATCATTCACTCCCTTAAGACTTATCAGCAAGCCCTGTGCATTCCCACTCACACTTTCAATAAAATCAACATTCACACAATGTGATCGGTGGGTTTGGATTATCAAGGCGCTTGGCGACAGTTGATCCAATAACTTTTTTAGGCTATTTCGAATGAGTGTTTTCTCCGGCTTTCCCTGGTGAAAATAGTGAAACACTACATAATTTCCAGCGGCTTCAAGCCGGATGATTTCAGCAGCATTCACCTTTAAGACTTCATTTCCATTAAGATCGAGAACCGCTATCCCATTTGCATCAGTGGCTAGCTCAAACCGGGATCTATTCAAATTTTTGCCGGCCAGTATCTTCTTAGCTTCTTTTAGATTGCGTTCCATTTTAACATAATTCCCCAGGATGATGCCAATAGCAATGGGAAAAACACCTAGTGAAAAAGTCCAAAGCATAGCTGATAAAAAGCTATAGAGTGAGTGATCTAAAAATCCAAGTATTGCAGTGTAAATCCAATTCGCAGCGGCTATTGAAAAAACGATGGCCGAGCTGAAGGTTAGTTCATTCCAAAGCTTCCAGTTTTTTTCGTCAAATAGTGCGGGAAATAGACGTTGAAACGGGAAATTGAACAGCCATACGATCGCAGAAGTGATAAAGCCATATCCCAGAAGCAAAAGAATTTTCCCGGATTTCAAAGCTGCTAATCCAAATGGCTGAAAAATCAATAAGAAGAGGAATACAAACACCCCTGTCCAAATGACAGACTTCCAATTACTGCTATTTTCCAGAATGATGGGGTGAGGCTTTGATAGAATTCCCATTATTTTTTTCATAAAAGTAATGGGTAGAGAGAAATCTGAATAAGAAATGATAAGAAATTCTAAAGCTCAGTAATCACCGGGCTTGTTATTCGTCCCAAAACCTTGTTACTGGTGTATTTCATTTAGAAACTAAGGGAGTGGGATATCATCTTTGCAAAAAATAAAAAATTATGGAACAAGGCATTTTACTTTTGCATATTGCCAGTGGTTTGGCCGGCTTATTTGGCGGGCTATTGGCGAGTTTAGCCAGAAAGAAAAAGGGTTTACACAGCAGAGCTGGCGACGTATTTTTCTACGGTATGCTCATTTCATTAATATCGGCTCTTTTGCTGAATATAATCAGATTCTCGCCGTTTTTATTTCCAATTGCACTCTTTACACTTTACATGATTCTTGGAGGAAAGTTGATCTTCACCTTCAGGTCTCCTAAAATATTGGAAAAGTGGTGGAGGTATTATTCTTTTTTGGGGATGTTAATTTCACTATTGATGATTGGGACTGCTGTTTCCCTATTTATTAAGAACCTATGGGCAATGGCGGCTATTCTGATTGTATTTGGAATTATCCAAAGTCTAATGACCCTGGCAGATTGGAGGAATAATCCGGGCAGGACACCCGGGAAGCGAATATTCCAACACATCAACAAAATGGGTGGTGGATTGATCGCTGCCTTTACGGCCTTTGCAGCTGTCAACATCCACTTTTTGCCTGCTTTAATGGTATGGTTGATGCCAAGTTTAATTGGTAGCATATTGATTGCATATGCTATCCAACAAAGGAAAAAGACAACTCGCCTTTAACTCCTGATTTTATTGAAGTTATCATTTACTCAGGGGACCTACTTCAATCTCATCTCCATTGCCATATTGGCGGGCATTTCGGTATAAGTCTTGATCAGTTTACCTGAGCTGCGATCGATCCAAATGGCCGTATTGGCCTGATTGACCTTTCCTCTGAATACATTGCAGCTATACTTTGTGCCGTTTGCAGATTCAATTTGCTCGCGTTCAACAGAATGAATTTCTAATTGTGTAAACTCAGTGGTTTCAGGATCAAAAAACTTAATGGAGTGGGATTCCAGGCTCGGATGATTGACTCCTCCCAATACGAGGCCCAAAGTGGTCAGATCAAAAAATGGACGATCGAAAGTCCTCGTATACTCAAGACCTTCACCTATATTGGAGTAGGATACTGAACCCTGCAATACTCCATCACTTATTGAGTAGCGATTGAGGCGATCTGCCTGATTAGAGACAAAGCGAATAGGCATTAGGCCTGGAAATTCGGTGACGAGTGTATCTGTAAACTGGGTACCAGCCCGAATTACATCTCTGACCAAAATCATGGTATCTCCCTGATGTGAGATTTGCATGATCAATTCTCCCATATCGCGGGCATCATACCCGGTGCGATGGAAGCGGATGGAGTAGGCATGGGTACCACTTTGAAGATGATCTGTATCATGCCATTCGTATCCGGGTTGCACCACCCCCTGTACTTTTTGTGAACAAGAACTGAGCGTCAACAAAAACGAACCAGCTGCAAAAAGAAAAAAGAAATATTTGACCATTGGCTTGAATATTGATTAGATTAAGGTCACGACCTTCCGTGACAATGTTTGAATTTTTTACCGCTGCCGCAGGGACAGGGGTCGTTTCTTCCCACTTTTTCTTCCGTTCTGACGACTGTTTCTACTTTTCGTCTGCCTCCGGCGCCCATTGCTGCCCTGCGCATAGCTTCTTCTTCAGGGCTTCTGTTGGTCTGTGCCTTACTGAAATCAGTTTTCTCCTGTTCAGCTTCTCTGATATCTCCTTCACCCCTGAGCTGAATTCTGCCCTCGAGTAAGTAAGAGGTTACATCCTGATTGACTTTGTGGATGAATTCTTCGAAAAGGTTGTAGGCTTCCATTTTATAAATGACCAGAGGGTCTTTCTGTTCGAAAGAGGCCGATTGAACCGACTCTTTTAACTCGTCCATTCTCCTCAAGTGTTCCTTCCAGTTGTCATCGATCAGAGAGAGGGTTACTGTCTTTTCAATATCCCTCATGATGGTTTTTCCCTCGCTCTTCACGGCGTCTACCAGATTGGCTGCGATGGGCAGTGCCTTTGCTCTGCTGCTGATAAATGGAATTGCAATTCTGGTAAACCTGTGGCCTTCGTTCTCGTAAACTCTTTTGATCACAGGTAGCAACAAATCCTTAATTTGTTCAGCTTTTCTTCTGTAGGCATTCATCACAATATCCTGATACTGCCTCACACTCTGATCTTCAGGGCCCTCTTTGAAAAAGGCGGGGTCCATATCAACCGGATCAACTGCGAGCACTCGGATAGATTCCCTTCTAAAGCTATCAAAATCACCATTCATTTTATGGTCCACCACCATGGTCTCAGTAAGCGACATGAACATGTTGTGAATATCGACCGATAGTCTTTCTCCACTGAGGGCATTGTCGCGTTTTTTGTAGATCGCCTCCCTCTGGATATTCATCACATCATCGTACTCCAGCAATTTTTTACGAATGCCGAAGTTATTTTCCTCTACTTTTTTCTGAGCCCGCTCTATGGATTTGGTCACCATGGGATGTTGTATCATCTCACCATCCTTATGGCCCATACGGTCCATCAGTTTGGCAATGCGCTCTGAGTGAAACAGCCTCATGAGATTGTCTTCCAGAGAGATGTAAAACTGACTTGAACCGGGGTCTCCCTGACGTCCGGCCCTACCCCTCAACTGTCTGTCTACCCTTCTGGAATCGTGTCTCTCTGTACCGATTATTGCCAATCCCCCTGAATCTTTAACTTGCTGACTGATTTTAATGTCCGTACCCCTACCTGCCATATTGGTTGCAATGGTCACGGCTCCGGGCTTTCCGGCCTCAGCCACCACTTCAGCCTCTCGCTGATGTTGTTTAGCGTTGAGTACATTGTGCTTAATATTTCTCAAATTGAGCATTCGGCTCAGCTTTTCCGAGATCTCAACAGAGGTAGTACCCACGAGTACCGGTCTTCCCCTACTGACCAACTCGTCTATTTCTTCAATTACTGCGTTGTACTTCTCTCTGGCCGTTTTAAAGACTTTGTCCTGACGATCATCTCGCTGAATCGGTTTATTGGTAGGGATGATGGATACATCCAGTTTGTAAATTTGCCAGAACTCCCCGGCCTCAGTTTCGGCTGTACCGGTCATACCACAGAGTTTGTGGTACATTCGGAAGTAATTCTGCAAGGTGACTGTGGCGTAGGTCTGGGTAATATCTCCAATTTTGACATTTTCCTTGGCCTCAATCGCCTGGTGCAATCCATCTGAATAGCGGCGACCCTCCATCAAACGACCTGTTTGCTCATCTACGATTTTCACCTGACCATCCATTACGACATACTCCTCATCCCTCTCAAAAAGGCTGTATGCTTTTAACAACTGCTGTGCGGCGTGGAGCCGCTTGGATTTGGTGGAGTACTCCCTGATCAATTTTTCAGATTGCTCTTTCTTTTCGCCCTCTGTCAGCTCTTCACTACTTTGGATGGCCTCCATTTCGGTAGCAATATCAGGCATAATAAAAAGATTGGGGTCTTCTTCGCCCTGTGCGAGAAATTCACCACCTTTTTCAGTTAACTCAACCTGGCGATTTTTTTCATCTATGGTAAAATAAAGGGGCTCGTCTGCGATGTGCATATGCTTGGATTGCTCCTGCATAAAGAAGTTCTCCGCCTTCTGCAAGGCTACTTTTGCTCCCTCTTCACTCAGAAACTTGATGAGCGGTCTGGACTTGGGGTTGGCTCTGAAGGACCTCAGCAATGCCAAACCTGCCTGACCTTCTTCATGTCCCAATACACCTTCCTTAAAAAGTTTTTTACCTTCGGCCAAATAATTTGAAGCCAATTGTTTTTGTGCATTGAGCAAACGCTCGATTTTGGGCTTGAGCAAACTGTACTCCTGTTCATCAGCTCCCTTTGGAATAGGCCCGGAAATAATCAGCGGAGTTCTCGCATCATCAATCAAAACACTGTCCACCTCATCGACCATGACATAATGATGCTTTCGCTGAACTTTCTCCTCCAGTGAGCGCACCATGTTGTCCCTCAAATAGTCGAATCCAAATTCGTTATTGGTTCCGTAGGTAATATCACAGTTGTAAGCTGCTTTACGCCCATCGGAATGTGGTTTGTATTTATCTATACAGTCAATGGTCAACAGCAGGAACTCAAATATGGGTCCAATCCACTCGCAGTCCCTTTTAGCAAGATAGTCGTTGACCGTAACGACGTGAACTCCACTGCCAGCCAATGCATTGAGGTAGGCCGGGAGGGTTGCCACCAGGGTTTTACCTTCCCCCGTTGCCATCTCGGCAATTTTTCCTTCGTGCAGGACCATTCCACCAATAAGCTGCACATCGTAGTGCAACATATCCCATTTTATATGACCCCCAGCTGCCATCCATTCATTTTTCCAGATGGCTTTATCCCCTTTGATGGTGATGTATTTCCCCTTGACCGCAATATTCTTATCGTGCTCAGTAGCCGTAACTTCCAGAACTTCATTTTCCATAAATCTCCGCGCAGTCTCTTTGACTACAGCGAAGGCCTCCGGCAATAATTCGCCCAAAACCACTTCAAGCTCTTCATTTCTTTCTTCAATAAGTCGGTCTATCTCATTGAACAAATCCTCTTTTATCTCGAGATCTTCTTCTCCCTCGGCCTGAGCTTCCAGGGACTTTATTTCACTATTGATACTGCTGAGAAACTCATCAATTCTGTCCTTAAACTCTTTGGTTTTATTCCTCAGCTCATCATTGGAAAGCTCATGCAGCCCCTCAAAAATTTCATTGATTTCCTCAACCACCGGCATGTAATTTTTTACATCGCGTTCATGCTTGTTTCCAAAAATGGTAGCCAGTGCCTTTGTTATAAAATTCGCCATTGTAGATTTTTGCAAAAATGATCGTTCAATCGACTGCAAAGATAGCATCTTTACGTCCAAAATATAATATTGGGTTAAACAGTATTGCCTTTCATCAGCATTCCACTTATTTTTGCGTTCCTTAAGCCGAAAACAGATGAACGGCACCATTAAATAAGAGCATTTAAAATGCTGCACTTATGTTAACGAGAAACTGTTGCGATAAATATATATGTCCGCTGATATTGGTTCTGGTATTGCTCAACTTTACCTCCTGTGAAAAACCTCAGCCTCTGCCTGAATACTATTTTCCCGACCCGGGAGATGGTAAGGGCTATGTTTATCATTTCAAATCCGTAGATGGCGATTTGCCGGATGAATTTTGGCACATAAGAAGAGGAGGCAAAAATGAACTGGTGGTATGCGTCATGGATGAATATCGAGGATGGAGACAATGCAGTTATGAGTACATTGCTTCCAATGGCATACTTCAGGAAAGTCTAAAGGTATTCAGCGACAGTTTGGAGAACATGGAGGTTGAAATTGTGCATGGCAACCTCTATCCGCTAGAGCCCTCAGACCCTGAAAGGGTATACATTCAATATCTCCGGTGGTATACCTCCCCTGATAGCAGCACCTACACTCAAATAATCAGAAACAGAAGATACACCCCACACAGCACCAAAGCTACCAGACTGGGCGATCGATTTGTTCTCTTTGAAATAAAAGAATCACTTGAGGATTACCAGGAGGGCTACCTGGAAATAGATGTCAAAGGTCTGGAGGTTTTTGAACAAGGTGTGGGTCTCGTTTATTTTGAAAGAGAGCATTCCGGTCAACTTAGCCAAAGGTTTTCTTTTGAGACTAAAATGACTATTGATGAGTTTAATAAGTACACCGGTTGGGAGGTTATTGACCTCAAGTGAAAAATTTGATCAAAGAGTGAGAGGATGTTGATAAAACAATTGTTGATTTTTTTTCTGCTAAACTTTAAATTCACCTTTGTGTCAGCACCCCCGCATGCACCTTATAAGTTTCCTTCTTTGAAAGAATTCCCTAAAAGAGTCCTACTGCCCTTTGTTTTTTTGACTTTAGCTATCTCTCAAATGGATAGTCAGGTAGAGGCTCCTGTGCTCAAATGTGTGGACGGAGATTCGCTGGCATGGGAAATACCACTGGTAGAATGCGGAGATTTGCTGGGCTTCATAATCTATCGATCCAATGAACCAACGGGACCTTTTGAACCCTTAGATACCATTTTTTCTGCTGTTGCCACCGGATACGATGCTCCCAATCCATTCGGCCTTGTATGGTATTACTTTTTGAGTTCTCTAGCCGATTGTGACGAAGAAGAGGAGATTCTTTTCTCAGACACCATTTCCAATCAACCCATGAGCACCATACCCATCCTCTCCCTTTCCGTGAAGGATGACGGCGTAAAAATAACCTGGACACCCAGTCCGGACCCGCATATTTCCCAATATGTGATCTATAGAAACACGCCGCAGGGCACCGTTCCAATTGATACGGTCCAAAACACCAACGAGTACTTAGACAATAATGCCAACGCAGAAAACCGCTCAGAAATTTATTATGTCCTTGGAATGGATGACTGCGGTACCAAGAGCTTTTTTGACCAGCCGCACAATAGCATCCTTTTAAACTATGAGGTAGACAGCTGCACCAGAACTGCTACCTTCAACTGGAATGAGTACATCAATTGGCCGGAGGGAGTATCCAGACATGTTCTTTGGGCAGAAATCAATGGAGAGTTTCAGGCTGTGGATACCCTTGGCGGAAATCGACTCAACGCTTTTTACGATCAACTCATCAAAGATGAACCCATCTGTTTTTACATAGCTGCAGAGAACGATCTTTTAGGTGCTGAATCGAGCTCAAACACCATTTGTTTCAATCCGAACATTGTTGAACCAATAAGGGATTTGGAACTCTTTTACTATTGCTATGAAGAACTATCCCGCGAAATTGATCTGAGCTGGTATTGGAATGAAACGGCAGAATTAGAGGAATACAGAATACTGCTGAAATCAGGTGGTAGCAATCAATTCACGGAGGTTTACCGGGAGGAGGTCAGTGCTCAGTTGTTAGAAATGAATACTTTTTCCTTTCAGGTTCCTGCCGGTCAAAACCCCCCTTTTTCTCTCGTAGTTGAGACAACCGATCTCTGTGGACAGATCCTGAGAAGTGAGGAAATGGACGTTCTTTTTCTCGAGGGACGAAATCTGGATGAAAATACCAATTTGCTCAGTTGGCACTTTGCCCTCCCTGATAAGCTTTCAAACCTGCAACTCAATCTCGAAAAGGTACCTTTAGATGGCAGTGTTCGGACCATTGACCTGAGCGGGCAGACTGATAATGAATACAGGGACAGGCTGCAATCCGGGGAACTGAACGCAGGCAGAATATGCTACCAGATCAATTTTACGGGACAAGTACTTCTGCCAAACGGTCAGACGAGTGCCATTGCCTGTGAATCAAATCAGGTGTGCATCACAGGTGAAGTCAGGGTGTTTATTCCCACTGCTTTTCGCCCGGGTGGTGTCAATACCATTTTCAAGCCGGAGTTTCTTTTTCGAGACAACATAGAGGAATACAAAATGATTATTTTCAGTCGATGGGGAGAAAAGCTATTCGAGAGCAGAAATCCCGACTTAGGCTGGAATGGCATTGTGGAAGGGGTTGTGCTCGACCCGGGGACCTTCATTTACACTATTGAGTTCTTCTCTGAAGACGGCAGTCGGTTTCGGGAGACAGGTGATTTTTTACTGTTGAGGTGATTTTTTTGAGTCGCAATGAGCACAATGATTATTCATGGAAACATGGTTATTCACACCAAAACGATTGATTGTAAGAGCCAATATTTCATCTGGGAATCAATCAATAACCAACACCTACCGCTTTGTTAGATTTTGTTTAGAGATTAGCGAATTTTCCTGCTCCGGCAATGATGTTCATGCCCTCTCAAGTTCAGGCAATCGACAAGCTTTACTTTTGAGTTAGATAAAGAGGGGCTGATGCTTTTTGGATGGTGAAGCTGTCGACTCTTGAATCAAGCGACCATGAATATCTAAAAGAGATACCCTTCCCTTTTTGAAAATGCAATGGGGCATTCCAAACCAATATTGAAATTTTTTCTACCCGCTATTCCTCGAACTCTGAGGAACAGGATACTTTTCTGCATACTCCCTTGCTTTGGGAATTAGCCTTTTCAAATTGTCGGCCCGGCGCTCGGGACCGGGGTGAGTACTGAGAAACTCCGGAGGAGCGCCACCACCAACCTGCCCCATGCGCTCCCAGAAGGGAACCGCTTCAGTAGGGTCGTAGCCGGCCATTGTCATCAGATAAAGACCAATCTCGTCTGCCTCACTTTCGTGCTTTCTGCTGAATGGTAGCATCACTCCAATTTGAGCTCCTGCACCTGCAGCTGTCATAATTAATTCTCGCGTAGCCTGAGGTCTTTCAGAAATAGCAATGTCCAGGGCCGACATTCCCAGCTGAGCCCACATCATCTGACTCATTCTTTCATTGCCGTGGTGCGCCAGAGCATGTGCAATTTCATGGCCCATGATTACAGCCATGGCATCTTCGTTCTGAGCCAGTTCCATAATGCCTGTAAACATCACAACTTTTCCTCCCGGCATACAAAAAGCATTGATCTGTTCACTCTCCACAACATTGAATTCCCAATCAAATTTTTCCAATTCGCCCTCCATCCCATTTGCTTTGTAGTATACTTCTACTGCATAAACCAAATCCTGTCCTATGCGTCGAATGAGTACGGACTCGGGAGCATCTGGTGGCAGGGTATTGTTTGCAGCGAGAAACTCATCGTATTGTGAGAAGCTCAGGGAATTGATGGTATCAATCGGTATCAATTGCGCTTGCCTTCTTCCGGTGAATGCCACCTGACTGCAAGCTTCCAGTACAAAAAGCAATATGAGACAATAGACGATGCGCATAATGGAACAGTTTTGTTATAAAGTCTAAACCCGAATTGTTTTCAAAAAATTCTTTATAGGGAACATTGGGGTTCCTGTAAAAGCCTTTTCTGAATAATGGGATAAAGTTAATGGAAAATGTAGGAACTGGAGGTAAAATTACAAATGCGCACAGAAAAATGGGTTGTTGAAAGCTGCGGTTGTTGGTCAATAAAGAATCAAATTCTCATTGGTATTAATAGAAATTTCGCGTTCATTCGGTTCCCTCTCCCTTACTTTTTTCCTTGATGCTTCGATTAAAGCTCAGCACAAGTACTTCGGCAGCACAACACAAGTTTAAAAATTAACAAAAATCAAGGCTGTCAAGTATTTGGCGGTTGGCTATTGGCGGTTGGCTATTGGCTGTCTGGGCCCATGGGAAAAGATGAACATTAGGCAGGGAAGGGGTTATTGAAATTCGAAAATGCAAAGGCTTTTAAACTTTGATTCCAATATTCAGCTGATTTCTTTAATAACCATCAACATTCAAGGATATAATTTATTAGACTAATTCGAAAGTTTAATTATCTTCGTCTGATTAATTAATGACCGGTATGGATTTCTCATTATTGTGGATAATCCAGTCCGGACAGAATGACTTTTTGTGCTGAAGGTATCCGGGAAATATGCCGACTTTGAGCGGCAGTTGCTACAAATTATCAGGAATTTCGATTCGGAAGGCCAACTATTGGTCAGGGGAAAGCGAAATACCATCAAAATTATTGAACTTGCCGGCCAACCCCTAAACATCAAGTCCTTTCAAGTGCCGCATTTCATCAATCGGCTTGCGTATCGCTATATCAGAAAGTCAAAAGCCCGCCGCTCGTTCGAGTTTGCAGAGAAGTTGCTCAATTTGGAAATCCCGACTCCTGCACCTGTTGCTTTTTTTGAGGAGCGAAAACTACTAGGGCTTAAAAGGAGTTTTTATATCAGCGAGCATCTTTCAAATGCGTTCACCTTCAGGCATCTGATAGAGGATAAGAAATTTCCGGATAGAGTCAAAATATTGGTCAATTTTACAAGATTCACCCATCACATGCATGAAAAAAGGGTATGGTTCCTAGACCACAGTCCGGGAAATACTCTGATTCAGAAATCCGGTGATGATTACAAATTCTACCTCGTTGACATCAATCGTATGCGATTTGAAGAGCTTTCTACTGAGAAAAGAATAGACAATTTTGCCAGACTGAGCGCGGACAGGGAGATGCTCGAAATCATGGGTGCCCAGTATGCCCGTCTATGCAATTGGCCCGAGGAGCCTACCATCGAACTGTTTATAAAAGCTGACAATCAATTTCGCAACAGTAGAAAGAGGAAAAGAAAACTGAAGCGTATACTGACAAAGAGCGATTAGAAGTAGTTGGACAAAGAGCATCGGTTCGCAGTACCAAAAAAAGGTAATTGTCGGCCTGCTGACAAACAGCTTTATGGGCAGCCCACGAGACATTTGAGTTAAAAATTCATCAAAAAAGAGCCCACTTCGGTAAAGTACAGGAAGTACCATTATAGACTCTAAGGTCTGGCATTTTCTCTGTCCACCAATGAATACCAAATCGGAGAATTAAGGTACTTCCATTGCCTGAGATAGGTCGAAGTTGAGACTAAGTCTGGATTCTAATTGATAATTTCAACCCTTTTGCTTTGCTAAAAGGGAAAAGCTATTTGTTCCTAAACTTTTTCAAGGTTCTTACTAAGATGGGTGGCAGCACATCGTTGGCAACATTAACCAGTCGGTTGTATCTCTTCATTTTACCGGAGTCGATACCATTTCTACCGGTAAAAGTGGTGGTGATTCGGTTTCGGCTGGCTGAGTCCAATTCGTGCTCCGGTCGCCCATTGGTGTAATAGTAAAGGGCAAGTGATCTGCGGCTTCGGCCTGGAGGACAGCTGAGTGGATCGGGATGACCATGCCATGAATCTCCCGTGGTCGAAAATAGGGCCATGCGATTAAAAAGAGGAGCTATTTTTACAACTGAAGCACTCATGTCTTTTTCCCACAGTTCAAAAAATCCTCCATAAGACTCGTCCCAATCTTCATTCAAATAGATCAATACATTGAGCCTGCGGTCCAGGTTCATTCTCCGGTGCTTGTGAAAATCGACATGTATTTTTAAGAATCCACCAGGCTTTATCTCATGAAATCCCCCACCTTCAAAATAGGGATCAGGGATAAGAGTTTCCTTAATTCCCGTCAGCTCTTGCAAAAATTCTAAAAAGACTTGAGAATTCAAAAAGTGAACCAGGGTCTTAGTGTTGGGCCCAAAGCCCAACTCACCCTTGCTTGCGTGCTTTTTTTCGTTGGGGTTGTCGTAGTATATATTGGATTTATCCTTCTCAAGATCCGGAAATTCTGCTGCGACCAACCTCAAAAAGGCGGGATCAAAAAAGTTGTCAAAGTATGCATTGGGAAAAGGCCCGGCCTTCTGATACTCCTCTCTAAACTCTATAGCGGTCTGCCTAAGATCGCTATATCGGGATGAAATTATATTCATATAGCTTATTTTGGGCTACAAAATCGGAAATTTATTTGACAATGGGCCAATAAGGCATTTTTTTTTAACTATTTTATATAAATTTTCAAAGGGCTGAGCCGGATCGAGATTTCGGAAGCTGAGGTTTTTGTAGTTATTGGCGATTGGCGGTTGGCGATTGGCTGTTGGCTGTTGGCTGTTGTGCTTTTCAAATCTACTTACTCAAAACCACCTGTACTCCATAAAAAATCCTTTCAGGATTCTCCTCCGGATACAACTCAATATGGTACAACCCGGCGGGTAAATGACCAATATCCAGAGAAAAATGCTCTTGCGGATGATCCAACTTTTGCCGATGCACCGTGCCCGCTCGTATATCGATGATCTCCAGCGTACCTTTGGTAAAGTTTTCCGGTATTTCAAGCGTAAGTGGTCCCGAGGTTGGATTGGGAAAAACCTTGAGGTCTCTTCTGTAATACACCGCCTGACCAAATACCGAGCTGATGGTGGGATCGCATTTCTCTTCCTCGTCCACTCTGAAACGGGGGAAATTAGGCAGGCCGCCGCTGTTGGAATTGGGCAGCTTGATGGCTCCCTGCACAAAATCGCAATCCGTCCCCAATTTATCAGGCTCATTGATGACGTGCAGGGAGTACGAACCACTGGCCGGGGTCATATAGATCTTGCAATCGGGTGCCTGAACCATCAAGTATAATCGTGAGGGAAAGGGATCCATGGCTCCATTATAGGAGTCGATAAACCGAACCCCATCCTGAAGGTTCTCTTCCCAGGTATCCACCTGAAACAAATCCGCACCTGAAGAGCAGTAGATAAAACGACCATTTGGCGACCACTCTACACTTCCAAAATTATGTTGCTCACGATCTATTTCTTCGGGCTCGTATATCTTCACCATTCGGTGATTGCTTAAAAGCCCGGTCTCCCGGTCAAAGTCATAGAGGTGTAACTGGTCGTAATAATTGTAAATAGCGTATTGTGTGCCGTCTGGACTAAATCTGGCTGTACCCGAGGCACTTGAACGGAATTTATCAAAAAAATAACCTGTATTCTGATCCTCCATACTGTGAATTCCGGTCTCATCCAATAAAAAGGTGAGAAAAGTGGAATCCTCCACCTTAGGCTGTATGATCCACCAGTCCTTTTGATTTTGATGCCGGATGGCCGTGAGATAGGCTGACATTAGGTAAATCCCTGAATAAAAATACTCGTTTTTAAAAACTACATCTCCCATACCTGAATCAAGAGTCATATCGATATAACTCATTCTTATTTCTATCATCGTTAATTCACCGGGTCTATAAAAAGGCGCTTTATGAATCAGATAATACCCATGATCATTCCCGGGATCTGGCAGTACAAGAATGTCCTGCGGGCCTGGAAAGCCGTATTGGGGATAATCCCAGAAAATATTCGCCCATTCTCCGTCATTGATGCCTGCTCCGTTTGGCATGAGTTGGTGGTCGGGGGTGAACACCCCTCGGCCGTTGGAGTAAAACAACAAATTGCCATCATCGTCGCTGATTGAGGTTATGTTCCTTTGAAAACCCCAGTACAATTCAGTGAATTCAATTTCCACGGGCTTTTGGTTAAAGTCGAAAGTAAATCCTATTCGACTCTGTCCATCGCTGCCATATTGAATTCCGCCAACCCAAATATAATCCCCCTTGATCTGTCCGGGCAAACCCTGAATACAACAAATGAATACAAATAGAAAAATAAATCTCATGTCTGAGTTGTTGATTTAATGGGGATGAAAAAAGATTTCATCCCCATTAAAAAGGTTATTTCAATACCATTATCTTGTGTTGTTCCATTCTTCCATCTTCAGACTTGAAGTTCAATAGGTACATTCCATTGGATAATGGCAATTCTATAAAATTGTGGGCTGATTTCTCTATCCTTTGGGTCTTTATAGTACGTCCTGAGATGTCCATAATGGTCAAAAGACCGGCATAATTCTCCGGCAGCTCCAGGTGTACCACCCCTCCGGTAGGATTGGGCCAGACCTTTATTATCTTTTCAGCAATTGATTCCCGGTCTATCCTTGGTTCCATTCCATGAATACAATCGTCGTTATGTTCGTAATAAGTGGTATCAATAGTGGCCGTAAGGGCTCTTGCCAGATGAATGGGCTTGCCATAAACATCCGAACAGAGACTGCTGTAAGTTTTGAGTGCACTGTGGTCGCCAGAATCGACTTCTCCGGCTTGAAGAAAGGAGAGATACTTTTTATAAATCCCCTTCCAGGTACTCACGAGGGCTGATCCACAATTGATGGCATCCAAATTACTCTCTGTAGCAGAATAATCCATGATTGTATCTAAGGTTTATTTTTTGTCCCGGATAAAGATACGAAAAAATTTTGAACGGATTTCCAACCTGGACTACTGGCGGTTGGCTGTCGTGTGCCCTCATAAATTCCAATCCGGCCCAAAGCTCAGCCTATATGATTAACACTTAATAAGTAGGGGAGGAATAAGGTGAATCAAATGGCCTGAATTGTCGGTATACGAATACATTGGCCACTTAAATAAGTCCGCACTGACAAATTATAAAGGTGGTCCCTCCAAGCTCTCCCCATTTCAAAGAGGGTAAGATGTTGGCAAAATCCCAACGAAAAAACGCCCAACTCGTTAAGAATCAGGCGTTTAAAATTGTTATTTGAGGTCGGGAGCGGACTCGAACAGTAGTTTTTCATGTTTTCAGAAAACCCCTAAACTATCTGTAAACCAATCACTAAGGTATTACACAAATAATAATAAGAACAAATAAGACCTAATAAATACCCAAAATGTTGGCAAAGATGTTGGCAACGGTTTATCTTTGCATAAACGACAGAAATGGCAAGTATTGAGTTTAGGGTTACCAACGGGAAAAACATCAAAGACAGAGAAAAGGAATACTCTATTTACTTGCGGTTTACATTGGGCCGAAAAATGGAATTTGTAAAATCCATAAACTTCAAGGTTTGCTTAAATGATTGGGATCAGGTCAAACAACGCATCCGCAATCGAACCCACATCCATCACCGTCACGTTGCCAATGAACTGATGGACGGCCTCACCATTCATTTCCGGGAATGGCATAACGAAAATCTAAAAAAGGGGATTACTCCTACACGCAAAGAGGCAGGAAAACATTTTGACAGGTATTTTCAAGCCCCTGAAGTGCCTGAAAAGATAACCCTATGGGATTACATTGATAACCTTATCAAAAGCCCTGAGACCCGGAGAAATTTAACTGGTGGTAGTCTGAGAGGATACCGCCTCACAAAGGATTTTTTGTTGCGATTCAACAATGAGGTTTACCGGTTCGACTTTGAGGATATAAGTTTGGATTGGTATAATGATTTTGTTGAATGGTGCGAAGGTCAGGGACTGAGTAAAAACTACATCGGTAAGCACATCAAAACCCTGAAGACGTTTCTCAATCGAGCATTAGAGGACAAAGTAACCACCAACCAAAGCCACAAAAGTAGGCGGTTTGTAACTTTGCGAGAGGATACCAATCACACCTACCTAAACAAAAAGGAATTGGCCAAAATATGGGAACTCAAGTTATCTGGACGGCCTGAACTTGCAAGGGATTTATTTTTGATTGGGTCATGGACAGGGTTGCGAGTCTCCGACTTCAATAAACTGACATCCGAGAACATCACTCGCATTGATGACATCGAATATCTAAAGGTGAAAGCGCAAAAAACCAGTAAGACGGTTGTAATTCCCTTACATCCGGTGGTAAAGTCTATTCTCAAAAAATACGATGGTACGCCTCCGAGAATGCCGGAACAACACATAAACAAACACATCAAAGAGGTCTGCAAACTTGCGGGAATTACTGTTGACTTGAGAAAAGAACAAACCAGAGGCGGTAAAGGCATATCCAAAAAAATGGAGAAATATAATCTGGTCACCAACCACACGGCCAGACGTTCATTTTGTACAAACGCCTATTTGTCTGGATTGGAACCTTTGGATATAATGGCCATATCGGGCCACACATCAGAGAAAAACTTTCTGAAGTACATTAAGGCCACCCCGGAGCAAAAAGCCCTGAAAATGGCATCCAATGAGTTTTTTACAGGTACTGCATTGACAAAGGCACAGTAACATGGACGTAAATGATTTTTTTGAAAAGGTTAAAGACGGTGAAATTTCAGAGGTTCAAATAATACATACAACCAAAGAATTGACCAACAACTATGATCCTGAATTACTGCAAGCCTTGCACTATGATTTGAGAGTATTTGAAGATTATTTAATCCATGAATTTGAATGTACACTGGAGAAAAAGTATCCTGACCTCTCTGAAGTTATTTCAAAGAACTACATTGAAAAAGGGTTACCAGTGCCTACAATGAAAGTTTTGTATCCCATCTCTAATTTGAGTAATGCCGAATTAAAGAAGATTCCTGAAAAAGATAGGTTCAACGACAAAATGGTTTATGTTAAGATACCAGATAAAGAGGCCATTTTCTGGAATGACTATTATAGGGAGTTTATATTGCTACGATCCTATAAAAAGTTGTTAGAAAAGAAAATCGAGAAATATGAATCACCCCCCTTGAAAATCAAAGAACCTCCTAATATAGACCATCCATTCCCATGCAATGAGAGCAAGGAATTATTTGATTACCTGATTGAAAAATGGGAATACAAAAGGGATTTAAAGTTTGCCTACATTTCAAATTTCCTAAGAGGCCACCCATTCCAAAGAAAAGAGAACGATCCGAAGTACGAAATAAAACCTACTGATTACAAGCGTTATATACAAAAGAGGTTTGAATTTACAAGTGACATCCAGACGCATAACGCAAACAGCGACACCCATTTTAATAGCCTGAGAAGACTGTATGAAACATTTAAGGCTAAGCACTTAAAATAACCGTAAATTACCCGTAAAATATTGGAAACCAATAGGTAATGCGATGGCGTTTTCAATGCGTAACTAAATAAAACCGTTATGCAGAAAACAGAGATTATCAGTATTCACCCCAACGAGTTGACCTCCCTCATTGCGGAAAAGGTCAGGCAGGAAATACAAGCCTTTGCAGTCTTGTTGGAGTCATACAGCCCGGAAAAAAAGACAATCCTTACCAGAAAAGAGACCTCCGAAATATTGGATGTTTCGTTTAATTGCCTGAACGATTGGCGCAAAAAAGGAATCCTCATTCCTTTTAAAATTGGGCAACGCACCTACTACAGAATGGAAGACATCCATTTACTTACACTAAAAAAGGCAAGCCATGAGAAGTAATCAAACACACATATTTAGGCTGGAGAAAAGTAACAAGTATTCATGGATTTACTCAATGGCCTCCGACTTACCAACTGAGTTTTTGACCCCGAAAATCAGGATAGAAACTTTCAACGGGTTTTCAAATGTGAAGGGAGTCGAATATTACCTAAGAATCAGGAATACAACGAATTGGAGCAAATGCAAGGCAATCACAGGGTTATTTCGCACTAATCAAAAGGGTTTATATTTCGGTGACCGGAAGGCCGGAAAAACAAAGACCCTAATTGTGGTGAAATTCGTTGAAGGTGGATTGCAATTGACGGAGTACGGCAAAGGTATTTATCCGAAACAAGTGGTCAGATCATTATTGGCGCAACCCGTTTGATGCAGTACCTACCAGTTGACTTCTGTAAATTTCAGGTGGTCGGATTGTCGCCTGATTATTTCCTGAACAACGAAAATTTGTACTTTGATCCATTCATCGAAAACGGAGAAGTGAAGTATCAATTTTTGAAGCACAAGGAAATGACCCTTCGTGTATATGCAACAGGGAGAATAGTTTTATCTGGCAGCCTCCATTATTTAGCCAACGGAGGCCGTCACAACTATAACGATTTCACGCCCTTACTTTTTGGTAAGGCAATCAATGAACTCCACACCATTCTAAAATTGCGCCCTGAAAACCTCAGAATCCTGCAAATGGAATTTGGCGTTAACATCAGGCCCGCAATACAGACAGAGAAAATACTTCATGCTTTACTTCAGCACAAGCGCAGAGACTTTGAGCAAAAAATAAGTAACCACGAAGGCAAGTACTATCAGGCACAACACGACAAGTATATTTTAAAAGTTTATGATAAAGCACTACAAAACAAGTTACCACGCCAAATTTTACGGATAGAAATAAAAGTAACCAACTGGTCTGCATATAGAAATAAGGGGATTCATACCCTCCGGGACTGGATGACTTGCGATAAACGACCCTTTGCCAAAGAGTTGGCCTCCAGGTGGACGGAGGTTGTGTTTTTCGATCCGACAAATGATATTGCCGACAGGTTCAAAAAATACGACAATATCCATTTTTGGCGTGAACTAAGGAAAAAGAGTTACACCACATACAACAAGCACAGAAGCCGTCTGGCAAAACTTAACCACACAAGTGGCGCAAACATACAAGGGCAGGTATTGGAGGCCATAGAGCGCAAAATACAGGCACTAAACACAATGATTCACCCATTGATAGGTAGAAGATTTTGCAAAGTAACAAAAATAGACATTTCAAGCCAACGCAATGACAGTTTTTTGTTGTCTCATAGTGGATTAAAAAATTTATTGGTGAATCACTACCAATTGTTTTTCAATCTGAAGGACAGATATTTGGCAAACCGATACCGGGAAACGACTTTTGAAAAACAGATCAAAGAAATTGCCCACCAAATTAGATCGCAATACACAAGGTCAAAACACCGATTTGATACACCCGTTATTTTTTCCCTTAAAGACTTTTGGGAGACGCAACTAAAAGGTTAGGGGTTTAGGTTTTCCGACTTAAAGTATAGATGGAATTTCTAACCCCCCCCAAGATTTTAAACAAGCAAAGAATTAATTTTTTTTATAGTCACAAAGTATCTAAAAGAGTTTTAATTAGATTTGATCATGGCAAACACAGCTGGTAATAAATTTGGAGGCCGCAAGGCAGG
>REEI01000039.1 GCA_007695145.1 Saprospirales bacterium | reverse complement strand
CCATAGTTGTTTGAAACTTTAGCCTGCTTTTGATTACATCCCAAATTACTTTTATTGTTTTAGGCACATAAGTATTATGAAAACACCTCATGAATACTTTATTATTTCTTCGACTCAAGTAAAAATAACATTTCCGGCACTAATGGACAATCTTGATTTACGAACAAGGAACACCGATTAACGATTTCAGATTTTAATTCCAATCATTCTTACCTACAAATTATTGCTAATCATGCATTCAATGATTAAAAAGTTCGCAAATGGGCGTTCGTTAATCGGTGTTCGTTAATCAATAACTGTCCTGTTTCACCTATACTCATTAAGGTTGGCCCTCATTCACTTGTCTTGATTGAAGTCAACCAAGTATATTTGATCTTTATCCCTTAATAGCCTAATTCAATAAATCAATAATACTGCCCTATCTGCATACCTATTCAAATCGAGCACTATAGGATTCCACCAACATCAAAAGATTATTGTAACTGGCGATTCCCTCTGAAACTCCATGAGCTCTAAGGTAAGTATCATAAACCCTGCGTTGCAATCCAGGAAAAAAATCGGGGAATCGATCTCTGTTTTCCTGTATTGACAACAGATCACTTCTAATTTCATCACTCAGGTACTTATCGATAAAAGCTACATACCTCTCTCTATTCAATTGAGATGCCGCCCTTGCCGTGTATCTCCATAAAGCGAGCTGACCAGCATATCGGATAAAATTGTCCTCGGAATGAATACATACTAACCAGGCTACTAAATTACAAAAGCCCTCATCCGTAAAACCGGCAGCATGTGCCATTTCATGACTAGCAGTAAAAGGTTTCTGCAGTGGGTGCAATCCAGGATCAATGGTTGGTTCGCCGGTAAAGGGAAAATACATGCCTGCAGTTGAGTTTCTGAGCAGAATCCCTTCAGGTCTCCAATACCGTAAGCGAAACTTCCCAAATGATGCAAAGCCATGATCGCGCAAAAAGTCCTGTAAGCCAGATGACAGAAGGCAGTAGTCAGGTTTTATTCCCAGGAAATTATCCTCTGGATTTAGAGCTTCTATTTGTGATAGTTTTTTCCTCAATAAATTAAGGGTAAAGGTTTGCTGTTCCAGCATCTCAAAAACCCTGTCTTGCTCGATGGGTTGCGTGCGCAGCTCTAATTTGTCAATGGAAGAGGTTCGCAGGTAATTAAAACCCCAAAGCCAGTAGAAACTTGACGATATTATTATTGAAAAATATAGGATGAATTTCATCCAATTGAGCAATCTGACACCTTTGGGTTTCACTCCTGTAGAGAGAATGCTAATGCTGTAGTAGATAAACACCCCAAAGACAAGCGGAATCAAACAAAGGAAGACTGGAACAGGAAAAGTAAAATGGATAGTATCCAGAATTAGGCGAAAAGAGGGAAAAATCAATTCTCCGTAAATTTGGTCAGCCAGGTAGGGCGAGAATTTAAATATAAGATAAGCGCCTAATGTTGATAAACCAATCAACACATAATGGTTTGCCAACACCTTAAAAGAGTACTTTTTTAAACCAATATTGATCAAAATTGTATTATTTTTGCAACGTTTATAACATTTTTAAAACTTAAGAATATGGCATTCGAATTCACAGATGATAATTTTAACGAAACAGCTCTGGAAACTGATTCATTGGTAGTAGCAGATTTTTGGGCAGAATGGTGTGGCCCCTGTCGTATGATAACACCAATTATTGAGGAATTAGCAAAAGAATACGATGGCGATGTGGTAATTGGCAAAGTCAATGTAGACCACAATCCTCAAGTAGCCGGGAAATACAGCATCAGATCTATACCCACTATCCTATTGATCAAGAATGGTGAGGTAGTGAAAAAGCACGTAGGGGTAATTTCTAAACAAGCTTTGGCGGATTTGATTGAATCGCACAAATGAGGCATTCCGAAATAGCCGGAAAAATAATTGCGGTCCATATGAAGTTCATTCTGTGGGCCGCTTTTGTTTACATAAACTAACAATACCGAAAATGGGTTACTTTGATAAATATGAATTAAGGCACCTCAATAAACTCGATTTACTTGCCAAGCAGGTGGTGGAGGGCTTTATTATTGGTCTTCACAAAAGTCCTTTCCATGGATTCTCAGTCGAGTTTGCCGAGCATCGGCTATACAATACCGGAGACAACACTAGAAATATTGACTGGAAAGTCTTTGCCCGGACGGACAAACTTTTCCTGAAAAAATATGAGGAAGAAACCAATTTGCGCTGTCAAATTGTAATCGACACATCCTCCTCCATGCAATACCCAAAATACAAGGCAGGTAAAAAGGTCGAGTTGAGCAAATTTGAATTCTCTGCCCTGGGTGCAGCGGCCCTGATGAACCTCCTAAAACGCCAACGAGACGCTTTTGGGCTTACCCTTTTTGACGAAAAAATACGGGAACATCTACGGCCAAAATCAAGTCATACCCATTACAAACTTTTGCTGTCCAAGCTCGAAAATTTAATCACAGAGCCACCGGTCAATTCAAATACTTCAGCTGCTGATGCACTTCACAGGATAGCTGAAAGCATGCACAAAAGATCACTTGTAATAATATTTTCTGATATGTTCGAGCGAGTCTCGGACTCAAACGAGTTATTCAATGCACTCCAACATCTCAAGCACAATAAGCACGAGGTGATCCTCTTTCATGTATTCGACAGGAAAACAGAAATTGACTTTGAATTTTCAGAGAGGCCCCACATATTCATTGACCTTGAATCGGGTCAACAAGTTAAGGTGCAACCTTCAGAAGTGAGGGAGGAGTACCTGAAGCGTATAAGTGGATTCAAAAAAGAACTCAAGACTAAATGCCTTCAATACAAAATGGATATGGTAGAAGCTGACATACAAAAAGGCTATAACGAAGTGCTTCAGGCTTATTTGGTCAAGAGAAAAAAGATGCGAATATGAGTGAAGGCTATAAAGTAGTCAATTTTCCCAAAGTAGATATTCTCTCGATTGGTTTTATTCCATACCTACATTGAAAATCTGATTATTTCACTTACTCTTATTGAATCAGCATGGACAAAGTTAGAGTGGATAAATGGCTTTGGTCAGTAAGAATTTACAAGTCGCGGTCGCTTGCTACAAAAGCATGCAAAGACGGGGATATTCTCATTGGAGAACAGCGGGTAAAGCCTTCCCAAACAATAGAAATCGGAGATCAGATTCAGGTGAAAAAGAATGGTTTTGACATGACTTTCAAAGTTGAAAAACTCATACAAAAACGAGTGGGAGCGCCAATTGCTGTTGAGTGCTACAAGGACCTAACCCCTAAAGAAGAATACAATAAATACGAGAGCTGGTTTCAGAGGTCTAAACCAGTTGAATTTAGAGAAAGGGGTAGCGGCCGCCCTACCAAGAGAGAGAGAAGGGAACTCGATAAGTTCAAAGGTGAGTGAGGCCAATTTCAACTTACCTGATATGGCGAAAGAAATGCTATCAACACACCAATTGATGGTTGTTGAAATTTGAATGGAAGTAAAAACTTTTTTGTAACTCCTACCGTTAAATTCATTAAGTTTACAATTTGAAACAATATTAGTTAACCGACCTAAATATTTGAATTATGAAGACGTTAAATCTGTTTGCATTGGTTTTATTTTCCGGCTTACTGGCGATGGCAATGGGCCTGAGTGCCTGTGGTGGCACAGAAGAAAAGTCAGAGGAGGAACTCAGGGACATGCTTCTGGATATGGAAGACATGGTTCAGGAAATCCATGATGATGTTATGCCCATCACCAATGACCTTCGAAGAAAGTCACAAGAGTTGATGGCCTTTCTTGAGACGCATGCTGAAGACCTTGATGAGGAAGCACAGCAAGAAGTTCGATCTTTAATTGAAAGATTGGAAAGCGCCCATCAAAGTATGTTTGATTGGATGGGAGAATGGGCAGATGCGGATAAGGAGAGCATGGAATTTGAGGAAGCTAAGGAATTCTTCAATAAAGAAAAGGAGCGTATATCCCAGGTAGCGGATGACATGAGGTCAAGCCTGGCTGATGCAGAAGAATACCTCGAGTCACTTGCTGATGACCATGGCCACGATCACGAATAAGAAAATTCCATTTGAATGAGATACATTTTGTATTTGAGTGCTGCTGTACTCGCAGTTTTTATTTTGAAGTCCTGCAGCAGCACTGATGCAAGGGAACTTCCTGTGCTTGGAATTCCTAAAATCATTGACGGGGATACGATACCACATCGTATCCCTGATTTTACTTTCATGAATCAGGACAGTCAGCTTGTAACGAATGAGACATTTGCGAATGCTGTATATGTGGCGGATTTCTTTTTCACTTCCTGTCCTACCATCTGCCCAAAACTCACCCGCTCAATGTTGCGCATCCACGACTACTTTGAGGGCCGGGAAGACGTTTTATTTCTTTCTCACACTATAGACATTAGGAGGGATTCTATCCCAAGATTAAAAATGTATGCCGAAAACCTGGGTGTCACATCCGACAGATGGCACTTTGTAACCGGTGACATGAACGATATCTATGATATAGCTGAAGATTATATGAGTATTGCCATTGAGGATCCCAATGCTCCCGGAGGCTTTGATCACAGTGGCTGGTTAATTTTAGTGGACGGGAACAGACACATTCGAAGTTTTTGCGATGGAACCAAGGATAGTGATGTTGACCGGCTGATGGAAGATATAAAAATCCTCCTGCATGAAATGTAGAGCAATATTCCTTCTACTCTCTGGAATTTTTGCACTTCTAATCTCTATTAACACCGCATGTGAATTTAATCCACATAGGCAAGGTCAATGGCTCTATGAGTCTCATTGCGCGAATTGTCATATGGAGGATGGCACAGGATTGGCTAATATCATTCCATCTCTGCATCAATCTCCGCTCTTGAGAAATGAAACGATCCATCAGACGGCCTGCCTTATTCGCTATGGCATAAGAACTCCAGATCCTCTCAATCCGGAAGAAGAAATTTATCCTATGCCACCCATACCCGACTTAAGCAAAACCGAAATATCCAATATCCTCAATTACATAGGAAATCACTTTGACAATAGAGCCGGTTATATCAATCCGGTTGAGTTGAATAGTATTCTAAGCCAATGTCCAAATGCGACAGAGCGGAAATGGTAATATTCTCTTTCAATAGGTTATTATCGATAGTCCCTGGAAAGCCCAAGTTTTAATCAGTCGACCTTTTGAGTGGTTCAAAAAACTCCTTGCAATTCAATTGGAGTAATTGCTTTGCCATTGAATGACCTCTAATGGATGCTTCATACCAATTTTTGCAAGCATCTACCCTATTGGCAAGATGCATGAATACCATGCCTCTTTCAAAGAAGAAATCTTGATCATCCGGACCATACCTAAGGGCACTATTCAAATCTTCTAGAGCTTCCAAAAATTGGGAATTCGCGATAAAAACCAAGGCTCGATTGAAGTATGCCTCAGGTTCTCCAGGTTTTATCCTAATGTACTCCGAAAAGTCATTCTTAGCTTCCTCCAATTTACCCATTTGAAAATAAGCTTGCCCTCGACCACTAATTGCAAGGTAATTATTTCGCATTTTTTGAATTGAAGCTGAATAATCACTAATTGCCCTTTCTAAATCTCCCATATCAACGAGTAAATTGGCGCGACTTAAGTAGGCATCTGAAAATTGCGGATCATTTTTTATGGCTTTCCCAAAATATCTCAATGCCCTTTCAACTTCACCCTTGTGACTGTAAACCCTCCCCTTAAAGTAATAAGCAGCAGCGTACCTCGGATTAAAATCCAGAACATCATCCAAAATAACCAAGGCCGAATCAAAGTCACCATTATCAATCATTTTCAATGCTTCCAAATACCTTTGTGAAACAATCGGATCATTGAGTATTCTTGGTTCTCCTTTAGTCTTATCCTGGCAACTCACCACAAGAAAAACCACAAGCAGACAAATTATGCCCTTAAAATTTTCGATCATACAGCACTTTTACTACAAATATAACTAATATTTAACAGGTTATTTATCACAATCATATTTATAGGTCTTCACTACAAAGAATTAAGTAGAAAAATTAGTGTCTACTACTCTTGTGTCATCCCAACTATGACTTTAAAGTCGAAGGTATTTATTTCAATGCTAAAAAAAACTCATCTGCTACTGAAAACTCGAAGAAAAACCCAAACCAACATAAACCTAAGACCTCCTATTACAAGCTTAAGGACCTTTATAGATAATGCGGGCTATCCAGTCCTTTAGATTAAGACCTCATGAAAACTTTTCTCGATCCCCCACACATTGTTAGAAAAAATTTACTTTTGGTGCACCCGAAAGACGATTCACATTTCAATTGATACAAAAAAACAGCAAACAAAGTAAAAGGAGGAAAGACAAAGGCTTAAAGTGCCTAAAGTGCCTCTCCGCTGCATTGGTTTATTACCAAGTGCTTGAGGTTTCGGACTATTTACTCTATAGTTTTTTCGCTAGGGGGAAAGCGGCAGGAGCATCAAGCAAAGTCAACTACACAAGTAACAATTTCAGAATGGATATGGCTTAAACTGTCAATTGTCAAATGGGGAGGAAGAGATTATGCCTCAACTACATACTTCAGCTTTTATCAAATTCTTCTATTCTTCAGCAAGTACATTTTACCAGGAAGGGACTGTATCATTCCTTTCAATTCCAATTCGAGCAATAGATTGGCCAAAAGGCCCGGCCTAAACCTGGAAAGCATACCTAACTTATCAATGTGCACCCTACCCTCTTCACGAAGAATATCCACAATAAACATTTCTTCCTCTGTGATTTCGGAAAACAACAACCCCTGCTGCACCTGTGATCCCTTCTCTACATCCCAATTCAGCATGCCAACTAGATCTTCACAAGACTCAATTAATGAGGCGACATGGGTCTTTATCAACTTATTGCACCCTCTTGACTTTTCATCAAAGGCCTTACCCGGATAGGCAAATACGAATCTGTTGTAGTCAAAGGCCAATTGCGCTGTAATCATGGAGCCTCCTTTTTCTCTGGATTCCACAACTACCAGGGCATCTGAAAGTCCGGCAATAATTCTATTTCTCATTGGGAAGTGTTCTCTTTCAACCTTTTGATCCCTGGTAAACTCAGTGAGCAATCCTCCGGCAGAACTCATCTGTCGTGCCATCCTTCTATGTGTAGAGGGGTAGATATTGTCAAGGCCTCCTCCCATAACGCCAATGGTAGGTACATTCTCCTCCAGAGAAGCTTTGTGGCAAGCGGCATCAATACCCATTGCCAATCCACTTATGGTAGTCACCTTGTACGCTTTCAACTCCTTTATCAGTTCACTGGCAAGTATCGGTCCCTCCGGACTGGGTGTCCGGGTTCCTACCACTCCTACCGTTCTACCGGGATTGAGGTCTGCATTACCTTTAAAGTAAAGGACAATGGGCCCATCAGCCATACGCCTAAGTCTGGCGGGATAGGTTGGATCATTATAGGCCAAAACCTGATGGCCTGCCTCGGTTTCATCTCTATAGATTTGCTCGGCAAGATCAAAGTCAAGACCAGTTTTTACAGAATAAGCCAGTTTTTCTCCAATGTTTGATACCGATGAAACTTCTTTTACATCAGAGGAGATGATAGCTTCTGCACTTTTAAAATGACTGATCAGTCGCCTAAAGTTTCTTGTACCGAGACCTTTAACCTTGCTGAGAGCAATATGATTGATTATTTCCTGCTCTGACATTTCTTGGGCTTTAATTCAATCTATTTCTGATCCCGGGATCCAATTCGATTGCTCTGATCCAATAATTATGAGCATTATTGGGTTGTCCCCTCGCCTCTAATATCCTAAACATAGCGTAATTCATATCAGCGGACTCCGGATCAAGTTCATAACCCATATTTATATAAAAATGGGCCTCTTGCAAAAATCCTTCTGGAATCAATACCTCCACCCCCAATTGATAATAAAAGTCAATTAGCCTCTGTTTATCGGAGAAGGTCCTATTGAGAAATTCCATGTACTCCCTTATGTAGCTCAGTCGGGGATTTATTCGCATTACTGCTGTAAACTCATGTAAA
The DNA here is from genome assembly GCA_007695145.1 of Saprospirales bacterium. Lineage (GTDB taxonomy): Bacteria > Bacteroidota > Bacteroidia > Chitinophagales > Saprospiraceae > PWJY01. The sequence goes on along the minus strand of REEI01000039.1, from coordinate 31,383 downwards.
AGGCGATCTATATCTCTGTGTTCACGGTAGCGTTCGGCTGCTACACCTGCTTTCATATTGAGTGCACTACTGTAGGTGGGATAAATTTCAATGGCTCTATTGAATTGATGTTCTGCCACATTTAAGAGGCGATTGCGCTCATCAGGAATATCTGAAATGCGATACTTATTAAACAGGGCTGTACCATAAAAAAGATTGGCTCTAGCACTTCCGGGATTTGCATTCACTGCACTCGCATTCAGGGCCAGAGGGCTACGCCAATCAGGCAACCGATTGAGGGTAATCCCAATATAAGTTAGAGCTGCGACAGCAAGTAAAATTGGACCGGCAACAAGCATTTTTGATCCAGATGGGAGGTTTTCAGGCAACTTATAGAGAAATAACCATGGGGCCAATGCGCAAAATGCAAGCGAAGACATGTAAATAAATCGCTCGTTCATAAATGTCCCAACCGGAAAGAAAAGGTTGGAAACTATTGAAAGGGTGGATAAATAGTAAATAAACCAAAAGGAGTAAAGCTTTTTCTTCCTAATCCCGAGTAAGGTAAAAACTCCCATGGCGAGATACAGAAACAGACTGATCAAAACTGGGATATTGGTCCACTCTTGTATAGGGATAGCGTAAGGATAATAATCATGGGTCAAAGGCCAGGGGACAAAAAGCAATTGAATATACTTTCCCAAAGTAAGAAATATGGTAGCGAACTTTTGCGCGTCATTCATCTCCACAAATGGGTTGTTCATCAACTGGGTGATCTCTTGTCCGTTACTTAGTAGATATCCAATTACCTGCATACGAATGAGGAGGTAGAGCAAAGTCACTGCTAACAATACCCCGGTAATTGTCGCATTTTTTCTCAGTGGACGGTCTGTAAAAAAATAAATAGCTGCGGGAATTACAGCCAAAAAGGTAATTACATTCTCCTTGGAGAGAAGGCCCAGAAAAAAACTCACAGCGCTAAAAAACAACCACTTCCAATCGCTTCTATCAACATATCTAAAAGCGAAATACAGCGAGGATAATGCGCCCAACAAGGCCATTATTTCATCCCTGCCCTTAATGTTTGCCACTACTTCAGAATGCACAGGATGCAGGGCAAAGAGCATGGCTCCAACAAATGGAATGGTGAGATACCATTTTTCAGACCAGCGACTTTTAACTCCGGGAAACATCAGAAACATGAGTCGATAAATCAAAAGGCAGGTCAAACCGTAGAGCAGGCCATTTCCTATATGCCCAATTGTAGGATTGAGTCCAAATATCTCGTATTCTACTGCAAAGGTCACCAAACTCAATGGCCGATATCTGGAGCCAACTACAAGAGACTGATCCTGCTCACCGAGGTAACCTTCGAAGGTTTCTTTGCTTAGGATTTTCCAGATTTCCGAAACCCCTTCTTTTACAAAATCATTTTCGCTGTAGACAATTTTATCATCGAGAATAAAGTCGTAGTTCACTACCGGCAAATACAGACAGAAAGCCGCCAGGAAAATTACAAATCCGGAGAGTAACCGTTTGTCCGTTTTCCAAAACCCCTGACCAAAGATCGGCTCATAGTGCTTTTTTACTTTGGTCTTCTTACCCGTCTTTTTCCCAACTGCTTTTTTTGGTTTCCTTTTCATACAGAGGAGGCTCGGAATTTGATCAATAGTCTAGAGACTAAAACTTTTTTCGATAATCTCCAGCTGTTGTTTATCGTGTACCTTTTTGAATCCGGTAGCCGGTGAAGCACTTGATTTTCTGGTGATTCCCCTTACAGATCTATCCCTCAATCGCATGGCTACATACCACCAGGCCCCCATGTTCTCAGGCTCTTCCTGCACCCATACTAATTCAGCCTTTGGGTACTTTTTGAATATCTGCTCCAACTGAAATTCTGGCCAGGGGTATAATTGCTCTAATCTTACAATGGCAATTTCTCCGTTTTGATTCTCCCTTCTATATTCATCCAGATCGAAGTAAAGCTTCCCACTGCAGAGAATCAAACGTTTTACCTTATGGTCTTTTTCTTCTGAAAGCTGCGGATCGTCAATCACCTCTTGAAAACTCTTTGTGGTCAAAAATTCAGACATTTTACTCACACAGCCAGGATGTCTGAGCAGGGATTTTGGGGACATAATCACCAATGGCTTCCTAAAGGGCCAGGCAAGTTGTCTGCGGAGTGCGTGAAAGAGGTTTGCAGGTGAAGTCATGTTAAGAACAACAATATTCAGTTCAGAACAAGCCTGAAGAAACCTTTCCAATCGGGCTGAACTATGCTCCGGTCCCTGTCCTTCAAATCCGTGGGGCAACAACATGACCAAACCACTTTGGCGTTGCCACTTGCTCTCTGCGGCAGTAATGTACTGATCTACAATCACCTGAGCGCCGTTGAAGAAATCACCAAACTGAGCTTCCCACACAACAAGGGCATCTGGAGTTGCCATAGAATAACCGTATTCAAATCCAAGAACACCAAATTCTGAAAGTAACGAATTATAAATTCTAAATTTTCCCTGATTTTCAGCAACATTTGATAATCTGTTGTACTCTTCGTAGGTGTTCTTATCGTAAAAAATTGAGTGGCGGTGAGAGAAAGTACCCCTTTTAACATCTTGCCCGCTCATTCTGATATCCTTTCCTTCAGCCAGAATAGAAGCGTAGGCCAGCAATTCAGCCATGGCCCAATCGAGTGTGTTGTCTTTTTTCAATCTCTCTATACCCTTGAGAAGGCGCCCCACCTTCCCCAATGGAGTAAAGGACTCTGGAGTATCAATTAACTGTCGAAGGAGCTTGACTATTTTATCTTTTGCAATACCCGTTTTTGGAGAAGTTTCAAAATCAGAAACTTCCGCTTTGCGCTTCAAAGACCTCCAGGCGATTTCAGGTTCTTGATATTCGTAAGGTAGTTCTTTCTCCTTAACCATATCCAGGCGCTCCTGCAATTTTTGCCAAAAATGCTTTTCCATCTCCTCAGCCAGACTTTCATCTACATCACCTCTTTTTACCAATCGGTCAATGTAGACCTTTCGTGGAGAAGGGTGATTTTTTACAATTTCATACATCTCAGGCTGTGTAAATTTAGGATCGTCTCCTTCATTATGTCCATGCTTCCGATAACAAACCATATCAATAAAAACGTCGGTTTGAAATTTTTGCCGGTATTCGACAGCCATTTTTACACAGTGAATAATAGCTTCGGGATCGTCACCATTTACGTGAAATATAGGAGCCTGAATCATGTTACCCACACCGGTGGAATAAATGGACGAACGGGCATCATCAAAATCCGTGGTAAATCCTATTTGATTATTAATGACCAAATGAACGGTTCCGCCGGTAAAATACCCTGCCAGTTGACTCATTTGAGCGGTTTCATATACAACTCCCTGTCCGGCTATAGCAGCATCTCCATGTAAAAGTATTGGGCATATTTTCGAAAAATCGCCATCGTAAAGAATGTCACCTTTGGCCCGCGAAAAACCAACCACTACCGGATTGACAGATTCAAGGTGGGAGGGGTTGGGAACTAATTTGAGGTGAACAGTTTTGCCCTCCGAGGTTTCAATCTGGGAACTAAAGCCAAGGTGATACTTCACATCGCCATCTCCAAAACTCAAATCAGGAACTGCAGTACCTTCAAATTCATTGAAAATCTGTTCATAGGTTTTACCCATTATATTGGCTAAAATATTCAGGCGTCCTCTGTGTGCCATGCCAATTACAAACTCCTCAACACCGTACTTGCTGCCTTCGCAAACGATAAAATCCATTGCAGGTATAGCTGCTTCCCCTCCTTCAAGTGAAAATCTTTTTTGTCCTACATATTTAGTGTGAAGAAACCTTTCAAAAACCTCAGCTCCATTGAGTTTTTCCAATATCCTCTTCTTTGACTCAAGGTCCAGTCCATAATCCTCAGAGGGAGTTCTGCCCTCTACTCTATCCTTTACCCAATATCTTGCCTGACGATCTTTTATATGAACAAATTCGAAACCGATATTCCCGCAATAAATAGCATTCAATCTATCTAGTATTTCCTGAAGTGTGGCGTTGGGAAGCCCCATTTCTCCACCTGCGGCAAAGCTTTCTTTCAGATCGGCCTCTTGAAGCCCGTAATCAGCAAGATTTAAATTGGGCCTGCGGTCTCTTCTTTGACGAATGGGATTGGTGGTTGACAAAAGATGTCCTCTGGCCCGGTATCCGTGGATGATGGAAAAAACAGCAAATTCTTTCTTCAAGTCGGTATCCGAACTTACCGCACCATTTGAACCGATAGCAAATTCAAATCCTTCAAAAAAAACTCTCCACCCCTCATCTACCTCTTTAGGGTTTTCCCGATACTTTTTATACATATTATCTATGTAATCAGGATGAGCATTAAAAACGTATGAATAAGTCGACATAAACCTTTAGTTACTTTTTAGAGCACAGATACCAAGTTAGCCAACAAACCTAAGGCCATATTTGATCAATTTATGCAAGCAGGATTGCTGCCGGCATCAATTTGCGCTCCCATGATGCAAATTATACATTAATTATACTGCAAATATCTGAAATCTTTAATTGTCGGCATTGTTTCCTCTCAGATTTCAACTGTGTATCACTAAAAAGATTCAAGTGTTGAGAAATGTCTGACAAATTTTTGAGGAATGTACATCTCCTAATAAATAGAATTCTTCATTTTCTCAACCCTTTTATAATGGGCGATGCAAATTTTTATCTCATCGAAAGAAAAGTCACTCCCCAACAACCTCTTGATTGGGGTAAGTTTTTCCATACCCGTCTGATCTATAGCTGCCTTGACTCTGGCCAACCTATCTTCAGGTATATAGTCCACTACTGGCAGCTTCCCCTCTTCGATCAGATAAGCCACATGCTCCATAGTAGTTGAAAGAGTCAGGCTCCTCAATTCAGAAACCTCCTGCAATGATTTACCCTTCTGAATCAAGTCCAGAGTCTTGAAGTATGTTCTGCCTTTTTTTGATGAATTGCCTGACTTGTTTGAGTTGGAGCGGACAGGAGCTTTGATTTTTTCATTCATTTTACTTTTCAGTCCTCTATCCCGGCAATACGTCCTGACCACTTTCAACACATCCGCGCCGTAATTTTGCAACTTGACCTTACCAAGTCCTCCAATTTCGCCGAGATCATCCAAAGTCAATGGAAGAAATTTTGCAATCTCGACAAGGGTGGCCTCGTGAAAAATCATAAATGGGGGCACCCCTTCAGACCTGGACAGAATCGACCTTAAGTTCTTCAATTCATCAAAGAGTTCCTTTTCATAAGAAAGTTCTTCAATTCGTTTTTTAAGCGCGTCTTTCTTTTTGCGAACGAAATAATGAAAAGGCTCTTGACCCTTTAGAATGCTCCAACCTTTATCCGTCAATTGCAGAGTTGGATAATCTCCGGCTGATCGCCCGAGAAATTCTTGATCAAGCAAGGCCCTTATTATGGCAGACCATTGATCTTTTGTGTATTCACTACCCACACCGAAAGTTGGCAATTTTCGATGATTTTCCCTAACTTTTACTGAGGATGACCCCTTGAGGATATCTATGATGTAATTCATGCCAAACTTTTCCCTTAAACGAACCACCGCAGAAAGCGCCATCTGTGCCGCCCTTGTTGCTTCTACTTTTTCAAATTTCCCAAGACATATATCGCAATTACCGCAATTTGAGGGAAAATTTTCTTCGAAATAATTAAGCAGATACTTTCTCCGACAAGTCTTCCCCGAGCAAAAGTCACCAATCTGATCTAATTTCTTCAACATGACTTCTGTCTGCTCAGAATTCCCATCAACTTCCACAAAGGATTTCAATCTTAGCAGGTCATAATATGAGTAAAAAAGCAATGCAGTGCTTTCCAGGCCATCTCTTCCCGCCCTCCCGGTTTCCTGATAATAGGATTCTATGTTTTTTGGTACATCCATATGAACCACAAAACGGACATCAGGTTTGTCGATTCCCATCCCAAACGCAATGGTAGCAACTACTATATCCACTTCATCCCTGGCAAACATTTCCTGATGTTTTTCACGGGTTTCTCTGTCCAATTTTGCGTGATAGTGAACGGCCTTAAATCCCACATTTCTTAAATCTTCCGCGAGTTCTTCAGTCGATTGTCGGCTGAGGCAATAAATAATACCTGACTCTCCACGATACTGTTCAAGAAATTGAAGCAGTTTTTCGAAACTATTCCTTTTGGGCTCGATTAAATAGCGGATATTTGGCCGATTGAAGCTAGAAACATAAGTGTCGGGATCGGCCATTGCCAAACTTTCTATAATATCATTCCTGGTTAAGCCATCTGCTGTAGCGGTAAGGGCCACTACTGGTACCTTTGGAAAAAAATTCTTAATGGACCGGAGCTCCCTATAATCAGGTCTGAAGTCGTGGCCCCAGTGAGATATGCAATGAGCTTCATCCACAGCAAACAAACTGAGATTTAGCTGCTTAAGGTAACTCCAGAATCGCTCATTGATGCGCTCAGGGGCCAGATACAACAATTTAATCTTGCCTGAACTTACTTCCTGAAATATCCTCCTTTGCTCAGAGTAAGATAGCGTACTATTGACGAATTCTGCCCTGACTTCATTTAATTTCAATGCATCAACCTGATCCTTCATCAAGGCAATAAGGGGAGAAATTACGACAGTTAGTCCTGGCAAACAGAGAGCAGGCACCTGATAACACAGGGATTTACCTCCACCCGTTGGCATAAGTACCATTGTGTCTTTTCCCGACAAAATAGAATTGATGATACTCCTCTGATTCCGGCGAAAAGAAGAATATCCAAATACATCTTTCAAAATTTTTTCCGGCGAGGCATACATTTCTTAACAGTTATAGTTTGTGCAAAAGTACTGCCCGGCTGCCCAAATTCCCAAATATCTAAACGGATACAAACGAATACAAACGTGTAAATACCAAAAGTCCCGGACAAGAAGTGTTGTATTGAGCAAGCTTGTCCGGGACTGAAAAACAATCAAGCGAATTATTTAGAAATATTTATTTGGTCTGGTTTCTTCTTTTTCTAAAAAAGACTACCGCATTAACAATACTTCACCCTGGAAGGTCTCTTCAACTCCATCGGCAAACTCAATTACTGCGAACCAGGTAAAAATTCCGGGATTGAGATCCTCACCGTTGAAACGGCCATCCCATGAATTCGCCTCCGACAGTTGTCCAATTTCAAAAATATTCTCCCGCATAAACACTTGTTCACCCCAGCGGTTAAAAACTCTAAACTCACGTATGGAGCTCACTCTTGCCGGATCAGCGTAAACACCAAATCGATCATTTACTCCATCCAGGTTAGGGCTAAAGGCATTGGGCAGAAACACATTTCTATTTACTGTTATAAATACTCTTATTTGATCACTTGCAGCACAGCCGAAGCTATCTATTACGGTCACCCCAACCGCAGTTATAGCATCAGGAGTGAATATTTGCTCAGGGCAGTTGGGACAAGCTGGATCAACTACAGGATCCCAAATCCATTCGATAATTGAAGAAGGGTCTACATTGACAGATGCAACAAGCGTAGTTCTTTCTCCCAATTCAACAACCTGATCACCCCCCAAATCAACCGTAAGCAAGGGAGGCTCCTCAATAATAAATGATTGTGACCACAGACAGCCCCTATCATCCCTTACAACTAGCTCGTATTGCCCTGGAGAGAGACCGGGTCGCTCAAAATTAGTCCCAAAGCTCTGCCCACCATCAAATGAATATTCAAATGGAGCGGTTCCGCCCTCAACTTCAACAATAGAAATAAATCCATCGGTATCACCAAAACAGGAAACATTCTCAACCAAAGTTATTAAGCCTTCGATCACATCCCGGTTCTCAATAACTTCAACTGTATCATTAGCAAAGCAGCCATTATCAATATTTGTAACCTCAAGCACATAAGTACCAGCCTCATCTGCAATTGCTGTAGCATCCGAAGCACCACTGACAATATTTCCCTGGACCCCCAGAGGTGACCAGCTGAACCGAATTTGATTTCCTGTAGAGGAACCCTGTGAACTGAGTTGAACCTCAGTAGTTGAGCAGTCGATCTCTGAACTGACTGAAGCAATCGCGATTGGGGCTTCAGTGTCTTCCACCACCTCAATACTACCTTGATTCACACAGCCATTATTGAGGTTCGTTATTTCTAAAGTATAAATTCCAGCTTCATTTACTACGGGCATAAGCCCATCAGCACCTGAAACTATACCTGGGCCATTCCACTGGTACTCAAAACCAGCTCCAGTGGTTGAATTTTCAGCATTAACTGTCACCTCAGTCCTATCGCAGGTGAGCAACTGTGGGGCATCAATTAACACATCAGGCAAGTCATCCGAACGAGTCACTTCAACTTCAGACTGTGAGCTGCAACCAGATCTATTGTCAGTAACGATAAGCAGGTAGGTTCCGGCAGCATTGACAATGGCGATTCTATCATTATCGCCGGAGACAATTTGGCCGTTGGCTGTACTCCATTGATATTCCAAAAAGGGTTCGTCATTTTCAGCCACTAATTCAATTTGGGGTAACAGGCAAGTGACTTCTCTTTCTCCATCGGCAATTGTTGCATTGGGATAAGCAAACCATCGAACGGGGATACCCTCTGAAGTTGAGAGGCACTCATCCTCTAGATCAACCATTCCTGGCCCCATTTCGTTGCCGACTCCGACCACAATCCAATACTCCTGTTCAAGATTCATTGTTCCCGGATCAAATGCAAATGCACCATTTTCATTCATTGCAATGACATTACCAAGAGTATTCATGTCACCATCATGAAGGATAAATGCCCTGGTATCATTTCCGTCCTGTTGTTCTTCTGATGCATCGTAATTTAATCCTGAGGCATTCACCAATTGATCTTCACAGAGGTTTTGAGGACTTCCACTGAGCTGACCTGCAGCACTGAAGCACTCACATTCAAAGTTACCGGAAATGATTTCCAAATCACAATTGTTATCATCAGTAAGCTCAAACAAATAATCCTCTCCACTGGGAATAAAATCAGAGGTAAATACACTCCCAACAAGAGTGCCGCCACCAGTTACAAGGTAGGTGTCCTCATCGCCAAATTGGATTTCAAAACTAACTGAGTAGTTGGTAAAGGTTTCATCACATTCAATTTGAAGGCTACCGGGAACCAATTCGGGATTTCTCTGAAAATCGATACAGACCGTATCTCTTGAGATACAATCTCCATTTGTCTCGGTCCAAACAAAGCATCTCAGTCCGAAATCACTAACTGTGACGGTAGAATTTGGGGAATTGACAACTGAGAAAGTAACACCTCCCATACCTAAGGAGCCCCAACTACCTGAACCTACAGAGGGTGAGGCCTGAAGGTCATATGAAAGTCCACATACATCGTCATCGGGACCTGCATCAGCCTGTGGTTGGCATCTCCACAATATCGGCCTGCCGTCTGAAACGGAAAGGCAACCATCAGAAAAGTCTACACTTCCATCGGCCAGTTCAGCACCGACTACATGCGAAATATAATATGTTTGATCACATAACAACCCATCGATTGCATTAAAGTCAAAATCACCATCTTGACTCTGGGCAAAAACATTTCCCAGGACTCCCCCTTCAGAATCGTGAAGAACAAAAGTGAAAGTATTTTGACCTTCTACGACTTCATCCTGCACAGGTCCAGCATTTACCGCTCCATTAGTTTCGCAAACTTCAATGGTGCTATCGTCCAAAAATTGCCCGGCATCAGCATCACAGTCGCATTCTCTAAAAACAGGGACCTCAATAACACAACCATTTGCATCTTCAATAAAAAAGGTATCTGGCGTACCTGCAGGAATACCTTCAATAAAAAAGGTATTTCCATCTAATTCTCCCCTGCCATTCAATTCAACAAAAGGAGCCTCTCCTTCAATTTCAAACTCAACAGAATAAGAGATATCCTCAAAGCAATCATATACAAAGCTTAAGGCAGGAGTAGTTGGGAAGCAGAAAAATTCAATACTAACTTCAGCAGAATCAATACAAATAGCATTTTCTTCGGACCACCTGAAAGTATATGTACCGCATTCATCAACCTCTACACCACTAGAAGGAGAACTCTCATCTCCAAAGACAACCGAACCCGGTCCTGAAACAAGACGCCAGATTCCTTCACCAACAGATGGAGAAGCATTCAAATCGAAAAGGAATCCGCAGACATTGTCATCTCCGCCGGCACTTGAAATCGGTTGAGCATGCCAGGTAACAGGTGTCCCTGCAGATACAGCAAGACAAGGGTCGGTCAAATCTACCAGGTCATTACCATCATTGTCTCCAACAACAAAACTGATGTAATAGGTGCGCCCTTCCTCTATATCCAAATCCTCAAAGCAAAACTCTCCGGTGGAACTCACACCAATTACCGTACTTCCAGACAAAGCAGGACCACTGCTCGTATGCAAAACGTACATGGTCGTATCATTGGGGTCAAGTTCTTCTCCCCCCAAATAAAAATCAGAACCATCAATACAATCGCCTGTGCAAAGAGAAAGTGGGCTTAAATCCATTGTTCCGGTCTCAGTAAAACAATCGCAGGTACGGGTAGCTTGAATCGTATCAGAAATACAGCCAAAATCATCTGCTATGACAATCTGAATAATATCACCGCTTGGTGTGAGATCAGAAATAAATTCATCACCCTCTATTGTCCCATTCCCAGTCGTTACCGTATAGGGAGCTTGCCCCCCTATAATTGTAAAGGAAACTTCAAAGTCGGTTTGAACCGGATTGCATTCAACCACCAGATCACTGATCTGAGGAGGTGAGGAAAAAGTAATTGAAACAAAAGACTCTTCCATGCAATCTCCCAGCACCTCTGTCCAACTCAATAAATATGTTCCAAACTCATTGGCTGTTATTACTGAATTAGGGCTATTGATGTCGGAAAATAGAATTTGTCCTCCTGGAGGGGAATCCACAACCGTCCAAAATCCATTACTCCCTTCGCCAACCATAACATACTCTAAATTACAAGTTGCAACATCTGGACCCGGATCTGAAGAAGACAGATCGTTGACTTCAATAGTGGTACAAGCCTGCTCACCTTCCCCACAAGAATTTTGTATGGAAGCACAAACCAAAAAGGAACCGGCTTCAAAGAAGAGGATCTCAATGGTCTCCCCGCTACCGGATACTGCAGATTCATAGGTATTTCCGGGAGCGCTTATCTCCCATACATAAAACAAATCAGGGTTAACGTTTTCAATAGAAACACTCACTATATCACCAAGACAAACGGGATCTGTTTCAGCAAATTCGGGTTCGTCAGGTAGAAAATCATCCAGATCAATAAATACTGTGTAAACCTGGGACTCGCAGGGAAAGGGATCGGGTAAACCCTCATATTGCATAAAAACCTGTAATTGGAATTCTTCTACATCATCTAGAAAAATACTTAAATCAGCTTCGAGGCAAAACTCATTGGGTCCTTCCTGTAAAATTGTTCCTGTACTCACCTGAGTCCATCGGTAGATTACTTCCAATTCTCCCGGCACATCAGCAGGGCTGGGATTGATAATAATATCTGATGGGCAATAAGTAAACATACCACCTACGCATATCGGTGGGTCTTCAAACAACAGATCAATACCGAGCACAAATAATTCTAGATTTAAAAAGCTATCGCATTCATTGATGGATTGAATGATTATTTCGTATTCGCCAGTTTCTGAGAATTGCTGGCCGTGAAGGAAAAACGGTACATCCTGTTCACATATGACCTCAAAAAGTGGTGTGGGATTATCATCATTGACGTCGTGAATGGTCAACTCGAGAATTCCTTCGAATTCACAGCCAAAAGAGCCAATTCTAATAGCACTAAACTCGTGAATTCCGGGTTGAAGATTAGAACTCTCTATGAAAAAATCCCAGTTGTAATCTTCATACTGGCAGATTTCGTCCTCCTCAAACTCTGGTGCAATTTGCAACACAAAAAACTCCCTGCAAACAACAGCAGATGTATCACAATTATTAGCCACTGAAACGCATAATTCAAAAGGACCTTCTTCCTCAAAATAAGAGCTGGGAATATCGATTTCAAAAACACCCTGAGGTGTCACCACAATTTCCCCATCCGGAAACTCCCAAATAGAGAACGCAGCTCCTTCCGGAGGATTAATACTAAAGCTAAAACCCTCTGCTCCAAGGCAGATGGTATCCGGCCCACTGAATTCCGGGATAAATACTTCAGACAAGTCAAACTCAGTAATCACTCCGGCTGAAGGTGGCTCTCCACCCTCATTTACTACAATTTCAATATCGCATTGAGAACCTCCACAACCATCAATAACCACATAATAGGTTTGCCCGGGAATAGTAGCAATTGAAATATTCTGAGGCCCGGTACCGGGACACCCACAAGAAGTGAGCTCAGGAGTCAAGCCGGAGTATACACAAGCAGCACCTGAACCTGAACACTCAGGCGTGCCGGTATAAATCACCCAGTGAATTCCTGTTGCACTTCCGAAGCCGGAACAATTTGTAGGAATAATATCCATGTCCAGAAATTCCTCCCCGGCAACAAATGCAAACCAGGCCGGATTATCAATAACATTATTGGGACAACCCACAAAAGTAAAAGAAGTAACCTGATTAGGGGGCATATCTAAACAGTAACCATCAAGGGCTTGAAACCCACAAATAATCTCAACATCGCAGGGACACAAAGCAGGAGGTGGGTCATTGCAATCCTGGGCAAAGGATGAGAATCCGAAAAAAAGCAAAAGAAGAGTAAGTATAAGTTGTACTGGTAAAAGTCTATTCATAACTGTACGGATTTTTTCAAGCACAATTTTAACAACAAAACAATTTGGTTTTGCAGAAAGAAAAGTTAAGATATAGGCCTAAAAACTTAATGTTCTGTTTACGCACAGCATGTCACCAGCACTTTAAAAATAATGTTTCGATTTTTTAAAATAATCAAAACAATTAAAGGAACAAAAACAAAAGGGTCTTACTGGAGGCAACTCCAGCTTGGAGTAGAACGTCCAAATAAAATCGATATCTATCTCAACAATAAAACATCGCCTTTCTCTATAATCACTCCCCCATCTAGCGTTTTAAACTCCATAAGATAAAGATAAACTCCGGGTTCTGCAAGTTGTCCATTGACTTTCCCGTCCCATGAACACTCCAAACGCTGGCACCCATCATGACTAAATACCATATTCCCATTGCGATCAAAAATTTTCATAAAAGACATCCCTTCGACAAATTGGTTCCAGTGGGCTCTAAAGGTTTCATTTCCTGTGTTGCTGCCGGGGTAAAATACATTGGGGACAAAAACCCTGGGTGTACTGAGTAATTGAATGTGCAAACGATCCCTTGCCTCACAGCCGGACACCGAATCTAAAACTAGCAACTCCAAATAAATTTCATCAGAAATAACCATACTCAATTCATCACAATCGGTGCACCCCTGGTCGGGCTGCCAGAAAAAGAGGTAGTTGTCTCCCGGTGGGATAACTTCAGCATAAATTTCCACTATAGTTCCGGGCTCCACCATTAGATCAGGTCCGAGATCAACTTCAAAATGTGATTCAACAACCATCAATGTAGTATCCCATGAACACTCATTAGCATCCAGGATGGTTAGGATATGAATTCCTGGTTCAATACCGAAAATTACCTCATTCTCAATAATAGCATCCTCCTGTGAAAATCGGATTTCAATAGGATCGGTAGCTCCGGTAATATTCAGTACTCTAAGGCTTCCAAAATCGTTTCCATCGCAATCTGGTTGTTCTAAATCAATAATTACGGGTCCAAACTGGCCATGAACTTCAACTAATATTTCAGAGGAGGCCTTACAACCATTGTCAAAATTATGAACTACTGCCGTATAAGCACCTCCCTCTTCAACAATTACGTTCCGTAAATCATTAGGACCCGTGATCCCTCCTGAAGGGCCTGTCCAGCTAAATCCGGGATTATTCAATTCTTCGACTAAATCAACAAAAAGTTCTCCCGGGCTTCCATCGCAACCCAAAGGGCTGAGAATTTGTATAGAAAAATTAGGGCTACTAGTGTCTGCAAAAATTGAAAACCCTTCAACCGAACTACATCCAGTGGAAGGGCTGAATACTTCCAGTTGAAAATCCCCGGTAAGGGAAGTAAAAAAAACTGAATCCTCCATAACAAACCCGTCTGGTCCAATAAACCGAAATTCAACATGACTTTCGATTTCCAGGGAAACCAGCGCCTCATCATTGTTGCAATCAATCATCTCGACACTTAGCCGGTATTCGGGTGTTTCAACATCCAGGTCGATTTGAACTATTTCTTCGGCTACACAGCCATGGGAATCAATTATTCTAAGCGTGTACTCCCCTTCTTCTGAGACAATCAGAACCCTTTCATCCGTCAGAAAGCCACCCTCTCCAAACCATTGTATTATCTCCACCGAGTCATCACTATTGAAACTCAGCTCTCTGGTCAACTCATCGCAATTCAGCTCACCAATTAGCAACTCAAAAGTGGGGCCTTCAATATTCTCCTCAACCTCAATTTCTAAAAAAAATGAGCAGCCATTGTCTCCGATAATCTCCACCAAATAAATTCCTCCATTCTGGACAATTGCTGCCAATTCATTCTCTTCCGCTATTTCATCATGCCAAACCACAGAGGCAACATTTTGAACGGGTGTAATAGTAATAGCACCCTCAATTTGCGCACAATCAATATCCACCACCTCAAAGTTCACCTCAGGTTGAATGGTATCCACGACAACCATTAGGCTATCTTTTACAAAACAACCGTTTGGCAAAGTAGCCATAGCAATGTACACACCTTCCAAATTGGTTGAAATTTCTGCTGTACCTACAACAGTACTGTCAGGAAAAATCCATTCAAATTCAGCATCGTCGAAATCTGAAGTGGCCGCAAGTTCTGCCATTTGACTATTACAATCAATAACAGTTTCCCCTTCAATTATCAAAGTCGGAGTAATTGTGTCTGACAAAACTTCAACCAAAAGCAAAGTATCACAGCCATTAAAACCGGTAACTGTCAGTTCATAAAAACCGGATTCAAAGACTTCGACAATGCTATCTTGTGAATTAAATCCATTAGGCCCTGTCCAACTGAATTCTGCAACATTTTGAGCATGTGCAATTAAAAGAGTGGAGGGATTCAAGCAGTTAATAACTCCCCATTCGATTTCAACTTCAGGAATTGAAATATCTTCACGGACAAACAAAGAGTCTAGTCCAGTGCAACCATCATCATCAGTCGTTTCAACAAAATACCAGCCAGAAACATCTGCCAAAATTTCACTTCCAACCACAAGTCTTCCATCAGGAAAATTCCAGCTGTACTGAAATCCGGGTAATACATTCAAAATTGAGATATCCACGGTTGCCTGGTCGCAATTAATTTCCCCGTATTCTGAAAAAATAACGTCCGGAGTACTTAAGTCTTCCTCAACTTCAAAATCTACCCGGTGATCGCAACCATTAATTCCTATTAAATGCACAGAGTAATCCCCCGGCTCATAAATCAATACTTCAAATTCTGTGGATTGAAATCCAGCCGGACCAGTCCATTGAATACCGACGAGACGGTCGGGATCAGAAACAGTTAAAAGTACAGAATCTCGACCACAGCCAAAAAAAGGAATCATGGGTTCTACATCCACTATAGAAGTATCTGAGTATATGAAAATGGGAAAGACTGAACTGCAGCCATTTTGACCAACAACTGTTAGTTCATAGGTTCCACCCCTATCTGCAGTAAAACTACTCTCCTCCACCTCTACCAGTCCGGAGCCGGAAACAAAAAATTCACTATCTGCAGCAATAGAAAGCTCTACCATGACTCTATCATTTAAACAACTTATGGTATCACCTACCATAAATGAAGCCTGAGGAGATACAGTATCTTGTCCAACAAAAACAGCAAGTCGGGCCGAGCAACCTGAAGATGGATCAATCACGGTCAATTCGAAATCCCCTCCAGTAATTATGGTAGCGGAATCTCCTTCAACATCTATAAGGCCCGGTCCATTCCACAGAAAGTTCCACCCCGAAGGACCTGACACGCTAATCAAACCGGTAGTTATCTCACAATTAAGTGTATCTGCCAATATCTCAAATTGATCCACCGGGACTGCATCTGTGATAAAAATTGAGTCATTTACGATGCAACTCCCAAGAGTGACAATTTCAAGAAAATACCAGCCGTGCTGGTTCACAAAGGGTGAGGGTTCATCCGATATAAAACCATCAGGTCCGCTCCATTGAACCTGGACGTTGGAGAAGTTGGTTTCCAGGATAATTTGGATGCTATCGCCTATGCACCCACTGTCATCAGATAGGAAAATATCCACTTCTGGTAAATTGCCGAGGGATTCTACCACAAAAAAAGTATCTAAAACACAGCCCTGAGGTGAGGTAACCTCCAGGTTATATTGGCCCGGAAAAGGGGCAAAAAACTGTTGAACAAATGCCTCAAAGCCATTGGGACCTTGCCAAAAATAAGTACTGCCTCCGAATCCCGTAGAAGCGACAACAAGAATTTCAGCTTCGTTACAATCAAGTGGAGCGGAAGCTATAGTGACAGTAGGAGTCCGGAATAAAAAGTCAACAAATACCGAATCAACACCAGTACAGCCGTTACTACCAATAATTTCAGCCCGATAATAGCCGGGTTCATTAACTGCTGGGGGACTCCCAGTCAAGGTGTCACCATCGAAGTACCACACAAACTCCCAAAGGCTATCCATTTCAGGGTGTTGAAGTAGAAAAACATCTCCAATACAGTTTCCAAAAATGGTATCAAACTCAAAAGTAGGCTCGGTAAAGTCCTCAAATACCAATACGGAATCCAGGCGAACGCAACTATCTGCATCAACTGCTTCAATGTAGTACCATCCGGGCTCAAAAACAACAATGGAGCTTTGAGCGGATTCAGATACCCCCGGTCCGGACCAATTTATTTCTATGAGGTCGGCCATGGTTTCAACTGAAATTATCGCGCTGTCGGATCCACAATTGATTTCTGTTGCGTATACAGCCAATTCAGGACCAAAAGGTGAACCAGTCACAAAAAAGGTTGCAGTATCTCTGCACTCACCATCAGCAAGCTCAAAATAATAAGTACCACCGGCCAAAGCCTCAACAATCGTGCTATCCGTCTGACCACTAATTTCACCGTCAAAAGTCCACCAGTGGAGTGTGTAATTTGTCGGAAAAATTGAATTCTCAGCAGTTAGTACAGCTATTGTGTCGTGACAATTAATAAAGGAGTCTCCCTGCAGAACAGCCTCGAGATTAGAAAATGAAAGATGAAGTTCAAAAATGCTGTCACAACCAAATTCAGTTTGATGCTCAAATCGATAAATACCCTCCTCAAAAAAGGATGAATTGGCAAATTGAAGGCTGTCTCCAGTACAAATGGTCACTTCAAGAAGAGAGTCAAAGGATGGATGAACCCAAACATCAATAAAACTCATAGAAAGGTCCCCACAAAATGGCTTAAAGTTTTGACTCAATGCCTGGCTCAACTGAGAATAGGTGTAATCTTCGCCAAGTGTTTCAAGTACTGCCGAGTCCTGGCGCAAAATAGACAGTCCATATATCCTGTACTCACCGGAAAAATCCAGGGAAAGAAAAGAATCAGCGAAAATGTGTTGAATATTGTTGTTATTGACAAACAAATAGACAAAATCGTACTCATCCTCATCGGGTGGCTCACTACCTGGATAAACCGGGTTTGGCAATTGAAAAATAGTATCTCCCTGACAAAATTCAAACTCAAAAAAAGGCAGTAGGCCCCCATCTGGTTCACAACTCACACAATCAATCCCGGAGGGATCACAAAAAACAAGAGAAAAGCCAATGAGTTCACCGTCGAAAAATTGAAGTCCATCTTGAACAAAAAGTGTCCAGGTACCATTTACAGGACCTTCATTAAAGTCTTCCAGGCAGCCTTCAAAGGGATGATAAGACCCTGTATAGTTCCCAAAGACTCCCCAGGGTTGATTGTTACTCCATTGTGCTGAAAAACCGGGGTCGGGTGATGCCGGTACACCACAAGGAACAAATAGGATATTCCAACTCGAAAAATCAGTGTGCGGAGGCGTGTTGCTTACCGGTCCAATAAGATTAACCAACTGACCTGAGGGTGAATAAAGTTGAATAAAAAGATCTGCCACTGCATCGTGAGTAAAATTAAGTACTATCCCACAAATTCCTTGATCAGGGGATGAAAGTGAATCGTTCAATGCACCGGTAATTTCCAGAGGATAATATTCATTGGAAAGGTCCTCAATCGGAAATGGTCCCTGAACATCGCATTGAGCATAAATCTTGTGATTCCATGGGAGCAAACCCACCAACAAAATCAGCACGAATCTAATAAAAAAACTATTCCTTTTCTCTAATGCAAGAAGATCGGTCATCATTAATTATATGTGTTGTGTGCTATTGATTACCCTATTTTAACCCTTAAAGGGACAAAATAATTCCACTTCAAAATACTCTTTCTGCAACCGTTTGCTTTGGCCTTGCCTTCCAGGGCTAAAACACAAAAACACAGACAGCAATTCAAGGCCCTATAACCAGTTTATTTCAGCTCTTTTTGCGAAAAACGTGTTGTCACTTCCCGGTTCAGTCAAAAGCATCACCTCAATAACGTAAACTCACCTGTAATTAACTCAATTCTGTTGTCATCATACAGCACCTCAGCCTGAAAGAAATATATTCCACTTTGAGCATCTTCATCATTAAACCTTCCATCCCAACCCAGGGCAGGATTATTTGGCTCCAAATTGGTCCTTTGGAATACGGATGTGCCCCATCGATTAAATATTCTCAACTTATTTATTTGCAATAGCGTTCCTTCTTCTCCGTAAATCGTGAAGCTAGCATTGGCAGAACTGACATTCGAGCCCGGACGAATCACATTGGGCGCAAATACCTTGCGCTCTTTGGTAACTGTGATAAAGATTTCATCAAAGGCAGAACACCCCTCTGTGGTTATTACTTCTACTCCCAACCTCTGACTTACCTCCGCAAAAAATGGGAACAACTCACAAAATGAACAGTTGGCCAATTCTCCATTTACATACCAATCCAAACTTTCTATGGCATCCATGGGTGCATTGGTCTCATAGGGAATCAATACCGTATCTCCCTGGGAAACGAATAGATTGAATCCAAGATTGACAAACAAATCATCAGGCTCTATAATGCTCACAGCAATTTGATTTCTACAGCCATGGATATCCACTGCTTCCAAGAGATAATTTCCTGCTCTCAATCCACAAAACTCAGTCTCAGCTGTGGGAACGCCCCCTTCCAAAGAAAACAAGTATGGCGCAGTTCCCCCCTCAATGGTTTCAATAAAAATACAGCCGGTAGCCTCTCCTGCACATACCGGATCTCTGGTTTCTATTCCAATCTCTGTAATTGGATCAGTGAATTCATCCACCCAAACAGTATCTGAATCGGCGCATTGCGACAAGGTGTTAACCACCCTCAACACGTATTCACCACCCTCACTCACATTGATCAATCTTCCGGATTGTGTTATCGGATTACCATTCCTCGTCCATTCAAATGCAAAGTCCGATCCCTGAGAGGTACTGGCACCTCCTATCTGCAACTGAGGTTCAGCACAGCTCACTTCTCCATCCTCTCCTGCATCAGCTACCGGTATTTCATTGATCATAATTTCCACTTCTACCTCATCATTTGGACAGGGCTGGTCACTCTGAACAAGATACCTGAATCGGTAAAGTCCAGGCACCTGCCCATCTGAAACAAAAATTCCCGACTCAGCATCGAAAGCATTGGCTGTAGAAGGAATATTACTGATTTCTGTCCATTCTCCACCTTCATCATTACCCGTAATTAGTGAAAAGAGATCAAACTCTACAGATTCCCCAAAGCAGATGTTCTGCCTACCAATAAACTCACCTGCAGACTGGGGTGCATTGATGACAACTACCCTCTCCTCAGTGAGTGGACAGTTGTCCGGAGCAGACAATATGGTGTACCTTATTCGGTAATTCCCGGCTACCGCACCATCAGAATTCAATATACTGCCCACAAGGATAT
This sequence comes from Saprospirales bacterium, assembly GCA_007695145.1. Classification (GTDB taxonomy): domain Bacteria; phylum Bacteroidota; class Bacteroidia; order Chitinophagales; family Saprospiraceae; genus PWJY01. Next base: position 11,318 of record REEI01000039.1, on the reverse strand, counting down.
TTTCGCTCCCACCTGCAGGAAGGTCCACGATAGACCAGTTGCCTTCCGAAGGTTCCAGCAAAAAGTCATTCAGGTCGACTGCTCCAGCCAGATTGCACAAGGGGCCCGGATTGGTAAAGGCAGGATTGGGGCAATCACAATCCCTTACCAGAACCGTAACCGTATAAGTAGCTTCTTCGCAAGGAGCTTCTGCACTCGCTGTGGTATACCTAAAAGTGTACTCGCCAGGCTCTACTCCGTCAAAATCCAAAACAGGGAAAGTTCCAGTCGCACCGCTCCCGTCAACATCCTGCCAACTTCCGGAAATATCTCCTCCAATCAAAAATTCGGTAAGATCGAGTATACTGGTATCCTCTGCTGTATTGCAGACATCCAATAATCCAATCAAATCCGCAGAGGGAGGCTCTATTTCAGTTGCTTCAAAACTTGTCTCACCGGTGCAGCCATCGGCATCCACTACAGTTACTGAGTAAGTACCACCCTCAACTACCGTTATCGATTGGGTATTACTTCCGGTACTCCAATTGTATTGCGCATAGTTGCCTGTCGAAAGCTCAATTGGGCTTCCTGAACAAAATCTGTCCGGGCCTGTGATAACCGGGCTCAATTCATCCGCCTCCGTCACCTCAAATGAATCTTCTGCTGTACAGCCATTATTGTCCGTAACAGTAACACTGTAAACTCCTCCACTCGTAACCTCTAATTCCCGGGTAGTAGACATAATAGCATCAGACCACAAATAAGCTTCAAAGCCATCGCCTGCATCCAATACCGCCGAAAATCCTGTACAAAATGATTCTGAGCCAGTGATCTCCACTTCAGGGTCAGGATTTCCTATTATTTCAAATGAAACCTCTGCGGTACAAGCTGAATTATCGGTGACCGTTACAGAGTACTGGCCAGCTTCATCTAGTACTATTGTACTACCGGAGGAATTATCCGACCACATATAGAATGCATAGTCTTCAGTCAATCCTATTTCTGTTTGCTCACCTGTACAAATATCCAACTTTCCAATAATCACAGGATCCGGCCGATCTAATTGGTCCACTTCAAACTCTGCCAGAGCGGTACATCCATTATCATCTGTCACAATCACTGAGTATACTCCCCCGCTAAGTACATCAATGATACGGACAGTCTCTCCTGTATTCCATAAATATCCAGCATAACCTTCTCCTGCATCCAGATCCGTGCTCCCATCCCAGCAAATCTCATCATCTCCGGTAATAGTCGGTTGGGGAGGATCGTATTCAACTACTTCTACGGAGGCAGTTCCTGTGCATCCATCCTGGTCCACCACCATTATTTCATAAATTCCGGCTGAATCTACCAGAATGATGGGACCCTGGTCTCCTGTACTCCACAAATAGGTCTCAAATCCGCTGCTGACTGAAAGCTCTATACTTTCTCCGGGACAAAAACCCGGATCAAGGGGATTAATTACCGGCATCAGGGACTCTTCCTCACTTATTTCTATAGAAGCCTCACCCGTACAACCATTGAGGTCGCTCACCGTAACGGAATACTCCCCGGCTGATGAAACCAACAGGGTCTGAGTAGTATCTCCTGAATTCCATAAATATGTTTGATACCCCTCCCCTGCATCAATCGTAGTGCTGTTGCCAATGCAAAAGGAAGTAGAGCCGGCAATTGATGGTGAAGGGGGTATGTGCTCCTCAACCTCTACTGTTACCTCGCCAGAGCATCCCAGTTCATCTGTCACGATTAAAGTAACCGCTCCAGCATCAAATACGCTTACTGATCTCTCATCTCCGCCCGTACTCCATTGATATGCCTCAAACTCCCCAGCAGAACTCAACAAGGTAGATCCTCCGGGACAAAAGGCAAGCTCGCCTTCGACTTGCGGCTCTATACCTTCTAACTCAATTACCATTACCGTGTCAGCACCTGTACATCCATTAAAATCAACAACAGAAACATAAACCATCCCGGACTCAGTTGCTAAAAATATGGAATCGGTACTGCCATCGAACCATGTGTAAGCAGCATACTCCTGCGTAAGACCCAATTCAGTCTGGGTCTCAAAACAGAATTCCAGATCACCTGTAATTTCTACTATTGGGGGGGCAAACTCGGTAATTTCAACCGATTGTTCTCCACTACAACCCAGCGAATCAACCACCATTACAGAGTAAACTCCAGGAGCATTCACAAAAAGACTTTCAGCTGTAGAACTATCAGACCACAAATAGGATGCAAAGTCATCTGAAATAGTCAGCACAATTGAATCCTCAGGGCAAATTGAATAATCGCCGGGCAATATTTCGAATGCAAGCTCATCCTCAGAACCGACTGTAAAACTTCCTGAAGATGTACATCCAATGGAGGAGGTTACCGTTACTGAGTAAGTTCCGGGCCCTATAATTTCCCTCACTCTTTCACTACTGCCATCCTCCCAGGCGTAGGATTCATACACCTCATCAACACTCAGATTGGAAACCTCTTCCGGACACAAAACCGAAGGACCTTCAAAGGTGATAGTAGGTGAGGGGGTAGTTTCCAGTATAAAGGATGATTCACCCTGACAACCAAATCCAACGGTCACTGTCACAGAGTAACTCCCTGCTTCACTAACAACAATCTGATCATCCGTTGAACCGGTTGACCATAGAACAGCATCGTAACTTTGGTCCAGTGACAATACCGTGCTTTCATTTTCACATATTACTTGGTCTCCTTCAATTATCGGTTCAGGTGGCTCTCTGTTCTCAAGGAAAATACTGTCCAGATATACACATCCGTTTGCATCCAATACTTCAAAAGTATACAGCCCGGGAAATTCAACCACGATATTCTGATCAAAATCTTGTGTGCCGCCGGGATGCGTCCAGGTATACGAGTATGGTGGCAGACCTTGAGCGGGGATGCTAAATAAATCAATTTGCTCGCCGGGACAAATGGAGTCAATGTTATTCGGCACGGTAAAGACCCCGTGAAGGGGCGTTTCAAACATGGTAATATTAACCGATCTCTCACCGGTGCAGCCATTGGCATCTATCACCTCTACCTGATAAGTTCCGGTCATAGTAGCTCCAATTTCCTGACCAGTCAGGGGCCCAAGGGGCGTAGTCCAGTTAAATTGAAACGGTGCCTGACCGGAAGTGGGGTTCACTATTACTGCAAGCGGCGAATCCTCCTCGCAGAATTCTCTTTCAGGACTCATATCCAATATGATGGCAGGACTTACCGTCACTCGTATCTGATCCGTACCGGAACATCCATTTTGATCGGTTACGGTAAGAGTGTAGGTAGTTGAAATATTGGGACTTACCGTTGGATTGGGATTATTGCCCAAATTTCCGCTCCACTGATAGATAAACGGTCCAAATGATCCACCACTCACATTCAGATTTTGACCTAATTGGAATTCTCCTTGTGCGCAACCATCAATATCAGGACCCAAATTTACTATCAATTCGGGGTACACCGTTACTGGTATTGAGACTGTATTAGCCTGACAAGATTCCGATTCATTGATACCTGACACATTATAAAAAACAACCTGGGGCTGATTGCTCGTATTAATAAGCGTCTGAGTTATGAAAGAACCGCTGCCGTTTTCAGCTCCAGTAACAGATGGCGGTGCAGTAACCGTCCAACTATAAGTTACTAAAGGATCCTGATCGCTGGTCAGTACTATATTTGTTTGTTCACCGGAGCAAATCTGCTCATCGACCAAATCAATTATTGGGGACTGGCAACATTGATTGATAAGTTCCCCCGCAGAGGCAAAATCATCACCCGCACAGGCATTTGGTGTTCCACCCGTCCAACAGCCGATTTGAGCATCAGACATCGTAAACATCCTTACTGAAAGATCGAGAAAATCGGTTTCTGAGCAACCTTCGGGACCTGAAAAATCGCGAACCGTTAAAGTAAACTCAACCATCCAGGGACCCGAATTTCCATCTCCCCATCCATTATTGGGGTTTCCGTTGGGAAGACAAGATGGACCTCCACCTGGATTGTAGGCATACCAACCAGCCGGCAGACCATCCCCGGCGTTCAATCCAGTATTTGGGCAATCCGGATCGGTCCAGTAGCACAGTGCAAGCCGTCCAACATCATTGAAGAAAGTAGAGTAAAAACTGGAATTGCCATTGTAGGTAATAGCAAATTGATCCCACCAGGACCAGGTGGCACCAGCCGCCGAATTTGGCAAGCCGGAATTAATGGGCCTCCCCTGTGCGTCAAATGAAGATGGGTCCCAACCGGGTCCAAAAATTGGAATAATACCTTGAAGCCATTGAACGGTAACCGTAGCTTGATAGGATGGCAAAGTATATAAAAAGGTAACCTCTTCCCCAGGTTGAAAAGGTCCCTCCGGAGGAGACCCAAATGATGTATTAGTAACTTCCAGGGTAGGCTCACTTCCAGGAGGAATGCACTGTTCAGGAAGGTCAAAGGAACTAATGCAAAGATCAAATTCACCCATATTTCCTGTCGATGAGGCAATCATTAAGTAGTAAGTAGTGTTTGGGTTGACAAAAATATTAGTGAGGTTTAAAGAGCCATTATTGGTAGTGTTGCAGGTTATGATTGTTGGGTTGGCACAAGTTCCTGAGAACAATGCTGCACCAAAGGTTTGCATATTGTCAGAGGATATGGAAATCGAAATTCTTTCAGCAATGGCATCTGTTGTAAATGTATAAAAAACCGAACCCCAGGTCGGCTGAATACAATTGGCCACCGATATTCCTGGACTTGACCCAATATTACATCCGTCCGTGCATACAGGTGGTTGACTGACATCCTCGCTTGATGAAGGAATTACTCCTAAAGCCTCAGCATCTGAACAGTCATCATTCTCTGAGCAACCTGGAGGTGGCCCGGTTTGCTGAACACAGATGGAAAAATTACCCTCTTCGTCCGGGGATGTTGCAATTCCCACATAGTAAGTTTGTCCCGCGCTTAGACCTAAAGCAGTAACCGTTGTATTCGGAGGTCCACAATAGGCTCCATTGGTGGCAATGGTTAAATTTCCGGAACAACCGGAAAGAAATTGACCAATTAAAACTGACACATCTCCTTGCAGAGAAATATTAGACAAATCTACCTCCAGAGTATTGTTATTTCCAGTTAGAGTAACCTGATACCAGACACTACTTTGACTCAATCCCGGACAGTTCGGATTTAAGACCTCCGGATTGGCATTTATGGTGGTACCATTATGGCAACCTCCATTTGGTGATAGTGTTATTGCATCACAAGGGTCATCATTTGGTGGGCCAGGAACGTCGATAGGGTTGGTTACACATATATTAATTTCCTGTGCATTTCCCTCTCTAAAGGCAATCATAACAAAGTAATTCTCACCCACTTCCAGGTTATTAAATTCCAGACTCTCAGTATCAGCACATGCCAAAACCCCAGCAACGTTGGGATCGCAATCTGCACCGTCAAACTCCACAAGATTAATTTGATAATCAACGATCGGATCAATCGTTAATTCGATCTCAATTTGAGAACCCTGGGCGGTAAAGTTAAACCACACATTGGCCGACTCATTGGGATCAAAAATCCCACATGGACCCGTTCCGATATCTATGGTAGCACCCTCTACATCATAGGAATTGCATCCACCACTCAAATTGGTAATTGAAATTGCATTTACACAATTGTTATTGGAGGGTTGAGCAGATACTGCTAGAGAAAATGCCACTAGACCAAGAGCGGACAAAATTATTTCTTTGAACATAATAATTGTTATGAATACTTTGACACCAATGAACTCATTTATGCTGCCTGTAAAACGCCAGATGACAAAAAAATGACGAGTTCAAAAAATCTAATCAATACTCTCACTCAGCTCACTGAGCCCGCCAAAGGAAATCCCAGCTGACGACCAAATTTGTGAGGAACTGAAAACGGGGATAAAAGTAAGAAGAAATTTGTAATAGCCTGAATGTACGCACTCAAAAACACCTTATCATGATAACATCAAAGCAAGAAACATACCTCAATGGAGGAATAAAAACCAAATAGGGTACATATAAATTAAAGTCCCCAAGCCTAAAAACAATCAAAGGATCCTAATAAAAACACAACACCTATCAAAAATCTAACTGCTTAGTGTTTTATCAACTGGACCGGGAAGTGATACAAATTTCCCTCTATTAGCAATTCAAGCAAATAGGTGCCGGATGAATAACCAGTCAGGTCAATAATTTGACGGGAAGAACTTTCTGACCAGGGTTTGTCTTGAATTATTCTACCTCTGATGTCATAAATCCTTAACCTGACATCCCCGGGCATTTCTGAAAATTCAAGTGTGAACAAGCCCGAAGATGGATTTGGAAACAACCTGAAACCAAAAGCCTCTAAATCCAAAACACTTGTCGGATCAAATTCAACAAAAAGGCCGAAAGAATCAAGACCACAAGCATTCCCTGCCACCAATTCAACCCAGTATGTACCGGCCTCTATAAATTCATGAACAGGACTAAATTCATCGCTGGTGTTTCCGTCTCCAAAGTCCCAGAGATAGCTATCACCATAGTCTGAAAGATTATCGAACCTATAGTATCCATCATCCAGCATCTCATAATCAAAAGCGGCGATAGGTTGAGCCTGCACAGTGATTATGTCCTGTAAGGAAAAAGTATCAGTTCCAATTGCATTTGAGGCCTTCAAAGTGACTGAATAAATACCGGCTTGCTCGAAAGTAACCACCGGATTTTCTTCGGTGGAGGTTTCGGGATTTCCCCCTTCAAAAACCCACTCCCATTCCTCTGAGTTTGCACTCGACATATTTCTAAACTCCACAGTAAATGGGGCGCATCCTTCAGTGGAACCCAATATTTCAAAACCCGACTGTGGGAAAGACCCCAGAGCTACATTCCTTTCATAAACAATGGTATCGCATTTGTTCCATGCGGTCAATGAAACGGGAAACAAACCTTCCTCCTCAAAAATAAATACAGGATTAGCATCAGTCGAACTGTTCCCATTTCCAAAATCCCAAATAAAGCTATCCGCATTTTCTATTTGAGCATAGAATTCAACAGTTAGGCTATCAACACCAAAATCAAATGAAATCTCGGGAGGCTCTCTGTTCTCAAGTAAAATACTGTCCAAATAAACACATCCATTTGCGTCAATAACCTCAAAACCATAAAGCCCGGGAACTTCAACCGCTGTATTCTGATCAAAAGCCTGAGTACCATCGGGATAAATCCAGGTATAAGAATAAGGGGGGAGGCCCTGAGCCGTAATACTAACCAATTCAATTTCCTCGCCCCTACAAATAGAATCTATATTGTTGGGTACCGTAAAAAGGTCGTGGATAGGGGTTTCGAACATGATGATATTGACTGTCATTTCACCTGTGCAGCCATTGGCGTCCGTCACCTCTACCTGATAAGTTCCGGTCATAGTAGCTCCAATTTCCTGACCGGTCATATTTCCCGCAGGCGTTGTCCAGTTTAATTGAAAAGGTGCCTGGCCAAAGGATGGGTTTACTACAACTGCAAGTGGGGAATCCTCTTCACAGAATTCCCTATCAGGACTCATTTCCAGCAAGATTGTAGGCCTTACAATAACTTCTATTTGATCCTCACCGGCACATCCGCTTTGATCTGTTACGGTTAAGGTGTAGATAGTTGAAATATTGGGACTTACCGCTGGATTGGGATTATTACCCAGGTTCTCACTCCACTGATAGTTAAATGGTCCTAAGGATCCTCCGCTTATACTTAAGTTTTGGCCCAGCTGAAATTCTCCCTGAGGACACCCATCAATATCGAGACCCAAATCTACCACTAATTCGGGATAAACCGTAATCGGAATAGAAACTGAATTGGCCAGGCAAAATTCCGATTCATTGATACCTGACACATTATAAAAAACAACCTGGGGCTGGTTGCTCGTATTCACCAGGGTCTGGGCAATAAAAGAACCGCTGCCGTTTTCAGCTCCAGTAACAGATGGTGGTGCAGTAACCGTCCAACTATAAGCTACAAAAGGATCCTGATCGCTGGTCAATACAATATTTGTTTGTTCTCCGGAGCAAATCTGCTCATCAACTAAATCGATTACTGGGGACTGGCAACATTGGTTGATTATTTCCCCCGCAGAGGCAAAATCATCACCTGCACAGGCATTTGGCGTTCCTCCGTCCCAACAACCGATTTGAGCATCAGACATAGTAAACATCCTAACAGAAAGGTCCAGCAGACCAGTTTCATGACAACCATCAGGCCCCTCTAGATCGCGAACTGTCAGGGTAAATTCTACTGTCCAGGGTCCTGTATTGCCATCACCCCATCCATTATTGGGATTGCCATTTGCAATGCAATTTGGACCAGTACCTTGATTGTAGGCATACCAACCTGCAGGCAAACCATCTCCTGCGTTCAATCCGGTATTTGGGCAATCCGGATCGGTCCAGTAGCACAGCGCAAGCTGTCCCACATCATTGAAGAAAGTAGAGTAAAAACTGGAATTTCCATTATAGGTTATTTCAAATTGGTCCAACCAGGACCATGTGGCACCACTGGCTGAATTAGGCAGATTAGAATTTACAGGCCTTCCCTCAGCATCAAATGAAGAAGGATCCCAGCCTGAACCAAAAACTGGAATCAGGGCTTGAAGCCATTGGATGGTGGCTGTAGCTTGATAAGATGGTAATGTATATAGGAAAGTAACCTCTTCGCCAGACTGAAAAGGTCCTTCCGGAGGCGACCCAAATGTTGTATTGGTCACTTCTAGTGTAGGCTTATCTCCAGAAGGAATGCATTGTTCAGGAAGGTTAAAGGAACTAATACAGAGATGAAAATCACCCATATTTTCTGTTGATGAAGCAATCATTAGGTAGAAAGTAGTGTTTGGGGAAACTAAAATATTGGTGAGATTCAAAGAGCCATTATTACTAGAGTTACAAACTATGATAGTTGAATCTGAACAACCCCCTAACAGCGCTGCACTAAAGGCTTCCATATTATCTGAATTAATTGAGATTGAAATTCTTTCAGCAATGCCGTCAGTCGTAAAAGTATAAAAAACGGACCCCCAATTTGCTGGAACACAATTGGCGATAGCAAATTCTGGATTGGAATTGAAATTACAGCCCTCAACACATACAGGTAGTTCAATAACTATTTCACTGGACGAAGGAATAAATCCCAAATTTTCTGCATCATTGCAAACATCATTGTCTGAGCAATCCTTAGGGAAGCCCGTTTGCTGCACACAGATAGAAAAATCACCCTTTCCGGCCTGGGATGTTGCAATCCCCACATAATAGGTTTCTACTGCACTCAAACCTGAAACGGTAATTGTGGTATCCAGTGGCCCACAATAGGCTCCATTGTTGACAATGGTTAAATTTCCGGAACATCCGGAAAGAAATTGACCGATTAATACTGATACATCACCTTGAAGAGAAATATTAGACAAATCAAGCTCCAGAGCATTGTTGTTTCCAGTCAAGGTAAGCTGGTACCAGACGCTGTTTTGACTTTCTACTGGACAATTGGGATTGGACACTTGAGAGGTTGCACCGATGGTTGTACCATTGTGGCACCCTCCATCAGGCGAAAGATCAATTGCACCACATGGGTGATCGTTAGGAGGGCCGGCCAAATTTATAGGATTGTCCACGCAGACATTGACTTCCAATCCATCCCCCTCTTTAAAGGTGATCATGAGGAAGTACTCCTCCCCTTCTTCGAGACCATTAAACTGTAGTGACTCAGAATCAGAGCAAGCTAAAACTTCTGAAACATTGGGGTCACATTCCTGACCATTAAATTTAACAATACTGACCTGGTAATCAATCATTGAATCCATAGTGATATCAATTTCGATCTCAGGTCCCTGAGACTTGAAATTGAACCAAACATTAGCAGACTCATTGGGGCCCAAAATTCCACATGGACTCACTTCAATGTCAAGGTTGGCCCCCTCTATGGAATACGAATCACAGCTTCCACTCAGATTGTTAATCAAAATTGCATCAACACAATTGTTGTTTGACGGTTGAGCAGATACTGCAAGCACAAATGCTATTGGACTGATTGCGGAAATGAATATTTTTCTAAACATAATTTTTTTACAAATTATGGGACGCCAAAATAAATCTAAATGTTCCCCGAAATCGGCCTTCCAATTTAATGCTGAGTCCCGAAATATTTATCCTTCCATTTCAACCCGGGAGCTTTCAAAAGGCTCCGAAAAAGACAGTCGATTTAGGAGAATGATAAAGTTGGGTTAAAAATATGAATTTTTTTTCAAAGTCCGATTGTCAAGATAGAAAAATAACATACAAAGGGGCATACCCGATTTACCAATAGCATTGAGCTATAAGCTAAAGCAATTAGGAAATAGTCTCTTTATGAGAGCATCAGAACAATATTTCTGTGCCCGATAAAAAACACAACACCTATCAAAAATCTAACTGCTTAGTGTTTTATCAATTGGACCGGGAAGTGATACAAATTGCCTTCTATTAGCAATTCAAGCAAATAGGTGCCGGATGAATAACCAGTCAGGTCAATAATTTGACGGGAAGAACTTTCTGACCAGGGTTTGTCTTGAATTATTCTACCTCTGATGTCATAAATCCTTAACCTGACATCCCCGGGCATTTCTGAAAATTCAAGTGTGAACAAGCCCGAAGATGGATTTGGAAACAACCTGAAACCAAAAGCCTCTAAATCCAAAACACTTGTCGGATCAAATTCAACAAAAAGGCCGAAAGAATCAAGACCACAAGCATTCCCTGCCACCAATTCAACCCAGTATGTACCGGCCTCTATAAATTCATGAACAGGACTAAATTCATCGCTGGTGTTTCCGTCTCCAAAGTCCCAGAGATAGCTATCACCATAGTCTGAAAGATTATCGAACCTATAGTATCCATCATCCAGCATCTCATAATCAAAAGCGGCGATAGGTTGAGCCTGCACAGTGATTATGTCCTGTAAGGAAAAAGTATCAGTTCCAATTGCATTTGAGGCCTTCAAAGTGACTGAATAAATACCGGCTTGCTCGAAAGTAACCACCGGATTTTCTTCGGTGGAGGTTTCGGGATTTCCCCCTTCAAAAACCCACTCCCATTCCTCTGAGTTTGCACTCGACATATTTCTAAACTCCACAGTAAATGGGGCGCATCCTTCAGTGGAACCCAATATTTCAAAACCCGACTGTGGGAAAGACCCCAGAGCTACATTCCTTTCATAAACAATGGTATCGCATTTGTTCCATGCGGTCAATGAAACGGGAAACAAACCTTCCTCCTCAAAAATAAATACAGGATTAGCATCAGTCGAACTGTTCCCATTTCCAAAATCCCA
>REEI01000044.1 GCA_007695145.1 Saprospirales bacterium | reverse complement strand
TATTTAAGTAGGGAGGAATCTTTAGTAAAAAATTCTGAAAGGGGCATCCGCTAATTGGTGTTTACTTTTTAAGATTGGCCCTCATTGACTTGTCTCGAGTGAAATTAACAAAGACCTAAATGAGCTTTATTATTTAATAGCCTAATACAATCTAACTATTACAGCAATAAGATTTAGATTTTTGCCAATTGGAAAATTGGTACAAGTCGCTGAGGTACTATTCAGTGAATTCTCAAATTTAAGTTTTTTTTGGCATATAGAAAGAACTGTTTACACTTAACTAGCTTTTGGGAAACTTCAGGTTTTAAACAGATTAATCCCTATTGGAATTCAGGTTCTGATTGGCGAAGCGGCGTTGTGTTGAGTGCAGACTTATTCATCATGGTCTTAATAGGGGCGCTTAAACAAGAAAATCCTTATCGATGTTAGTACTGCAATTCTAAAAACCCTACCTTTACGGTGCATTTAGTGACTATCTATGGAAAAACAATCATCCCGCATACTGGAGGAAGCTGTTGAGGCTTTCGCCTCCCTGCCCGGCATAGGAAGAAAGACCGCACTTCGGATGGCGCTTCACTGTATATATCAGGCACCCGGCAAACTGGAAAAGTTTAACACGGCCATTGGGAAACTGGGTACCGATCTCCAATTTTGTAAAAAATGTCATCACATCTCCGACAACGATATTTGCCATGTTTGTAACGACAGCGGCAGGGATCACTCCTTACTTTGCCTGGTGGAGAGTGTTAGGGATGTGCTGGCCATTGAGGAGACCGGCCACTATAGAGGTGTTTACCACGTATTGGGTGGGATTATTTCTCCTATAGACGGTATAGGTCCTGAAGATTTAAACATATCATCCCTTATCCATAGATGCAGGCAGGAGACAATAGCAGAAGTCATCATGGCCATAAGTCCAACTATTGACGGTGAAACCACCATTTACTATCTTACAAAGTGTCTTTCTGAGGCTGGAATTGACAAAGTAAGTATTCTGGCACGGGGAGTCGCTTTTGGAGGAGAGTTGGAATACGCCGATGAACTCACCCTCGGCAGATCTATCAGGGCTCGGATTCCCTATCAGATAGCGGACTGATTTTTGCCTGATCAACTCCGGTATGAAGCTTTCAATCGTCATCGTTAACTATAATGTAAGGTACTTTCTCGATCAGTGCCTGAGGTCCATTGATCTGGCTGAAAAACCCTCAAAAAGTGAAGTAATTGTAGTAGACAACAATTCCTCTGACGATTCGGCCCAAATGCTCCATGAGAAATATCCTCATGTACGCCTGATTGCCAATAACGACAACAGGGGATTTTCCGTAGCCTGCAATCAAGGTTTGAAAGAATCGCAAGGCGAGTATGTACTGTTTTTGAATCCTGATACTATACTCAGAGAGGACAGCTTGTCTCTGCCACTTAAATTCATGGAACAATACCCTGATATCGGAGCCCTGGGAGTAAAAATGATCGACGGCAGCGGTGAGTTTCTACCCGAGTCAAAGAGGGGTTTACCCAAACCATTTGTGGCCTTCTGCAAGGCCAGTGGTCTTTCAGGACTTTTTCCTCGTTCCGGATTTTTCAACAGATACTATCTGGGCCATCTCTCTGAAAACGAGAACCACGATGTGGAGGTACTCTGCGGAGCCTATATGCTCATGCGAAGGTCTGCAATGGAAAAGGCCGGTGGAGGATTTGACGAAGACTTTTTCATGTACGGTGAAGACATAGACTTATCCTATCGCATTTCCCTTTCTGGCTATCGGGTCTTTTATCTTGCGGATACTTCAATTATCCACTTCAAGGGCGAGAGTACCAAGAAGTCAAGCCTGAATTATATCAGGACATTCTACAGAGCGATGGAGATTTTTTCCGAAAAGCACTTTCGCAGTTCAGGTTATTTGTTCAGGTGGTTTTTGCGGATGGGTATTTACATAAAGGCGTTTCTCACCCTTGTTCGTACCTTTATTCAAGGGAGGGGTCTGATAATCCTGGACCTGGTAATTATCTATATGGGTAGTGTGGGTCTGAGGCACTCTCTCAGTATTTTTATTCACGGTCAGGCCGGTTATTATCCCGACACCATGTTGTATTTCAATTTGCCGGTCTACGCATTCGTTTGGGTGCTGTTTTTATACATCTACGGTTTTTATTCCAAATCCAGAACGCTGATACAGTCCATGGTTGGTATCTTTTTAGGTGGGGTGGTGTTGTTTGCCATTTATGGCATGCTGGATTCCTACTTTCGGTCCTCCAGAGCAGTATTGCTTGCTTCGGGAATTTGGGTGTTATTGTATGCCCTGGGGAGTAGGGTATTGTTTAATCTGATCACATTCAGAAAGTTGAGGTTCAATTTCGAGCGGTCGGGATCTGTTTTGTTGCTGGGAAAAAAGACCCAAATACTGAAAGCCCTTGAGATACTACAATTCAATCAGTACAAGGTTGACCAAATCATCCCTCTCAGTGTGGAAAGGAGTGATGATCCCTACTTCAAAGGCAGTCTTGAAGATATAGAGGATATTGCCCACGCCTGGCAGTCAAACGAAGTCATCTTTTGCGATCCCAAAATGAGCTTCAGCAGAATGATGGATATTATGAATAAATTGGGAACCCGAATGAAGTATCGAATTTTGACACCAGAGGGAGATAGCCTGATCAGCAGTTACTCAGCTGCTAGAAGCGGGGAGCTTTTTTCAAGACAAATCAGCCACCAATTGTCCATGCCTCACATAAGACTCAGGAAGAGATTGTTGGATTTGCTGGTGTCCACTTTTATGCTGCCTGCTTTGCCGATATTGTTAATGGTAGTCAGAAAAAGGGGAAAACTAATAAAGGATTGGCTACTCACTATTTTGGGTAGAAAAACATGGGTGGGTTATCACCCGGGATACAGCCCATCACCTCTCCAGCCCAAAGTGCCTCCGGCCTGTGTTTGGCAGCATTTTGAACCTGGGGCAGATCAAGATCTGGTATCCAGATATAACTATAGTTACTCCACGAATTACAACCTCTACTCCGACCTCGAGATTTTTTTCAATAACTTTGCATATGTTTATAACAGATAGCCTCATTCAGAGAACTTTTGGATTGTTCGAATAAAATTTACCAATGATGAATCACTTTTTAACCGAAAGTAGCCATTCTTTTCAACTGATATGTACATTTAAAATAGTCGATACTTTTGCCGGGAGATAGTTATTGAGAATCACGATTTTTTTAACAGCAGTGGATAAATAAACCTATAGAACATTTATGCTGATAGATACACATGCGCACTTATTTGTCTCCCAGTTTGCCTCGGACAGAGATCTGATGGTATCTCGTGCTAAGGAGGCCGGAGTAGAAAAGGTATTTTTGCCCAATATCGATGAAAAGAGTATCGATCCAATGCTCAAACTCAGTAATAGTTATCCGGATTGGTGCTTCCCAACTATGGGCCTGCATCCGTGCAGCGTGGATGAAAACTTTACGGCCGTATTAGATAGGATGGAAAGTTTTTTTGAGTCCACGGATATGTTTGCCGTGGGCGAGACAGGGATTGATTTGTATTGGGACGATACAACCAAAGATCTTCAACTTGCATCTTTCAGAAGACATATTCAATGGGCAAAAGATTTTGGTCTTCCAATAATAATTCACTCCCGAAATGCATTGGATATAACCATAAGTGAGATATCAAAAGCCCAGGATGGGAGCCTAAAAGGTGTTTTTCACTGTTTTACAGGTGAGCTTCAAGATGTCGAAAAAATTCGGGATTTGGGCTTTGCAATGGGAGTAGGAGGGGTAGTTACCTTTAGGAATGGAGGACTGGATAAAGTCCTCAAAAGGGTAGGATTGGAAGGGATGGTCCTGGAGACTGATTCACCTTATTTAGCTCCGGTGCCATATAGAGGAAAGAGGAACGAGGCCGGTTATGTAAAAATAATTGCAGAAAAAGTTTCAGAAATTCTGGAGTTGAGTTTTGAGGAAGTGTGCCGAAAAACTACAGAAAACGCATTGACCGTCTTTGAATAATGAATGTAAACAATTTGACATTCATTATTTTCGACAGCTTTTGTTTTCAAAGGATTCAAATAAAGTCGGTGAAATTTTTGTAATATTGAGTCAATTTTTGAAATTTTGCCTCTCGTTATAAACGTATAGCGATCCGGAGAGTTGGCCGAGCGGTCGAAGGCGCACGCCTGGAACGCGTGTATACCCCAAAAGGGTATCAAGGGTTCGAATCCCTTACTCTCCGCAAATTATTAAAATTGAATTAACCTAAGGGGATTTATATTTGCCCCGTCTATAAAGCATTAACATTTAATCAGCGAAAATCAACGTATTATGAATCGAAGACTACTGATGACCTCAAGCCTTTTCACTTTGGGCGTTATTCTATTTGCCGCTTCTCCGGCAATGGCTCAGGAGACTACCGCCGCCGCTGAAACCGGCGTTTTTCAGGTTTTGAAGGAGCAATTTATAGCAGGTGACTGGCGCTTTATGAGCCTTGTTCTCATCTGTCTAATTCTCGGTTTGGCTTTTTGCATTGAGCGAATTATTACCCTCAATATTGCAACTGTCAATACCGATAAACTGGTCAACCAGATCGAAGAGAAAGTTGCCTCCGGTGATTTAGAAGGTGCCAAAGAACTCTGCAAAGCTACTCCCGGCCCTACTGCATCCATCCTTTACGAAGGCCTCAACAATTCTGACAAGGGAATTGAGGGAGTTGAAAAGGCCATTGTATCCTATGGAAGCGTTCAAATGGGATTGCTGGAAAAAGGATTGGTATGGATATCGCTCTTCATCGCGATTGCCCCAATGCTCGGATTTATGGGTACGGTTATCGGTATGATCTACGCATTTGACAGAATTGAAGCCGCTGGAGATCTCTCTCCATCCATCGTTGCCGGTGGTATTAAGGTGGCCCTTCTCACTACAGTTTTTGGTTTGATCGTAGCAATCATCCTTCAGATTTTCTACAATTACATCATCTCTAAAATTGATGGAATTGTTAATAGAATGGAAGACGCCACCGTTGCATTTATTGATGTGATGGTTAGACACAACAAGTAATCAGTGGGTTGAACAAGCCCGTTTTTTGTCAAACCCAAATAAACATGGATTCATGGCTAAACTATATAATATATTACTAAAACGAGGTCAACTCCTGGCATTTTCGCTGGGTCTGATTATTGTGCTGATATTTTTCTTCACCATTACAGCCAATGTGGATGCCTTTGAAATGATGAATGAAGAAGATCAAAAAACCGCAACATTATTCGACTTTGGTCTTAGGGCAACCATTTTTCTTATCTTCCTCAATGCCGTAATTGCAGTGCTTTTTGGGCTTTGGTTTTTAGTGAAGGAGCCGAAGCGGTCAATTAAGATGATCATCGGATTTGCACTTGTTCTTATTATTGGGTTCATTGCCTACTCTTCCGCAGATCCAGGATTTGACGGGCCGATGTTGACTACACTCGAGAGATTTAATATCTCAGAAGGGGTAAGTAAACTGATTTCCGCAGGTCTTTCCACTACCTTAATCCTCGGCGGCCTGGCTGCTTTTGCGATAGTAGTGGGAGAAGTGATCAATATTTTCAAAAATTAAAGAGTAACCCATGGCCAGAAAATCTGCAAGAGACAGGATGTCCAATGAGATCAATGCCGGAGCTATGGCAGACATAGCCTTCCTACTCCTGATCTTCTTCCTGGTGACAACCACCATTATGGAGGACAAAGGTATTCTTGTGCGTCTGCCACCATGGTCGGACGAAGAACCGGAAATTGTGGACCTCAACCAGAGGAATGTTTTCTCTATACTGGTAAATGCTCAAAATCAACTACTCGTAAGGGGAGAACCTGCCCGGGTAGGTGACCTGAAAGAGCGCGCAATGGAGTTTATTATGAACCCCAACGATGATCCTACACTCAGTGAAAGCCCCCAAAGAGCGGTGATTTCCCTGAAAAATGACCGGGGTACGAGTTACCGGACCTATATTGAGGTGTACAACGAAATTATGGCCGCCTACAACTCACTGCGAGACGATGCGTCGAGAGCTCGATTTGGGACCGCTTACGACAACTTGGAACTCGAGCAGCGCAGGGTGATTAGAGAGGAAATTCCCATGATCATCTCTGAGGCAGAACCGACTGATTTCGGAGAAGAGGGTTAATCTTTCTCCTGCATTATAATTATTATCTGTTTAACAGCTTTAGATCAATAAGATGTCCAGATTCAGAAAAAAACGCGGAAAATCAGCTCCGACTATACAAACGGCTTCCCTGCCGGATATCATCTTTATGTTGTTGTTTTTCTTTATGGTAGTTACCGTCCTTAGAGATGCAGAAATTATCGTGCAGGTGACCACTCCTGAAGCTACCGAATTGACCAGTCTGGAAAGAAAATCCTTGGTGCATTATATTTATATAGGACGACCCGTGGAGCGCTATCAACATATTTACGGCACTTCACCGCGTATCCAAATGGGTGATGCCATCCGAGGCCTTGACGATATTGCTCTTTTCATAGGCGAACACAGATTGCGGGTGCCTGAAAATCAGGTTCCTGCCATCACCACCTCCTTAAGGGTCGACAGAGATGTCACCATGGGTATTGTGGGTGATGTTAAAACCGAATTGAGAAAAGCCGAACAGTACAAAGTCAATTACTCCACCAGACCGCGTATCGAATGATCCTTTCTCCTATTGAACGGATTATTGCAGCCCTGCATCAGCTAGCTTCCAAAGAATTTTTCTTTTGAAATTTCAAGACAGACTGCATTAAAGTTTCTTTTGATTCCTCAGTGCCAGGTGGAAAATTTAAGTGAGTTTGTGGTATTAAATCCTCTATTTTCTTCATAATGGGAAAGTAGATTGAGCTAATTATAAAATTCCAGTAACTGAATCAGTCATTGATTCTCTATTTTCTGCAGATCCTTTAATCTCGCAAAAGTTATAGACCCTTATTTTTGATTAAAGCTTAAAAAACTTTGGAGTGTATAGTTTTTAGCCGGAATCGCGGCATAGGGCTCTGGTTTCTGGTAGTATAAAAACTTCTATCCTGCTGCCATTTAATGATCAAAATTGTCAATTCAGTAACAGTTGCGGATCCCAGATCGAAAGGCGATTGAATAACATTGAATTAAACTGATATCATAGAGAAAGAAACAATCGTTTTGTAATTCCTCACCAGACCGCATTACTGGAAATTCACCTGCTTTTAATCAATCCTTATAAGCACAGATTACCTAATTTGGTCTCCTTTGCTCCCATTGCTCACCTTAGGCTATTCATAGATCTCACCAATCGCTCGTCCTTTCGTATAAAATAGAAGGCAAGGGAGAGAAACAGTATTGCCAGAAGTGCCATTAAAAAGGCTTTGGAATGATTTACAGAAGCGCCGGCACCGGCTATAGCCTCTAATTGGATGACCTGGTAAAAGGCACTTGCAGCCCAGATGAGAGCAAATAAATTGGCAATCATACAAAAGCGCATTTGCGACTTTCGCGTTTTGAATAAGAAAATGTTAAAGAGGCTGATGATGCCACCGAGCATTGCAAAAATGGTCATCCAAAGGTGTTCGGTGGTGTAGAACTTTTGGTCTTCCATGATTGTTCCGAATGCCTGATCAGATTGGGCCACAGGCAGAAAAACCATTCCGGCAAATGCCAGAAAGGCAAGCAATAGAAAGACACTTTGTATTCTTTGAATCATTATTTTCCTTTACTTTGAGCCGTCAAATTTAAGCCAATTTTAGATCGTAAAAAAATAAGTATGGGAATTATTACCGGGCTTAGTTATTGGGAATCGCAATTATTGCCAGCAGACTGCGATGTATGTATCATTGGCGGGGGTTTTACCGGTGCCTGGACGGCTTTTTTTCTTTCGCGCTTGAATCCCGGAATTAGAATTGTCATTTTGGAGGAAATGACCATCAGCAGGGGAGCCAGCACTCGCAATGCCGGTTTTCTCTGTTATGGTAGCCCCACCGAAATACTGGAGGATATTGAAACTATGGGAGAGGTAAAGGCACTGGGTCTGGTCAGAGATAGATACATGGGATTGCGAAAGATCCAATCTCTAGTGCCACCCGGAAGTGCCTCCATTTCCTGGAACAGTGGTTACGAACTTTTTACAAAAAGCCAATCCGCTACCTACGATCAAGTCCTGAATAAACTGTCGGAATTGAATGAGTCCCTTAAATCAGTTATTGGAAGGGACCCCTACAGCAAGATGGATTCAGGACAACTTGAAAAATTGGCTTCAGGGCATTCCAAAGCGATAAAAATTGAAGGAGAAGGGCAGGTTCATCCGGCTTCATTGCTGAAGTACATCAATCAACTGAATGAGTCAGCGGGTGTTCGTCTGCTTGAGGGATTCCGGGTCGAAAATTTGAAAGAATCTGCAGGCAAAATAGAAATAGAGACCAATCGAAACCACCGGATTTCTAGCTCAAAGGTTCTCATTGCTACCAATGGGTTTTACAGCCGGTTGTTTCCCCAAAGGCCAACCGTATTGCCCGCCAGAAATCAGGTTTTGTTGCTTAAGTTGGACCAACCCTTTAGGTTGGAGGGTTCCTGGCATAGTGAAAATGGGTATATTTATTTCAGATCAGTCAATGGGATGCTGCTCATCGGAGGTGGGAGACATTGGTATAGGGAGGACGAAGTTACGGATATTATGCAAGTGAATGAAGAGATAATTAATGGTTTGAAAGAGTATGCTCAAACTGAAATCCTGCCCTCCGGAAGCCGGATTAAGGAATACATGAGCTGGTCAGGAATCATGGGTGTTGGCTCAACCAAAGACCCGGTTTTCGAATGGACCTCCAATAAAATCCTCTCCGTTGTACGATTGAGTGGTATGGGCGTTGCCCTCAGTCCTGTACTGGGTGAA
Source organism: Saprospirales bacterium (assembly GCA_007695145.1). Taxonomy (GTDB): domain Bacteria; phylum Bacteroidota; class Bacteroidia; order Chitinophagales; family Saprospiraceae; genus PWJY01. The sequence continues at coordinate 30,707 of REEI01000044.1, read as the reverse complement.
AAGGCAGCTAATGAATTGTATCGCTCACTGAATGAATGAAAAAAGTAACCACTAAAGGATTTTCAATTGATGTAAGTTGTTGTAATGTATTCACAACTCATTCAAGACATAACAGCCTTTTTGGAAAGCAATTGTAAAAAGTCTCTCATTCTACGGGTAAAACAATAAGCTTTTTGCTCGCACTCAGATCCCCTGTGCTCAGACGGTAGATGTACATGCCGGAGGGAAATTGCTCTAAATTAACCCTGCTGAAATTCAAGCCGCTGTAGCCGTTTATCTCTTTGGACTTAAATTTATTTCCGTGGGAGTCGAATATTTCCAGGATTACATTTAAGTCCGAAGGTAGAGTGAAGGGAATATCGGTGTACCCCGCAGTTGGATTGGGCACACTCTGATGCAATTCAAAGCCCCGGGCAGTTTCTGTATCCCGGAATTCAATCACAGGTCGAAACGACTTCAGGCCCTCTGCCTGAATGATCAGGTTTTCCCGGAATGGATTGACTGAACTGAGTTGGATAAGATCTTCAGGTTCAATTTTTTCATATATTCCATCCAGTATAAAGCTGAAAAGCTTGTCGCCCTCATTGACCAATACTCCAGTAGGATGATACCAGACCACCCGATATTGAGATTTTTTTTGATCAAGGAAAAAGTCCATGTCTGAAACCCCGGTTAAAATGGAGCCCTCAAAATCATGTTCCCAATTGATGAACTGCTTATCACACAAATTGAATTCCATTTGAACTCCACTAACTTTTTGCTTCACTCCCGCGCGGAAAATAATTTCAACAATTCCCCGATCAGTAAACGCGACCTCTGACAGCAGTGGAAAAATGGGTCTTGATATCCTGCTTCCTGCAGCGGCTGCATCTCCATTGACATCGCCGGTTTTTATGGCCACCCAGTTTTCTGTACTCAAATTTTCTTCCAAAAGGGAATAAGATCGTGTTTCAGGCCAATTTTCAGCAAGCGGATTTTGAGGATGATCAAAGGTGTAATCTTCAGGGATAAACCTCCAGGAAGTGTTGCCCGCTAGCTCGCTATCAAGTCCTAAAATCAATCGCTGCAGCAATATCAAATCAATGGTGCTTATGGCTCCATCATTATTTGCATCAGCCGCAATTATGTAGTAGGGATTAGCCAAAGTGTCAATGCCCAATACAGCCCGCTGAATGAGAATTAAGTCAAGGGTGCTAACACCATCCAACCAATTTTGATTGAATTCCGGAGCAACCTCAAAGCTTGAAAATTGAGGAAACTGAAAAAGGTAGAATCCGGTGGAATTAGATAAATATACTGAATCAATATTGCCGGTAATTCCGAGAGCTACTTCACCTGGAGGATACCCGGCAGGAGACAATATTTCTCCCGCCAGAAAGAATGTATCGAGAGTTTCAGCAGAATCCAATACAATCACAGTAGTCGTGCAATGAGCTGAATTACCCGAACTGTCAATGGCCGTAAATTCAATAGGGGTAATTCCTTCCGGAAAATAATCAGAGACTTCAGGGCCATCATCATTGTAGTTGTTTACAATCGCTTCTATGCCACAGTTGTCATTGGCAAGGACCTCTGGTATGTTTACCCAAACCAGGCTGTCACCAGGATTTTCAAGCTGCTCAATCAGCAGAGTAGTGCAATCCATGGTCGGAGATTGATCGTCTTGAACCTCTACTAGCACCTCGCATTCGTCCAGCAAAGTGCTGTTTTCAAAAAGCTGAAACAATACACTGGTCTGCCCAACAGGGTAGAAGTCACCGGCATTTTCACCGCCGGAGTTGTAAGAATTAACAATAAATGGTTGGTCGCAGCCCTGGATCCAATCTATGGTTAGGTCAATTTCGGCGCCGCATTCTCCTTCCGTAGCAGTATTGCTTATGGGAGCAAATGCACATATCAGTGAAGAACTACCGCCTTCATTGATAAGTTGAAGGGTAAAACTGCAAAAATTACTGTTTCCAGATAGATCAACTGCCGTGATAAATACGGTAACAGTTGGATTTCCAGCTATAGAGCCGGGCACCGGCGTTTGACTTAAACTTATTTCAGTTGGGTCGGTGCAATTGTCCCAAACCGTCACAGAGTCGGCAAGATTGGGAACGTTGAGATCGCATGCCCCTTCGAGATCGTATTCAATTTGAGTCGGACAATCCAGAGAAGGGGGATCCTGATCGACCACTGTGATGAATTGCTGATGGGTTATGCTGTTTCCACAATCATCAGAAGCTGTCCAGGTTCGAACCAGGAGAAACTCTCCAGGATTTGATCCGGGTATTTCAATTTCAGACATATTCAACTCAACATCACTGCAATCATCTTCTGCTGTTAAAACCGCAGGATCCGGGATATTGTCGCAGGATGCTGTGAAATTGGAGGGTAAGCTTGAAGTCCAGTATGGTGGTATATTATCTGAAAAGTTGATGGTTTGAGTATGCTCTAAACCCGCTATACTCCATGTCCTGATAATGGTATTAATTCCGGCACAACCGAATATTGTATCAGCAATGGGTGCTATCATTATGGAGTCGCAGAAGTCTCCTGCAGCTAAGTATATTTCCGGTAAGGATTCCCCGCAGACCAAATCTTCATCTCCGGGAAGCGAATCCAACCACTCCAGTTGAGCTGAATTTATAGCCGCAACCTGAATTTCGCACCCATCCATCCATCCTCCGGATTCACTCAGGGACAAAGTCACCGATATTTCATCACCGGCCTCTAACAATACCCCCTCTGGTGGGTTCTGATCAAAAGAGAAATCTGTCTCCTCTAAACAATTATCCTCAACCGAAATCCTGTTCTGTAAATGGGGTAGAAAGGCTTCGCATTCGCTACCTACTTCCAGGATTAAGGGGCTGTCATCGCATTCGAATATTGGTTCCAATACATCCTCTATCGTTACCATAGCAGTGCAGTGTGAGCTGTTTCCACTCTCATCTGCAAGAGTAAGGACAACCGATTGAAGTCCTATATCACTGCAATCGAAATGTGAGCTGCTGATACTTGCATCACTCAATTCACAATTATCAAAGGAACCTCCGTCAATATCTAGTACCTGTAATTCCACCTGGCCTTCTTCATCTAGATAGATGGTTAAATTGTTGCAAATTGCCACAGGTGGCAAAGTGTCAAAGATGCTAACTTCAGCAGAACAAGTTTCTGATTGGCCGGCTGCATCGCTGACCACTAAGGTCAGTTCAAGTAATCCAAGATCATCACAGAAAAGATGGACCAACTCCTCCCCGCTTACGGCAAAGGTCAAAGGTCCAGATCCTCCAGTTGATCCGCCATCCAATTGAGAGGCATTTAGTTCAAAGGTTCCATCCTCATCTAGAAAAACCTCTGTATTCTGGCAAATTGCAATGATGCTTTCATCAGCTTCAACCTCAATAGTTATCGAGCATTGAGCGGAATTTTCAGAAAAATCCAAAGCAGTAAATATTACCACAGTTACCCCAACCGGATAGTAGTCAGAGGCATTTGCGCCTCCTGTATTGTAATCGTTTTCGACCTCTGCTATACCGCAATTATCTGAGGCGATTGCTTCACCTATTTCTATGTGAATTGTAGAGTCTCCAGGGTTTTCTATAGTTGAAATGATGTCATCAGGACAGATGATTTCGGGAGAGATCAAATCAAAAATTTCTACCTCCGCATTACAATCTGAAGAATTTCCGGAACTATCGGTCACTGTGAGGGTCACCATCTGAATCCCAATATCATCGCAGTCAAAATTCTGCTTCGAAATGCTGAGAGAGGCCAATTCGCAATTGTCAAAGGAGCCGTTATCGACTTCATCAATGGCAATTTGCCCAAGACCATCGGAATTGAGTTCTACAATAAGGTCATTGCAAACGGCCACAGGTGGTATGTTGTCTGATAATAGAAGCTGAGCGGTGCAGCTGCTAGTATTTCCCCCCTCATCTGTTACTGTCAGAACAACCGAATTACTTCCCAAATTATCGCAATTAAAGCCTGAGGGATTAATAGAGAATTCCAGACTTTCACAATTGTCAAAGGAGCCGTCATCAAAGAGTTCAGCACCAGGATTGGCTGCTCCATTTTCATCGAGAAAATAATCTACATCTGAACAAAGTGCTGTTGGATGAATGGTATCAAAAAGAGTGACCAATGAAGTGCAATGATCCTGCTGCCCTGCTGCATTGGTCACAATAAGTTCAATGGTTGTCCCAACAAGATCGTCGCAATCAAAGACGGACTGAGACAATTGAAGACTTTCTACTCCACAACTATCAATGGAGCCATCATCCACATCTGTTGGCAAAAGGTTTGCCACGCCATTTTCGTCAAGATAAATAGTCACATCCTGGCAGATAGCAGTTGGAGGCACACCACCCTCTATAAAAACGGTATCCTCTGTTGAGGTAAATCCATCTGATACCGTTACATAGTGGAAACCTCCGCTCAATCCTGTAACAATGGAATCGGTGCTTCCGGAACTCCATTCAAAGCTGTAAACACCGCTGCCTCCTGTGACAGTTACACTTGCTCCACCTGTATCTGATTCGCCGCAGGGAATATGAGAGACATCTACAATATTTGTAACCATAGGATTTCCAAGGCAAAAGCCGGTGGATTCTTCAAAACCAAAATTACCACCCTCGGCCAGTACCTCACCGTTTTGTTCATTTATCAGCAAATAGGACCCCTCTCCCCAAAAGCAACAGATACCATCTCCCCAACTGTCAAAAATGGTGAATGTGTAGCAGTTGGTGGATAAACAAAGCGAGTAACTCACTGTATCCCCGCTCGAAAAACCCGTATAAGGCCCACCTGAAAAAAGGATATTTCCAGAGGGATCTGAGAATTCCCAGGTGGTTTCTGAAGGAAACAAATCCAGGACGATGGTTAAGGACAGGGGAGTAGTACCCACATAGAATTCAAGTGAGGTACTATCATTGATATTGTTGGGGTCCTGCTCGTAATTTGGCAGAGAAGTAAAGGCCATCAATGTATTGAGACCATTCATAGCCAATAGGACAGGCAATTGGATGGTATCTTGTTCGTAGGGTTCCAGTAATCCCGACCAAAAAAGGCTATCTGGATCATCGTTGTTCAATTGGTAGTGCAAGTAAACTGAACTCAGGTCATTCATGCCATAGTTTTTTATTATCACCTGAGGCTCAATCAATGTGTCGCAACCCGTCGCCATGGGATCGGTTATAATTACTGCTCCGGCGTCATTTTCAAAGGTGCAGAATACCGTGGACTCTTGAAAGCGAAATTCGCCACCCGAGGCAACTATCGCACCGGATGTGATATTGGTAACTGTGTAAGACCCCTCACCCCAAAAACAACAAATTCCATCACCAAAACTGTCAAAAATTTCAAACTCAAAACAGGCTTCCCTCGGGACACAAAATTGATAATTTACAGTGTCGAATTGCATTCCGGGATAGTTCCCACCACTAAATAATACATTGCCTTGAAAGTCGGACAATTGCCAGGTGGTTTCACCTGGGAATTGATCGAGAACAATTTGAATGGATATTTCAACCAGATCAGTTTGAAAGCTAGTTTCCAGGCTGTCATTGGAGGGGTTGGGGTCGGGTTCTCCATTGGGAAGATAGGTGTAGGCCAAAAACTCATAAGTCCCGGGCAAAATATTAATGGAGGGCAATTGGACTACTGCAGATTCCTGAGTGGCTAACTGTCCGGTCCAAAACAGAGTGTCGTACGGATGATTGAGTCCAAAAATTATATATACGGCTTCTAAAATCTCCGGCCCAAAGTTGGTGAGTTCTACCTCGGCCTGTAGTATGCTGTCACAGAACCATTCTTCAGGTACTAGTATATCCGTAATCCCCGCATCTGTCGGCTGTGAAAAGCGAAAGGACTGACTGGGATTTAATAGGGAGGATCTCTGAATGAAAGCCTCCTCCAACCCATCCAAATTCTCAGTGCAAGCAATAGAGGTGGTGCTTAAGAAAGTAGCGCCTAATATAAAAAATCCGGCTGCTACCTTTCCCAAGATTTTGCCGGTAAAAGAACAAAAACTATCCATAAAAATTAATCGATCTCTGAACCCGGATATCAATCATCCGATTTATACAACCTTCAAAATTATGAATAATTTATGATATGCCAAAGTTTTGCCCCCAGGAGTTGGATAGATGTCGCTCCAATTTTTTTATTGTCTTAAGATATCATGCGGATGAAACTATCGAGAGAAAGTTCTGGCTGCAAGTCAAATTTTCACTAACTTTGTGCAAGCTACATTCAATCACAGAGTGAAGGATTCAGTTCTGTATTTAAGCAACTAACTATAACAACTACAACGTATTATGCCGGATTTTGTCCACCTCCACAATCATTCTCAATTTTCATTATTAGACGGAGCTTCTTCCATTGAAGACATGGTGCGCAAAGCAGCAGAGGACGGTCAGAAGGGTGTGGCCCTGACTGATCACGGCAATATGTTTGGTGCATTCAAGCTGGTGGCAGAGGCTGGTAAGAAAGGCATAAAACCCATCATCGGATGCGAATTTTATCTGGTCAAAGACCGTTTCAAGAAGTCTTTTTCCCGAAAAGCAGGCGAAAAGGATCAGCGCTTTCATCAGTTATTACTCGCAAAAAACAAGACCGGCTATCGCAATCTGATAAAATTGTGCTCCCTCGGCTATATGGAGGGTCTTTATAGCGATTTCCCAAGAATAGACAAGACGCTCATCGAAAAATACCACGAAGGAGTGATTGCCACCTCCTGTTGCATTGGTGCGGAAGTGCCCCAGACTATTTTGAAAGGAAAAGTTGCGGAGGCTGAGGAGAAATTGCTATGGTGGTTGGATATCTTTGGGGAGGATTACTACATTGAATTGCAGCGACATTGCGGAATGGAGAATATTGACGGCAGTGGATACAGTCAGGAAGATGTCAATCAGGTGCTATTGAGATTTGCCAAAAAGCACAATGTCAAGGTCATTGCAACCAATGATAGCCATTATCTCGATAAAGAAGATGCCTTTACTCACGACATACTTCTCTGCGTAAACACCGGAAAGAAACTGGCGGAGGACAAGCGATTCAAATTTCCAAGCGACGACTTTTTCTTCAAGACCACAGAAGAAATGAATAAGGTCTTTGCCGATATTCCGGAGGCGCTGGACAACACCAACGAGGTTTTGGACAAAGTAGATTTCCTCCAGTTGGAGAGGGATGTTCTGCTGCCCGCCTATCCTCTTCCGGAGGGTTTTGCTACTCAGGAAGATTTTCTTAGGCATCTGACCTATGAGGGTGCCAAAAAGAGATATGGTGAACTTACAGCCGAGATTACTGAAAGATTGGATTTTGAGCTAAAGGTAATTAATGAATCCGGCTATCCGGGTTACTTTCTTATCGTTCAGGATTTTACCAATGCTGCGCGAAAAATGGGTGTGGCAGTAGGTCCCGGCAGGGGCTCTGCCGCCGGATCAGCAGTAGCTTACTGCATCGGCATCACCAATGTAGACCCCATTAAATACAATCTGCTGTTCGAGCGGTTTCTAAACCCAGAAAGGGTTTCCATGCCGGATATTGACATTGACTTTGACGATGAAGGCCGATCAAAAATCATTGATTACGTTATTGAAAAATACGGTAGAAATCAGGTTGCCCAGATCATAACCTACGGCACTATGGCTGCCAAATCTTCCATCAGAGACGTCGGAAGAGTAATGGACCTCGAACTCAAGGAGGTAGATCGCATCACTAAAATGTTCCCCGCTCATCCCTCCGCCAGTTTGAATAAATTGCTGAAAAAGGAGGGAGTGGATCCTAAATTAATGGCGGATATGCGGTCAGAGGATCAGGAAAAGGCCGTAAAATTTAGGGAACTTGCGCAAGGCAACAACCCAATCGCCAGAATGCTTGACAGTGCCAAAAAATTGGAGGGGTCTGTCAGGAATTCGGGTATTCACGCTTGCGCTGTTGTCATAACACCCTCAGATGTGACAGACTATGTCCCGGTGTCGCTCGGCAAAGGTTCCGACTTACTGGTCTCTCAATTTGATAACGAGGTTGCAGAGAGGGCCGGTTTGCTTAAAATGGATTTCCTTGGACTTAAGACGCTCAGTATCATCAAGGATGCTGTGAGGTTGATAAAACAGACAAGAGGTATTGAGCTCGATCCTGAACAAGTTCCTCTGGATGATCCGAAAACCTATGAGCTTTTTCAGAGGGGTGAAACGGTGGGTATTTTCCAATACGAGTCCGATGGGATGCAAAAGGCACTTAAGGAATTGAAGCCCAATAAGTTTGAAGACCTGATTGCCATGAATGCCCTCTACAGACCGGGGCCTCTGGAATACATTCCGTCTTTTGCCGCAAGAAAGAACGGCAGAGAACCCATAGCGTATGATCTTCCCGAAATGGAGGAGTTCCTGGCTGAGACCTACGGCATTACCGTCTATCAGGAGCAGGTGATGCTACTCTCGCAGAAATTGGCAGGTTTCAGCAAGGGTGAGGCAGATGCCTTGAGAAAAGCCATGGGAAAGAAGAAAAAGGAAATCATTGACCAAATGTTTCCCAAGTTTCTCGAAGGATGCTTGGAAAGGGGACACCCCAAAGAAACTGTCCTGAAAATATGGAGGGATTGGGAGAAATTTGCTCAGTATGCCTTCAATAAATCACATTCCACCTGCTATGCTTTTGTAGCTTTTCAAACTGCTTATCTGAAGGCAAATTATCCGGAGGAATTTATGGCCTCTGTGCTGAGTCACAACAATAATGATATATCTAAAATCAACTTCTTCTTGAGGGAGGCCAAGAGAATGGATGTTGAAGTACTTCCACCGGACATCAATGAGAGTGAGGCTGATTTTACCGTTAAAAAAGAGGGTCAAATCCGGGTTGGACTCACTGCTATTAAGGGTGTAGGAGCAGGTCCTGTAGCCTCTATAGTCGAAGATAGAGGTGATAACGGACCTTTTAAAACCCCCACAGATGTAATGAAAAGACTTGGACTTCGGCAGTTCAATAAAAAGGTTTTTGAAAGTCTTGTGCTCTCCGGAGCTATGGATAGTTTCGGGCTTCCCCGTTCTGCCTATTTTGAAAAGTCAGAAAAGTACGAGTCTTATATTGAGCACTTACTGCGCTTTGGACAGAAATACCAGGAGCAGAAGGCCAAAAATATGAACTCCCTATTCGGAGACGCTCTGGAGGAATTGATTGATGAACCCCCATTGCCAGAAGCCGAACCCTGGGATAAACTCCTTGAACTCGAAAAGGAGAGAGAGGTGGTTGGAATCTACCTCAGTGGCCATCCCCTGGATATGTATGAGATAGAATTGAAAAACTTTACCGATTGTGAACTGAGGCAATTGGATTTTGTGAAAAAAGACGGGGCCAGAGGTAGGGTAGCCGGGAAAGTCTCTGCAGCAAGACACGGAGTAAATAAAAAGGGAAATGGATACTGCTTTTTTACGCTTGAAGACTACCATGGTTCTTACGACTTCAGACTGTTTTCTGAAGATTACTCCCGATTTGGCTCTCTGGTCGCAGAAGGCCAGGTGCTTCACATAACAGGGACCTTCCGGAAGAAATACAATTCAGATGAACTGCAGTTCCAAATTCAGACAGTAAAGCTACTCAGTACAGTCGCTGAGGAAAAAATAAAGGCACTTACCCTCAATCTCCTTATCGGTCAAATAGACGAAACGCTGATCGAAAGGATCAAGCAATTGACAGATCAATACAGAGGAGATCAGGACCTGATTGTAAGGGTGTTGGAGCCTGAACAGAAACTGGACCTGGAGCTAAAGTCTATCAGCAATAAAGTGGTCGTCGATAATGACTTTATCAGAGAGCTTGAGAGACTGAACATCAAGTGTTCACTCAATTAGAAAGATGGTGTCGAGCCCGGGAGTGCGATTCGGATTACTCTTGACGTAAACTAGAAAATTGCCAAGTTGCATTCCGGGAGCTAATAGGACTGCTCATTTAACTGCAGTAATTTTTTTGGCGACCTTTAAGGAAGACAAGTCTTGTCAAACCCTATCTTTTACTCTCCAACAAAATAAATGTACATCATCAAAAAGGGAAAACCTATTCCTTCCTAACATTTTTTGATATTTTACGTTATTTGATCATCTGGTTGAGGTGGTTTAATTTGGATAGATACATTCGGCCCAAACCTTTTTTGTCAATAAATCCATTATGCGACTATATGTACGTTTTTCTATGATATGGGTATGCGCAATCGTCTGCCTTGCACCTTTAAAGGCTGACACCTTGCCAGTAAGTGGTCATGTAGATAGAGTTCAGCTTGTAGATTTCGATGAGCTGAATGCTTATTTGTGCCCGAAAAAGGAACAGAATGTTACCTACGTAGTCAATTTTTTTGCCACCTGGTGTATCCCCTGTGTTAGGGAGTTGCCCTATTTTTTAGAATTGGAAAAAGAGTACGCGAATAAAGGATTGCAATTCATTCTCGTTAGTCTTGATTTTCCACGACATCTTGAGAGTAGACTCTTGCCGTTTCTCGAGCGCTTTGAGGTAAGTAGCCAGGTTTATCTCCTGGACGACACCCGACAGAATTATTGGATTCCAAAGGTTTCTGAAGATTGGTCAGGTGCCATCCCTGCTACCGTCATCTGTAACGGTACTGAAAGAAAGTTTTTTGAAAGGGAGTTCCATAGCGTTGATGAACTCAAGGAGGTGGTAGACCCTTTGATGAATTGAAAAAAAATATTCAACCATAACCCATAAATTTTTAAACATGAAAGTAAATTTTTTTCCAGCTGTTCTTTTACTCACATTGGGATCATTGATTCTCATGTCTTTCTCCATTGCAGATAATCAATCCAAAGGTCTCGGTATAGGAGATGTAGCCCCTGATTTTTCTCTTAAGAATGTGGATGGCACTTATGTTTCACTCAGCGATTATGAAGATGCCAATGGATTCATTATTATTTTCTCATGCAACCATTGCCCCTTTGTAGTGGCCTATGAGGACAGGTACAACGAACTCCACGACAAGTTCGCCCCCAAAGGATGGCCATTGATTGCAATCAATCCCAACGATCCTGAGGTGGTCCCGGATGATAGTTTTGAAAACATGGTTATTCGCGCCAGAGAAAAAGGGTTTCAGTTTCCCTATGTCTTCGATGATGGCCAAAAAATCTTCCCCCAGTACGGCGCTACCCGCACCCCGCACGTATTCTTGCTGGATAGTGAGCGAGTAGTGAGATACATTGGTGCTATCGATGACAATTTCAGAGATGCTGAACAGGTAGAAGAGAAATATCTGGAAAATGCCATCGCAGCCATAATCCGAGGTGAAGATCCCAATCCTGCTGAAACCCGCGCAATCGGCTGCACCATCAAAGTTAAAGAGTAAGTATCCTACTCAGGGAAATTTTTCTCTTTTCTTCCGTATCGACCTGGATTGGAACTATTATCCAATTGACTCTATGCTGGTTTTGCTGTTAGTGTGCTTGAGGCCTTATGAAATGGTTTATCAAGTCACTCTACCAAACCCTGGTGGTTTAGATTTGTGAACTTAAGTTTCGCATTTCATAATGAATGAGATATAGTTTGCCTTAGGAGGCAGCGTATCGAATCCAATAATTAAGAGATAGGAATCACTTCCTTAAATTCTTCATTAGCAGAAAACAACCAACCAGCAAATCCGTTTGTGCCCCTTCTCCATGTATTTTTTACGGCCTTCAAGGATCTGGTGTTAAAAGAATGGGTTGAAATTGGGTAGTGCCTGGAGGAGGAAGATTTTTTAGCCAAATACTAGAATGCTCAGGAAATGAACATCTACAAGAGTAGGATTGCCACCTGGAATAGTTTTCTTTGGATATCGGTCATTTGCATGCAGGGGTATATCGCATTGAGGTGAATCCATGGGAGAATGATGAATGGATTTTTTATGGGGATCAAGATATTGTGAGTTATGAGTATAGCTTGCCAAGTGATGACAAACCAAACCACAATTATCCTTATATTTGTGCGAACCTAAATTCTTCAGATTATGAAAGGCTTGAATTGGATTAGTTTTATCGCACTAGTTAGTTTTTTCTTGAGTAGTTGTGCGGGAGATCCTGCATCTGATCTGGTTGAAACCGACTTGATGAGGCATGGTTTGCCACTCAAAATACTTGCCCCTGAAGAATTGACCGTTAGAACTTCTTCCCTTGGGACACAAGAGGAATTTGTCCTTGATGGAGGTGATGATTTTTACATTGAAGTTCACGCATCGGAGGGTTCGTCAGGAGGTATGGAGGATTTGGTGAGCGACCTCAAGCGAACCATAGAGGGACACCGCTTTTTTCAGGAATTTACCCTGGAGCAGTCCGATGGATTTATCTACGAGTTCAAAATCAATGAAAAGCATTCGAACTTTGGATTTAGAAGGGTTCGAATTCAAGGCGGTAGAGAGTATGTTTTTAGAAATGCCCCCAGCAAAATATTTACTGAGGAGCAAGCTGTGCGAATGTTCAATGCTGTGGGAGGCTAAGCCTTGAAAAACCAGGAGGCCTGTGACAATATTGAATAATCGGTTTGGAATAATTTGTCGGCTACTTTTATGCTTGTGTTTTCAGTCAAGTGTATTGGACAACAAAAATTTACTTGACCGAAAAAAACACTAGGCCTCCTGGTAGTATTCACTTCCCATTAGCAATAATACGCTGAGTAAAAATAGAAGTGCGATCATGGGATTATTATTTTTCGTTATTCTTAATCCCGTTTAATTCAAAGACCGTACCAAATTTTTTCCCAGGATATTCCTGTCATTTTTTTTCAACCTGTCATCAGCACCCAATTACTCGGTTTTTTTATTGTCAGATGAAATAAAAAAAGGGGAACTTTTGGTAAGCTCCCCCTTTGTGTTTGTTGCGGGTCAAGTGGTGAAATTGTTTACTGATCAGCCTTTGGCTGCCTTGTATTTTTTGCTGACCTCATCCCAGTTGATCACACTGAAAAAGGCATTGATGTAGTCGGGTCTTTTGTTCTGGTATTTCAGGTAATAGGCATGCTCCCATACATCCAGCCCCAGAATGGGAGTTCCCTTTACCTCTGCCAGGTCCATCAGTGGATTGTCCTGATTAGGAGTACTGGTTACATGCAACTTTCCGTCCGCACCTACAATGAGCCATGCCCAGCCGGATCCAAAGCGGGTTGCAGCTGCATCGCTAAAGGAAGATTTGAATTGCTCAAAAGAGCCGAAGGACTCATTTATGGCATTTGCAAGAGACCCTGAGGGATTGCCTCCTCCATTGGGAGACATTACTTCCCAGAACAGGTTGTGATTGTAATATCCACCACCGTTATTTCTCACTCCATTGCCGTGCTTGCTCACTTCAGCAAGTATTTCTTCAATGGACTTATTGGCAAGTGGCGTGCCCTCTAAGGCTGCATTTAGTTTGCTGGTGTATCCTGCATGATGTTTACCGTGATGGATTTCCATTGTCTGAGCATCTATATGTGGTTCTAACGCATCGTGAGCGTATGGTAGGTCAGGTAATTTGAAAGCCATAATTATAAAATTTTTGTTGTGAAAAAATAGATTTATCGTTCTTTTGTAAAACGTATTAAGCCCTTGATTGTTTGAAATGATTTTAAAGGGTTGGTGGCTGAGTTGTAAAAAATAATATTCCAGAAATAAAATACCGTATAATAATGAGTTACAGAATAGAAAAAGACAGTATAGGTTCGGTTGAAGTTCCGGCGGAAAAATTATGGGGAGCACAGACACAGAGATCTCTGTCAAACTTCAAAATTGGAGGACAACAGATGCCCGCTGAAATCATTCGGGCATTTGCTGTATTGAAAAAAGCTGCAGCTACTGCCAATGCTGAACTCGGTGTACTTACAAGAGAAAAGGCTACAGAGATTGCTAAAGTTTGTGACGAAATCCTTGCAGGTGAACTGCATGACCAGTTTCCACTTGTAGTCTGGCAGACGGGTAGTGGAACTCAATCAAATATGAATGTGAATGAGGTGATCGCAAATAAGGCTCATGTTAATGCTGGGGGCAATCTAAATGATGAGATAAAAAAATTTCATCCCAACGACGATGTCAATAAATCTCAGTCCTCTAATGACACCTTTCCCACCGCCATGAATATTTCGGCTTATGTAATGCTCATGGAGACGACTCTTCCCGGACTTACCCATCTCAGAAGAATTATTGAGGACAAAGCTGCTGATTTCATGGAGGTGGTGAAGATCGGAAGAACTCATTTCATGGATGCCACACCGGTAACAGTGGGGCAGGAGCTCTCCGCTTTTGGCGCTCAGTTGAGTCATGCCGAAAATGCCATAAAAAGTTCTCTGACACATCTCTCGGAGATAGCTCTTGGGGGTACTGCTGTGGGTACGGGACTCAACACTCCTGTGGGATACTCAGAGAGGGTTGCAGAATTGATTGCCGATTACACCGGATACCCATTCATAAGTGCTCCCAATAAATTTGAGGCGATGGCAGCCCATGATGCTATTGTGGAAGCTCATGGAGCCCTAAAGACTGCAGCTTGTTCTCTAATGAAAATTGGCAATGATATACGAATGTTAGCCTCAGGTCCAAGAAGTGGAATAGGGGAATATCTCATTCCAGCCAATGAACCGGGTTCTTCCATAATGCCGGGTAAGGTCAATCCAACTCAGGCAGAAGCCCTTACAATGGCTATGGCTCAGGTGTTGGGAAATGATGTGGCCATCAATGTGGGAGGTATGAACGGACACTTTCAACTCAACGTCTTCAAACCGGTGATGATATACAACTTCCTTATGTCGGCGCGATTGATCGGAGATGCCTGCGTCAGCTTTGCCGAAAATTGCATCAAAGGACTGGAACCCAATACAGACCGTATCCGCGAGCATCTGGAAAATAGCCTCATGTTGGTGACGGCCCTCAATACTCATATTGGATACGATAAAGCAGCCGAAATTGCCAAGAAGGCTTACAGTGAGAATACTACCCTGAAAATGGCTGCCATCCAATTGGGGTATTTGACAGCGGACCAATTTGATCAATGGGTGCGGCCAGAGGATATGATTTAGCCCATCTATGATTGCAATATCTTGAAGAAAGCCCTGTTCTTTCTTCCAACCTCAATTTTTTTAACCTTTCTGAATGTGGCAGCTGTTTTTATTGTTCAAAAGGAAAAAGTCCAAATGAGAAATTTAACTATTTGAATGATAGTTATTTATGGATCTTTTTTTTGAAATTCTATAAGAGATGAGGAGTTTTTGAAATATTTTTTATCACATTGGGATGCAAGTTACACACAGAAGCGTATCTTTGCAGCCCGATTCACTCAAGGGATTATGTTGAAATTGAGAGAGTTTGTATTGCCGATCAAAGGATTGGCAAATGAAAAGTACGGATGGAATTTCCAGCTGAAGAGCGATTTTTTTGCTGCTTTTGAGCATTCTCCAATCGATCAGGCAGTAGTGGATGTGATTGTTGAACTAGATAGAAGACCCAGTCTTCTGATTTTCGACTTTCATGTAGGAGGTTTCATTAACTGCAGTTGTGATCGCTGTACGGCAGATATCCGGCTACCTCTCAATCGATCATTTAGATTGATGGTCAAATTGGCATGGGAGGATGAGGCAGGTGACAATGATCCGGAAATCATTTTTATCGATCCGGACACATCAGAGTTTGACCTTGCAGTTTATCTCTACGAATTTGCTTGTCTGAGTATTCCACTCAGCAAGACATATGAGTGCGAAGAAGAAATCAACCCTCCCTGTAATTCCAAAATACTGGAGAAACTCGAGGGCGATAATTCTGAATCTGAAGAAGAAGATGATGAATCGGAAAATATCTGGGATCAGATAAAGAATGAACTAAATTAAATCTTTAACTAAAAATAATGTGTCATGGCACATCCTAAGAGTAGAATCTCGAAGCAGAGAAAAAGAAAAAGGAGAACACATTACAAAGCAACAGCACCTCAGGTAGCTACTTGTCCCACTACTGGTGAAAGTCATCAGTTTCACCGCGCTTTTTGGTACGAAGGTAACATGTACTACAAAGGCAGGGTAGTAATCCAGGGCCTGGAAGAGGAAGAAGATATGGACTAATTAATCTGGGACTGACCGGTCTTTACCGGCAAATCTTCCTCCTCCTATGAAAAGAGCTATATTTACAGAAAGGGCTCCAAGTCCGGTAGGGCCATACAGCCAGGCTGTTAAAGCAGGACCTTTGTTATTTGTGTCAGGTCAGATCGCCTTAGATCCTCAGACTGGAAGCATGATCAACCAGGACGTAGAAGAGGAGACCCACCGGATCATGAGGAATATTCGCCTCGTACTTCAAGCCGCGAACATGGACTTTGAGAATGTAGTCAAGTGCTCTATTTTTGTCCGTGACATTGATCAGTACGCCCGCATCAACGAAGTCTACTCAGTCTATTTTAGTGGTTCCGAACCTCCGGCCCGCGAATTGGTAGAAGTATCCCGACTCCCCAAAGCTGCCAATGTCGAAATTTCAGTTATCGCCGTAGAAAATTCCTGATTTTCATGGAAGAAAAGAAGCGCATTCTATCCGGAGTGCAACCCACAGGTAACCTCCATCTAGGGCGTTACCTCGGCGCTATTCGAAACTGGGTTCAACTACAGGATCAGTACCGCTGTTTTTACAGTGTGGTTAATTATCACGCAATCACCATGCCCTACAACCCTGCAAAACTGAGGGAGCAAACCTGGGGGCTGGTATATCGACTACTTGCTTGCGGAATCAAGGAAGAAAACCTCTTTATTCAGTCTCTGGTGCCGGAGCATACCGAACTGGCGTGGATACTCAACTGCCAGACCAGCTACGGAATGCTTGGTAGAATGACGCAATTCAAGGATAAATCCCAACAGGTACAAGAGACCTCCAAAGATGTATTCATTTCTGCAGGTCTTTTCACTTACCCTGTTCTTCAGGCCGCGGATATTCTCATTTACAAACCGAGCTTTGTGCCGGTGGGCAAAGATCAGGAACAACACTTAGAGCTCACGAGAAATATTGCTCAGAGATTTAATAATGTAGTGGGTAAGGAGTATTTTGAACTGCCCGAGCCCCTCTTTACGCCTATTCCAAAGGTGATGTCCACTGCGGATCCAAGCCGGAAAATGAGCGCTAGCCTGGGAGATAAGCACAATATCGACCTGTTTGCCGATGAAAAGAGGATTGTAAAGCAGATCAGGAGTGCTGTTACAGATTCGGGAGAGGTGGCTGAGGGAACAATGAGTCCCGGAGTAGAAAACTTATTTAACATACTTAAAGAAATTAATCCTGGAAAGCACAGTGATTTTTTAGAGGATTACAACAAAGGTGAACTGCAATATGGAGTCTTCAAAACCGGAATTGCCGATTGCCTTTTGGAGTATCTTCAGCCCATCAGAGAGCGCTTTGCTGAGATTTCCTCCGACAAGAAAAGTGTTAGAAACAGAATAAAGGAGTCCAGCAGGGAGATCCAGAAAGTGGCTACTCAAACCCTGCGCGAAGTAAAGGAAATCGCCGGATTGATCTGATGCTCTTTGCGGTGTTGTCCACCATCTAAAGTTCAATCTTGTCCTATGTCTTCGACAGTAAAACTTTTTGCCTGCCTATGAAAATCTTTTGTATTGGAAGAAATTATGCAGAACATGCACTAGAATTGAACAACCCCATTCCCGATGAGCCGGTTGTGTTTATGAAGCCTCCGGGGGCATTATTGGTGAATGACAAGCCTTTTTACCACCCTTCTTTCACCAGTGAAATTCACTATGAGGTGGAATTGGTCATACGAATTTGTAAGAATGGCAAGCACATTCAACCTGAATTTGCAGCCAGATACTACGACAAGGTCGCTGTGGGTATAGATTTAACCGCCCGCGATCTGCAGTCAAAGTTAAAATCAAAGGGCCTGCCCTGGGAATTGGCCAAGGCCTTTGACCACTCAGCTCCTATCAGTAAGTTTGTACCCATTTCCAAACTCAAGGGTAAAATGGACTTCAGTTTGGAGAAGAATGGAGAAATTGTTCAAAAGGGGAATCCCGAGAGCATGATTCATTCATTTGAGGACCTCATCGTTTTTCTCTCTAAGTATTTTACCCTTCAAATGAACGACATGATTTTCACGGGAACTCCGGCAGGAGTGGGTAAATTAGAAGTCGGCGACCAATTTCGAGCTTTCCTGAACGACCGCCCAATGCTCAATTGCGAGATAAGGTAAAAGCCCACGGGCTGTCAATTTGGGAACCACTTACTCCTTTTGATCGACCATTTCCGGCTCCAGGAGTTCCTTTTGTCCTATAAATTCCTTCATGCCCTCTCTCAATGTACCCTTTAAGATGTCTTCCAGACTTTGGGGCCTGAGTTCATCCCTCCAATTGAAACCCTCCAGACGAAAATCTCCCTCTGTTGCTTTGTGCATGGGAGTCAGGTTATTGGTGGGTTTTCCGAAGAATCGGATTCTCTCCACAGCATTATCCTTGAGGTTTATTCTTATTTCCGCAGACTCCGATTTATTTACACCTACGTAGGCATCATCTTGATCCATTGCGAAATAAAGCGCCTCAGCATTTCCATAAACCCTTACTTCCCTCAAACTTCCCTCCTCAAATCCTGCAGTGATTTCTCTTCCCTTCATCTGATTGAAGTAAATATAATCCGGAGAGGTTAAAACCATGGCATTTTGTCGAATAAACGCACTGCTAATGCTGCCGTCTTTCAAAATGGCATCAATAGTATCACCGGTCAGTTGGGTGGTGTCCATCCAAATGATGGGGTCGTACATCATTCTGAATGTGGAATCCATGGTTTGATGGGTGAGCGAATCACAGACGGCCTGAAAATCATTTCTGTAGATCAGAACGTTATAATACGCCTTAGTGATTCGCTGGGTATCGGATGGATTGATCAGCTCGAAACTAAAAATAGTATCAGCTACGAGAAACAGACTGTCGGTCTCTGATGGGTATATCAACAGTGGTCGCCCCCCATATGCTTTGACCGAACCGGTAGAGTCCACAAAAACGGCTTGCATGCTGTAGAGTTCCATACCCGAATCCAAATCTTTCCAAATTACATTGCCGGAAGCTTCTCCCTCCCCCTCACTCTCTCCATAAAATAAGTTGTCGGCAGTCAATTCTTGTCTTTCGTCTCTTACTGTTGAGCGACCCACTGTATGGAATTTTCCAAGCTCTAAATCATAGATAATTTCGTGGGATTCAATCACCCTGCTTCCCTCTTCAACTCTTGCATTGCCGGTAATGGTAGCAATTTGAGAGGGACTGTCGTAAAAAAGGCGATCAGAAGTGATGACAGTAGAATCCTTTTGGTAAAAAACCCGGTCGATCAGTAAAAGTGTCTCCTCGGAAGCACTGTAGATCATAGTGTCAGCGCGGCTGATTTCACCCTCCTTTTTGTACTGCGGGTTATTGAAAAAAACGGCATCTCCGGTTTCCAGATTGTAGTGTCCACCCTCTGTATATATGCGGCTATCCTGCTGTATAATCACAGTTGGAGCAATAAAAAAAGCGGTGGAAGTTTCGCTGTCATACTCCATTTCACTGGTTCTCAGTAGAAAGTCGTCCCCAACTATTTCCACAGAATCTTTGAAGATTATCCGTTCTGTGTTTAGATTGTAAATGCCCCTCTTACTGGTCAATTGAAAATCTCCGTCAGTGAGAACCGCTCCCCGATTATAGTAGGCCATCTTATTGTGAGAGTCGTATTCTAAAAAATTGGAGTAAAGTAGACTTTTTCCCTGCTGGATAAAAGACTCACCAGTCAGGTAGCCGTAGCGAAGATCACCATTGTAGTTGAGGGTGTCGCCAAATATAGTGAGGGAGTCTCCCTGAATCACAATCACATTTCCAGCTGCGAATAAAAGGTTTTGTGTGAGTATGGCACTGTCCCCAAAGAAGTACATACTGTCCTGTCGCAGTTCTACATTTCCCGTAAGGTGATGTATCCGTTGGCCTTCCTCCAATATTACCCTCACATCAAGCGCGTCAATCCACTTAATCCTCGAAGGGGGCTGCTCCGGTGAAACTGCTTGAGCTTGTAGATCAGAAACAATGACCCCTGCCCAAAAAAAGGTCGATAAAAAGAATAAAGTAGTCGTGCGAAATGTCGACATACCCGGTTTTATGATTGAAAAAATGCTTGCAAAGATCATTGTTATGTTCAGAACCTAAAATATACTAACGCAGAAGTTGTGCCAATAGTCCAAAGGCAAGTGAATTGAAGATGAAGAAATTACAGGGGAAAGGAGTTTTTTCTAGGTGCATGACTAAACTACCTGGAGTAGGTAAGATCGCTGTGTTTTTCTCCTTTTTCAGCCTCCACTCACTTTAATCGATAAAAATTATCCGTTTGTCTGATCTTTAATTTTTGCAGTAACTATTGATCCGATTTCTGCGTCTGATAGTCGTAATATGCCAAATTTGAGGAAGTATCTACCCTATATTTGCAATGAAAATATTTAAGATATGAAGTATACAAAATTTTATTCGACTTTTGCGCTGTTTTTTATTTGCGCCTTTTCCTACGCCCAAACTTCCGATAACCTGAATCGCCTGGACAGTTTTCTCAACGTTCTCGAAAGTAAGGAACAATTGATGGGCACAGTGACCATAAGTGGACAAGGTGAATTGCTGTATGAATGGGCTGGAGGTACTGCCTGGCACAATGGGCTGGAGGTAAGGGATAATAGCGTACAATCTGTTATGTCCATAGGTTCGGCGAGCAAGATGTTCACCGCAGTGCTGACGATGCAAATGGTTGAGGAGGGAAAATTAGAACTCGACCAACGTCTAGACTACTTCTTTCCTCAGATAGATGGGGCAGACCAAATAAAATTGCGACACTTGCTACAACATCAAAGTGGATTGTTCAACTTCACCTCAGATACAGGTATGCTGTACAAAATGCACCTGGAAATTTCCCGGGATGATATGGTTCAAACCTTTAGCAATTACCGCTTGATGTTTGAGCCGGGAAGTCAGATTAACTACAGCAATACTAACTACGTGCTGCTGAGCTATATCCTTGAGGAGGTTAGCGGCTTGAGCTTTGATCAATTAATCAGCGAAAATATTTTGGAAAGAGCAGGTTTAAAGTCAACCTATTTTACCAAACGTGGGATTCCTTCTGACCAATTGACCAACTCATTTATCAAGACTGCCAATGATTGGGTCACCATGCTACCTGAAATTAAATTGGGCACTACAATGGGAGCCGGAGGAGTGGTTTCAACAGGGAGAGATATGATCGCGTTTATGGATGCTTTGTTTGCCGGGGATTTAATCTCTTGTGTTTCATTGGATGAAATGCTCCAATTTGAGAATGGGTTTGGGAAAGGAATTCTTCAATTGCCCTTTTCAGATGATATCGGCTTTGGCCACTATGGTCAATTGGATGAGTACTACAGCTTTATTGCCCATTTTCCATCCAGGGGACTCACCCTTAGCATTCTGCTCAATGGCCTTGATCTCGGGTTTGAGAACACCATCAATTCAATGTTGAAATTGATGATGGAAGAAGATCAACAATTGCCTGACTATACCAGCACCCTCATACAAGGAGATGACCTAAGGGCGCTTACAGGTGACTTTTTCAGTGGGGAATCCGGAATGGAGTTCAATATATCGATTGAGTCCGGAAAACTAATTATAAGTAACGGAAAGGAGAGCAAAACTTATATGATACAGATAGGAGATCTGCTATTCAAGGATTGGCAAAATGAACTGGAGTTCATTTTTGAATTAAATGGCAGCGGGGAGGCCAATAGACTGAAAATTTCAAACAGTGGAGGTGTTTTCCTGCTGGAAAGAAGACCTGAAATGGGTTCTTGAAAAAAAATGAGTAGACCCTAAAGACTTCCGTTACAGACGGTTTCATAAGTTGACTATTTTGGCTAATGCCTGAGCTGCCGGAGAGTAATGACTTTTTCGGCAGCTCTTTTTTTGGCCCCGATTATTCACGGGGGTTACGTCATGAGAGGCCAGATGGCAATAGAAATGTGGGCTTGAAAAGATTTCCTCCCTGGGGCGTAGCCTCGGTTACCAATAGTCTGCCGAAGCACTTCTGCTTTGCCTGTCGAAGCATCCAGACATTAAGTAAGAAGAAGCCGTTAAATACGATAAAATTAATAATGCCAACAAGGAATTTGTAGCTATGCAAATCAAAGGTTCAATGGCTAATATTTCATAAGAGCCTTTTGTAAGTTAACCTTGGGAAATACCAAAGGTCTTTTTACCTTAAATGAGTATTAATTCAATCGTCGTCCTCCAGTCGTTCAATCAATCGTCCGGATATCCGCAAAAAATCTTGTTCAGTCAAAATACCCACCAGTTCCTTTTCATCTACTACAGGCAAGCAGCCAAACTTGTTTTCGTTCATAAGTCGCATGGCGTGAAAGATGGAATCCGATGGCTTTACGGTGGAGAGATCTGTAAGCATCAATTCGGCCACCGTGGCACTTCTGTTGCTCTTGAGTTTTCTCATTTTTAAAAAATGACGTAGTATAATCCTCAAGGTGATAAGTCCCTCTAATTCACCTTTGCTGTTTTCCACAGGCAAGTATCTGATTTTTCTCCAGTTCATCATTTCTGCTACCAGGTCCACCGGGTCATCTTTTTGGACAGTGAAGAGATCAGTGGTCATAAACTCATCTACCTTAATACGTGACGGTTTGTAAATTTTTAAGTCTCTTGCATCCGGGGAACTCCATTCATGCACTGGCAGTGATTGACTCTGATTTCTGATAATGGAAGAGGTCAATACACTCACTGCCTCATCTCTTGGAATTTTTTCAATCAAATCGTTGTAAGCCCTTAGCATCCATCTTGCGCCTGTGGTGTGTTTTTCCATGCGTTTCTCAATAATTCCCAGGTACCGATCAATATCCTCCTCTTTGACCTTCATTTTTCGCAAGCCATTTTTGGCCCTTGGAATTACTTCCTCTCTGACGAGGTCTACAGCCGAAATTTTTTGGTCGTTGAGCCAGGTAAATTTGGTATCTATTCCATATCTGGCTGCCTTTATAAAATTGTCTCTGGCCTCGGGGAATGTTATAAATTGCGTGATGTCTTCAAAATTTTCGGCATAGTCGATAATGCTGCCCAGCCAAAGGGCTGAATTAGCTATTTCATCTATAATGGTCGGACCGGCCGGCAACACCCTGTTTTCAATTCTGAGGTGGGGCTTGCCATTGGGGCTGATCCCGTAGCAGGGACGGTTCCATCGGTATACGGTTGAATTGTGAACCTGCAATGCCCTCAATTTTGGAATCTTACCGTCTTTCAGCATTTGGAGGGCATCTTCTTCCTGGTCGCCGCTGATCAAAACCCTGAATCTCGAAATATCTTCCTTGTAAATATCGAGTATGGACTCCCTGATCCAATCGTTACCAAAATAAACTCTGGCGCTTCGCTCGCGCAGATGCTCATTACTGGAGCGGGTATCTAATGATTGCTGAAACAGCGCTATTCTGCTCTCGTGCCAAAGTCGTTTGCCAAATACAATGGGAGAATTGGCCGACACGGCCATGACAGGGGCAGTGATCACCTGAGCGATATTGTAAAGCTGGACAAAATTGGAGGGATTGACTTGCAGGTGAACCTGAAAGCTGGTGTTGCAGGCTTCCAGCATGGGCGAATTGTGCTTGATGTTGAGCTCATCAATGCCAGTGAGTTTTAATTCATAGGCATCTTTGAGCAACTGGGCATTGATCGCATCCATTAGCGCCTTATATCGCTTCAAAGGAGTCAGGTTACTCATTTCCAAATGGTGCTTCCTCAGTGTGGGAAGTATGCCGGTCAATATAATCTGTGCGTCGATTTTATCGGCATACTTCTGAATATACAAAATACGCTCCCTGGTTTCAGCTTCCATTTTGGAAAAACAATCCCCTGTGAACTCTAATGGAGAGAGGTTGATTTCCAAATTGAATTTCGCCAGTTCTGTTTCGGCAAAATCCACATCTCCCAACATATTTAAAATATCCAGGTTTCTGGGAAGGGGCTTGAAGGTGGTTTTATCTACAATACACATTTCCTGCTCTGCTCCGATTCTCACGATATCATCTTCAAACATATTGTTTTGAATCATCTGGTCGAGGGCCTCCACGTCATTGATAAGATTTCTCGTAAACCTCTGAAGCTTTCGGGCCCCTTTTAGCAGCGATACTTTTTGTTCTCCCATGGCACTTTTTTTCCCTAATTAATTAATAGGCCGAAATATACAGACCTTTTGGATTTCCTGTTAATTTTTCTGCCGATTTTAGGCTGAAGTTGTCCGGGGGTTTATTATTACAGTTGGTTGAGAACGCTCAATAAAGCAGTTGTACCTGTCTTGAAACCAATCAAGTGCCCGGGTGAAAACCTCGTATGTATTCATAATCTTCATGTTCATAGGATTGAAAAGGGAATTCAGGGATGATGTCATTTGTGGTTTCAAGCTGGAAAAAAGGCAGAGCATCAAATGACTCTAAAAGAGATTCAATGGCCCGGTCTTTCAATTGGTTCGTCTGTCTGAAAATCGAGCCTACTGCTGCATTTGAAGTTCGATAATTAAAGGCATCCGGACTTCCCTCCAACAGATAGTTAAGCATCAGTAAACCTCCTCTTGAATTGGCAGCGACCCCCGAATTTCGGCTTCTTCTAAAAAGGCGTTCAGCGAGGTACTCTCCTGCATTCAGGCGTATACCGTATCTGAAATCCTGATCTAAGGTGTGTGCACCCGAAACACTTAAATTTAGGGCGTTATTTTTGATAAAGAGTTCAGGTATAAATACAGCACCATCCCGCATCCAGATTACATTGGATAGTTTTTCGAAAACGATATCACTGAGTTCCTCCTCATTGATATAGCGTGAAAAGCCCTGCAGAAGCGGAAAATCTCTCAGTCTGCCACTGTCTATCTCCACGGCTGCAATCACCTCTGAAAACTCCCTTTTGAATTCTCCTTCGGAGCTCCATTTAAGAAGAGCTTTCATATGGCCCTGTAATTTTCCACTGAGGTGTTCGGATTTTACTACCTCTTGCTTGAAGTTGTCCCATTGACTCATCAAGCTGAAAATGGAGAGGCCGTTTGCACTCAACCGCAAACTTAAATCCCGGCCTGCATTGCTCAAGGTGGAAAAATGGCCATCCATTTCGACCATACCCCCCGCATGCAGACCAGCAGCACTAAATAATCCATTGCCAGATTGACTGTAGAGGAAACCATTTAACTCCTTGACCTCAGCCGACTCATAGAAGAGATCACCGCAATAAAATTGAATGCTCAAGGCCCAGTCACTTTTAGATCCTGGGGTTTTTTGGATGCTAGCTCGGATTTGGGTGTCTTTATCGCGACTAAAATTTTCAAAAAATGCCAACCAATCCCCCAGGTGAATGCGATCTGCACTTAGAGCTATACTAATTGGCTGATCCGCATTAAACCAGGATTGAGAGGTTTCTAAAATATTTGATGCGGTAGCCTTTCCCTCAGCATTGATGGCCGAGCCAAGGCCCATCATTTCCAGATCAGCAATCAACCACTCTCCTCCGTCCTCTATTTTCAATGATCCGCTTTTGATGTGGAAGTTTTCTTCGTACAGCTCAAACTCATTACCGTTGAAACTCAATTCTCCGGAAAGACTATTTATTGAAAAATCACCGGTTTCTCCAATCGATCCCAGCAAGTGAAGGCCATGAAGGTCAATGAATCCGGTCTTGTGAATGACAGGAAAGCGATTTGTCAAAGTGGCATTTAATTCATCGGACTGCAATACTCCACTAAACTGCAGGTCAAAGTATCTCTTGTCAGAATCAGTTACTGTTCCATTTAAATTGAACGAACTCTGACCCGAATGTCCTTTAAAGTCATGCAATCTCAAGGTCATTGGTCCGGTGGAAGGTCTCTTCATATCTAAGGCACCATTTACTGATTGCAGCTCAATATTCTCCAAGGGAAAATAAAAGTTTCCATCCTTAACAATTGCGCTTAAAGAAAAAGAGCTCCCACCAGCAACAGTAGCATCGCCTTCAGCCATAAAACTGCCCGATACCAACCCTTTACTCAACACCACTCTTTTGTCCCATTTTCCCTTCACAGGTATTAAGGAGATGAGGTCAGAGACGGGGGAGGGTACTATTTTTCCATCGACCTTCCAACTATTGTCAATAGTTGAAAAATATCCATCCAAAACCCCTTGCAGCTTTTTTATTTTCCAATTCAATTCATTGAATCTAAAGAGTTTTTTTTCAAGTTCGTAAACGAGTGAACCGTCCAGGTTGATCTCCTTATTTTCCAGAAGTCTCAGATCGTTTACATCTATGAAATCCGTCACTATGCCTCCGTCCAGATTGATGTGAAGTGATTGATTTGAAAGCTTGCCGGTTAATAGCATAGAGGGAATGTATTTTTTCTGCCGACTACCGCTACTTTCCAGGTCTGTAATGATCAACATGTCCCTCAGGCTCAATTTTCGAAACAAGACATTCAGCGAGAATTTATTGGAAGAACTTTGATCGGATTGTACGAAAACATTGTAATTTGGCTCTCCTCCCTCTTTATCAATAAAATAGATGGCCCCTCCGCGGAGATTTACCGAGCGGATGTCTAATTCAGATTTGAATGCCGACCGCAAATCCAATCGTATGTCGAGTTCTTCTGTGTAAATAAAGGGAAGGCCTCCCACACCTGTCAGATGCACTTCCTTGAGACTGGCCCTTATTTCCGGGAAGGTGCTGATAATCGAAAGAGAGAAGTCGCGGTAGGTAAACCTCGTTTCAATGGAAGAATTCACTGCCTCGGCTACGGCCTCCTTTATTCGGTCGCTTCTCAAAAAAACCAGTAAACTCAAGAACAGTAACGCTGCAGCAAAAGCTCCAACAAGTATTACAATTCCGTCTTTGAGTAATTTTGCGACCATAATTTAATCCGGCTTACCGGGACTTATTCATACTCTTTCATGCTAAAATAATGCCAGAGTAAGTATTTTCAAATAAAGTATCAAACGCTGGCGGTCTGTTAATTCTGCGAATTCATTTGTTAATCATATGGAAAGGTCAATGATGTGAAGTGGTAACTGAGTTGCAGAGTGTTTGACTTGTTTCTGAAGGGGGCTCGATTAAGGGATTACTGCCTGGCTTGAGTTATTTGCAGTTGTGGTAGTTTGAAAGTTAAATTCATTGGAAGGCAGACTTTGGGAAAACAAACTACTTTTTTTGTGAACGTAAGTCAGAAATCGCGGTTAGGTTGATATAATTCGGTAAATTTGCCGCTCTTTTTTAATCACAAAATTTTGACAAGATGCCATTCGATATTCAAATGATCAGGGATTTTTATCATTCTCTGGATAATAAGCTCGCAGCAGTCAGGAAAACCATTAACCGTCCTCTCACATTGACGGAAAAAATTCTATTCACGCACGTTCATCCTGAATCGCCTTTAAGGGATTTTAAAAGAGCAGGGGACTATGTATTTTTTGCACCAGACCGGGTAGCTATGCAGGATGCCACTGCACAGATGGCTCTGCTTCAGTTTATGATGGCCGGTAGGGATAAAGTAGCTGTACCTTCAACGGTACATTGCGATCACCTCATTTTGGCTGAGTCAGGAGCCGAAGAAGATTTGAGGTCTTCGCTTCAAAACAACTCTGAAGTATTTGATTTCCTGGCCAGCGTTTCCAATAAATATGGGATCGGCTTTTGGAAGCCTGGTGCCGGTATTATTCACCAGATAGTGCTGGAGAATTATGCATTTCCCGGTGGGATGATGATTGGAACTGATTCTCATACACCCAATGCAGGCGGATTGGGGATGGTGGCTATTGGAGTGGGCGGTGCTGATGCAGTAGACGTAATGAGCGGTATGCCGTGGGAGTTAAAAATGCCCAAACTCATTGGAGTGAAACTGACCGGAAAAATGTCGGGTTGGACTTCTCCCAAAGATGTCATTCTCAAAGTGGCCGGCATACTTACTGTGAAAGGCGGTACCGGTGCCATAGTTGAATATTTTGGTGACGGGGCTCAAACTCTCTCGTGCACCGGTAAGGGAACCATTTGCAACATGGGCGCTGAAATTGGTGCCACCACCTCAACCTTCGGATATGATGATTCCATGTCGCGCTATCTAAGGGCTACCCAAAGAGCAGAGGTAGCTGATCTTGCAGATGCGGTGAGACAACATTTGACCGGAGATGATGAGTGCTATTCCAATCCTGAGAAGTACTTTGATCGGGTAATTGAAATCGATTTGTCAACCTTGGAGCCGCATATCAACGGGCCCTACACTCCCGATCTGGCAAGACCTATTTCAGAATTTGCCAGAGCTGTAAAGGAAAATAATTATCCCGAAAAACTTGAAGTGGGTCTGATTGGATCCTGTACCAACTCCTCTTATGAGGACTTGACCAGAGCTGCTTCGGTAGCTCGGCAGGCGGTGAAAAAAAACCTGAAGGTCAAATCAGAGTTTACAGTTACTCCCGGATCTGAATTGATCCGCTTTACAGTTGAGAGAGATGGACTTCTGGAGGATTTTGAAAAGATGGGTGGAGTGGTTCTCGCCAATGCTTGTGGGCCCTGTATTGGACAATGGGCCAGACATACTGATGATCCCAATAGAAAGAACTCGATCATCACCTCATTCAATCGAAACTTCTCCAAGAGAAATGATGGGAATGCAGCTACACATGCTTTTGTCGCCTCTCCTGAGATCACCACAGCTATGGCAATAGCCGGGAATCTCCTATTTAATCCGCTCACTGATACCCTGCTCAATGAAGATGGAGAAGAGGTTAGGTTAGAGCCTCCTACGGGAGTAGAGCTACCTGTAAACGGATTTGATGTTGAAGATCCAGGCTATCAGGAACCTGCCAAAGACGGCAGTAATGTACAGGTTGTTGTTGACCCTCAATCCAATCGACTGCAATTGCTCGATCCATTTACCCCCATTACGCAGGATGAGCTACTAAATATGCGAATATTGATTAAAACCAAAGGGAAGTGTACCACGGATCACATTTCTATGGCAGGACCCTGGCTCAAATACAGGGGTCACCTGGAAAACATCTCGAACAACTGCTTCATTGGGGCCATCAATTACTTCAACGATCAGATGAATTCTGTCATCAACTATGAAACGGGTGAGTACATGCCAGTTCCCGATTCTGCAAGAGCTTATCAGAAGGCAGGAATACCCACAGTTGTTTTTGGAGAGGAGAATTACGGTGAGGGATCATCCAGAGAACACGCAGCAATGGAGCCGAGATATCTTGGAGTAAAAGCGGTGGTGGTAAAGTCCTTCGCTCGTATCCACGAGACCAATCTCAAAAAGCAAGGAATGCTTGCTTTGACTTTTGTCAATCCGGATGATTACGAACTCATTCGTCAGGATGACAAAATCGATATCCTCGGATTTGATTCAATGTCTCCAGGCAAAAACCTCACCATGGCCTTAAAGCATGCCGATGGAACTGAAGACCGATTTGAATTGCAACATACTTATAACCAAGCTCAAATAGATTGGGTCCGGTCCGGGTCTGCCCTGAATAAAATCAGAAGGGAATTGGCCTCCGGATGATTTTTTGATGAGCTGGGCAAATTATTTTTAAAAGGCTTCTGAGTTGTCAGGAGCCTTTTTTGTTGAATTAAAGAGTACTATATATTGCATAAATGTATAGATTGAATTTTATTAACAGATTTTTATTAGAAATGGATAGGGTATTGAAAAAATCTTTAACTTTGAAATCAGGACCGTGTCCGGGCATTCTCAATGTTGAAACACCAGGCATCTTCCGAATTTAAAAATTTCTCAAAAAATCTTCAACTATGTTTAAGGAATTCAAGGAATTTGCAATGCGGGGAAATGTATTGGACCTCGCTGTTGCAGTAGTGATTGGTGCTGCTTTCGGAGCAATTGTCACCTCACTTGTCAACGATGTAATTATGCCTCCCATAGGCTTGATGCTGGGTGGAGTAGACTTTTCTGAACTCACACTAACACTGCAGGAGGCACATACTTCAAATGGTGAAGAAATTGCTGCGGTTGAGATTCGCTACGGTATATTTGTTCAGAGAATCATTGATTTTCTGATCATTGCTTTTGCGATTTTTATGGTGATTAAAGGTTTCAACAGGATGAATCGGAAGAAGGAAGAAGCGGCAGCTCCTGCACCGGAAGCACCCAAGGGTCCAACATCAGAGGAGCTGTTGACTGAAATCAGAGACTTGTTGAGGAAATCTTAATAAGTTCATCTACAGGAATGAACCTAAGAAAATGGGCTATTTTCACAGAATATAACCATCGGCGGGGTTCAGTTCTGTTGACTCTCGCCGTTGTATTTCTTTTTTTTAACCATGCCATTTATGGTTGCCTCCTGTAAACAGGAGTGTGTGAAGAGTATGGGTTTGTAGTGGGAAAGGACAATTGAAATGGTTAATGGGTTTGAGCACAAACTACTTTTGAGATCAACGGCTATTTTTACTGTATTAGAGAGTCTGAAACTCATCATATTTATTTTTCCGAAAATTACAATTCTTTACTTTAGTGTGGTGAATTAATTATGGAGTGCATTTCACCTTCGCTTTTTCTTCCCAGAATACCTAAAGACATGGATGCTGTTGATAGTTAAATAAGTAATAAAAGAAAGGAAGAATTACTTGTTTAAATTATTTAATTTAATTCTCTATTCTTAAACTTGTGTGTGCACCGCGCATTAAACTCTACTTAATTACTCAAGTTTCGCACTTGTTAAATAATTCTAAATCAGGAGAAAATATATGTAAAA
>REEI01000093.1 GCA_007695145.1 Saprospirales bacterium | reverse complement strand
TCTGAAAGATTGGTCGTTTCAATGGTGTAAACGACAAGGCCTTGTAAAAAGTTCTTGTCTGTTTAGTAGGCAATTAGTGTATTTCGAGCTTAAAGGGGATAGATGAGTTGCGAGGTGAGAAGTTTTTTAAAAATTCGCTAGAATTAAATGGATGTAAATTTCGGCCTTCATGAATTTGCCGTTAAGAAAGTTGTCACGTGTCTGAAGGGCAATAGAAATTTTACAAATTAGTTCAGGGACAAAAATAAAACCCGCCTCTAAAAATCTATATCCTTCCCTCAGTAGTGGTGCTTAAAAATTTCTTGTGGTAAGGTAGGTGTACTGTGTTGGTTAAGTCGCAGGTATTTTCTTCTTTTTCGAGGCGGAAAAACGCAGCATAGCCTTAGCTACATGAGGCTTTTCCAACGAAGAAAAAGGTGGAAAGACCAAGACTTGGCCTGACTAAAGTACACTTAACTTAACACTATGCACAAGTTTGACTACTTTTAGGCGAGGAATGCATTTTTTAGGCAAATACATGACAGCCTTGATCTTTTTGTTACTTTTTGTATCAAGACAAAAAGTAAGACAAATTCGATACGCGCAATAAAATTATCTCTTTCCGGATCGGAAAAGGTCTCTCGGACAAATTTGTCATGCGGATTGTTAACCAACTTACTCATGAAGGTAAAGATAAAGACTTTAACCTGAGGACCTGAAATGGTAAAGGCTTGATAGGTCTTGACCTACCTTTACCCTTAAAAACCTCGAGTTTTTTCAAAAAATCACCGTCCCTTAGGCATCCACTTTGGCGTATCGGGCATTTTTCTCTATGAAGGCCCTTCTTGGAGGAACTTCATCGCCCATTAGCATTGAAAAAATGCGATCTGCTTCGATGGCATCCTCTATGGAGACCCGATTGAGAAATCTTGTGTCGGGGTTCATGGTGGTTTCCCAGAGTTGCTCTGCGTTCATTTCACCAAGACCTTTGTAGCGCTGGATTTTTACAGAACCATCTTTTCCATCCTTACTGAGTCGCTTTACCGTATCTTTTCTTTCTTCTTCAGTCCAACAGTACTGGAATTCTCTACCCCTTTTGATAAGGTAGAGTGGGGGAGCTGCTATGTACACATATCCTTGCTCTACCAGTGGTCGCATGAACCTAAAGAAAAAGGTTAGTATGAGGGTTACAATATGGCTGCCATCGACATCCGCATCACACATGATGATGATTTTGTGGTATCTTAGCTTGGCAATATTGAGCATTCTCTCCCCTTCATTGGATTCCTCTATGGAGACTCCCAGAGCGGTAAAAATATTTTTGATCTCTTCGTTTTCGTAAATTTTGTGTTCAAGGGCTTTCTCTACATTGAGGATTTTACCCCTGAGTGGCATTATGGCCTGAAAGTGCCTGTCGCGTCCTTGTTTAGCTGTTCCACCCGCTGAATCACCCTCTACTAAATAAATTTCGCACTCTCCGGGATCTTTTGATGCACAATCCGCAAGTTTTCCGGGTAGTCCGGTGCCGGTCAACACATTTTTTCGCTGAACCATCTCGCGAGCCTTCCTCGCCGCCTGACGGGCAGTAGCTGCAAGAACAACTTTTTCTACTATTCTCCGGGCGCTTTTGGGATTTTCTTCCAGGTAATGTCCTAGCATATCCCCTACCGTTCGACTGACAATCCCAGTGACCTCAGAGTTGCCCAGCTCGCCCTTGGTCTGGCCCTTGAACTGAGGATCTGGAACTTTAACAGAAACCACGGCGGTCAGACCTTCTCTAAAGTCTTCGCTAGAGGGTTTTACTTTTTTGAAAAGGTTGTTGTCCTCGCCATATTTTTTAAGCAACCTGCTCACGGCCATTTTGAATCCATTGACATGGGTTCCTCCCTCCCTTGTTGTAATGTTGTTTACGAAAGAGAAAATATTTTCTGAAAAGCCTGTATTGTATTGCATGGCCACTTCAACCTCTACATGGTCCTCCTTGCCTGTGACAAAAATCGGTTCCTCGATCAGTGGGTTGCGAGATTCGTCCAGATATTGCACAAATTCTAATAATCCCCCTTCGGAAACAAATATCTCAGAGCGGTATCCGTCTCCGTTCTTTTGTCTTTCATCAGTAATAGAAAGCTTCAGTCCCTTGTTGAGAAATGAAAGCTCTCTCAGGCGATTTGCAAGGGCTTCGTACTTGAAGTCAATCACGGGGAATATTTGAGGGTCCGGATGAAAGGTGATGGTCGTTCCCCGCAAATTTGTCTCGCCTACAGCTCTTACATCTGCTTGGGGAATTCCCTTGCTGTACTCCTGAACCCATACTTTTCCCTCGCGGTGTACTTCAGCCTTCATGTAGTCAGAAAGCGCATTGACGCAAGATACACCCACTCCGTGCAATCCACCGGATACTTTGTAAGTGTCCTTGTCGAACTTTCCTCCAGCATGTAGTACGGTCATGACGACTTCCAGAGCCGACTTTTGGAGCTTTTCGTGCAAACCCACTGGTATGCCACGCCCGTCATCCACCACTGTTAGACTGTTGTCTTTGTGGATGACCATGTCTATCTGTGTGCAGTGACCTGCTAGATGCTCGTCTATGGAGTTGTCTACTACCTCCCACACAAGGTGGTGCAAACCTTTTAAATCGGTGCTTCCAATGTACATTCCTGGGCGCATTCTAACTGCTTCCAGTCCTTCGAGCGCTTGAATATTGCTGGCCTCGTAAGAGGGGGTATTTGATTTACTCATTATAATTTTTTCTCATTTCTAAAAGACGTGCAAAGATACAAAATATCTATCAACTATTTCCGGGTTTTTAGGTATTTCTCCCGGCAGTTTTTTCTGAGTCTTACCTATTTTTCAAAGTTCCAGATTTCATGCAAAAGATACTCATTATCAACGCTCAATATATAGGTTCCATTGCTTGATAGTTTTACGAAGTGGGGATAAGATTAACTGATCTGATGTTTGGTTGTCTGGCTTTTTTTAGCTGTTGTATTTTCTGACGGCTTTCTGTTTTTTTTAATTGATTAAAAAATAAACAAAATAATGTTTATAATAACAACATGCTTATCTTTGTCGCAAAATAAACCGGAGAGATGATTTATCGTTGTCATTCCTATTTTAGTTTGCGATACGGCACTCTTTCCCCCGTTGAGCTGGTTGAACAAGCCGCTGAGAGAGGTCTTGCTGCGCTTTTATTGGCTGATATAGGCTCCTGCTCCGGAATTTATCGGTTCATCCAAGCCTGTAGAGCGCATGGTATCAAACCTCTGATAGGAATAGATTTTCGCAGAGGAGCGAGGCATTGTTTTACGGGTATCGCTCAAAGTAATTTGGGTTACCACAACCTCTGCGAGTACCTCACCAGGTTCTCTTTCAGTGGTGAGCAATTTCCCTTGCAGGCCCCAGTGATGGAAGATGTCATCTTTGTATACGATCACCTGCCTTCCCGATCTTTGCGAACAGACGAGTACTTTCATTTTCCGGTGATCGACCGCTCCGGCGACCGCCTCCTCAAAAAAGTGTCTTCAGACCGTCTCGTGGTGCTTCCCACGCTCACTTTCAAAGACGAGAGTGGTTTTAATCTACATCGCCTTTTGCGATGTGTTGACCTCAATATCGTGGGAGGCAAGTTGAGGGATTCAGACCGGGCAGCTCAGGGGGACCGATTGTTGGGAGCAGAGCAGTGGCAGACCTTTGAGAAGCGCTTCCCGGCTGTGATAGCCAATACTTGCAGCTTGATAGACAGTTGCAATGTGGAGCTTGTGACCGGCAGGGGTGTCAATCGTCTCACCTTCACTGGCAGCGCTTCAGATGACCGGGAATTGCTGTACAAACTGTGTCGTGAGGGGCTTCGTCTGCGTTACTCGCCCAACAACAAGAAGGCGGCAGAGCGATTGGAAAAAGAACTCAGGGTCATCGATCAACTAGGCTTTTCGACCTACTTTTTGATTACCTGGGACATTGTCCGCTACGGGAAGGCCTCCGGTTTTTTTCACGTGGGACGGGGTAGTGGTGCAAATTCCATAGCTGCTTATTGTCTTTATATCACGGATGTAGATCCCATTGAGCTAGATCTTTACTTTGAGCGATTTATCAATCCGCATCGCAGCTCTCCACCTGATTTTGACATTGATTTTTCATGGGACGAACGGGACCGTGTGACAGATTACGTTTTTAAGCGGTACGGGAGCCGGCATACTGCGCTTCTCGCCACTTACAATACTTTTGGGTTCCGCTCTGTTGTCAGGGAGTTGGGCAAGGTATTTGGACTGCCACCTGCCGATATTGACGTTTTGATCGAGCAGCCCGATGCCACCGATAAACACCACGATTACGGACGCCACATACTCCGATATGCCCGGATCATGGATGGAATGCCCAACTATCTGTCAATACATGCCGGAGGGATATTGATTACCGAGCAACCGATCTTTTATCACACAGCGCTGAAGATGATGCCAAAGGGCTTTCCAATTACCCATTTTGATATGCACGATGCTGAAGATATGGGTTTTCACAAGTACGATGTGCTCAGTCAAAGGGGATTGGGGCATATCAAGGATGCTGTGGAGTTGATTCGGAACAATCGGGCGGTGGCGGTGGATGTGCGAGATGTGGAACAGATAAAAAAGGATTTGAAGGTGAGGGAGCAACTCAGGTCGGGCAGCTGCCTGGGGTGCTTTTACATTGAGTCGCCTGCCATGCGCGGGTTGTTGCAAAAGCTGAGGTGCGACAATTATGTTCACCTGATAGCTGCCAGTTCCATCATCCGCCCTGGGGTAGCTCAGTCGGGGATGATGCGGGAATACATCAAGCGCTTTCACCAACCGGAGAGTGTCGATTACTTGCATCCTGTTTTTGAAGAGCATCTGTCAGAAACTTTCGGCGTGATGGTCTATCAGGAGGATGTAATGAAGATAGTGCACCATTTTGCCGGTCTCGATCTGGATGAGTCGGATGTGTTGAGGAGGATAATGACGGGCAAGAAGAAAAGCGGGGATACTTTTCAGCGTCTGAAGAAGAAGTATTTTCTCAACTGTCACCAGCGGGGTTATAGCGATGAACTCACCCAAGAAGTGTGGAGGATGATCGAGAGTTTTAGCGGATATTCATTCTGCAAGGCGCATTCTGCCAGCTTTGCTGTCGAGTCTTTTCAATCCCTCTATCTCAAGGCTTACTTTCCACTGGAGTTTTCTGTTGCAGTGATCAACAATTTCGGCGGCTTTTACTCCACTGAGTTTTATGTGCACGAGGCCAGAATGGATGGCGCCCGTATTGAGGCACCCTGTATCAATCACAGTGAATTGATGACCTGCATCAATGGCCAGACGATTTATATTGGGTTTATTCACCTCAAGAGATTAGAGCGTAAGATTGCCCGCTCGATTGTCAGCGAGAGGGAAAAGAGCGGACCCTTTCAAAGTTTAGAAGACTTCATGGAGAGGGTGAATCCTCCGGCTGAGCAGCTGCAGATACTGATTAGGATAGGTGCCCTGCGTTTCACCGGGATAAATAAATACGAATTGATGTGGGAGCGATGCAACTGGAATCACAGCCTGCTCCACAATCCGGATCAGCAGCTTTTATTTGGTCGCTACAGCTTTGACAGCAGTGCCTTGCCCGAAATGGAGGAATATCCACGGGAACAGGCCTTTGATGAAATGGAGTTGCTGGGATTTCCACTTTGCTCCCCTTTTTCACTCTTGCAGCATTTGCCGAAAAATTGTATCCTCGCCCGGCAGATGGAGACACTTGTTGGAAAGCAAGTACAGGTGAAGGGCTATCTGGTGACTTACAAACCGGTGAGAACTGTAAACAAAAAGCGCATGGCCTTTGTAACCTGGCTTGACGAAGAGGGCAGGTACTTTGACAGTGTGCACTTTCCTCCGGTATGGAAGCGCTATCCCTTGAGGGGCAGGGGTTGCTATCTGCTGAGAGGGAAAATAACAGATGACTTTGGCCTTTGTAGCCTTGAGTTGATCTCCATGGAAAAACTCCCGTACATTGCAGACCCAAGGTACTGATGGAGGAAAGCTTTTCCGAAGAAAATGTCAGGCAGCAGCGGGGCTGATAAAGTTGGACTCCCTTAGCTTTTCTTCAACAAAGCGCTTGTCCACTTTAAATTCTCCAATGCTCTTGTTGGAAGGCAGATCAAACATAGCGTCAGTGAGCAGGGCTTCACAAATGGATCTAAGGCCCCTGGCACCCAATTTGTAGTCAATTGCAAGTTGTGCAATATAATCTAAAGCCCCATCTGTGAAGTGGAGCTTGATGTCTTCCATTTCAAAGAGCTTGGTGTATTGCTTGATAAGGGCATTTTTGGGTTCGGTAAGTATGCGCTTTAGAGTAGCTTTATCCAGTGATTGAAGGTGAGTGAGTACGGGAAGCCTGCCCAGTAATTCCGGAATTAAGCCGAAGTTTTTCAGGTCCTGATGATTGATGTAGTTGAGCAAATTATCGCGATCCACTTTGCTACCGGTCTCTTTTGTAAAGCCGATGACCTGAGTGTTGAGCCTTTTCGCGATGATTTTTTCAATTCCGTCAAAAGCTCCACCGCAGATAAAAAGAATGTTGCTGGTGTCAACTGTGATCATCTTCTGCTCAGGGTGCTTTCGGCCCCCGTGAGGAGGTACATTGACCTCTGTTCCCTCCAGCATTTTCAGCAAGGCCTGTTGAACACCTTCACCCGAGACATCGCGCGTAATGGATGGATTGTCGCTTTTTCGCGCCACTTTGTCAATTTCGTCTATATACACTATTCCCCTTTCTGCAGAAGCTACATCAAAATCAGCTGCCTGAAGCAAGCGGCTCAGCATGCTCTCGACATCCTCGCCCACATAACCCGCCTCAGTAAAGACTGTAGCGTCTACAATAGCAAACGGAACTTCCAGGAAACGCGCTATGGTTTTTGCCAACAGAGTTTTTCCCGTACCGGTTCTGCCCACCAGTACAATATTGGACTTTTCTAAAATTACCTCATCGGATTCCTTAATGGCGAGGCGCTTGAAGTGATTGTAAACAGCAACGGACAAGAATTTTTTGGCCATCTCCTGACCAATTACATAGTCGTCCAAATGTGATTTGAGCTGCATGGGAGTGAAGCGGGAGTAATCTAACCTGGCAGAGTCTTCAGACTTGATGTGCTGCTTTATCTCCTCCTGGACAATTTCATAAGCTTGTTCTATACACAGCTCACAAATATGGCCGTCTATACCAGCCACCAACATCAGGGTATCGGACTTCTTTCTACCACAAAAGGAACACTTTACCATCTGGCGCACTACTTTTCGATTGAAGGACTAGATTATAATTGGGGTATTCACGTTACCTTTATTCTTTTATTTGCTGCTTGATTCCAGGTCTTGCCAGTACCTCATCTACCAGGCCGTAATCTTTGGCCTCTTCAGCGGTCATCCAGTTGTCTCTATCGCAGTCGACTTTGATTTTGTCGTATTCCTGCCCGGTATGTTTAGCTAAAATATCATAAAGAGCTTTTTGCTGCTCTTTTACCAGCTTGTAGTAAATTTCCATATCGCTGACCTGCCCCTGCATGCCACCCAAAGGCTGGTGAATCATCACCCTACTGTGAGGTAGGCAAGTCCTTTTGGTCTTAGTTCCGGCAGATAGGAGCACAGCACCCATGGAAGCAGCAAGTCCGGTGCAGATGGTTCCAACATCCGGGGATACATATTGCATGGTATCGTATATACCTAAACCCGCAATCACCGAACCTCCCGGGCTGTTGATAAACATTTGAATGTCTCTTTTTGCATCAGTGGACTCAAGAAATAACAACTGAGCCTGAACTACATTGGCTACATAATCATTTATGGGAACCCCTAAAAAAATAATGCGATCCATCATGAGGCGTGAGAAAACGTCCATGCCTACAACATTCATTTGACGCTCTTCAATTACATGGGGCGTAAAACCCCTGATAGTAGATGCAGCATGCGCCATATACTGATCCAGGGAGTTGCTGCTCATGCCGAGATGAGAAACAGCGTATTTTCTGAATTCTTCGTTCTTGTCCATAATCACTTTTTTTAAATAACAAATCAAAGGTAAAAAAGATGTCCGCATGGAAAAAATCTAGCCATTCAACTCTCCTCTGACCTGGCTTCCTTTTCTGTCACAGCCGGGGATAAAACTTAAATAGGCCAAATAGGAAGTAAGGCAATTACTCCTCTTCATCTCCAGTTTCGGGGAATTCTGCACGGAGGATTCCTTCCAATTCTTCAATAGAAACCTCCGTCTCCACTTTTTTCAATGCATCGCTTACATGAAAAATTAGCTTGGTGGTAATAATCCGGTTGACAGCATCCCTTCTCGCGTCTTCATCTTTGATCATCCTTTCAAGCATAGTTTCGGCAAATTGAGGAGGTGTCTGCCCACCAAAGTAAGACTGTAGGGTAAAGAACAACTGTTGACGAATTTCTTCTTCAGTGACATCCAGCTTAAAATGTTCGATAAGTTTATT
This sequence comes from Saprospirales bacterium, assembly GCA_007695145.1. GTDB lineage: Bacteria > Bacteroidota > Bacteroidia > Chitinophagales > Saprospiraceae > PWJY01. The sequence goes on along the minus strand of REEI01000093.1, from coordinate 31,322 downwards.
GGTGATGATTTCCCATATAACCCCTTTCTTTTCCTCCTCGGTCAACGCTCTCATTTCTTGATCCTTGAGAATAAATTCCTCTACAAAGCGGTCGGGTATTGACAATTCATTGGACTCCTTTACTCGTTTGTGAAATCTATGGAAGAGAATCTGGTTGCTCCTTTGTTGGTAATCGTGAAGGATATTCTTTTCAATCAATCCCCTCATGTCCTCCTCCGACTTGATTTCAATATCAGGTCCAGAGATGTTTTTGAAAAACTCCTCATTTAGGTCTGCTAATTTTCGAACGGAAACAGTTTCCAGTATCCACTTTAAGGGGATATTATTGAAGTTCTCGGGAATTTCAGCAGTTTCAGATTCTTCACCGCCTTCAGAACCACTGTTTTTTTGAAGGTACTCCTTCTCTACATTGCGTTGAAAATCAGCTAGAATTGCTTCATTGATACTTGCTACCAGTTCATCGCCAACTTTGAGTGATTTTAATTTTTCAGCAAAATCCTCGGTGAACTCCGTCCACAAAAAACGCATGTTAAAAGGATTGACGTCAAAGGACTCCTCACTGTTATTAGCGGCGTTTATCTCAAATGAAAGTAAGGTTGAGCCTTCAGGCACTACATTTTCTTCATCCAGAAAAGTACCATGTACGTTCCTCAAGCGCTCTACTTCCTCATCTATGTCTTTTTCAACATCTTTCACCACGAAATATTCGTATTCATTATCTTCTGCCCAACCTTTGGTTTCGTCCAGTGAAATTCCCATGAAGAGATCGAATACAAACTCAAATTCTTCCCTTGCTAATGGGTTGAAAGAATATTGCTTTTGGCTTTCTGCAGGGATGGGACTGAATATATAGTCAATGCCTTCGCTTTTAAGATACTCTTCTAACTGGTCGTTGAGTTTTTTAAAGATCAAATTGTAGAGGATAGATGTTCCTTGAGTTTTTTGAACAAAAGAAATGGGAGCTTTTCCTTTTCGAAAACCTTTGAAATCAGTAGATTTTGCGGCTTTGGCCAGTTCTCTTTTATAGTCTTCCTGGTAGTCTGAAGGATGTAGTTGCAGTCTTACCTGTTCTACTGTAGGTTCGATTCGTTCTCTGGTAATTTCCATAAAATTTATTGATTTTTCGGAGAGGGTATGCAGTGTCCCGATTGATTGGCAGCCACCGATAAGGCTGAGCCGCTAATCGGGAAAAAAAAGTGCGGGTGGAGGGACTCGAACCCCCACGCCTCGCGGCACTAGATCCTAAGTCTAGCGCGTCTACCAATTCCGCCACACCCGCAAATTTTTTAATCAAAACCGGACTTTTTCCGGCCTACCTCGTTTAAAAGGACTGCAAAGATATAACCCCCTTTTAAAATAGCCAATAAAGGAGCGAAATTTTTTTTACATTTTCATGGAATGATTTATGGCTTTATTTTTGTTAGATGTTATTAAGTACTTGATAAATTATGGCCATTACGAAACCTATAGAACAGGAAGAGAAACTGCTGATTCAAAAGGCTTACAGGCGGATGGTGAGATCAATTAAATCAGAGGTCCATCCGGAGGATAAAGTCAATATCCGCAAAGCTTATGAAATGGCAGTCTCGGCTCATGCCAATCAACGCAGGAAGTCGGGGGAACCCTATGTCATGCACCCAATTGAAGTATCCAGAATTTGCGCGAGGGAAATCGGCCTGGGCCCGACCGCAATTATCTGTGCTTTATTGCATGACGTTGTGGAGGATACCCCTGTTACCCTTGAAGAAATCCAGGAGGAGTTTGGGGAGAAAATTGCCAAGATAGTTGACGGCCTCACGAAGTTGGATGGTACCTATAGTTACAACAGCCCTCAGGCAGAAAACTTCAAAAAGGTGGTTTCTACCCTTATAGAGGACGTGAGGGTGGTGCTGATCAAGATGGCTGATCGCCTCCACAATTTGAGGACTATAGGCTCTATGCCGCATGAAAAGCAGCTCAAAATTGCAGCAGAGACCAATTACATATATTCACCCCTTGCCCACCGACTAGGTCTGTACAATATGAGGGTTGAGTTCCAGGACCTCTGCATGCGAATTACCGATCCGGATGCATACCGGGAAATTTCAGAAAAACTCCAGCAGTCCAAAAATGAGCGCTCCAGATACATTCAGGAATTTATCCGACCTCTGCGGAAAAAGTTGGATCAATTGGGAATGCCCTATCGAATTACGGGTCGACCTAAATCCATTTCATCTATTTGGAATAAGATAAAAACCAAGAATGTCTCCTTTGATGAGATTTATGACCTTTTTGCAATACGCGTAATTGTAGATGTTCCGCTCGACCTGGAAAAAAATATCTGTTGGCAAATTTATTCGATAGTGACCGATGTACATCCACCCATTCCGGAGCGCTTGAAAGACTGGATAACGACCCCAAAGTCAAATGGCTATGAATCGCTTCACACTACAGTTATTGGGCCCAAGGGCAGGTATGTAGAGATTCAGATCAGGTCTGAACGCATGGACGAAATTGCAGAGCGGGGTTTTGCAGCTCATTGGAAATACAAGGGCATTAAAAATCAGAAGAATGTCTACGAAATGTGGTTGGACAACATACGTGACATCTTAGAAGATGAAGTCCACGACGATCCGGTGGAATTTCTGTCTGACTTTAAGACCAATCTCTTCAAAGAAGAGGTTTATGTCTACACTCCCAACGGAGATATGAAGATCTTGCCTAAGGGCGCTACTGCGCTGGATTTTGCCTTTAGCATTCACACCGACTTAGGGTATCACGCTTCAGCTATTAAAGTCAACAACAAGTTGGTGCCTATGGGGTATGAACTCAAAAATGGGGATCAAATACAAGTTACGACAAACAAAAATCAAAAGCCCAATGACGATTGGTTGAAAATGGTTATCACCGGTAAAGCCAAGTCTAAAATCAGGTCCTCCCTCAAAGAAGAAAAGAGGAAAAAGGGCGAGTTTGGAAAGGAGTCTCTGGCGAGAAAGTTCAAAAACTTAAAGGTTGATTTCGATAAGGGAGTGGAGACCCTGATCAGAGAATACGACTATAAAAACCACCCGGAGCTGTTTTATGATATATATACAGGAGAATTTGATCTCTCTGAACTCAAGAAATTTTCTATCGAGAATCACCAGTTGATCAAGAAAAAGGAAGATCAAGTTCAACAACTTGCGAGAATTGAAAAGGGTGAAAAAGCCCCTGCTGATGATTCTGTTCACAGGTCCGGACAGAGCAAAATATTGGTCAACGGAGAACCTGCTGACCAGTATGAGTTTTCACTGGCTACCTGCTGTAACCCCGTGCAGGGGGACCCCATATTTGCATTCTTTACAGCGGGTGCAGGCCTGAAGATTCACAGAACCAACTGCCCCAACAGTACGCACTTGATGGCCAACTATGGATACCGGGTGATGAAAGCAGAATGGGTGGACAAAATCGGTGATTCTTTTCAAGTGAATCTAATAATTACCGGAGTGGATGATGGTCCCGGGGTCATTGAAAGACTTACCAATACAGTTTCCTCAAAACTAGGGCTGAATATAAGGGCTTTTAGTATAGAGGGAACGGGCGGGTATTTTGAGGGAAAAATGAGCGTATTGGTAATGAACAAAAACCAGATGGAACTCGCTATACGCACTTTGAAGAACTTAAAGGGCATTTCTAATGTTATCAGGGAAAGTTAAGCAGTGGCTCAAGTAGATGAATTCATCTGAAAAACAAACCAGAACAGAAAGTATATCACTCAAGGTCAAGGATATCTTCAAAAAATATCTTGAGAACAACGGATATCGCAAAACCCCCGAGCGCTTTGCTATACTGGACGAAATCTACAATCGCAACGACCATTTTGATGCTGAGTCCCTTTACGTACACATGAAAAATCAGAACTACCGGGTAAGTAGGGCTACAGTCTACAATACCCTTGAAATACTGGTAGATTGTGATCTGGTCAAAAAACTTCAATTTGGAAAAAATCTCACCCAATACGAAAAGTCATACGGTTTTAAGCAACACGATCATCTTATATGCGAGGATTGTGGCAAAGTAGTTGAATTTTGCGACCCACGTATTCAGCAGATAAAAGACATCATTGGTGACTTGCTTGATTTTCGTATCACCCACCACGCATTGAATCTTTACGGGAGATGTAATTCTTGCGATAAAGACACCAGTCAATATTAGTTGAGAAAGGTTTTTCAGGGGAATTAATTATTGAGCTGCCCCTTGTCAACTCTCCATCAAAAACTCCTCCACCAATAGCTCAGCTTCCTTCAAGGCATCTTCAAGCTTATTGTTTACCAACACCTTGTCAAAAAAGCTTTCGTAACTGAGTTCCTCCTTTAGTTTAATAATTCTCTTTTTGAGTTGTTCCGGTGATTCGGAACCCCGCTTTATCAAACGCTCAAGTAGAATTTGCATACTGGGTGGCTTGATGAAGATGGCCAATGACTTTCCACTAAACTCCCTTTTGAGATTGGCAGCACCTTTCACATCTATATCAAAAAGGACACTTTTTCCTTTCTCGGTAATGCGATGGACTTCTGAAAGCAGGGTTCCGTAGTATTGGTTGGGGTATACTTCCTGCCATTCCAGTAGTTTTTTACTCCTGATCAACTCTCTAAACTCCTCCCTGGATAGGAAGAAATAGTCGATACCGTGGGTTTCAACATCTCTTTTAGGCCGGGTCGTAACGGACACCGAGAATTCCAGTTGGGGAAAGGTGGACTTTAGGTGTTTTACTATGGTGGTTTTACCCGCTCCTGATGGTGCTGTTATTATAATCATTTTTCCTCCCTGATTTCCCTCAGACATGCTACTACAAAATATTTGCAGTTTGCTCTTTTATTTTCTCAAGATCATCTTTCATTTGAACAACATACCGCTGGATCTCTGAGTCATAGGCCTTTGCACCAAGAGTGTTGATCTCGCGACCCATTTCCTGCGTTATAAAATTGAGCTTGCGTCCCTTGGAAATATTATCGTCCTTTATCTGTTCAATGAGATACTCACAATGTTGCAGCAGTCGAACCATTTCCTCTGAGAAGTCCAACTTTTCCAGATAATATATCAATTCAAGTTCCAACCGGTTGGGGTCTGCATTTACATCTCTGGCAATAGACTCAAAATTTGTTTCAAATTTTTTCCGGATTTTGGCAATTCTGTCCGAGTCAAGGGCTTTTATTTTCTCGGTAGATTCCACTATGTTGTCAGTGTATTCAAGGAGTGCATCGTACATGGCCTTTCCCTCTTCTCTCCTGTATTCCTTATGCGCTTCCAAAGCGGAAATTATACCCTCCTGCACGAGTTTCCAATCATCCTCCGTCATAGTAGATTGATTGGCCTTGAAAACGCTGGGAATCCTCATCGCTGCCTGTAAGACATCCCCTTGAATATTAAGGCTGTGGCTCAATTGATCCAGCTGCCTGCAGTAGTTGGCCAGGACAGTTTCATCCAGAATGTACTCTTCATCTCCCAGTGGGGATTCCGTTCCGATTGTAAGCTCAATCTTACCTTTGATTACTGTTTCCTGTACCATTTTCCTTATATCCAGGTCTTTATCCCTGAGGTCATCGGGCATTTTGGTTCTAAATTCCAGCCCCTTGCTGTTGAGTGTACGGATCTCTATCCGATATGTTCTGTTGCCAACTTTTGTTTCATGCTTTCCAAAACCGGTCATGGATAGGATCATAGGTCTAAGTTTATTTTTGTATAAATTCTACTCAAAAAAATACTGCTTTTTTGCGCGGCGCAAAAATAAGCGACAAGCAGCACTAGAACTATTTGATTTTGAAAAATTTGCGTTTTTTTTTGTATGTTCAGGAAATTTACGAAATTTGCTGCGCTTTTTGAAGAAACAAATTCATAATTAATTATAAATCAAAGATTAAGGATGAGAAAGGCTGATTTAGTATCAAACATATCGGAAAAAACCGGTGTGCCGAAGGTAGATGTTCTGGTTTCCCTGGAAACTTTTTTTCAGGAAGTTAAAGACACTTTAGCTTCTGGAGAAAATGTTTACATAAGGGGTTTTGGTTCTTTTATTGTAAAGAAAAGGGCTAAGAAAATTGGAAGACACATTAAGAAAAACAAGGCTATAGAGATTCCCGAGCACTTTATTCCTGCTTTTAAGCCGGCTAAGGTTTTTGTAGAACAAGTGAAGGACAACGTAGACTCGCTGCCTGAATAAATGAGCAATGGATAAGAACCGGTTAATTTTTATTACTTCCGGATTGTTGGCTGTTTTTGTGATCTACTTTGGATGCGATACGAAATCTCCTTCGATGAAGGAGGCTGAAAAAGTGAGAGCACTCGACTTCAGACCTACTGATTTTATCAATATAAAAAGGGCAGCTATTTCCAACCTCTCTTCTGAGAGAAGAAATACAATTGAATCCCTGGACTTTGCTCTTGAGCAGACAAATGATGAAAGTAAGAAGGCGGAGTATCATAAAGAATTGTCACGAAATTGGATGCAATTTGGGTACCCGGCTCTTGCCGGTTATCATGCCGAATTAGTTGCGCAGATTGAGATGACAGCAGAATCCTGGTCAATTGCAGGTTCCACATACAATATTTGTATGCATCAATCAGAATCTGATCGAGAGCGCAAACTGTGTGGAAACCGCTCTATCGCTGGTTTTGAAAATGCCGTATCTCTTGATCCGAACAATCTGGATTACCGATTGAATCTTGCTGTTACTCTTTCCGACTTCCCGCCTGAAAACAATCCGATGCAGGGGATTACCCAGCTGATCGAATTGAATAGGCAAAATCCGGACTATGTACCTGCATTATTTCATTTGGGAAGATTGGCCATCCAGACTGGGCAGTTTCAAAGAGCAGTGGAAAGACTTGAAAGGGCGCACGACCTTGACCCATCTGATATGAGGGTGATCTGTCTGCTACCTGTCGCCTATGCTCAGACCGGCGAGGAAATGAAAGCTAGGCGGTTCTCCGAACTTTGTGAGCAGTAAATGATGTTGAAAGAAAGGAAAGTAATTTATTCATTTAATAAAAATAATATATATGCCATCAGGTAAAAAGCGTAAGAGGCATAAGATCTCGACGCACAAAAGAAAGAAAAGGCTGAGAAAGAATCGCCATAAGAAGAAAAAGTGATAAGCATGGGTGTCAATTCTCCTGATTATAATTTTTGTTCAATTCACTCAGGTGTAAAAGCTGAAAGAATTGACACCCGTGATTCACTTTCGATCCAAAGGAAAAATAAAGCCTCTGCTTTTGAAGGGAAATTACCCTTTGGGAAGATAGGCGAAGCTAAATTTTCTTGCAGTCGTTGTTGGATACCTTGCAGGGCACCCCTCTCGAAGCTTGTTGATCCGGTCTTTGGGGAATTTTCCCAATACGGATATAGTGTTTGCCCAAATTAGGATTTTAATTGGGTATATTGCACTCCAAAAATGATCACGAAAATGATCGTTTGGAGTAAATTGTCTGAATTTCTCCTGTTTCATGAACATATTTCCATAACCGGGTATCCCGCAGTCTTTGGACTGATTTACCCTGTCAGAATTATTCCTTAAAGGATCACTTTCATTGAGAATTGATATTGCCAAAGCCTTTTTGGAGTAAGAATGATCAACTGTTATTACAAACTCATAATATGCACAAATCGTGGAGAAAGAACTGATTATCAATTCATCGCCAACAAATGTTGAAATTGCGCTGCTTGAAAACGGCAAGTTGGTAGAAATGCATAAAGAAAAAACCAATCAGCGCTTCATCGTCGGAGATATATTTCTGGGATATACCAAAAAGCTGATGCCGGGACTCAATGCTGCCTTTGTAGAAATTGGGCACAAAAAAGATGCATTCTTGCACTATACCGATCTCGGACCCAATGTCCGTTCATTGATAAAATTTACGGATGACTCTATCGCCAACCGGCAGCATACTCAAATGCTGGACCAGTTTAAAATGCAGGAGCCTATCCACAAGTCGGGCAAAATAACTCAGGTGTTCAGGAAAAAGCAACCGATACTGGTGCAGGTCTTAAAAGAACCCATTTCTACAAAGGGTCCCCGACTTAGTTGCGAAATCACCATACCCGGTAGAAACCTGGTGCTAAGTCCATTTAATGATGTGATTGCCATATCGAAGAAAATATCCAATTCGGATGAGAAAAAGAGGCTTCAACTCCTGATTGAAAGTATCAAGCCTAAAAACTTTGGTGTCATTGTAAGGACAGCAGCAGAAGGCAAAAAGGTGATTGATCTTCACGAGGAGCTCAATCAACTATTGGAAAAGTGGGGTAGTGTGCGATCACAACTGGTGCACTCAAAACCACCGGTAAAAATCCTGAGTGAACTGGATAAGACCACCAGTATTCTAAGGGATATGCTCACCGATGATTTCAACCGCATTGTAATTGACGACAAAGACCTGTACGACAATGTGAAGGGTTATCTCAATTCTGTAGCCCCCCAAAAAGCTAAAATTCTCTCTTATTACCGCGGCAGGACTCCGGTTTTTGATAAGTATGGAATTACCGGACAGATAAAGACCTCTTTTGGAAAAACAGCCACTATGCCCAGTGGTGCCTACCTCGTAATTGAGCAAACGGAGGCCATGCACGTAATTGATGTAAACAGCGGTCCAAAGTCAGTAAAGAAAGATCAGGAAGAAGCGGCTTTTTCCGTGAATATGGAGTCAGCGGAAGAATTGGCGCGACAGCTTAGATTGCGCGACCTGGGGGGATTGATTATTGTCGATTTTATCGATATGCGCAACAATGAAAATAAACACAAACTCTACAAAGCAATGCGGGAATTTATGAAAGGCGACTCTGCTCAGCACACCGTATTGCCGCTCAGTAAGTTTGGATTAATGCAGATCACCAGGGAGAGGGTGCGTCCGGCTGTAAAGATCGATACTTCTGAAAATTGCCCAAGTTGTAGTGGAACCGGGAAGATTAATTCCTCTGCTGAAATTATGGTGGAGATAGAGCGTGACCTTGAATTTATTATTCGCTCAAAGTCCCATTCCTCCATTTTGCTCAAGGTCCATCCCTTTATTGCTGCATTTATTAAGAAAGGGCTTCCCAGCATACAACACAAGTGGTACTTTAAATATAAGAAGTGGATAAAGGTTAAAGAAGAGGCTGATTTTCAGATAGTCGAATACCGCTTTTTTGATGCTTCCGATGACGAGATCAGATTGAGTTGATGTCGCCTCTTTTAGTAGGTGAAATTATTGTCAATTCTCCAAATGAACAGCTATCTCATGTCTAAGCTGCTAAAGAGACGCAAGGTGTTGAGTACATTCTTTATTCTTCCCCTAAAATCATCAGCTAACTTTGTCTCTAATAGAAAGACCATTACAGTCGGTTCAATTTACTTCATTCATGGCTCGCTGAAGACCGATTGAGGTAAATTTCAGAACAGCTTCAGCGGATTTTGCAACAGCTTCGTCAATTATGGGCCGTTCCTCTTCGCTCCACCTTCCCAATACGTAATTGACCTGACCTCCTTTGTGAAAATTCCTCCCGATGCCAATGCGCAATCTGGGATAGGAATTGGTTCCTAGCAATTGGTTTATGCTTTTTAAACCATTGTGCCCTCCGTCAGAGCCTCCTGGTTTAAGTTTGAGTACACCGGGTTCTAAATTCACATCATCCAGTATGACCAGAGTCCTTTCGACTGGTATATTGAGTTTGGTCATCCAGTATCGCACCGCCTTACCACTTAAATTCATGTAAGTGGTGGGTTTTAGTAAGTGAATGGTGCGCCCTTTGTGTTTTATCTCACCTATAAACCCAAGATTGCTGTCTTTAAGGCTTTTGTCAAAGTCCTTGCACAATTTATCAATCACTTCAAAACCAATGTTGTGTCTGGTGTCGTCATAGTCCGGACCCATATTTCCCAGCCCGGTAATTAAGTATTTCATAGGATCTGCTTCTTTTTGCCTGTTTTCCTTCAATCCAAATAACCAACGCCACATCTTCCTGGAATTTAGGATGCAAAGATAAAGATTTATTAGCGCTCATAAATGATCTAACCGGATTTGCTGCGAGTAAGAACGCAACAACCGTTTTCTTTAACCCAACTCAAGTTTCGCATTTCTTAATGAATCAGATATAATATGCATTAAGGGCCAGTTTATCGAATGCTATAAGTATAAGCGAGAAAAAGGGGCACAGAGCACACACACAAAGCCTGGAATAACAAAGTAGTTTGGGGGGGGGTAGGGATATGGAATCCGGAATAGTTATCAAAAAAGTGCTCACCCAAAATAAATAAATTGTGGAAAAAACAGAATAGCCATTCCAGCTGCTCAGAGTTATTCCTTGGCAGGTTGCTCCCCAGTAGAGCCTGCCTCCGCTTCACTCTGTGATATAAATAGAACAAGCCCGCTTAGTTTTTAAGCGGGAAGTTATCCACATCTTTTTTAGGTTTTAGAGGCAAGGTGTCAGCCTATACTGTGAGGGCACATCCAGGATATTGCTAAAAATTAATAGATACTGCAGAATCTATTTTCCGAATATTGTGTTGTAATTATTGATAATTTTGTGGAATGAAACAAATTCTGAACCCCGGCCTTCCAGCAATAGGGGAATACAACCAAAACTTTAAGTCTTACATAGATGCTGTAGGAGAAGCTAATCCGATCGAATTGCTAAGAACGGATTTTCGAAAACAACTAGATCTATTGGACGGAAGTCCAGGTCTCAGGATGGAGTATGCTTACAACCATGGAAAGTGGACTTTGAGGCAACTTATGATTCATTTGATTGACACCGAAAGGGTGATGAACTTTCGTTTGCTAGCTGCTCTGAGGATGGACCCCAATAATTACCCCGGGTATGACTACCTGCATTTTGCAGACCAAACTACTTCTGATGTTCGCCAATGGGTTGAAATCCGGGAGGAATGGAAAAATGTAAGAAAGGCATTTGTTAGTTTGGCAAGTCAAGTACCATCAGATCACTGGAGTAGGTACTGCGTGGTTGACGGACAAATGCTCAGTGCGAGGGCTTTGGTCTATATAGTTCCCGGACATGCCAGGGTTCACTTTAAAACCATACAGAGCCGATATCTTCCATAGCAAATTATCCAAAGGAAGCCGTCTCTTCTGCCGAAATAATGCAATCGATGATCTGGGATTAAGCTTTTTATGTTAAGTTTTTTTGGTTTTGCAAAACCGTCAAGGGGTTAAAATTCTGTTACAAAATCCTGATTTGTAAATCAATAATTGGCTTTTTGTTAATTTTGCGTAAATTGTTGAGTGCGTAGACTCAGGAACTGCAATTAAATTGGTAAACCTCCTGTAAATTTTTGGAACCCTTTTTGCGTAGGAAACTGGGTATCCTTCACAATAATATATCGGTCAACTTTATGATAACTTTTTATAAAACTATCTTTCAAGGTAAGCTGGATTTTGGGTCTCAGGCTACCTACGATAAGGTCTTCAAGATGGCCCTACATCGTTTGGAAACTTATTACAAGAACGAAACCATCATTACTGAAGACAATTTTAGCGAGGATGACTTCAGCCTTGGTGTTCCCCGAACCGTCAGTCAGCTATCAGAAAAGTATTACCGCAATACAGTAGACCTCATTCAGTACCTGGCACAATTTGCCATTTCAGGACAGGTTGGCTGCTGGATGGTGGAAAATAATGTTGTGCTGGATTGTGCGATCATCGAGCCCGAGAGCGACAAAGTAGTGGTGCAGAGTTTTCGGAAGGGAAAGAGATTGAGTACTTTGGAGGGTAAAGAAGATGATGCCATGAAAGTCCTCAATAAGGTTATCAATAAGTACGACAAACATTCTCAGGCCTATGAGAGGAGAGGGCATGTCAATATGCTTCTCAAGAGTTATGAGGATGCTGACTATGATTACAGTAAAGCCATACGTCTGGATCCCAATAACGCCGAAGCCTTAGTCGGCCGGGGAAGGTTGTATATTTTGAGAAAGGATTATGAAAAAGCAATAGTAGACCTGGATCAGGCGACAAAAAAGTCCATTGCCCTTCAATCGGTCTACTGGGTCGCTCGAAGACTCAAAGCTGAGTGCCACATCAAACTAAAGGAGTTTAGGGAAGCAGCCTTTGACCTCAGACTATTTACCAAAAGGAAGTTTGCCAAGGACGACTTGAACTATATGTGGCGAAAACATTGCCTTTTTCAATACGGACAGGTTCTCATGGAACTAGCCGAATATGAAAAGGCCATCGATGCCATCAATGAGTCTCTCGCCATTCAGGAAGGTCACGGTTCCGTACCCAAGGCTGACCAACTGGTTCACAGGGGCATTGCCAAGCAGAAAAGTGGCAGCAGTGGATTTCTATCAGACTGGAAGGAAGCAGCAGACCTGGGTTCAAAAATAGCGGAAGAATTGTTGCAAGATAATTGAAGAGAGGGTGGCCCTTGAGCCCTTTCCGATTGCTTCAAAGCATTTTTAGTTTTTTCTAGCCTCAACTCGTAATATATCCTACTGTGGATTTGTTTTATCGATATGCCTAATATCAGAAACTTCCTGACATCAATTCTTCTTGTCATCTCCCTTGGAACGATTCACGGACAGGCCCTTGATGATTTGAATCGACGGGCCCAAAATTGGTTTAAAGAGGGGAGCAGTAGTTTGGCTCAAGGTGATTTTGGTCAGGCAGCGGAAAATTTTGACAGGGTTTTGAGCCGCTATCCTCATCATTTTTTGAGCAAGTATTACAGTGGAATTTCACATTTCGAACTCGGCAATTACCAAATTTCTAAGCGATATTTCAAAGAATTAACTGAAAGAGAGGACCTCAATCCCATGTACAATGACTCATGGCTGTTGCTAGGGCAGTCGCTGATGAGGCTGGGGAAATACAAGGAAGCTGTGGAGCCCATTAGCCGATTTTCAGTATTGGAATCTGAGGGGAGGTGGACTGATGTAGCACTTAGGTGGAAAAAGACTGCCGAATTTGCTGCGGAAGCAACTCTACACCCGGTTGAATTTCAACCAGAAGAATTAAATATTCCTCTTGAGGATCACCAATCGGCTTATTTGCCCATGAAGTCTCTGGATGGCCGTGCCTTGTTTTTCGTCATCAGAGAGGGAGGAAGAGAGACCCTGGTTCGTACAGAAAAGTTGGAAGGTAGTTGGTCCAAACCAAGCCCTTTAGGATTTTTGGAGGGATTTGCCCAGGCAGCAGCACCCAGCCTTTCTCCCGATGGCAATTTACTTTTGCTCACCATTTGTAATCACCCGCAGAATATTGGGAGTTGTGATCTTTATCTGGCCTCACGCGATCCAAATTTGGGTCACTGGCGAGGACCTTTTAATCTGGGAGAACAGGTCAATAGCAGGGGATGGGATAGTCAGGCAACTTTTGCACCCGATGGCAGAACATTTTTCTTTTCCAGTGATCGCGCTGGAGGTATGGGGGGAAGAGATATTTGGTTCAGTCGCTTACTGACGGGAGGCAATTTTTCTCCTCCGGTAAATGCAGGCCCGTTGATCAATACTTCTGAGAATGAGGCCTCCCCATTTATACATCCCGATGGAAAGACACTTTACTTTAAGTCGAATGGGCATATAGGTATGGGGGATTATGATCTTTTTGTCTCAAGATTGGATGAAAACGGAGGCTGGGGTGAGCCGGTAAACCTCGGTTACCCGATCAATACCATGGATCATGATGGAGCCATATTTGTAGAATCTGATGGAAAAACTGCTTATATGGCCAGTGACAGATTTCAACCGGCCGATCGTCGTGGTATATACCGGATATTTCGATTTGAGTTGCCCGAGGAGGCAAGGGGTGAATCAGTTACCTTTATCAAAGCCATGGTTAAAGATGCTGAAACCCTAAGTCCATTGACTGCTTATGCCCAAATTGTAAATACAAGTGACGGAACAGTTGTCTACAACCATAAGCTCGGAACCGCCGGGACTCTTTTTGCAGTGTTACAGGCTGATGCGCCCTATTCACTCAATATTGAAAAAAAGGGCTACTCCTTTGTATCCCGTAGAATAATTATTGACCCCAATGCGACAGCGGAGGAACCACTTGAAATTGAGATTTTGTTGCAACCGGTTTCAGAAGTAGATACGGTTGCTTTAGGCCCGGTTGTACTGGAAAATGTATTGTTTGATTTTGGCTCCTACAGTTTGGACTCTTCTTCTATTCCTGAGCTTGACCGTCTGGTCAGTTATCTTGGCAATGTTGAGAATGTAGTGGTTGAAATTCATGGCCATACGGACAATATTGGCTCAATGGAGGCCAATTTGCTTTTGTCTGAGAAAAGGGCCCAATCGGTTGTGGATTACCTGGTTAGTGGAGGTGTGAAGGAGAGTCGCATTGTAGCAAAGGGATTGGGCTCAAAAAATCCGGTGGCCGACAATGATACTGAAGAAGGCAGAGCCCTGAACAGACGTATTGAAATGCACCTCATTCCGTTAAATAGACCCTCAGCAAATGAGTAACCGTATATCGGCAGGTCAAAATAGAAATTGTAGCTTTGTCAAAATTTTGAAGAGTGGGTAAGAGAAAGAAAATTTTCCCAAGTGTTTTGGTTTCTGATATCGCAGATAAAGGCATGGCAATCGGTCGCGATGAAAAGGGTGAAGTCGTTATCGTAGATGGTGCAGTTCCCGGCGATAGAGTGAAAGTATTGAGCAGACGCAAAAAGAAAGGGGTCGCCTTCGGCCACGTACTGGAGATACTAGAATACTCAAAGTACAGAGTAGAGCCCTTCTGTAGTCACTTCTCCGATTGCGGTGGATGCAAATGGCAACACCTCGCTTATGAGAGTCAATTGAAGTTCAAAAACCAGACAGTCATTAATTCGATAAAGAGAATCGCCGGAATCGAACCAGAGTTAATTGGAGACCCTATTCCAGCCCCCAGAACTACCTTTTTTAGAAATAAACTGGAGTTTTCCTTTTCAAACAAGCGATGGTTGACACTGGAAGAGGTTGAACAAGATGCGAAACTCGAAAGAGGTGATGCCCTGGGATTTCATCGTCCGGGCTCCTTCGATAAGATAGTCGATATTGATTTTTGTCACCTTCAGCCCGAGCCTTCAAACAAGCTGAGAAATTTCATCCGAAATTACGCCCTTGAAAATCACCTGGATTTTTTTGACATTAGAGAGAAGTCCGGGCTTTTGAGAACAATGATGGTTCGCACTGGAGTGGACGGTCAATACATGGTGGTATTGTCATTTTTCAGAGATGACAGGGAAGAAATCAAAGGCCTGTTAGATGCGGTGATTGAAAATTTCCGGGATATCAGCTCCCTTTATTTTACCATAAATTCCAAAGCCAATGACACAATATTGGACCTTCCACTTTTTCTCTATCATGGGCGTGAGCGAATTGAAGAGAGAATAGGATCGATTCGCTTTGAAGTCGGTCCAAAATCATTTTTTCAAACCAATCCGGGCCAGGCTGAAAAGCTGTTCAAGCTGGCACTTGAGTTTGCCGACATAGAAAAGGGAAGTCTGGTTTACGACCTCTATTGTGGTATTGGCAGCATCAGTCTTTTGGCTGCACAAAAGGCCGGGAAAGTAATCGGTATAGAATCTGTACCTGAGGCAATTGATGATGCAAAAGCAAATGCCCGCCTGAACGGCATCGTTAATGTAGAGTTTGTCACCGCTGAGGTGGAGAAGGTGCTCGACCATTCATTTTTCTCCAATCATGGCAAACCCTCGGTCATAATTGTCGATCCTCCACGCGCTGGACTTCATCAAAAAGTTATTGAAGCTATAAAGTATTCAGGAGTGGATACCTGGGTTTATGTCAGTTGCAATCCTGCTACTCAGGCAAGAGATATAGGAATGGTGAAAGATGTTTATAAACTGGAGAGACTGCAAACCGTGGATATGTTTCCCCATACCAGCCACATAGAAACCGTGGCCCTTTTGAAAAGGATATGAACCGGCATACCTTTTAATTTTTATTACTTTTGCAAAAATTGACCTTTGAACCAAATGAGGAATATTAATCAAAATTCCGATAACGGCCCTTCCAATGTCGAGATTTACATGTCCCTAAGGGATGAACTCAAGCAGTATCTCCCTTTGATTGGCAAGGCCTCAGATGAAATTATAGATGAGAAGGTTTCAAAATACCCTATTTTTATCTTGTCAAAAGAGGACATTGCCATGGGGGTAAAACTAGTGAGAAAGGGTGGTCTGTCGGGCCCGTGGAATGTAAATGCTTCCATGCTGGAGGAATTTGTATCCAAAGGAGTCATCAATAAGAGCAGTGCCCGGGATTTTATTTCTACCTATCGCGATCCGCTCACGTATCTGTGCTTGTTTGTGCTGAGTGATCTGGGCGCACAGTTTATTTTTTTACCGAGAAAACTTGAGAATTAGTGGGCCGATGATGGCAGGTTCGGTAGAAAGTAGATAGACCAAAGGAATTATTAGGGTAGTTGTTGTGAAAATATTTTATTGAGTATTGAAAAGTAAATAATAATGAAAGGAATTATTCTCGCAGGTGGACTTGGTACCCGCCTCCATCCTTTGACTCTTGCAGTGAGCAAGCAAATGATGCCTGTATATGACAAACCAATGATTTACTACCCACTCTCAACTCTTATTCAAGCGGGTATACGTGAAATACTGATTATTTCAACGCCTCATGATCTGCCCGGGTTTAGAAGACTTCTAGGCGATGGCTCTGAAATTGGATGTAGTTTTGTCTATAGGGAACAACCGGAGCCCAGAGGTTTGGCCCAGGCATTTGTGATTGGCGAGGAATTTATCGGAGACGACAGTGTAGCTCTGATTCTTGGAGATAATATCTTCTATGGAAATGGAGTTCCTGAACTTTTGAGAGGGTGTGCCAATCCGGATGGAGGCTATGTTTTTGCTTACCGTGTGAGTGACCCGGAAAGATACGGAGTGGTTGAATTCGATGAGGACTTCAATGCCCTTTCTATAGAGGAAAAACCGGACCACCCCAAATCAAACTTTGCTGTACCGGGACTATATTTTTACGACAATCAGGTGATCGATATTGCTAAAAATTTGAAACCCAGTAAGCGGGGGGAGTTTGAAATAACCGATGTCAATAAACACTATTTGCAAGCTGGAAAGCTAAAAGTAGGTGTACTCGGAAGAGGAGTTGCCTGGTTAGATACAGGTACCCATGAGTCTCTTATGCAGGCAGGCCAATTTATCCAGGTAATTGAAAAAAGGCAGGGATTGAAAATTGGTTGTATAGAAGAGGCCGCTTATGAGATGAAATTTATCGATGATGAACAGCTAGCAAGACTTGGGAAGAAGTATGAAAAGAGCGGGTATGGAACCTACCTGATGTCTCTTTTGAAAAATTGGTAACCCTAATGTAGACCTTACAAAAGCTTCGCATTTCTTCATGAATCAGATATAGCGTGCCTTACGAGGCAGTCTATCGAACTCTATAAGCATGGCAAAAAATACAGGCTGCATAAAAAGCCAAATGCCAACCGCAAATTTTTCTGAAACTAAATACTTGACAGCCTTGATCTTTTTGTTACTTTTTGCACTTGTGCTAATAGCCTGTCGAACCACTTGTACTGAGTTTATCGAAGCATCAAGACAAATAGTAAAGGAAAACTCGAGTTAACTATTATTCCTATAAGGATTTTATTGATGAGAAGTGGAAAATGAGTACAAGGCATTGATACACAATTGAGAAAATGATTAAGTTATGCATTTTGATTCTATATAAATAACAGAACCTTAAGTAATTATATAATGGGGAACTTTAAGAGATTATAGTAAAAGGCAACTTTCGAAACCTGACTTTGTAATCAAAAAATTGACAACTACAACCATTTAGGTGATAAATCTTTGGCTTTTTTGGATTTCACCACGAGCAATGCAACGTAAACAGTAATGTGGAGGTTAATCTATTGTTCGAATTTTTATCATAAAAAAAAATCCATGAAAATCTTAATTCAATTACTTATATCGATCCCCCTTTTATTGCTTTTTGGATGTGGTAGTGATGATGATAACGGAGGGACTACTCTCACAGGTGATGGGAGCGTCACATTTACCGTTGCAGGGGATGTAAATATGGAAGCTGAGGGCATAGCAGCCGGGGTTTTAGTGGAAACTGGCGTCACTACTAACTTTTCTTTTGTTATGAGTGATGGTCCCGGGAGGGAGCAGACTTTCTTATTGAGTATTTTAGCTCAGCCCGGCTCTTTGGGTGGATATCCTGAACCCGGTGAATACACTATTGGATCGCTCAATCAGGCCGATTTTTGGGTGATCTATGCGGATGTAGCCGGAGGAGAACCCTTTGTGGAGTACGGATTGGAATTTCCCACTTCAGGCAAGTTGATTATTTCATCCTCAAGTGAAAAATGGCTTGAGGGAACCTTTGAGTTCGAGGCAGAGGGAGATTCCGGTGTTACCGGTAGTCCGCAGGGAATAATTCAAGTAACTGAAGGCCAGTTCAGGGCGGTCAAAGAATAAATCGGCCCGGGCTTATCAAGGGTTTTTTAGTATTTTTCCAAATGGATATGGAAATTTTAGTTCGGGGTATTTTACACAAGTTTCGCATTTCTTATTGAACCTGATATAGTATGCCTTATACGACAGTTTATCGAACTCTATAAGCCAGGAAAAGATACAGGGAACCAGGTCGCCAATCGCCAAAAGCAAATAGCCAAAAAATAGCCAATCGCAAATTTTTCAAAAATCAAATACTTGTCACCCTTGACCTTTTTGTTGCTTTTTGCACTTATGCTGTAGCCAGTCGAAGCACTTGTGCTGAGTTTACCGAAGCATCAAGACAAAAAGTAAAAGAAAACTCGAGGTAACTATTAATTCCTATAAGGATTTGATTGATGAGGAGTGTATAATGAGTACAAGGTATTGATAATCAAATGAAAAAATGATTGAATTATGCATTTTATGGCAAAATAAACATCTTCCCTTTATTGGAAGGTCCTTTTAGAATACAGGCAATAACCAACTAATAAAGTCAGGGTAGTTTCTCAGGATAGTAAAGCAAGACTGAGCAGTTCTCTGGTTTCAGTATGGTATTGGCTTCTACGAGAATGGATTCGGCCTCAACTGCATTGTATTCGCCTAATTCGGTATTGATCATTTCAGCGCTACCCAGATTTTCAAAGTAGGCAAGATTCATGGCTTTGTGAAGATTGCTCAGAGAGGAGAATTCTAAGGTGGTGGCAAAGGTATTCTTTAATTTGCTCATTTCACCGGGTTGAATTTTTTGAGACTTGATAATTTTCAGAGCTTTCCAGATCATTTCTTCACCTTTTTCAGGAGATTCCCCGTCATTGAGTTTGCCCTCGATGATAAACAAGCCCATGTCATTGGTGCCATTGACGTAGGCATCGATGGTGGTAAAAATGTTCCACTTTTCCACCAGCAGTTCATTGAGCCTTGAAGATCGACCAAGACCCAAAAGGTCCGAAAGTAGATCGATGGCAGGGAATCGTTGGTCAAGACGGGATGGAATCCGAAAGGCCATATAAACAGCGGGAACTGGAACAATGGCCTTTAGTTTTTTTCTCTTGAGTTCGGTTTGAGGGGGTTCAAATTCTGGTAAAAAGTGAATTGGTTTACCGGCTGATAGTGTACCAAACCATTTTTCAACTAAGTGAATGGACTGATCGGTATCGACATTTCCTGTAATAACCAATACCGCATTGGAGGGGTGGTAGTATTTTGAATAGAATTCAATGACATTTTCTAATTCAATATTTTTGATATGATCCGGAGTCATTCCGATTGTTGGCCAGCGATATGGGTACTTAGTGTATGCCATGTGGTGAATATAGTGCCAGGCATCTCCATAGGGTTCATTGAGGCAGGTTTCATTATACTCCTCAAGAACAACCTCCTTCTGAATTTGAAGGGTTTTTTCATTGAGATTTAAAAAACCCATTCGCTCCGATTCCAGCCAAAGGGCTATTTCTAGATTCGCACCCGGAAGCACCTGATAGTAATTTGTAATGTCCGCATTGGTAAAGGCATTGTTTTCACCTCCGGCCAATTGCTGGGGCAGGTCAAAGTCTCCGGCGTTTTTTGACCCGCCAAACATTAAGTGCTCAAACAAATGAGCCATTCCCGTCAATTGAGGAGGATCGAATTTTGAACCAGCATTGTAAACCACATTGGTCACAGCTAGTGGGGTTAGTGGGTCCCTGTGTATAATAACCCTCAAGCCATTGGCCAATTGAAATTTTGAAAACTCAATCATGCGGCAAAGATGCAAACATTGATATTTATTTCGTACAAACACATTTGAAATATTCATAGTTAAATTCTCCTATTCATTCCCCAAGCCTACTTTAAGCACAATCCTAAAAAAATTCTACCATTTGCTTACCTTTGCGTTCTTGAACAATCACAATTTTATATATGAAGCACGCGTGGCATGACCTCTCTCCCGGAAACAGGGTACCGGAATTTGTAGATGCAGTCATTGAGATTCCCAAGGGGAGCAAAGGGAAATTTGAGTTGGATAAAAAGACCGGAATGATACGTTTAGATCGGGTGCTTTTTTCTGCTGTTCACTATCCCGCTAATTATGGATTTATTCCACGGACGTATTGCGAAGACAAGGACCCCCTGGATATTTTAGTGTTTTCCTCGATTGAGATCCCCCCGCAGGTCATCGTCTCAGCTAAAGTTATTGGAGTTATGCGAATGCTTGATCAGGGAGAGGCAGATGATAAGATCATCGCAGTTGCTGAGAATGATATGAGTGTAAATCATATCGACGACATACACCAATTACCTCCTCACACGATGAAAGAAATGCGTAGGTTTTTTGAAGATTACAAAAAGTTGGAATCCAAGGAAGTTGTGGTAGAGGATGTACAGCATAAGGGTAGAGCTTGCGAAATTCTTATGGACAGCTTGTTACTTTACAGGAAATATTTTTGAGGTTCAGGAACTTGTGGACATTTTATCCCGTTGAAGAAAGTGATTCAGGCCAATGAATTGTAGTTAAAATAATGTTAAATGGCCTTGGCAAGCCATGCTATTTTATCTTTTGATCTATCTTAGCATCATATTTGTTAATATTCCCTCATAAAAAAAATTGTCTATAGCGGAAAATCTACACTTTTAGATTGTATTGTTCACTAAAATGATGAATGTCATGAATTTGACTCCGCTTACAGACAAAGAACTTATCCAAAAGTATCTTGATGGCAATGAATTTGCCTTTGAAACTCTCCTGAATCGACACAAGGAGAAAATTTACACATCTATTTACCTTTTTGTGAAAGACCGGGATCTGGCAGAAGATATCTTTCAGGAGGTATTCATAAAAATTATTCGCACACTTAGGAAAGGAAAATACAACCACGAAGGTAAATTTCTGCAGTGGGCCATGCGTATCTCCTACAACCTTTGTGTAGACCACTTCCGCAGATCGAAGAGAAGGACCAAAGTCAGTCCGACTGAAACTTTTGACATTTTTGACGTGCTTGAACTCAAGGATGAAAATATGGAAGACCACATGATCAAGAGTCAGACCCACACCAAGGTGAGAAAACTAGTGGATATGCTGCCTCCTGAGCAACGAGAAGTAGTTATTCTCAGGCATTATGCTGATATGAGTTTCAAGGAAATTGCCAACCTGACAAATGTTAGTATTAATACTGCTCTGGGAAGGATGAGATATGCACTCATCAACATCAGAAAGTTAATAGAAGAGAAAAACATTGTTTTGCAATAAGCTTTCCTCAAGAGAGTTTATCAGTAACCGCCAATGAATTCTTGTAGTTTTCTTTCGCCGGTTGTTGGGAACTCTATTCTGATGGACAATGCAAGATTGATTTTTATCTAATATAATGATATTGAGGGCCCCTGTCGCAAGATATGGGCCTTTTTTACCTGCTTGCCACCGGTGAGAATTTTGTCAGAGGTGGAACTGAGCAATATAAAATTTGAGCCCCTCTTAAAAAAGTTATAATGGTAAAATTGTGGTTTCAAATGGTTGTAATTGCCTTTATCCCAAGAAAAAGGCCTATTTGAGCACACTTTTTTACTTGATGAACGATTGATTGTTAGTTAATCATAATATAAAAAATGGCTCAATCTTTCTTGTCATGGCTTTTCTTTCTCCTGGGATTTGGTTTTACCGGATCATAACCATGACCACCCCACGGGTGACAGCTGCCAATTCTTTTTATTCCCATCCACAGACCTCTGAAAGCTCCCCACTCATTGATGGCATCTATCATATAGTGCGAACAAGTGGGGGTGTAGCGACAATTGGGTCCGATCAGTGGAGAGATGGTCGCCTGGTAAAAGCGAATAGGAAGAATGAGGATTTTTTTAAACATCTAAATTCTGAATGAACATCAAAATATAAAGTGGTAAGATAGTGAAATGTTGCGTCCGGGCATTGGATTACCCCTTTCTCTTACCCTCGACAAATGATCTCTGTAGGCTTTGTCGAAAATATTCTGGGCTTTCACCACAACACTATGTCTTCCTGCTTCATCAAATCTGTAGCCACCTTCCAAACCAAAAAGGGAATAACCTCCGGTCGGGTCTTCTTCAGTGGCCACTCTGTCCTGTCCGCTTACAACTCTCAATTCAACCCCTGCCCAATAGGAACTTTGGTCGTATCTCAATCCGGTTTTCCATCGGAAAGGAGGCATGAAGGGAAGGGGTTCATTGACTTCTCCGGTTCGGTCCCCATGTACATAGTCGATGCCGGAATTGAGCTTGAATTGGTTGTTGATCTGATAAATTAGGTTGAATTCTCCACCCATGACCCTTGCTTGATCTGAAAGGTACCTGAAAACCGGAAATCCGGAATCATCATCTATGGTACCTGTGGGTTGGAAAATGATGTAATCTTCAATGTGGTTGAAAAAGGCAGCGAGTTCAATATGAAACTTTTGGTTGCTCCAGTTGATAAAAAAATCTGAACCGTAGCTGATTTCATTTTCAAGATTTTTGTCTCCTATCTCAAATGCTCCAGCCCCCAAATGTGGGCCAAAAGCGAAAAGTTCCTCCAATGAGGGATTTCGATAAGCTCGGGCTAATTGCATACCCATTTCCACATTTCGATTAGGTCGATAGTTTATTCCTGTTGAGGCTGAGAAATTGATGCCGGAATTTTTTTCATCTATATCCGGAAAGAACTCATTGGGTCTGGTGTTAATTCTATAACTCTCAGCTCTCAAACCAGCCTGGATTCTCAACTGTTGATTGAGGGGTATTTCCTGGAAGGTAAAAATGGCGAATTGGATGTTGTTGTCCCCGGGAGTGAATGCATCATCACCTCCTACTTCCAGTCGTCTTCCGTAAACATTAAACCCCAGAGCACCCCGGTCGAAGATGGCGAAAGGTTTGTGTTGCAATGTAAGGGTAGAGCTTAATGACCATTGTGTAAACTCAAGCTCCACCTCCTCTTCGACTGACCCGTCATCTTCTATTTCTATTTCAATTTCCTGTTGGAAAAATCTCCCCCCGTGCAATCTGAATTCCATTCGATCAAAAAAACCTCCTAACTCTGTTGTCAGTCTTGCCTGTCCGGTTTGCTTGTTGAGCCTGATTTCAACAAATTCATCAGTATCATCTATCCCTTCTGGTATTCCATAAACCATATCCTGGGCTGCGAAAGATACTCCACCTCTGTAACCACTTCCTCTGAAAGCAAAGCCCAGGGCACCCTCAAAATTTTCCATTTCCGTACCGGGCAATCTTCCTTCCGGAGTTCTCACATCATCAGAGGTTCTGTATGAAAAACGGCCAGTCACTGCAGTATTGTCCCACCCGTGTGTCAATTTGCCAAAACCACCAAACATATTATTAGATGTGGCCCCTTGTAAACTCAATCTACCTTCGATGCCCCTTTCCCAGAAGGAGGGGATATCTCCCGTGAGCAAATTAACCACTCCACCTATTGCACTCGATCCATATAACAAGGACGAAGGACCTCTCACAATTTCAATTCTGTCAGTAGCAAGGGGTTCAAGGGCAACAACATGATCGTGTGCAGTGCCTGAGAGATCTCCCATGCGCTCCCCATTTTCCAGCACTAAAACCCGGTCCCCGTCAAACCCCCTAATAACTGGTCTCGCAGGTGCAGGGCCAAAGGATCTCATCGATAGACCAGGCTCGCCATCCAACATCAGTCCCAGACTCATATCTGATCTTTGTCGCAGTTGTTCCCCACTAAATACCTGAGATGCCTGGTATCTAAAACTGGACTCCACCGGAGTAGCAGTAATAATTACCTCCTCCAATCGCAGATCAGAAGGGCTCATTTGTATTATTCCCATATCCCAATTTTCGGTAGAGAGATTGAATGGTATTTTCAATCCTTCATAGCCGATATACGATAGGGAAATAGTGTAAGAACCTGGTGGTACATTGGATATATTAAAGTCGCCATCCAGTCCTGTGGTAGTGCCTCGATTCAATTCCAGGATTACAACGTTGACTCCCACTAAAGGCTCATTTCGATCACTGTCGTAAACTTTGCCCTCCAAAGCTTGTGAAAATGCTAGGATAGGTAGGAAAATCAAGCAAATTGATACTGTAATTAGATACTTCATCATCAATATGATCTTTTATTAATAGGTTAGTGCAAAGGTAATACACTTTAAGGGAACACAAAAAAAATATTTAGGTTCATCTAAAAAAAATTCAAGAGGATGCAAATAATTTGGGATAATTGGGGCGTAATGCTATGAAAAACAAGTAATTATACAATTTTTCTAATCAGGGTTGAAATTGTTTTTTCTACAAACGAGCTATTCTCTTCGATAAATGACTACAAAAAAGGTCCCGCCGAAAGGGCAGGACCTTAGTAAATCAATAGATGGTTGATTTTTCAAAAACCAGTTCCTGGAAATTAATATCTATAGGAATCTGTTTTATAGGGGCCGTCTTTTGGCACTCCTATATATTTAGCTTGTTCATTGGTCAATTCTTCCAATTCTACCCCAATTTTTTCAAGATGAAGTTTTGCTACTTTTTCATCCAATTTTTTTGGCAGCACATAAACTTTTTTATCGTACTTATCCGCGTGATGCCAAAGTTCAATTTGCGCCAACGTTTGATTGGTAAATGAATTGGACATAACGAAGGATGGATGCCCTGTTGCGCAACCCAGGTTCACCAGGCGGCCTTCAGCCAGAACAATTATGTCATTTCCATCGATATTGTACTTATCGACCTGCGGTTTGATTTCTTTTTTGGTGTGTCCATACTGCCCGTTGAGCCAAGCCATATCGATTTCATTGTCGAAGTGACCAATATTGCAGACAATGGTCTTATCTTTCATCAATCGAAAATGTTTTTCGGCAATAATGTCTTTATTGCCGGTTGCTGTAATTACAATATTAGACCTGGGTATCGCATTTTCCATTTTTTTCACCTCATATCCGTCCATAGCAGCCTGAAGGGCACAGATGGGATCTATTTCTGTCACAATAACTCTACATCCTGCCCCCCGCAGTGAGGCAGCCGTACCTTTACCCACATCTCCATAGCCAGCAACTACTGCTACTTTTCCTGCCATCATGATGTCCGTTGCTCTTCTGATAGCATCAACAGCAGATTCTTTGCAGCCATACTTGTTGTCAAATTTTGACTTGGTTACGGAGTCATTGACATTGATGGCAGGCATTGGGAGGGTTCCATTTTTTTCGCGATCGTATAATCTCAATACCCCGGTGGTAGTTTCCTCCGTAATTCCTTTAATGCCTTTCGCGAGTTCAGGATAATTGTCCAAAACCACATTGGTCAGATCTCCACCATCATCCAATATCATATTCAAGGGCTTTCCTCCCTCAAAAGCGAAAAGGGTTTGCTCAATACACCAATTGTACTCTTCTTCGGTCAAGCCCTTCCACGCAAATACCGGTACGCCACTTTTCGCCATTGCTGCTGCTGCGTGGTCTTGTGTGGAGAAAATGTTGCAGGAGGACCAGCTTACTTCGGCGCCGAGTTCAATCAGAGTTTCTATGAGAACGGCTGTTTGGATAGTCATGTGCAGGCATCCGGCAATTCTCGCCCCTTTGAGCGGCTTACTGCTGCCAAACTCTTCTCTGAGAGCCATTAATCCGGGCATCTCAGCCTCTGCCAATTCAATTTCCATTCTTCCCCATTCCGCGAGGTTGATGTCTTTTACTTTGTAATTTAACTTGTTTTCTACAGCTTGCATTGATTTGTTATGTTATGATTATAAAAACCGCACAAAGATAAGAATTTTTAGTACTAAAACGCTTATTTTACGCTTGTAATGTGCACAATATTCACAATGAATAACAAGCTTTGTTGACTGGTGTTCAATCCCTTCTTTCAATTTCCACAAGTTGACATTTTTAGTAGGGGTTTTGTCCAACAATTTTAAGAGAGCTTTTCTAAAAGTCGATGGAGATCCTCGAGCTGTACTGCCTCATTCGCGGGTTTGTCTTTTCTCCATCGCTTCATCCTCGGGAAGCGAAGTGCAACACCGGACTTGTGTCGAGAAGAGTGTGCAATACCATCAAAAGCGATCTCAAATACGAGCCTGGGTTCTACCGCATGAACCGGTCCGTGACGCTCCACAGTATTCCTCCTTACAAAGGAACTGATAGACCTAAACTCATCGTCAGTAAGTCCTGAGTAAGCTTTTGCAAATGGGACCAATTTATCTCCATCCCAGGCTCCAAAAGTATAATCGGTAAACAAATTGGTTCTTCTACCTTTTCCCCGCATAGCATAAAGAAGCACACCATCGACCAGAAGCGGATCTGATTTCCACTTCCACCATTCTCCTCTTTTTCGGCCACTTTTATATACAGAATTCTTTTTTTTCAGCATTATGCCCTCACTATGGTAATTTCGGGCATTTATCCTCAGTTCTTCCAGCTCCTCCCAATGACTCCAACTGATTTCCTCTGAAAAAATGAGCTTATTTTCATTGCCACCCTTACAAATTTCTTTTAAAATCGCTCGTCTGTTTATGAAATCAATCTCCCTGATATCTTTGTTTTGCCACTCGAGGAGGTCGTAGGCGATAATGGATACAGGTATTTCCTTGATGAGTTTTTTGCTGATGGTTTTACGGTTTAGTCTTTTTTGCAACTCATAAAAATGCATGGGTTTGCCTTTCATCCAGGCCACCAACTCGCCATCAATCACCGTACCATCAGGAATAGTTTTTACGAGCCTATGCAGGTCGGGGTAGCTATCGGTGATGAGTTCCTCACCTCTGGACCAGAGGAATACCTGCCCCCCTCTTACAATTAACTGACAGCGTATCCCATCCCATTTGAACTCTGCTGACCAGTCTGAGGGAGAACCGAGTTCTTCGGGTTGCTCCTCAAGAGGATGGGCCAAATAAAATGGATAGGGTCTGGAGTGATTGATGCTTTCATCCCGGCCATAAATCAAATCATCAAAACTGCAGTCGAATGGATTCCAGTCTCCCATTAGTCGATGCGCCAATTCATTTTCTTTCAGCCCGGTGTGAATGGAGAGGGCCTTTACCATTAATTTTTGAGAAATTCCAATTCGGAATCCTCCTGTTATCAACTTGTTGAAAACAAAGCGCCCACTCTTATCGAGAGAGGCCCAGGCATCCTCTATAAATGCCTTTTTCTCCTCCTCTCCCAATGAGGAAAGTTGCTTCAATTTTATCATCCATTCACTCAATGCGGTATTGGAAGGTTTGTTCCCGGGTGGTAGTAGCAGGGAGATGGTTTCGGCCAGATCTCCTACAATGTGGTAGGATTCTTCAAACAACCATAATGGAATCCCGGCTTGTTGAGCGGCCCACTCGCGCAGTTGGCGTGTTGTGACCTCTCTTTTTGGCCTTTTACCGGATAATAAGGCAATGGCCATTATTTTATCATCTTCCTTTGCGCCATCGAAGTAATCCGCCAAATACCGCACTCTTTTATTAGTACTGGTAGTAGTATCTAACTGGTCTACAAAGTGACAAAAATCTTGCAAATCTTAATTTTGTAGGTAAAGTTCAAAGTTGGACCAATTGTTTTCCGGATCGATGATTTTTATTGGAAGATAATCGAGTTTGCAAAAGTTCGACGAAATGGAAGTATTGCGTGCAATTTTTTAAAAGAATTACACCCAGAAGTTTTCACAGTGAACACATTTTCCTCTGCGGTTTTTTTCAAAAAGCAGATCAATCCTGCCCATCATTGTTCCATTGCGACCTACCTGATTAATCATAACCGGTTGACCGGCTAAGTTCTTCTCAAAAATGGCCGATTCCATAAAAACATGGGTGTGGCCACCGATGATCAGGTCAATGTTTTTGCTATTTTTTGCTATGATCGTATCGGAAACCTTATCAGTTTGGTATTCCAGGCCGAGATGTGAAAGACAGATGATATAGTCACATTTTTTCTCCTCTTTCAAAAAGGTTGCCATCTGATTGGCAATGGGCAGAGGGTCTAAATAGAGGGTATTGCCGAACAAACTCTCAGGGACCAACCCGCGCAGTTCAATCCCAAGCCCCAGGATTCCCACTTTTACCCGTCCTTTTTCAAGCACTAAATATTTTTTCACTTTGCCTGATAATGCTGTATCCGAAAAGTCATAATTTGAGGAAACAAAGGGAAAATTGATGTGGGGCCATTGCTTTAGAAGGCCATCGATACCTGCATCAAACTCATGATTTCCGATAGTGGCAGCATCATAACCCATTCTTGACATTAATTTGAACTCAAGCTCTCCACCGAACATATTGAAGTAGGGGGTGCCTTGTAGAATGTCACCTGCATCCAATAACAAGAGGTGTTCACTCTCAGACCTAATCTGGTTGATGATGGATGACCGCCTTGCAAAACCTCCGCGACCTGCATTTTCACCTGCATCTGCCGGAAAGGGATCAATGCGACTGTGAACATCATTGGTGTGCAGGATGGTAATGGTGGTCAGTTGTTGATTTTCCGTAAGAGATTCAATGGGGAAAGCACCCACATATCCCAGGCCAAGGCCAATTGCTGATTTCTTTAAAAATTTGCGTCTTTTCATGGCTTCCTGCTGTTAGTCTCTAAGATAGATTCTCTGACCGCTGATATCTTCACCTATATTGTTTCCTTCGGCAGTGGAGTCAACAATATAATTAATCAAAGCATCTCTTATGAGGATACCGGTATTGTGCTGTTGGTATTCGGTGAGGAAAAATGCATTGTCGCCGCCATTCGCCAGGTAGTCATTGGTCGCTAGAGTGTAGGATTCAGAGAGGTTAAGTGGTTTTCCATTGATCATAATGTCCACGGCTCTATCTTCTTCAATCCCAAACTCAATACCATGACTGACGGGCCACCCACCGAGAGAAGCGATTAGATCGGCAAACTCTTTAACCGTCGTGCCACTGATCCTCAAGACTACCAGGTAGTTGTCAAACGGCATTAATTCATAGATCAATCCCAAAGTGAGTTGACCTTCTGGAAGGGCATCAATTCTGAGTCCAAAGTAGTTTTGCACTGCAAAGGAAACCGGCCTATCAACTGATGCTTCTGCAGTATTGTGAATGATGTCTGCCACCATTCTATTGAGTGGTCCATCCGGTTGACTCCTCCTGATTTCTTCAGCGGTAAAACCAATCACTTCACCCATGGTCGAATCCATGGCTTTGCGGTACGGCAAAATAAGAGCGAGCATATCTTCATCCTCATAGGGATGCGTCTCTGCCCCTGTCACCATATTGACATTGTCTACTCTGGCAAGGTGCTGCACATTCCTGCAGGAAATGGAAAGTAGAGAAATCAATGCCGCAAAAAGGACTAGTCTCATCATGTTAAATATATACTGTTATAGCAGTAGGCCCGCTTCTCGTCTGATGGCTCTTTGAGCAGTGTCAAGCGGTTTTTCGCTCATGTTGTCGTATTCCTCCAGAAGAAGTTCAGATAATTTACTACAATTGTCTGATTGATTCAATTCTGCAGCACAGGCTGAAATGAGATTAATGGTGTGTTGTCTGGCCTGTTTGATGATACTCCAAAGGTTGTCAGATACATATACCTGCTGGGAAATATTGTGGTCAAACTCTTGCTGAACTGCGACTAGTAGCGCCATGTGCAGATCCTCAACGGTCATGCCCGGTGACTTGATTCTCAGAAGGAGATTCCCTGGAATGATCCGCTCACAGAGTAGGCTCAGCCTTTCATAAGCTTGTAATTTTAAAGGGAGTGAAGTGCTTTTTAAGGAATTTTTAGTCTCCAGCAATTTCATTTGATACTGCTTGTTGAGATATGATTTGAGTATATTGTAAGCTGTTGCAAATACAATAATTGCCGGCAGTGTCAGCTTTACAATCTCTAATAGGATAGTAGTCGGATCATTCATGGTGTAAAGGTAAATATTATTAAAAAAATGGAACGATGAATTTTTGGCTCTGGCCATTCAGATACGCTATATTGAACTTTTGTAATTGACAAGGTATTACTAACTTTGTAAAAAATATCAATTATGATTGAGACCAAAGAGGCTCCCATTAAGTTCACCGAAGGTGCTGTTGAGCAGCTAAATGCTATTAGAGAAGAACAAGGTATACCGCACTCACATGGGTTGAGGGTAGGCGTTAAGGGAGGTGGATGCTCCGGATTCAGTTATATCCTGGGATTTGATGAAGAAAAGGAAAATGATCAGGTTTTTGACATCAGTGGCTTAAAGGTATTGATGCAAAAATCACACGGGCTTTATTTGCTTGGAATGGAAATCGATTTTGTTGATGGTCTTAATAATAGGGGGTTTAGTTTTAACAATCCCAATGCAAACGATACCTGTGGCTGCGGCACATCATTTTCCTCCTAAATTTTGTCAAATTTCGTTTGTCTTCAACTTTTCCCAATTGCGTTATCTTGAGCTAAGGGGATTATACACTTTTTTAGGAGCTTGAAGCGAATGGAATCCCCTTTTTGGAAAGGATCAAAGCAACGCATTCATCGTTGTGAGTTCTTTCTGCAGTTGCTGAGCATTCGAAATAGTCACTTGCTTGATTTCTGCTCCTCACCTTAGCTATGCTTCAACTGAAAGATCAGTAGCCGCGAGGGTGCAGCTTTGAAAGAAAATCTTCTCGAGTTCCTAATTCTAAATCGGTCTGGCCTTTCATGACGAAACCTTCATGAAATCTCAGGGAAAATGTAGTGGAAACCATTTCTCACAACACCAAATTCTTGAAGTTCGTAAAGAAAGGAGTGAAGGAACACGAACGGATGCGCTGGATGGGATTTACTTACTGAAATAATTGAGGTGGATATTGTCCTGGTATTCCACCAAACATTTTATTAATATCCACACCTTTGTTAATTTTGACTTTAGGATTCAGCAAATTGTCTTGAAAAATTCGACTTACTTCATTCTTAAAGAAATGAGAAACTCGAGCAGGGGAATTTATTCATTCATGCTTATTCTTTTA
>REEI01000059.1 GCA_007695145.1 Saprospirales bacterium | reverse complement strand
TGGGAAGTAAATGGAGAGCCGGATAGTGCATCCGGAGTTGAAGTGGGGGATACCTTATTCAGTGACTTTTTGGCACCTGGCTTTTATGAAGTACAGATCACGAGCGTGGTGGATAATTTAGGATGTGAGGTTCTAAATCTCACGGGCTATGATGCTACGATTACGGTTCACCCTGCGCCGAGTATGGCCTTCGGCTTCAACGACAATCCACTGGGGTCATCCCCGGTATTGGATTACTGCTCGAATGAAGAAATTGTAGCATACCTCGCTCACGTATTCTCCGGGGAATCCCCATTTACCATCCATTGGGAAGTAAACGGAGAGCCGGATAGTGCATCCGGAGTTGAAGTGGGCGATACCTTATTCAACGACTTTCTGGCACCTGGCTTTTATGAAGTACAAATCACTAGCGTGGTGGACAATAAAGGATGTGAAGTTCTAAACCTCACGGGCTATGATGCTACGATTACGGTTCATCCTCCGCCGAGTATGGCCTTTGGCTTCAACGACAATCCACTGGGATCATCCCCGGAATTGGATTACTGCTCGAATGAAGAAATTGTAGCATACCTTGCTCATGTATTTTCCGGGGAATCTCCATTTACCATCCATTGGGAAGTAAACGGAGAACCGGATAGTGCATCCGGAGTTGAAGTGGGGGATACCTTATTCAGCGACTTTCTGGCACCTGGCTTTTATGAAGTACAAATCACTAGTGTGGTGGATAATTTAGGATGCGAAGTTTTAAACCTCGCGGGCTATGATGCTACGATTACAGTTCACGAGACACCACTATTGGCCTTTGGTTTCAATGAAAATCCACCCCTTCCTTTCCCTGAGTTGGATTTGTGCGTGGATGAAGAATTGGTTGTTTATTTGGCAATTGATGCCGCAGGTCAATCCCCTTATGATTTAAAATGGACATTGAATGGCGTGGTGGATAGTTTAAGTGGTGTATCCCTTGGAGATACGGTTTACCATGATTTTCTCACTGTGGGAATGAATGAAGTAGATTTATTTTCCATAGTCGATGCAAACGGCTGTTCACCTAGCAGCTATGTTGGCTATCAGGCCACGGTTAATGTTTTTGACGGCCCATACATAAGCTGTCCTTCAGATATTTTGGCTTTTGCTGGTATTGGGGGGTCTGAAATATTTGTTCAGATTGATTTGCCCTGGTTCATTGAAGTCTGTGGGCCACTGACCGTTACCAATTCCTACAATGGAAGTTTGGATGCTAGTGGACTATATTCGGTAGGAATGACAATGGTTGAATACAATGCCACAGATGATGACGGCAATGTTGCAAGTTGCGAATTTACAGTAGAGGTTTTGGCTGAAGATCCGCCCCAATTTGCCTATATAGAAGGCAATTTTTCAACTTACTTCAATGTGGGAATAGGAGCAGTCGAGATTGGAATATCGGGTGACTTGGAGGGATATGAATTTAGCAATTCCAATGGCGATTATAATATTGAAGCGATGGAGGGTAGCAACATTGTTTTAATGCCTGAAAGAGATTTTGATTGGCTGGACGGAGTATCGACTCTAGATTTGATAATGATTCAGAGGCATATTTTACAAATAGAAACCTTTGAGTCACCATATAAAATAATTGCTGCCGATGCCAATAATGATATGGTTCTTTCAACCTTTGATCTTGTGCTCCTTTCAAGCCTTATTTTAGGTAGTATTGAGGAGATTTCAACCAATACCTCCTGGCGGTTTATCCCATCTGATTATGTCTTTTCTGATCCGGACAACCCACTTTTGGAAAATTGGCCAAGCGTAAAGGGTTATCAGGGTATTGTTGGTACTCTTGGAGATGAAAATTGGGTGGCTATGAAAGTGGGTGATGTCAGCGGTGATGCTGGAGCTTCAGGAAGTCGGATATCGAGAGATGTAGTTGCTGTCAGCTATGAATTTGAGCAGAATCCCGGTGGTGAACTTGAAATTATTTTTAGACCTGTGGAAAGGATGATTTATGCTGGATATCAAATGGAAATCGCCATCAGAAACATTGATTTTGACCTATTGATGTTGGATTTGAACCTCTCTTCACTTAAGAATAAGTTAGAATCCAATGTGTTATTTGACCTTGAAAGGAATTTGATTAGAGTGAATTGGTACAATGGAACTGGACAAGAATTGGGGCCTGAAGATGAACTCTTTAGAGTGAGTTTGCCAATCCAGAACTTATCAAATACCAAGGAGATAAATTTAAGGCTGGAACAAAGTGGACAAAGGTGGAATAGCGAAATCTATGACATTGATCAACGAGTGTATCATGTCAATCTTCAGGAGGCTGCAAAACCTTCAGAAGGTATTATTTTACATGCTAATCACCCCAATCCATTCAGTGAGCGAACATCCATCATTTTTGAGTTGACTTCGGAAATGAAAGTTCAAATTGATGTATTTGATGCAGGCGGCAGATTTCTAGGAAGTTTTACACATATGGGTTCAGCTGGCTTAAATCATTTTAATCTAGAGGGATCTGATTTTCCGATGGGAGTGTTACATTATCGTATTTACACGGACTCATGGAATTCTTCCGGAAAATTGATAAAGGCAGAGTAATTTAATTTCATCATAGTTAATTCAGGCGGGGTGGTAAATGAGCCACCCTTGCCTGAATATTTTTTTAATACTATTCTTCCTATATGGTTTTGTTGTTAAGCCAATCCAGAAGGAATTTAAGTCTATAGAAAACCTGTCAAAGGTATATCGAAATGAAATAAAGGGTTTTTTAGCACAATTCCCTGGAGGGATTTCTCGAGAATAAAAGGTGAAATAACATGCGTTTTACTACTAGCATTAGCCACTCTCCCAGAAAGATTGAATAGCGACCATCGAACTTTATTAGGAGAGGTCTATTGCCATTCAAAAGTTCATTATGTGGGTGATTCACTAAGTTTGGGTAGGGCTTTATAGCGCTCAGCTTTTGAATCCTGGTTAACCCCTATACCAGATTCTTAATACTTGGTTCGTCAAATCTTATACTTTATGGCTAAAACTGGAACATCGGTATGAAGGATGAGTTTTTCGGTATAAGATCTCTCAAATAGTCGATCGAGGTAGGAGTAATTTTTTGAGAGAACCACAATAATATCCGGATGATAAGTCTTTGAAAATTTTATAATGCCATCGACAACCTCCATAGCATCAATTAGTGTAAAATCAAGGTTGGAAAAATGAGCAAGCTCCTGTTTGACTTCGTCCAGTTGTTCTTCTAGAAGTGGATTATTCGCAATATTAACATCAAACAAGTGCAAACGGGCACCCAATTTTTCGGATAATTCGTAAATCTCCTGAAAAGCATTTTTGGGAAAGTACATTATATCAACCCCAAATGCTATTTTCTCGATACCGTGAAATGAAGCCTGAAGTGGAACGGCAAGAAGGTGGCAGCTGACTTTTTCCAAAACATTTTTTGTAGTACTTCCAAGGACGTGTTTTTTTAGCTTATTGACCCCCTCTGTACCCATACATACAAGGTCGAAACCTTCTTTTTCAACTTTCTCGATAAGAGTAGTTGAAACTTTACGATCAGTTTGAATTACTTCAGTTTTTATCTCGACAGAGGTTCCAATCCTGGAGAGGCCATCCCTGGCGAATGCCGAAAGAGCTTGATCAAATTTGCCTTCTGACAACAGCTTAAAGACACTGTGATTGTAAATTCCTCTTAGTTTTGCTCCATCCTGAACAGTCACAAGGTGT
Source organism: Saprospirales bacterium (assembly GCA_007695145.1). Classification (GTDB taxonomy): domain Bacteria; phylum Bacteroidota; class Bacteroidia; order Chitinophagales; family Saprospiraceae; genus PWJY01. The sequence goes on along the minus strand of REEI01000059.1, from coordinate 96,717 downwards.
ACAAATTTGGATTGGTTTTTTTCAGCAATTTCACAGGCGAAGAAAAACGCATTCAGGGAGCAAGCAGAGAAGTCGACCGGACAGAGAATTTTTTGAAACATCCTTTTAGATTAATTGCTTAGAAGATAGAAAGCATGAGTCATACTATTTATTGTCAGGCTACTGCTCTGATAATATATACCAGTGCGATACTGATGAAAAGACCAAGAGATACCTTGCCCAAATCCATAAAGACATTCCTCCAGGCAGAAGTATCCAATCGGCCAAGTCTCCATCTCACTGCAAGTTCACGACCTGCCAGCAAGCCTATAAAAACCCATGTTGTGCTCATAGGTACATTGTTCAATTCCTTAAAGTAGTATAAAATTATGCCGTAAGTAAGGTCGATGATTGTTGCCGAGCGTATATCAGTAGTGTTGGTCTTGGCTTTGACAATTTCTTGAATCTTTCCACCCCTTGCACTGAAAATAAAACCCAACATCACCAAAATGATAACAAGTGAGGCGAGCAGTTCATTTAAACTGAGTTCCCTGGGAAGATAAACATATATATTGGCAAAATCCTGGATCAACCACATGGACCATAGAAATCCTGTTGATAATAATTGAAAAATGGACCATAGGGTTTTGTTGAATCCCGAAAGAGGTCTTTCCATAAATTTCCTCTCCAATAGGTTGGTTACCAATAGGTAAACAATTACTGCAGCAATCAGAGCCACAAAATAACCGGACACAGATTTGAACATCATGGACCCCAGGTTTTCCGGATTGAAAAAGGTGAGGACCATAAAAGAAGTGCTCACAGGGATTCCAAAACGAGTTATGGTGAGAAGAACCAGTGGAGGAAGTAGGTAGTACCAGACTAAGGGATCTGGTAAAGGGTAACGCTCCAATCTTGCGTAGGAGACATCTCCTGCATTAACACTCCAACCGTAAACAAGTGTAAAAGTGAGAACCACCGAAGCAAATAACCAAAGAATGTACCAGGGGCGTTTTTCGTTGGAACTTATGAAAGTTCCTAAAGTCTGAATGGCATCATTTCCCACAACAGCATATGAGGCAAGAACAAACCCACCCCACATGACCAAAAATTCTACACTCATCTATTTTTTTATAAAGTTTGAATAAGCCAATCATTTGCAAAGTTGATAAAAACTTTCTTATAAATCGACTTGAGCACTTTTAGAGGTGCAAAAATCTATATCAATTCTAGAATAAAGCGTCGACTTTGATTAATTTAATATTAATTTTTTGGTCTCTATGAGTTTTCTCTTCCATATGGAATTGGGTGACCCCTCTCAAAATTGATATAAGTTCTTTTAAGATGAGAATGAAGAATTTTTAGGCCAGCTTAAGTTAAGCTGAGGGGGTATTTTATTAATTTCTGCATCAAAACATCAGCCTAAAACATTTTTCTCTACCTTTGTATCCCGTAACGATCAATTCTCATCTGATGGCCAAATACATATTTGTTACGGGAGGCGTCACCTCATCCCTTGGAAAAGGAATCATTTCAGCATCTCTCGGTAAATTGCTTCAATCCAGAGGATTGCGCATTACCATTCAAAAGTTTGATCCTTATATCAACGTAGACCCCGGCACTTTAAATCCATATGAGCACGGTGAATGCTATGTTACTGATGATGGGGCTGAAACCGACCTTGATCTCGGGCACTACGAGCGTTTTTTGAATATTTCAACGAGCCAGGCTAACAATATAACTACAGGGAGAATTTATGAAACGGTGATCTCTAAAGAGAGAGCAGGGGACTACCTTGGCAAAACAGTTCAGGTGATTCCCCATATTACTGATGAAATTAAAAGACGGATCACCCTTTTGGAACAAAATGAAGATTACGATGTGGTCATAACTGAATTGGGCGGAACGGTAGGTGACATTGAGTCTCTACCATTTATAGAGGCTGTCCGACAATTTAGGAATGAAGTAGGGCCGCATAATTCCATAGTCATACATCTCACTTTGATCCCCTATTTAAAAGCTGCTAAGGAGTTGAAAACCAAACCGACGCAGCACTCTGTTAAAGAGTTACTCACCTATGGAATTCAACCAGATATACTCGTCTGTCGCACTGAATATGAACTATCAGATGAAATAAGATCCAAACTGGCTCTTTTTTGCAATGTAAATCCCAGGGCAGTAATTGAGGCAATTGATGCACCATCCATCTATGATGTTCCGCTTTTGATGCTTAAAGAGGGTCTTGATGGAATTGTTATACAGAAGCTGGGAATAAAAGGATTTTCGGAACCTGAGCTCACGGCATGGAAAGCTTTTTTGAGCAAACTTAAGAATCCCGTAAACAGTGTAAGAATTGCATTGCTAGGAAAATACAATGAGCTTCAGGATGCCTATAAATCCATTTATGAAGCTTTTGTGCATGCAGGTGCTTACAATGAAACAAAAGTTGAAGTTGTACCTGTCCATAGTGAGTTGGTGGAGAGAGGGGATTTTGACTTTGAAAAATTGAGAGGTATGCACGGCGTATTGGTTGCTCCCGGATTTGGTGAGCGTGGTATTGAGGGCAAAATTAAGGCCATTCAATTTCTTAGGGAGAATGAAATTCCCTTTTTTGGGATTTGTTTAGGCATGCAGTGCGCTGTTGTTGAGTTTGCCAGAAATGTTCTTGGCCTTGTAGGGGCATCTTCAACTGAAATGGATCCCAATAGTCCCCATCCTGTCATTGATTTAATGGAAGGTCAGCGGAAAGTGAAAAGAAAGGGGGGAACAATGAGATTAGGAGCCTATAGCTGTGAATTGGTAAAGGGATCAAAAGCACAGCTTGCCTATGGGGAATCCAAAATTAGTGAGAGGCATCGACATAGGTATGAAATGAATAATAAGTATCGGGAGCAACTGGAAAAAGCTGGACTGATGACAAGCGGTAAGAACCCAGAAATGGACCTTGCTGAAATTGTCGAAGTTAATAATCATCCATGGTTTGTAGGGGTGCAATTTCATCCTGAACTCAAAAGCAGGGTAGAGCAACCACATCCTCTTTTTATTGACTTTGTAAAGGCCGCGCTGAACCATAAGAGGAATTTGTGAATTATTATTTCGGTGATTATTGGTTATCTATTTACACTATGATTAACTATGTTTGACAATGACTCCAGACGGGCAGCTTCGAAGTGGTACAGGAGGTTAAAACTCAATTGGATTTTTAACACCTCAACCTTTACAGGAAACTTCATACTCGCCTTCATCATCACTTATTTTTTTCAGTCCCTGGGTCATGATGATTCCGTCAACTATGTGTTCTTCCTTACCATACTAGCTATAGGATTGTGGGTTACTGAGGCGATTCCTCCTTTTGCAGTTGGAATTTTTTTGATTGCTATGCTTTCATTTGGTTTTGGTACGGATTTTATTTTGGAGGAAAGTGCACCGGTAGAGCGATATCTGGGTACCTGGACGAGCAATGTCATCTGGCTGCTCTTAGGAGGCTTTTTTCTTGCAAAAGGAATGAGTATTGTCAATCTCGACAGCGCCTTGTTTCAGTTTACCGTTAAAAGATTTGGAGACCGTCCGGACAAGCTTTTGCTCGGATTGATGGTTACCACAGCTTTTGGAAGTATGGTAATGTCAAATACCGCAACTACAGCTATGATGGTATCTAGTATTATACCACTGGTTTTGGTTCTTGGTAAAGAGGCTAACTATTCAAAAGCTCTTCTTATCGGAATTCCCGCTGCTGCATCTGTGGGAGGGATAGGGACTATTATCGGCAGTACACCCAATGCGATCGCTGTTGGTGCTTTGCAGGAGCAGGGAATCAATATTACTTTTGTAGAATGGATGGTTGTTGGCTTTCCGACCGGTTTAATTCTCGTTTATTTGTTTTGGAGGTATCTAAAAAGACACTTCAAACTTGAGGGGGTAGAAATTGATCTTTCCACTTTGAAGAAGAGAGATTTAAAGACCAATCTCTTCAAAAAAAGAGCAGTGGTTTTTACTCTTATTGCCACCATTTTGCTTTGGGTAACCGAGCCATTACACGGGATTCCAGTTGCTGCCACTTCTGCATTACCTATGGTATTACTGACACTTACACAGGTAATTACGGCTGAGCATGTCCGCGCCCTTCCCTGGGATACTCTAATGCTTGTTGCAGGTGGGCTTGGCATGGGTATAGCCATTGTAGATGTTGGCCTGGCAGATATCATTATGGATTCTATTTACCAATTGCCATTTCCTATTTTTGTATTGCCAGCCCTTTTTGCTCTTATAGGTGTTTTACTTTCGAATGTGATGAGCAATACCGCTGCTTCTTCGATTTTAATACCTCTTGCTGTTGCGCTGCCTATGCCCTTTGGCCTTGCCGCTCCAATTATCGTTGCCATTGCATGTAGTTCTGCTCTATTGCTTCCGGTGAGCACTCCCTCCAATGCAATTTCTTATGGAACCGGACTTGTTGAACAAAAAGAATTTAGAGTCGGCGGTTACTTTTTCATAATAGCTGGACCATTGGCAGCAATTATTGCCGTTATGCTTTGGGTTATTTTTTATATGTAAGTCGTGTGGAATCCTATTGATATATTTAATGGTCTTATGTATTTGATTGTGGAATCAGCCAACACCTGAAGTTATGAATTTTTTTCGCGCTTTACTCAATTAATAGGGAATTCAGTATCTATGCAGTTTGAATATTAAAAACTTTACTTTATGAAATATTTGCTTGCTATAGGATTTATGGCCACATTGTTGATATACTGCGCCCCTGCTGCAGATGAATCAACCTCAGCTGGGAGAGATGGATGGTTGAGCGGTACTACAGATGAGAAATTTGAAACCATCACTGAACATCTCGGGGGATTTGGGAAAGCTATGCTGGAAGTCAATTTGAGATATATTGAAATGTTCTGGGCCGGAGAAGATGAAAATTGGGACTACGCAGCTTATCAATTAGAAGAACTTGAGGAAGCTATTGAGGACGGACTTCAGCGAAGACCCGCAAGAGCATCTTCTGCTGAGCATTTTGTGACTGTAGTCATCCCTGAAATGGAAGCGGCTATAGAAACCAGGAATAAAGATAACTTTGATCGGGCTTTTGAATTGTTTACTACACAGTGCAACTCCTGCCATGCCATGGAAAATGTTGCATTTATTAGAATTCAACCTCCAAAGGTGCGCACGGGTTCCGTTTTTTTTAAATAGCCCGGCAATCTAGAATGGTTGTATCCCATTGATGCTGGCACTTTTAAAGATTTTATTTTTTTTAATCTATAAAAAACTTGTACTATTCGAAAATTATATTACCTTTGTAACGCGATATTGAATACTAAAGAAACTAATTCTAATGTTCTTTCGTTACATTATCAGTTCTCTTAATGAAGAGACTTTAAGTGTTTGAATAGTTAAGTGTTTTTGTGATTATCTTTTAAGCTGTTTTGCAGCAAACTGGTTTCCCGCAAATAATAAGAGTTCTACGGACATCCTCCTGAGTTCTAGTATTTTGGTTCCATCGTTTTAAGTGTTACAATCCTTTAAGCTTACCAAACGCCAAACAATTGTATTACATTTTTTATTAATATTTTAAAGTTTTTTACCAATGAAAAAAGGAGTTGTAAAGTTTTTTAATGATTCAAAGGGTTTTGGATTCATTCGTTCAGATGAGGAGTCAAACGACATTTTCGTTCACGCATCAGGACTTATTGATGACATCAGAGACAATGATGTCGTTCTTTTTGAAATCCAACAAGGAAGACGTGGACCTAATGCAGTTAATGTAAAATTAGCTGATTAAAATATTTAGTGGATATCCACACTGCCAAAGGGAAGGTTGTTATCAGCCTTCCCTTTTTTTGGTTGATACTGCTCAGTATAACTACCACTTAATCTTGACCATCTTGTTCTGATGAGCCAGTTTTGCCATTGCGGGTAAGTGCAAAGCTCATTGATTGAACAGTCTGACTGAATTATTTTTCGTGGATAATTTTTTGAATTATCGATCAATAACTTTTTTGCCCTATTGCAATTTTGGTCATTCGACCAGTTTGATAAGCCCAGTTGTGGAAGGGACCAAACTGAGTCTAAAGCCTTCACTCTTTGGTCGGTATTATTTCAATTTCGTATGTGATTGGAATTTCTGGTCGAAGTGAGCTTCCTACAGAACAGTACTTTTTTACTGCCATAGATATGGCCTTTTCGGCTGAGGGGAGTTTGATATTGTTGCCCTCCAATATAAATTTGAGGTGAATTTCCTTAAAAATCTTAGGAACCTGGTCCTCGACTCTTTTGGCGCTTGCTTCGACTCTGAGACTTCGGGGTTTTTGCTTCATCTTTTCGAGTATGACCTCAGTGTCTACGGAGCTGCAGGCTGCTACTGCACCTAATAATGCCTCCATTGGACTTATTCCTTCTCCATTTGCATTCATCCTCATGGAGTAGGTCTCTCCTTTGCTAATGGTGTAATCCAGATGCTTGTCGGTATTCTTGATCGTAAGTTTCATAATTCTTTATATTTTACTGTTGATGATTCAAATAGGGTATTTAAAATGTCATCTAAATAGTACACTACTCATATCCGGCTCTCTGGCACTTTGATTTGATTCCAGAGTTGCCATTTCGGGCAGAGAACTTCCCAAGGGTAAAATAAAAAAGTTCAAACCTTTCTCTTCTCTTATATCACCCCAGCTTATTAAGCCGGTTTTTCTCCACTCATTTCCGGATCTTCCCCACAATTGAATAGATTGATTTTCAGGTATATCTGGAGTTTGATTAAAGTAGATTAACACCCTGGAATTAGTATGATCAGGAATCATAATTGCCCGCAGACCAGAATATCTACTGCTGCCAGAAAAGGTCCTTTGAGATTCATTTCCTTCAATCCAGTTTGAAAAGCTGTTTTCAAGAGTTTGAATCCTTGAATTCAAACTGTCCACTCTTGCTTGTTCCTCAAGAATAATTTCGCGGGATTCCATAAGTTGGGTTTGATAAGAAGCACGCTCGTAAAGTGTCGAAAGGAACAAAAAAACCAGGCCGACAACTAAAATTATTAATATCCCAAATACCAACCGTTGACCTTTTTGAGTCTTTCCTCTTTGAGCAGGGCTTGATTTCACTTTCCCAGAAGATGGAGGTTTACCTGAGGCATTTTTAGTGAAGTTTGCTTTGAAATTGGCAAGGCTTTGCTCTATTTCATTGAGTTCTTTTCTAAGCGCAACATTGGTCTCAAGGTCCTCATGCAGCTGTTCAGTGCGCTCTGGGTCTAAAACTCCAAGTACATATGCGTACAAAATTCCGGATTCTTTATATTCTGATAATTTCAATGCTTTAGAATTTTAGAGACACAAAGGTCATTAAATTTTGATAAAGATGGTGCTTGAACCTGGTATTTCATATGGTTAATAGGCTCCATTAATGTAATGATTCATAATGCCGAATGTTTTCAATTGTATCAATTGCGTTTGCTTAATCTGCAGTAAGACAGATGCACAGGCGAGAACTAATAATTGTTTGATGGAGTTTTAAAAGTTTCGGTCTATAATTGACCTGGCTCCAAATCGTTAAATATGATTAATTGTATTAATTTTGCATGTTTGGAACTGGATTCTGTTAACGATTACTGTAAAGCCTAAGTAAAGGGTACGCTATTGGCATTTAGAATTTAGTAAGCAGGGAGGTGGTGTTTAGATTTTTTTTGCGGTAGGAAACCTGTTTAATTAGGATTTTCCAGCGAGATTTTTGGAAATGTGATCTGAAACCAGGCAGCCAAAAGGAGGTAGAGCAACTTAACACAATTATTACTTCCCTGGTGTTCTTTTGAGTGCCTGAAAGGAACGATTTTTATGGGATGTTAATTAAGGTTTAGATGATCCGTTGTGCTAGAGTTTTATGTAGTTTTAAAGTAATGAAAAAAGAAATCCAGTGCTCAAAAGAATAAAAATCCGGCCTAACTACCTGATTCCCTTTACCAGTACAACAATTGTGATGTTGATATTGGGGCTAATTGGGGCTGCCTATATTTTTTCCGGTGAATTAGTCAATTGGTTGAAGGAAACCACCGATATTGCTGTTGAGATAAGAGATGGAAGTACCTCTGATCAATTATCAGAGGTAATGGACTTTCTTGAGGCGGATGAGCGAATTCTGGAAGGAAGCATAGTCCACTTGCCACCCGAAGAGGCCCTTAAGGTCCTTGGAATGGATGTTACTGGCTCCGATTGGTGGGAGGATGATAAAAGTCCTTTTAGGGACATGGTAATATTCAATGTCAAAGCCGATTGGTTTACCCCTGCTGAACTCAGTAAAATCAGAAGAAATTTCAAAGAGAAAAGCTCCCTGATTGAGGAAATCCATTATCAGGACCGACTAGTGCTTGATTTTCACAGTAATCTTGAAAATTTGGCCTGGTGGTTTGCCGGATTTGGCTTATTATTCCTAATGCTATCCATTATTTTGATTTATAATACTACCAAACTCGCACTCTATGCGGATAGACGAGAGATAGAAACCATGGAATTGGTTGGTGCTTCCAGGGGTTTCATTAGGAGGCCTTACCTCATTAAGTCTTTTTTTCTGGGTACGATAAGTGGGGTGATCGCTTTGGGCGCAATTGGAGGCATTATTTATCTGGCCTATGACAACCCCTTAACTGTTATTCAAGGGTCGGATTTAGAAAATATTATTTTTCTGGTAGGTGGATTGCCGCTTGGAGCCGGTATCTTTAGCTTCCTTTGTACCTGGCTAACATTGAATCAATATCTCAATCCAGGTAGGTAGCTTAGATTGGGATGGCCCTGGTCCATGAGTTAATTTGGTGGAATATTTTGTAATAATGAACAAATAAACTAACTTTGTAATCTGTAAATAACTTTCAATGAATCAGGAAAAGAAAGGTAGTAAACGAAAAATTGTATCCACCTCTGGCAGGAAGAGCGGACAGTCCACAAGGAGGAGTCCCAGGAAAGTAGTAGAACAAGTGCCTATGCTTTTTGGGAGAGAATCCTTTAAATGGATGTTCATCGGATTGGCACTTATAGCTGCCGGATTGATTCTTATGATGGGTGGAAGCATGCCCTCTCCTGATGTTTGGGACGAGTCTCTTATTTACAGCCATAGGCGCACAACGATTGCACCATTTTTAATCCTCGCTGGATTAATACTTCAGTTTGTAGCAATTTTTAAAAAATAAATCACTTTACTTCAGATGTCCGAATTTCTTGAAAGCCTCATATTGGGGGTGGTTCAGGGCTTGACAGAGTTTTTGCCTGTCAGCAGTAGTGGTCATCTTGAAATCACCAAATATTTCCTTGGAGATCAGAGCTTGGCTGAAGAGAGCCTTGCAATGACTGTAGCGCTACATGTAGCAACTGCATTGAGTACGGTGGTGGTTTTCAGGAAAGAGATAGCCACCTTATTCAGAAATATTGATTTGACCTCAGGTGGGGGGTCTACACCTTACTTTTTTAAAATAGCCATTACGATGATTCCCGCTGGTTTCATTGGGCTTTTTTTTGAAGACCAGATGGCTGCTTTATTTGATGGTAGGCTGCTCCTTGTCGGTTCCATGCTTTTGATTACAGCTGCCCTGCTATTTACTGCGGACATTATTCAAAATAATCACCGAAATGTTACCTATAAAGACTCTATTATCATTGGGATTGCTCAGGCATTTGCTTTGCTCCCAGGCATTTCACGCTCAGGAGCTACTATTTGTACGGCTGTCATTTTAAAAATAGACCGCAAAGAGGCTGCCCAGTTTTCTTTTTTGATCGTACTGCCACTTATTCTCGGTAAGGGGGTTTTAGATGTAGTAGAGATGATCAAAGGCGACTATGTGTTAATGGCAAGTATAAGTGGACTCACTGTTGGGTTTTTTGCAGCCTTTTTCACAGGTATATTTGCTTGTAAAGTAATGATTGCAATGGTGAGAAATGCCAGTTTGAAATGGTTCGGGTTCTATTGCGCGGCCATGGGTTTGTTCCTGCTCATTTATAAAACTGTTTTTTGAATTGAGGCACTTTACTAAAAACGACCCATTAAGCCAGGCCAATCCGAAGGAGGGCTTTACAGTTGCAGTTTATAAACCCTCTGGATGGACCTCATTTGATTTGGTTGCGAAGCTACGGGGTAGGTTGAAATATGTCCTCAACAAGAAAAAAGTAAAAATCGGTCACGGTGGCACATTAGACCCACTCGCCACTGGTTTGGTTATAATCGGTATAGGCCCGGGGACCAAATCACTGAATCAATGGATTGATGCCACAAAGGAGTATGTAGGGATAATTAAATTAGGAGCCGTAACAGCATCCTTTGATGGTGAGACTGAAGAAGAAAATAGGGTTTCAACTGCAGATATCAGGTTTGAAGAAATTAAATCTGCTGTATCCGGTTTTATAGGTGAGATTTACCAGCGGCCACCAGTTTTTTCGGCTCTTAAAAAGGACGGGGTACCGCTTTATAAAATGGCGAGACGAGGCGAGCATGTTTTGCCTGAAAAGCGATTGGTTAAAATTTTTGAGTTTGAAATCCTTTCATTTAACAACCCTGAGATTGAATTCAGGGTGGTTTGTAGCAAGGGTACCTACATCCGCTCTCTAGCTCATGATTTGGGTCAAGTACTCGGGCTCGGCGGATATCTGTCCAGCTTAAACCGGACTGCTGTTGGGGAGCAAAGGTCGTCCGATGCTTTTGAAATAGATGATCTTGTTTTCGCGTTAGGTTCGGTAGTCGGGGCAATAAGAAGTGAAAATGTTGAATAATCAAATATACGAATGTCTGTAGTTGTTGAGAATTTGTACAAATTCTATGGTCATCAAGCCGCTGTAAACGATGTTAGCTTTGTGGTCAATAGGGGTGAGGTGGTTGGTTTTCTCGGTCCAAATGGAGCAGGGAAATCAACTACTATGAAAATTCTGACCTGTTACATTGAGCAGAGTAAAGGCAGTGCCAGTATATGTGGGATTGATACACGAACTGATAGCCTTGCAGTAAGGAGGAAATTGGGTTATTTGCCTGAGCACAATCCCCTGTATAAAGAACTTTATGTGCGGGAGTTTCTTCAAATTTGTGCGAAATTTTACGGAATTTCTAACATACGCAATCGGATAAATGAAGTAATTGAAATGACAGGCCTTGGGCTTGAGCAAAATAAGAAAATAGAGCAGCTCTCAAGGGGATATCGTCAGAGGGTAGGTCTTTCTCAGGCGATTCTGCACGATCCAGAGGTCCTTATTCTTGACGAGCCAACTTCAGGCCTGGATCCCAACCAAATTGTAGAGATTCGCAACTTGATTAAAGAGTTGGGTGAGGCAAAAACTGTTATCTTTTCCAGCCATATTATGCAGGAAGTAGAAGCTATTTGTGATAGGGTACTCATTATTGATAGGGGGAAATTGGTCATGGATTCGCCCATTGGTGAACTCAGCTCCAAGGACAATCAGGAATTTGTTTCTGTTAGGGTGCTTTTCCAATCCAGTGTGAATGCTGATGTTCTCGAAAGTATTCCCGGTTTGGTGGATAAGAGAAAGGTGAAAAAAGGGGAGTGGTTGATCAAGGGCAAAAAATCATCTGATGAAGACTTTAGGCAAACCGTCTTTCAATACTGTTCAGGCCATGGCCTGGTAATCCTGGAGATGAATCAATTGACAACCAGTATGGAACAGGTTTTTCAGGAATTGACCGGAAAGTCCAAACAAGGGAATAATAAATAATAAAGGAATAGTAGTAAGAGATTTATGTACAGTGTTTTTTTTAAGGAAATCAATTCATTCTTCAGCTCTCTGATAGGCTATCTGGCCATTATTGTCTTCTTGTTGATGACAGGTTTGTTTCTTTTTGTATTCCCGGATACCAGTCTTTTGCACCAACCCTTTGCGACTCTTGACCCTCTTTTTAGCATTGCCCCTCTCATATTTATTTTTCTCATTCCGGCTATAACCATGAGGTCTATTTCAGAAGAATGGTCAAACAACACCTTCGAGTTGTTGGCAACAAAACCACTTAGGACATCTGAGATTTTAACTGGTAAGTACTTAGCTGCAATGGTGTTGGTGGTATTTTCCATTTTGCCGACTCTCCTTTATTATTATACCATGCATGAGTTGGGGTCACCTAGAGGAAATCTTGATAGTGGAGCTATTTGGGGTTCGTTTCTCGGACTATTGTTTTTGGGAATGGTTTTTACATCAATAGGCATTCTCGCTTCCTCCATCAGTAGAAACCAAATTGTGGCCTTTTTGCTCGGCGCATTCCTATGCTTCTTTATGTATTACGGCTTTTTTTACATCAGCAGGTTGCCGGTTTTTGTAGGTGGTTTGGATGTATTTATCGAATCGCTTGGCATTGATTACCACTATGCATCCATAAGCAGAGGGATAATTGATACTCGTGATGTGGTTTATTTTTTAACCACCTCAATATTTTTTCTAGCGATTGCACATTACAATATCCAAAACAAGCGCTAGGTAAAAGATAGCAATTATGAAAGAAAAGTATAAGCATCTGATAAACCTCATTCTTTTGACCGGGATTCTAATCCTGGTTAATTTGATGGCAGGTTATGTGTATACCCATATTGACCTTACAGAAGACAAGAGATTTACACTTACAGAACCCACCAAAAGAGTGCTTGAAAACGTAACAGATGTTGTATATGTAAGGGTGCTGTTGGATGGAAACTTTCCCGCCGGCTTCCAGAGATTACAAACTGCAACGGCTGATATGCTAAGGCAATTTCGAAACATCAATCCCAATATCGAATTTGAGTTTGAAGACCCGAATATAGGTGATGTGCAAGAGGTGAACCTCAGGCGGGAAGAATTGGCGAAAGATGAAATATTTCCCATTACAATGAGGATAGTTGATCAGGGGGAATCCAGCGAGAGAATCATTTACCCCTATGCAATCTTTTACTTTGGAAATAGATATATAGTTGTAAATCTATTGGAAAATGAAGTGCCAGGCGTAGATCCGCAAGTCACCATCAATAATTCTATCAGCCTTTTAGAATATAAATTTGCCAATGCTATTGCTAAACTAAGGACTGCTGTTCAGCCTACTATTGCATACACGGAGGGACAGGGAGAGGCCACTTCTGCAGAACTGGCAGATGTAAACCGCAGCTTAAGGAATTATTATCGGGTCGGAAGGATAAATCTTGATTCGTTGACTTTTATAGATCCTGATATAATCCCCCTTCTAATAGTTGCCCGACCTACAGAGCCTTTCAGAGAGCGGAATAAATTTATTCTGGATCAATACATTATGAGCGGGGGAAAGGTACTTTGGATGATCAACAAGTTAAATATCAATATAGATTCAGTTCGTCGACATCGGAATTTTGTTCCCTGGGAATATGATTTGAATCTCGATGATATGTTTTTTAGATATGGTGTTAGAATCAATCCCGATCTGGTGCAAGATCTGGAATGTTCGAGGATACCTATGGTTATAGGAAGGGTTGGCTCAGGTCAGCAGATGGACCTATTCCCCTGGTTTTACTATCCTCTTGTCGCCCCTAGATCTGACCACCCCATTGTTAAGGCTTTGGATAGGGTGAATATGTTTTTTCCCAGTTCTATTGATACTATACGAACAAAAGGTAAAGTTGATAAAACTATCCTTCTCTCAACCTCGGAATACAGCAGATTTCAAATGATTCCCGCTCAAGTGAATTTTGATATCCTTCGATATGATCCTGAACCAGAGCGTTTCAATAGACCGCATTTGCCGCTCGCTGTTTTGCTTGAGGGTGAATTTTATTCCTTGTTTGAAAATCGAGTTACAGAAGATATGGAAAGGACGCTAGCTCAATTGGACAGGAGTTTCATCCCAAAAGTAAATAACGGGGCTATGATTGTAATAAGTGATGGCGATGTGGCACTAAACTCCTTTCATCCCGGAACAGGAGAAATTCGCCCAGTTGGCTTAAATCCCTACGAACGCCGGTTGTACGCCAATAAGGATTTTGTCCTTAACAGCATAGAATATTTGCTAGATGAGGATGGTATACTACAGGCAAGAAGTAGGGATATCAAACTCAGAATGCTAAACCAGGTCAGGGCTAGATCCGAAAGATTGAATTGGCAATTGTTTAATATTGGAATTCCGGTAATTTTTGTGGTTATATTTGGGCTGGCTTATAACTTCATACGGAAAAGGCGGTATAGTGGATAGGCAATCGGGTGATCTGTGATGGAATTTATTAATTGAGCGTAGAATGTTTGATCCTGAAAATTTGTAATTGTAAGCAATAGCCCTTTGGTTTGGGGCTCGATATAGAACCTGATAAGAACAATTGCAAAAAACTCCATTTTTTTTTTCATAGGTGTGAAGTATAGAAGGAATGGAAAGCAGCAGTTAAAAAGTCTACGGTATGCTACCTGTAGTTTAGCGGTAAATCCGAAAATAATAATTTTAGAAATAAGTGAGCATGAAACGAACATTAATTTATTTGGGAATATTTTTGATACTGGGAGGCCTTGTGTATTACTTCTCCGGTCAGACTGGTTCAACCCGATCTACCATTGATACCAGTGATCGCCGATTCGCCGTAGAAGATACTGATCGCATTGGAAAAATTTTTATTGCTACAAGGACGGAAGATCCAGTATTGCTATCAAGAAAGGGCAATGAATGGTTGGTGAACGAGAAATACCTTGCAAGTGCAACTTCTGTGGAAGAGCTACTCAGACTCATTAGAGATGTGCAGTTGAAGTTTGTTCCCCCCAGGGCAGCATACCAAAACATAATTCAGACTATAAGCAGTTTGGGAATAAAGGTGGAGATATACGACCGATCTGACAATTTGATGCGCTCCTATTACATAGGTGGTGTAACTTCTGACGAAAAAGGCACTTATTTTTTAATGGAGGGGGCCAATCAGCCCTATGCTATGCACATTCCTTACTGGCAGGGGAGTTTGCGGACCCGATTCAACCTGAGGGAACACCAATGGAGAGATCGGGCCATGTTCGCTGAAAGACTCAGGGATATTGAGTCTGTGAAAGTGAATTACCCCAACCAGGGGGATGAATCCTTCGTAGTGGAAAGAGTGAGTGAAACTGAATTTTCTATTAGACCATTTGATGAAAACATGCCTAAAATTACCCGAAACATGCACCCGGGCATGATTGAAAGTTATCTGCGCAATTTTCAGAGAATTGGCGTAGAAGCATTTGAGAGAAATTTTCACGCTCGTGACTCTATACTTTCAACAACTCCATTTTGCACTATTGAACTGACCAGATCAAATGGAGATGTGGTGTTTTACGAGATATTTCAAAGACATCAGCGTCCTCTAATGGGACCATATGATGCTGCTGAAGCAGAGGGAGAAGACTTTCAAATGAGGTTTTGGGTGAGTGCTCCCAATGGAGATTTCATGAGTGCCCAATATCGCAATATGCGAAAATTTATGTGGGGCTACAGTTGGTTTTTCAGACAAAATGATGATATCTGATATTTATGTTGAGAATTTTTATAATTCTAGTATGCGGTCTATCTCTTTTAAGTCTGACTGCCTTTGAATACTCTGCTGAGGAGGATTGGGGTTTTTATGCCCATCGAAAATTGAATCGATTGGCAGTATTTACTTTGCCTCCGCAGATGATGCCACTTTTCAAAGTTGAGATTGAGTATTTGTCAGCTCATGCTGTAGATCCTGATAGAAGAAGATACGCAACGCCCCATGAAGGCCCAAGGCATTTTATCGATCTCGATGTGTACGGAGATTATCCATATGATGACCTGCCCAGAAACTGGAATGAGGCACTTGCAAAATTCAGCGCCATTTATTTATTGAATACTTGTGAGAGAGCAGGAGGTATAGATACTGTCCTACTTTATTTCCCATATATACATTTTGATGAAGAGGTTTTGAAGGAGGGTAATGCCTATGGTAACTTTGACGATATGCTCGACCTAAATTATCAGCGTTTTTTTAATCAAAGGGTTCCTCGTGACTTTTATAGAGCACCCTGGTCTTACTCCCTGGATGAATGGTCAGAACTGGACTCCCTTTATCCCGATTTAAACGGCGGATGTGCTACCATTTTTATAGAGAATCACATTTCAAAATACGGCATCATACCATATTATTTACCCATCCTTCAAAGAAATCTTACAAGAGCGATGAAGCATGGTGATAAGGCCAGAATTTTACGGCATGCCGCTGATATTGGGCATTACATTGGAGATGCTCATGTGCCCCTCCACACTACCGTTAACTATAATGGTCAGTTGACCGGGCAGGAGGGGATTCATGCCTTTTGGGAGAGCAGAATCCCTGAATTGTTTGCTGAGGAATTCGATTTGATAGTTGGAAGGGCTGAGTACATTGAAAATAAAGAAGAGTTCTTCTGGGATGTTGTTATGGATACCCATCTGAAGGTTGACTCAGTGCTCACCATTGAACAATACCTGAGAGAAACTTACCCGGAGGATGCCCAGATTTGCTTTGACGACCGCACTTTTCAAACTATACAACAACCTTGCAGAGAATTTGCTCTTGCGTATGAGAGGGAGATGAATGGTATGGTTGAAAGGCAAATGAGAAAAACCATATTTGCTATAGGTTCTGCCTGGTACACTGCCTGGGTTGATGCCGGACAGCCTGAGCTCGGGGATGCTTCGGTAGTTGATTCCTCCCATTTGATTGAAAGCGACTCTCTTATGAGGATTTATCGAAGGGGCAGTATATATGGAAGAGAACATTTGAATAATTGACCCAGTGCTTGGTAGGTGATTTTCAGTAGGCTGACGCAATTGAAATTTCAGCTTCTATGTGCTTGCATACGCCAGGGTTTTCAATGGCAATTCGATGCAAGTTTTGCAAGACGAAGAGTGTCTTTTGTATTTATTTTTAAAAAAAAATCTCCAAAAAGTTGATGGTTAAGCAGAAATGAAATCTTTAAATGATTAGATTTGCAAGGTTAATTAACTTTTAATCTTTAATCTTATTAATTATGCTAAAGAATTTTACAAAACTTCCCATCCTACTTTTTTGCCTGTTTGGCATGTTGATCTCTGCTGAATCAACCGCCCAAATCCAGCGCATGGTTATTGTAGAGCATTTCTCAAATGCTTCATGTATTCCTTGCGCTCAGCAAAATCCCGCATTCAATAACCTTCTTCAGCCAAATTTGGACAGGGTTATTCCCGTTAAGTTTCAAACCAGTTGGCCTGGGTTTGACCCATACAACCAGCAAAATCCCGTAGAAGTTCAGAGCAGAGTTACTCACTATGGAGTAACAGGTGTTCCCGCTGTATTCCTGGATGGCCTAAGCCTTGGAATTCCAAACAATGTCAATCAGAATTCTATTAATACTGCTTCGGCTATGGAAACCTGGGTAGAAATGGATATTGATGTCGTTTGGAATGAGGACAATACAGTGGCTGAGGTTACCGTCCTTGTCAATAATCTCGATTCCAATGCAATTACAGGTAACCACAGATTGCAGCTTTTACTTTTGGAAGCAAAAAATGATTGGCCATTTCCTCCCGGTTCAACCAACGAGCAGAGCTTTAGTAATGTCATGCGGAAAATGTACCCCAATGCAGATGGAACCTTCATAGGAGATATTGCCGGAAATGCCGAACTCACTTTCGAGTTTGAGGTGGGTATCCCAGACTATATTTTTGATCTAAGCCAGATGAGATTTGTAGCCTTCGTTGAGAATCCAGTTTCTCGTAGAATTCACAATGGAGTACTTTCTGACCTGGTTGAATTAGGTGACAATTATCCCGATATGGCATTAGTTGAGAGCTTGTCTAATGCTTCTGAAGAACTGTGCAACAGAACTCTCGATGCAGGGGTTGTTGTAAGTAATTCAGGTTCAATTGATGTAACTGCATTCACTGTTGAGATTTTAATTGGTTCTGAAACCCTGACCTATAATTTTGATGGTGTACTTGAACCAGGACAGGATTATGAAATCTTAATTCCGGGAATTGAATTAATGGGTGGTACCAATAACGTGAGTTACAATATTGCCAGTATTAATGATGGAACCGTAAGGCAGGTAAATCTCCTAAATACTGTTTTACCTTCAGAATTCTTCCCTGCAATTAGTGATGAGCTTATTCCAGAACTCTCCCTTGATTTTGAATCCGATCCGGTAAATACCAGTACTCCAAGTGGTCTTATCCTAGCTACTCCAGGTGATTTTATTCGCGTAATTAGCCAGGCTTCTTTCAATAATCCTCCTGGCCCACTCGGTGGATATGGAATGTCTACCCAATCGCTCTGGGCAAACTTTTGGCATTGGAATCCCGCTTCAGTTGGTGGTGAGAATTCAGGTGACATTATGAGTGCCCATTTAGTTGACCTAGAAGGAGTTGACGGAAACCTTATTCTATCCTTTGACAGGGCATATGCAAGGTATACCGAAGGGGGTTTTACTTCAAATGATGGATTGAGAGTACATGTTTCTGATGATTGTGGGGATACCTGGACGCAGATATATTCACGCTTTGGTGCAGCCCTTCAGACGGTTCCACCCAGAGGTACCTTTTTTATGCCAACGGCGAATCAGTGGGCTTCTGATACTATTGAAATTCCAGCTGTCTCAGGTGATGAATTACTTGTGAGGTTTGAAGTGGTTTCTGATTGGGGTAACAACCTCTTTTTGGATAACATCAAAGTTGAAGCCATGACTGTAAATGCTACAGAAATTGATCCTCTTAGCGGATCATTAAGTATCTTCCCAAATCCCGCTTCGGACAAAGTGAATTTTGAGTTCCAGTTAGAGTCTGAACGAGAGCTCAGAGTTGAAATATTTGACGTGCAAGGAAGATTGGTCGATGTTGTAGATAGTGGATCTCAATTCAATGCAGGTTTCCATAGTTTAAGTTGGGAGACAACAACTAGTGGATTGTATTTTGTCAGATTTAATGATGGCAAAAATGTAAAAGTTGATCGCTTTACCGTAGTCAGGTAATTTGACACTTCAAAAATCTATGTATCGGACATTTTACTAGTCCGATACATAGATTTTTTTATTCGGAATTTTTTTCTTAGCTTTGCGGTTAGTAAGTTTAATAATCAAGTTTATGTTATGAAACACTTTTTTACCTTTTTTGCAGTAATTTTATTTTCAGCTAATCTGAGCTTCGCCCAAATGCTAACTCCCACACAGGGAAATTCAGTTGATACTGAGTTCATAGTTACGGGTGACTTCTTTCAGGATATTTCTATAAATATTCCAATGGTCTTTAACGGTGATGAGACCACCAACCTGGTATGGGAAAGAGAAATACAAGTTTTTCAAGATGGATGGGAAACAGCCGTTTGTGATCCTGTTTTGTGTTATTCACCATTTGTAGAAACAATGTACTTTGAAGCAGAACCCGGAATGGAATTTGAAATGCAAGTCCATCTTTACCCCAGGGGTGTAGAGGGCGATTCTGCCCGTATTGTACTCACCATGTATGATGAAGATAATCCTGATGACAAGTATTACTTCACCTACTTTTTCATCAACTCCACCATTTCCAGTTCAAATGATTTGAGTTCGAGGGGAATCGGAAATCCAATTCTGTACCCCAATCCGGCCGGTGATTTCTTCAATATTCGGAATAATATGAATGTATCTCAGTTCGAGATTGTGAATGTCTTCGGCCAACATGTTTTTTCTGCGAATTATTCAAGTAGCGAATCTATAGATGTTTCTCATCTTAGACCAGGTCTTTACTTTGTAAAATTGCTGGATGATCAAAATAGTATTATAAGAACACTGAGATTAAACAAAAAATAGTACCAGGAAAGAATAACATTGTTTAAAGGGAGGGCTGGTCACAGCCCTTGTTTTTATTCCCCATACTCAGCGTAATTCCTTGCTGTTTCGTATAGTCTGACTCGTAATCGATATTTTGGATCAAGTTTTTTTCTTAGACGTTCGTAAGAGACTATACAAATATTCTCAACGGTAGGGTTGAGCGTTTTAAACTCTTCCACTTGTTCGTTGAGATTTTTGTGATCAAAATAGTCCTCTATCTCTTCTTTTATAATGCGCTTCAGGTAATCCAAGTTAATTAGCATACCGGTGACAGGGTCTATACTCCCACTAATGCACACCTCGATTTCGTAATTGTGTCCGTGATAATAGGGATTGTTGCAGAGCCCAAAAACTTCTTTATTTCTCTCGAACTCCCAGTCTCTAACATACAACCTGTGCGCAGCATTAAAATGCCCTTTCCTGTATACCGATATTGTCTTCCCCATTTGTTTTTTTTATAGTAACTTGATTTTTGCAGCTTCGTTCAAAAGCTGAATCGTTTTTAAAGTCTGGTAAATTTTGGAACTGACCAAACATCGGCTAATTGCATGCCTATTGTAATGAAAATAGTGTTTGGAATAGTTTTGACTATATATTGAAGCATAGGGAAAATAAGTTCTCCTAAATTAACAGCTAGATAAATAACTTCCTGTTAGTAATGATTCACGATCTGTTGGCAGCTAAAGAGCATGATTGAGATTATATAAACTTTTGTCCTAATTTGTTATTCTCGATTGTCGGGAATTTTATTAATTTTGTATTGCGATATGCAAGGGTTGAAAATCCTTTGATGTTTAGCATTTACGTGATAGCCTGTTGAAGGAGTGAAAGCTTGAAGACCTGGTTTTCAAAGTTTTGTGTTCCACTAGTTTTTGCAGGTTTGGGATTGTATTTAATATCCGGTGAGATTGATTGAGACTTAAGTAAAAGTGGAACCTACCGGAAATAATGAAAGCAATGGATATCGATCATATACCTTTGAGTTCTTCTATAAGGGAGGAATTGAAGGTTGTCTTGAATAGTGGAAATATTCCACATGCCAGCCTTTTTGCCGGTCAGGACGGAGGTGCTCAACTTGCCGCTGCATTTGCTGTGGCAAAGAGCTTGCTTTGCATTCAAGCTCGTGAAGGTCTTTCTTGTGGAGAATGCCAGGCCTGCAACAAATGCCAAAAATTGATCCATCCGGATTTATCATTTTCTTTCCCTGTAACTTCTACCATAGGTACATCTGAGGATTGTTTTGACAAGTGGCGAGACTTAATGCTCACAAACCTTTATAGCAATCTATCTGATTGGATAGAAGCTATAGATGCCGGCAACGCTTACCTCAACATCAGTGCGAGGGAAATTCGAAGAATTGAAGGTTTGCTCAGTAGGAAATCCTTTGAAGGACGAGCCAAAGTATTGATTATCTGGTACCCTGAATTCCTTGGAGTGGAGGGGAATAAATTGCTGAAATCTATTGAAGAACCTCCTCCGAATACTTATATTTTTTTGGTTGCTACCAACTCTGTAAAAATATTGCCAACTATACTTTCGCGATGCAGGCTCTTTAATATCCCCAGGGTACCCCCAAAGATGCTTGCTAAATGGTTGGAGGAGTACAAGAGAGTTTTACCTCATTCTGCCTTAACTGCTGCTGCAATATCTGAGGGTATTGTCAATGAAGCGTTAAAAAGTCTTGAGGGAGACTACAATGCTGATGTTGCGGGAGATTTTATCCAGTGGTCTCGAACATCATTTACTTCGGACCCTATACAGATAATTGATTTTGTAGAATTGTTTCTAAAGGATGGAGGAAAGGAGAAATGCAGAAACTTATTTAGATACGGTCTTTTTTACTTCAATCAAGTGAATAGAATCCTAAATGGACTAATTGTTGAAAATCTCAGTGGTAAAGTTCATGGGTCCGCACAAAAAATGGCAGGCTTTTTGGATTTAAATAGCATTGAATCACTCTGTCGGTTTTTTGATCGTTTAATTATACAAATTGACAGAAACGCTAGTTTAAAAATTTTATTAACCCATGCTACCATTCAATTGGGTAGGAGATTGAGGATCGCTCTAAAGAGGAGTCGGTCATCAACTGCTTCATCCTGATCGAGTTAAGCATTTAATCATATAGTATGGCATGTGCAAATTGTGGAAGTGGAAAAGATGGCAGTCCCGCCGGTTGTGGAAATAATGGCCATTGCGGTTCCGGGAGCTGTAATAAACTCAATACTTTTGATTGGTTATCCGCTTTAGACCTTCAAGATCCTTGTGGCTCCGACCTGGTTGAGATAAGTTTTAAAAGCGGATCAAGGAAAGATTTTTTTGTCAACCCATCTCATACGCGTACAGGCACAGGAGACTTTGTAGTTGTAGATACAGGGAATGGGTATGATGTTGGAAAAATTAGTCTGAGTGGAGATCTTGTAATGCTCCAAATGAAAAAGAAAAAGGTTCGAGAACACAAAGTGCATCATGAGGTAATTAGAAAAGCCAATGAGACTGACTTATTGAAAATGAGTCAGGCACGAGATCTAGAAGTGCCTGCCCTGGTTAAAGCTCGTGCGATCGCGAATACTCTAGGATTGGATATGAAAATTGGGGATGTTGAATACCAGGCTGACCTTAGAAAAGCTACTTTTTACTATACAGCTGATGGAAGAGTTGATTTTAGAGAATTGGTAAGGGCTTACGCCAAGGAATTTAGAACAAAAATTGAGATGAGACAGATCGGAGCCAGACAGGAATCTCAGCGGATTGGAGGAATTGGTAGTTGTGGTCGCGAACTTTGCTGTTCTACATGGCTTACGGATTTTAAATCTGTGACTACTTCAGCTGCGCGCTATCAAAATTTGGCTATCAATCAGTCCAAACTTTCCGGTCAATGCGGTCGACTTAAGTGCTGTTTGAATTACGAATTAGACACTTACATAGATGCTCTAAAAAACTTCCCCAAAAAGGCCGATTCACTTTACACCAAGATGGGGAAGGCTGTCCTGATCAAAACCGACATTTTCAAGAAACTGATGTACTATTCTTATGAAACTGACAGGGGCAGAGGCATCCTCATTGCGCTGGATACTGATAGGGTTAGGGAAGTTCAGCAAATGAATAAGCGCAATGAGCAACCCACAGACTTGCCCGGTGAAAGGATTCTTCTTAATGATGATGCGGGGGAAGAAGGTGAGATGACGGGTGATCTCTCGGAGGGGTTTGAATTGCCGGAGGAAAAGAGAAAGCCTAAGAATAGAAGGAAAAGTAGAGGAAGGAAGCCAAGTAGAGGTAAGTCCGAAGCTAATTCTGAAAAACCGAAAGAACCTGGAAATGAGCAGCGACCACCGAAGAGTCGACCACCTCAAAACAGGAGAAAAAATCGTAGAAATAATAAAGGAAAGGGGGGAGCCCCCAAAAAATAAGTGATTGATATGTCAGAACAAACAAAAAAATTTGGATTGATAATTATTGGTTCCGGACCAGGTGGTTATGTTGCTGCCATTAGAGCTGCACAGTTGGGCATAAAAACCGCACTAATTGAAAAGTATTCAACCCTGGGAGGCACTTGCCTGAATGTTGGTTGCATTCCCTCAAAAGCATTGTTAGACAGCTCTGAACACTTTCACAACGCAAAGCATCATTTTACTGATCACGGTATTAATTGTTCCTCGCCCAAGGTTGATATGGAGCAAATGATAAGAAGAAAGGATGAGGTTGTTTTTCAAACTTGTGATGGTGTAAAATTTCTGATGAAGAAGAATAAAGTAGAGGTATTCCACGGTTTGGGCAGTTTTCTTGATGATCATACCGTGAAGGTTAAGCAAGATGAGGGCGAACAGATTCTTGTAGGGGAAAAGATCATCATAGCTACTGGCTCAAAACCCAATATGCCTGAATCTTTCAAGTACGATAAAAAAAGGGTCATTACTTCTACAGAGGCTCTCACTTTAAAGGAAGTTCCCCGGAAAATGTTGGTAGTGGGCGGTGGTGTCATTGGACTTGAAATGGGCTCTGTTTATGCTCGCCTTGGAACCGAGGTAACAGTAGTGGAATACATGGATACTATCCTCCCCGGAATGGATAAAGATGGGGTACGTGAAATGATGAAGGTTTTAAAAAAATTAGGTATCAAGTTTTACCTGAATCATTCGGTGGAGAAAATTCACCACAACAAGGAAAGCGTTAGAGTTACTTTTAAAAAGAGGGATGGAGGAGAACCGGAAAATATGACGGTTGATTATTGCTTGGTCTCTATCGGACGAAAGCCATATACAGACGGCCTGAATATCGAAAATGCGGGTCTTGAAACGGATGATAGGGGAAGAATACCTGTGAACGAGCATCTTCAGACAAGTAAACCTCACATTTTTGCTATTGGAGATGTAGTGCGAGGTGCCATGCTCGCCCACAAGGCTGAGGAAGAGGGAATATTTGTTGCTGAAATCATAGCTGGTCAAAAACCTCATATAGATTATAATCTAATTCCCAATGTGGTATATACCTGGCCAGAGTTTGCCTCTGTTGGGAAAACGGAGGATCAACTCAAGGAGGAAGGTGTCAACTTTAAGATAGGCAAATTTCCGTTTAAAGCACTGGGTAGAGCAAGGGCAAGCGGAGATACGGATGGAATCGTAAAGATTATTGCTCACCGGGAAACCGATGAAGTTTTAGGGGTTCACATAGTCGGCCCAAGGGCTGCTGATTTGATCGCGCAAGCAGTGGCTGTAATGGAGTTCCGTGGCTCTGCAGAGGATATATCGCGCATGAGTCATGCACACCCCACTTTTGCAGAAGCAGTTAAGGAGGCTGCTCTTGATGCTACTGACAACCGGCCACTGCATATGTGAGCTGGGATTTCAAATTGTGGAAAATCAGCAGCAATAGAATATCGGAAAGTGCTGTAAAGGGACATGTTTTTTGATGAACCGAAATTTGTGCTTGGAAAAGTATTAAAAATTAGGGATATATTTGCGAAACAAAGCAAAAAAAAGTGCAAGCCATTGGATGTGCTCGCACTTTAGTATTTATTGAAAATAATTGAGTTTACAAACGTACGCTCCTATTATTTGTTCAATTGTTGACTCCCAATTATAGGGTTCCTCTTAACTCTTGTTCTCGCTCAATAGCTTCAAAAAGGGCTTTGAAATTGCCCTTTCCAAAAGACTGAGCTCCCTTCCTTTGTATGATCTCATAAAAAACAGTAGGTCTGTCCTGTACTGGCTTCGTAAAAATTTGGAGGAGGTATCCCTCATTATCTCTATCTACGAGAATGTTTTGCCCCTTGAGATCTTCAATACTCTCATCTATATCGCCAACCCTATCCAAAAGGTCTTCATAGTAGTTGTCAGGAACATAAAGGAACTCCACACCATTTTCTCTAAGTTTGCTAACCGTTTCGATGATGTTGTCCGTTGATACTGCGATATGCTGGACTCCTGCGCTTTTATAGAAATCAAGATATTCCTCAATTTGAGATTTTTTTAGTCCCTTGGCAGGCTCATTGATTGGAAACTTAATGTACCCGTTCCCATTGGAGACCACTTTACTCATCAATGCCGTGTATTTTGTAGATATATCCTTGTCATCAAAGGTTATCAACAGCTTGAAGCCCAGGACTTCCTGATAAAATTTAATCCATCGATTCATTTGACCCAGTTCAACATTTCCAACGCAGTGATCTACATATTTTAATCCTACTGGTTCCACTTTTCTAATGCTTTTTCTGGAAACAAATCCCGGCATAAAAGCACCGGAATAATTATTCCTTTCAACAAAGGTGTGGATGGTCTCGCCGTAAGTGTGGATTCCGGAGAGTACTACCTCACCATCTTCATCACTTATGGTGTAAGGTTCAAATGCGGATTCGGCTCCTCTTTCAACAGCCTTCTCATAGGCATCCCTAGCATCATCTACCCAAAGGGCCAACACTTTTACTCCATCACCGTGAAGGTGTACATGTTTAAGTATCTCATGATCAGGGTCAAAAGCTGATGTGAGGACAAGTCTTACTTTCCCCTGCTGTAATACATAACTCACCGTTTCTTTGGAACCTGTTTCAGGACCTCGATAAGCGACCAATTCAAATCCAAAGGCTGCCTGATAGAAGATTGAGGATTGCTTGGCATTGCCCACGTAGAATTCAATGAAATCTGTTCCATTTATAGGAAAAGTGTCTTTCACAGCTTGTTTTTGTTGTTTGATTAAAGTATCCATATTTCTATTTTATCCAACTTTTATAATAATCCTTATTCTCGATATCCACCGCATGGTTGGTCATAAGCAATGGCCGGAAGGTGTCGATCATAACTGCCAGTTCTCCTGTCTCTTTCTTGCCTATGCTTTTTTCTACTGTACCCGGATGCGGACCGTGCGGAATGCCACCAGGATGCAGAGTAATCATACCTTTTTCAACATTGTCCCTACTCATAAAGTCACCATCTACATAATACAGTACTTCATCGCTATCGATGTTTGAGTGGTTATAGGGAGCTGGAATCGCCTGAGGGTGATAATCGTATAAACGGGGAACGAAAGAACAAATTACAAACCCCCTGGCTGCAAAGGTTTGATGCACAGGCGGTGGTTGGTGTATTCTTCCTGTAATAGGTTCAAAGTCGTGGATTGAAAAAATATAGGGATATACATAGCCATCCCATCCAATCACATCAAATGGGTGTCCTTGATAGTGGTAGGGGTAGAGGGCATCTTGTTTCTTTATGTAAAATAGATATTCACCTTTGTCATCATAGGTCTCCAGTTCAGTCGGTTTAATGATATCCCTTTCGCAAAATGGGCTGTGCTCCATAAGCTGGCCAAATTGATTGCGGTACCTTTTGGGTGTTACCAATGGACTGTATGATTCCACGATGAGGAGTCGGTTGTTTTCATCGTTGAACTCAATGCTGTAAATAGTCCCGCGAGGCAGTACAATGTAATCCCCATATTTGAAATTCAAATTGCCGTACTGGGTGCGAATCTTTCCGTTGCCCTGATGTATAAAGATAACCTCATCTGCATCCGCATTTTTAAAGAAATAGTCCTTATTTCCCTTTTTCGGTGCGGCCAGGATGATTTTACAATCTCCGTTGATCAATACCGGCTTTCGGCTTAGGAGGTAGTCGTCTGTGGGTTCAATTTGAAACCCCAAAAGGCACCTGTGCTTGAGCTGTCGGTCATGAACTGTTTTAGGTTTTACATCCTTTGGATCACCCACTTGTAAAATCTGCGTGGGGGCATTCACATGATAAAGTAGAGAAGCATTATTGTCAAAGCCCTCAGTAGAAAAAAGCTCTTCATGGTAGAGGTCCCCATTTTCTTTTCTAAACTGGGTATGTCGCTTTCGCGGTATTTTTCCTAAACTATAGTAGTGCATATTTCAATTTTTGTAATCATTATTTTAACAACCCAAATTTACGAATTTTGATCATCCAGAAAAATATATATATTATAATTCTGTGGGAATTGACCTCTAAGGCAATGTGTGTGCAGGAAAATAGGGCTGTGTTTAGCCAATGAAAAAAATAAAATGCAGCAGATGAGACCGGGAACTACTACCTGGATTCTACCAGATAATTATACCATGGTTTGATATCAGAATTTAAATCCGGCAGTGACGGCAATTCTGTTGATTGCGGCATCGCTCAGGATCCTCTGTTGTTCAGGAGCATCAGGAACCACATAGGGGTTAATTGCCCCTTCCCGAATACTTCTCTGAAAAGCCAGGTCAAGAAAGAAACTTGATTCTCTAATGCCCACTCCTAAGCTCCAAGTTAGGTCCCGATCACTAACATCCTCAAATGGATTTTGGATGAATTGTAGTCCCCCCCTTAACCTTAGCGATTGAAGGGCTAATTCGCCTCCTAATCGGAAGTTCAGAGCAGTTGAAAGATTATTTCTAATCTCATTGTTTTTATTCCGCTCTTGTTCCAAAAACTGCGAACTGTTTCTTCTGGTGAAATTGAATTGTGAACTGGTGTAGTCAAGGTATTCCACATCGAAGGAAATGAATCCCCTATTTTCAAACAAGTAGCCTGTTCCAGCAAGCACTCTCCAGGGGCTTGTGAAATTGTAATCGAACATTCCCTGCGGAGAATTGGCTGTCTGCGGACCTGCGGGTAATTCTCCAGGAATTTGGGTGAAGTCGTAGTCGAAGGTTGCCGAGGTGGTGTATTCATCGGACAGTGAGTACCAACCTGGTGAATGGATGGCAAATCCAAATCTAAGAGCCTGAGAGTGGCGGTAGATCATGCCTGCCTTGATTTGAAATCCCGCACCAGTTACCTCCGCGGATTCCGTGAATTCAAAAGACCGGTATATGGGATTGACATTTTCATCATCCCTGTCTTTGTAAAATCTATCTTCGGTATAGGATACTATAGGGACACTCAATGTTACACCCATGATTAGGCGCTCTCTTAAATTTCCAGCCAGTGAAAGAAAAATCTCATTGATACTCCCCTCCACCCTTTGGTCAAATTCTTTTTGCAAGACCGTGCCGGGATCTAAATCAGTAAAATAAGTGTTCGTACCTTCATCATAAATCAATGCAAATACATCATATGCCAAACCGACTTCAAAATCATCTATTTGTGAAGGTGCAAGACCCTCGCCAAGAGAAACAAATCGATCGAGTATGCTTCCTTCATTCCTGGTTCTTGCATAAAGATGGGAGTGAAAACTGGCCAATCGGTTAAACCCAAGGCTGAAGGCAAAATTAGTGAATGAAGAACTTCCTTTTGGCTCCCCTGCGATGACCAGACCAAAGTTAGAGAATTGCAGATTGGAAAAGCGATCATTTTCCCGGTTGGCATTCCATCTGCTGTCTGTATTATTGATGAAAAGTACCGGTGTAAAGACAAGTTCTCCTCTCCTAATAAGAGCAAGGCCGGCAGGATTGTAAGCCGAAGCAGAATAATCCGCTCCAAGTGCTGTCATGGCGCCACCCACCCCCATGTATCTGGCCGTCCCTGTATGTTCAAGTGTGGATAATCTAAGTGCATCATCTAGTGTTTGAGCACTTGCAGAGGGGGATTGAGAACAATAGAGCAATACTGAAAAAAATAGAACAAAAAAGTTTTTCATAATGGATAGTTTTTCCTGTCGATTTGCCATAAACCTAACTATGGAAGAGGAATTTCCGGTTGGCATATTATTCTTAGAACAAGTTGACTGATTTGGCTTACGAAAGGTCTGCAAAAAAGGGTGAAGCGGGATTTTTTCACACCACCTCACCCTGTTTAATTATTTTATCAAAAGAAGTAATTAGACGTTGAATGATCAATTTCCTCTTCCTGATCTGCCAGACCTGGTATTGCCGCTGCTACTGGAGCTGTTTGAACCTCTGCTTGGAGAAACTCCCGAAGAGCGGTTGTTGTTGGAGGATCTACTCGGGGTCACACCGGAAGACCTCTGATTTGAAGATCGATTTGGACTCATAGACCCAGAGCTACGCTGTTGATTGCTACCGCGATTGATATTGGGTGTTGGATTGTTTCTCTGATTGTTGCCTCTGTTTAAATTTGGAGTTGGGTTGCTGCGATTCCGGTCCCCTCTATCCAAATCTCTGCCTTGTTGTCTTCTGGTATCAGGGGCAGTTTGCCTGTTTCTCTGTTGACCTGGAGCATTGAATATTCTGTTATCACTTCTCCTTGTGTCCATTGATCTGGTGCCAGGAACATTGGTTCGCGTATCCCTGTGAGCTTCATCTCTACTTACGCGATTATTGCTAAAATCCTCCTGAACCCTTCTTGAGGGTGCTGCTGTTGTTCTTGTTTGTGCGCCTCTTGCCGCAATTTGCTCTCTTTGCCTTTCAGTTTGAGGTTCAGCTCCGGTTTGAGCTGTTCTCTGATCAGCTTGATTGGTGGATCTTTCAGCTGCTGTTCTTCCTCCATCCATTTCAGTACCTCTTGCAGTTCTTGTACTTTCTGTTGATCGCGTATCAGGAACTCTCATTTCAGCATCTGCACCACCATCTACCGTTCTTCCCCTTCTGGCAGTGGTCCCACCTGAAGAGTTTCTAGGACCATAGTGGGTATTTCTGATAGCATCGTTGGGTCCGGGTCTTAAACCTTGATTGTTGTAATAGTTGTTAACGTAGTAAGTGTTGCTGGAATAAAAAACCGGGCAGCTTGCGAATCCATAACCACCCCATCCCCAGCTGCTGAAACCGTAACCAAAGCCAAAGGAATAGTATGAACCATAGGGTCTGAAAGGTCGATAAGGTCTGTGAAATGCATATGGGTTGAAGAAAGGATCATAGAAGTGGGGACCAAAATGATGTGGCCTTGGTCTCCACGGCCTGTAATATGAGGGACCCATATAAATAGTCATACCCGGTGTGTAATAACCAAAGTATACCATGTCGACAAAAAATGGGTCATAAAAATCAAAGGACCTGTTTGGTCGATGGAATCTTCTAATCCTTGAACTGTAATAAAAGTCATACTCGCTCATATAGTCGTAGGCCTCATCATCGTAATTCCTATATTCATCGCCAAAACTGAGATCCTGGCCTTGATTTTGAGTTGGACTTACTGTGGTAGTAGTCGTGGTGCGCCTGTCGGGATCATAGTATAGATCGTCCCATTGAGCAATTGCCGGAGCCATTGAAAAGAAAAATGCCCATACAGCTGTTAAGGATAAAATAATTGGACTTCTCATGATTAAAGATTTTAGACGAATTTTTATAAAATGCAAGTTAGGAACAATTGGCAAGTCGAACATAAAATTGTAAGATTTTAACACAAAAAACTCCCCAATATCTAAGCTTTCCCGTTTCTTTGCAACCTAAATTGCATCAACTATAACTTATACGTCTAGCTAACCCAATAAGTTTCAATCAATAATCAAATTAATAGTTTATTAAATGAGTAAAGGTATAGTTTCCAGGAGTGATAATTACTCACAATGGTACAATGACATAGTAAAGAAAGCAGGTCTTGCTGACCACTCTGCAGTCAGGGGGTGTATGGTTATCAAGCCGCATGGATTTGCGATTTGGGAGAATATGAAAGTTCAGCTAGATCGTATGTTTAAAGAAACGGGGCACGTTAATGCTTATTTTCCGCTTTTTATACCCAAGAGCTTTCTCAGTAAAGAAGCAGAGCATGTAGAGGGCTTTGCTAAGGAGTGTGCCGTTGTTACTCACCACCGTCTAATGAATGATCCGGCAGGCAATGGGGTAGTAGTAGATCCATCTGCAAAACTGGAGGAGGAGTTGATCGTTCGTCCCACATCAGAGACCATCATCTGGAATACATATAAAGATTGGATTCAGTCTTACAGGGACTTACCTATTTTAGTCAATCAATGGGCGAATGTTGTACGCTGGGAAATGAGAACCCGGCCATTTTTGCGAACTGCTGAATTTTTGTGGCAGGAGGGACATACTGCCCATGCCACCAAAGAGGAGGCCATTGAAGAGGCTGAAAAGATGCATGAAGTGTACACAAGGTTTGCCGAAGACTATATGGCTATGCCGGTCATTAAAGGGGTAAAATCTGAGCATGAGCGGTTTGCAGGTGCATTGGAGACTTATACTATTGAAGCTCTTATGCAGGATAAAAAAGCTTTGCAAGCCGGAACCTCCCACTTTTTAGGGCAAAATTTTGCCAGGGCTTTCAACGTGACCTTTTTAAATGAAAACAATCAGGATGAATTGGTATGGGCTACCTCCTGGGGGGTTTCCACACGGCTGGTTGGAGCTTTAATTATGACCCATTCAGATGACCAGGGTCTGGTAATCCCCCCCAAGTTGGCACCTATTCATGTTGCTATTGTGCCCATACCCAAACCAGCTGCAGAGATTGATGAAGTCGCACTGAAAATTAAAGCCCAATTAGAGGGAAAAGGCTTTTCAGTGGTATATGATACCGATTTGAAGAAACGACCCGGGTTTAAATTTGCGGAGCATGAGTTGAAAGGTGTGCCCGTTAGATTGGCAATCGGAAAGAGAGATTTGGAGAACAGACAGGTGGAGGTAGCGAGAAGGGATTCTCAAGAAAAAAAACAAATTCCACTCGATGGGGTGGTAACTTACGTTGCGGAATTGATGGATGAAATACAGAACAATCTATTCAAAAGGGCATTGAAGTTCCGTGCTGATAATACCCATACTGTGCACTCGTGGGATGTGTTTAAGGAAACTATAGAAACGAAAGGTGGCTTTGTAAAAGCCCATTGGGATGGTACTACAGAAACAGAATTGAGAATAAAGGATGAAACAAAAGCGACCATTCGTTGCGTTCCATTAGATGACGATACAGAAAGTGGTCTTTGTGTTTACACAGGTCGCCCTTCTGAGCGTAAGGTTATCTTTGCAAAAGCTTATTAATCAAGAACAATAAATAAATAAATAGATATGGCATTTGAAATTGAGGGAAAACTCTACAGAAAGTTTGATACGGAACAAAAAACTGAAAGTTTCAAAGCAAGGGAATTTGTCCTTCTTGTTGAAGAAGGTCCCTATCCTCAGTACTTAAAGTTTCAACTCACTCAGGATAAGTGTAGTATTTTAGATCCTTTTGAAGAGAATCAAAAGATAAAAGTACATTTTGACTTGAGAGGAAGAGAGTGGAATGATAAATTTTTTACCAACCTCAACGCATGGAGGATAGAAGGTGATGTCGACAACAATGATGTCAATCAAGTTACCGATGATTTTGAGGAACCCAAGTTTGAAGATGGAGGTAACGAGTCAAAAGCAGAAGACTTTGCCGATGATCTTCCTTTTTAATTGAATAGTTATGTTCAGACTCATATTCTTTATAATTCTCTTGCCTGGCCTTATGGTTGCTGTGTTTCCGATGATGCAATCACAAACCATTACTGGGATTAGTACCATATGGGATGATGATTTTCGGGAATGGTCCATTTTTACGGAAGAAGACACCATAAATTTTGGTACATTGGAATTGGTATCTATGATGGGCAGCCCCCGATTGGATTGGAGTTACAGAGTTGTAGATCAAGATGGGCGAATTCGAAATATTGATCGCAATGTGTTCAGTGCGTGGGAGGTACAAGGTCCAGGAAATATTGCAACTGTTCGGCAATTGTGGCGTGATGACCTCAGGGAATGGAGAGTAACCGACAACAGAAAGTCGGTAGTTTGGAGGTCGCGTTACGCCAATCATTATGAAGAATGGGTAATTACGAGTCGCGATTATGGGTACTTTACTATGTACACTCTCAATCCGGGAGACCCTAGAGACTGGGTAGTTGTGGACACTTTGCATAGCGATTTTCCTTTTGAGATGAAAATGGCCTTTGTCTTCATAACAGTATTTTTAACCGCCCCATTCTGAGGTAATTTCCGTCCTAATGAATATTTTGCTCATAGAAGATGATTCTCGCCTTGCAGGGCTGATTCGAAGTGCTTTAGAGCAAAATGCTTATCAGGTTACCGTTGCATATGATGGCGAAACCGGCCTAAAAATGGCCCTTAATAGTGATTTTGATCTCATAATCTCCGACCTTATGTTGCCTGGAATTGACGGCCTTCAGGTGGTAAGTCGAATAAGGGCAGTAAAGGAATCCATTCCGATACTTATGCTCACTGCACTGAGTACTACGGATGACAAAGTATATGGGTTTGAAGCTGGAGCTGATGATTACCTGGTTAAGCCCTTTGAGTTTCGAGAGCTTTTTGCCAGAATTAAAGCACTTTTGAAAAGGTCAGTGAATTCCGTTGGGGATAGTAAAGAGGTAATTCTGGAGTACGACGAGATAAAAATGGACTTGAACTCAAAGACGGTCTATCGGGCAGGTATGGAACTCAGCCTAACCCCTAAAGAGTATAAGTTGCTCGAGTTTATGCTTAAAAATCCTAAGCGTGTATTAAGTAGGGAGGAAATTGCAGCTGAAGTCTGGGACACCCACTTTGATACCGGGACTAATTTTATAGATGTATACATCAATTACCTTCGGAAAAAAGTGGATAAACCTTTTTCCCATAAATTGATACACACCAAATCCGGAATGGGTTTTCAACTTAAGAGAAAGAAAAAATCATAATTTCTCTTTATTTGCTGTAGAAGATGCTTACTGGAAAGGGGGGAATTGACAAAAAGCATTCCTAAAGATTGAACCATGAAATTGCGCACAAAGTTGAGTTTGCTATTCGCTGCAATATGTGCTGGCATACTTGTGGCTTTTGCAATGGTGATCTACTTTTCCTCAGAGAATGAAAGACGGACTGCTTTTGTCGAGCAAATGCAGAGGGAGGCGTTGACCACGGCTAATCTACTGCTGGAGGCCAATATCGATCCCGAGGTACTTCAAGCTATAAATAGAGAAAACCGACAAACATTATCTGTCTTTGAAGTCGCAATTTATGATCCTGATTTTAGGCTACTTTATCACGATGCTATAGATATTGATATAGTCAAGGAAACCGAAGAAATGATTCGGCAAATTATCAGTAGCGGAATGATCTATTTTGAGCAAAATGGTTGGGAAATTGTAGGCCTTCATCGTTCAATAGGTGGAAATGAATATGTGATTACCGTTGCAGGTCAGGATGTTCAGGGGTATCGCAACTTAAAGCTTTTGAGGAATACCATTGGCCTATCCCTAGGACTTGGGTTTTTCATCATCTTTCTTATGGGAATTTATATATCCAATCGAATCCTTAAACCGGTATCCGATATAGCAGAAGGTGTTAAAAATATTACTGCAAACAACCTGAACCTAAGGTTACCTCCAAGAAAGACTTCAGATGAGGTTGCTTTATTGACCAACCATTTTAACGCAATGCTAGATCGCTTAGAGCAATCATTTTTAGCTCAAAGAGAGTTTGTCAATAATATCAGTCATGAAATAAGAACCCCTCTTGCAGCAGCTATTGCAGAATTGGAACTCGGCTTGCTCAGTCCTGATATTGATGAAATACAGAGGGAGCGATTGATCAGAGTAATGGAGGATGCAAAAAGAATAAAAAAGTTGTCAGCCAGTCTTTTAGACCTGGCCCGTAGTAATTACGATGTTGATCAAATTGCCTTTGAATCCCTTCGAATTGATGAATTGCTGATGAATTGCCGGGCTGAATTGCTCAATGAGTACTCTACAGCTAAAGTTTTATTGAATATTAATGGTGCAGGTGAAGAGGGTTTAGAATTGAGCTTATCTGGCAATGAATACCTTCTCAGGGTCGCCTTTTGCAACATCATTGAAAACGCCATTAAATTTTCAGAGGATCAAAGCTGTGAGATTTTAGTGTCGGGCGATGCTGAAAAATTAACTATGCAATTTACGGATCATGGTCCCGGTATAGATAAATCCGAGATTTCAATGATCTTTCAACCATTTTATCGAGGGAAAACCTCACATGAAAAATTAGGCAGTGGTATAGGCTTGTCGCTGGTAAAAAAAATCATCGAGTTACACTATG
Organism: Saprospirales bacterium; assembly: GCA_007695145.1. Lineage (GTDB taxonomy): Bacteria > Bacteroidota > Bacteroidia > Chitinophagales > Saprospiraceae > PWJY01. Next base: position 61,605 of record REEI01000059.1, on the reverse strand, counting down.
GCAATATTGAGGTAAGTTCGAATACGGGTATAGGGACTGAATTCAAAGTGACTTTACCGAGGGAGATTCCAGAGAGATAAAATTTCAGATTGTAAACTGATTCACCGGTTTTCAATAATTAATAAATCCTCTTAAGTTCTAGGGTGATAGGTGCTTCAATTTGACTTGAAAATCCATCAGCCAATACCAGAACAATGCGCTCTTCCCCGTTTTTCTCCACCCATTTCATCTCAGCTTTCTTGCTGTCAGATCGAAATTCATTGCACTCATCATCAAATTTTTCAAGCTGCAATTGCATTGCCTTGTCATTGATCGATTTTATAGTGGCTTCGCAATGGTCTCTTTCTCGAACCAGTTTGAGGTGAATAAGCCAATTGTCCCCATTAGGCAGCGTCGCATGGTAAGGATCACCAAGTTCAGGGGACAAACTTACTGACGTGGGTGCCCCTTCTCTAAAGGTTACCAATTCTCCGCGGTGATGCAATCGGTCCATCTGAAGGGAGGCTACCATAGCATTCCTTTCACTTTCAACTTTCGAAGAAACCAGGTTTTGCTCTGTTTTGCTCTCTGAAAGAAAGAGAGTTAAGCCTACTCCAATCAACAGCAGCATCCCTGCAGCTATTGAAAGAGGAATTCGGATGTTGTTGATTTTCTGCCTGGGTGAATTGTTTGTTTTCTGTTGTCGCAAAATTCCCTTGAGTCTTAGCCACTCCGTTTTTGAGACGGCAGGTCTGTGATTTTTTAATTGCTTTATGAAGTTATCCAATTGATCCATTTCAGTATTATTTAGTTATTGCCCCCTGGATTTAAACCCCAGAGCTTCAAGAGAGTTCCTCAATCTTTTTTTTGCCATAATCAACTGCGACTTTGATGTGTTGATTGAAATTCCGAGAATTTCTGCAATTTCCCGATGCTTAAATCCATCAATCTCATAGAGACAAAAAACATTTCGATAACCTTCGGGTAGTTCCTCAACCATTCGCATTATTAACTCCATGTCCAGCTCTTGCTTCTGGGAGGTTTCCAACTGCGGAATATTTTGGTTGATTTCTTCCACATCCATTAGATTTTTTGATCCCCTAAGTTCCATGAGAGACTCATTGGCGGCTATCCGCCTCATCCAGCCAAAGATGCTATCTATTTGGTCTAAGCTATCCAGTCTTGTCAGTATTTTGTACATGGCTTTCATAAATGCATCTTCTGCGCCGGAATTATTTTTAAAATACTTCCTTACCACTCCTTTTACATACGGACCAAACTGATAAAAAAACTGCTCTTGAGCCTGTTCCTCTCCGGCAATACAGGCTTCGACAAGTTTTTTGATGTCTGCTTGTTCCATCTTAGATTGATTAAAGATTTTGAGTGCATACTCCAGCATTGCCAGCAAGAAGCATTTTGAAAAATGCACTGATTAGGTATCTGTAGGTATAAGAATTCCTTGTTGTGTCTAAATCCATAAAGACTCATTAAGATCGCTCCTTCCCAAAGGACTAAAGCAGCGTCCTTTGCAACCTTTACCAAACCATTAAATACCGAACCCAAAACTAAGAATTTTTATGCACTCAATAAACTGATGCAGTCAGGGGGAAAATTGGTGGGTAATTAAATTTCATTCAAAACAAATATCTGATCTGAAATTTGACATCTGTTCGGGTATTCCCTTCGATGGTTTCAAGGCCACTGCCTATTTGGTCTCTATTGGTGTATTTTGTCTGGGCAATTCTCGCCTCAAGAGTGATGGCCCGGGTCGGTCGGTACCGGAGATTGAGGTAGTATCTGTATCCACGGTCGGAAAATGGTGGTACGCTGAAGCTGTAAAGAAGGTCATTCTCAAATGCGTATATTCTTGAATTGAAACTCTCAGTATCAAAAAAACTCAGCCTCCCGGTGAAACTTATCGGACTTCCCATTGGACGATACAACACATCCTGAAATACCATAAAACCAGTTTCAGATACGTCATGAAAGTTGTAAATGGTATAATCAAAGCGGGTTCTCAATTCAAGTTCACGGGTTACATTCAATGAAAGATGAAGGCGAATATTTTCGCGGACTTCTTCCTCCATAATCCTGATAGCGACATCCTCAGTGATGTTTTGCTCTCTGGTTTTGACTCTGTACTGGGCGTATACGTTCAATTTTCTTCGAATACTGTAATTGAATCGCACAAAAAATTCATTTCCCCTCGAACTTGCATCTGTTCGAAACCTCAGCCATGGGTGCTGCCAGAGGTCAATATAACTACTTATGGTAATACCTCTGGTGGGTCTTATCTCCAGGCCTGCATAAAAACCACTTTCATTATTGCCAACTGAACTTTCGCCAAAGACGTTAGGGTAAATTGCCTGGTACTTAATTCCAAGATTTCGATAGAGTAGGGCAAGGGAAACCGTTCTGTGCAGCCCTATCAACATTCCATTGACTGTAGCTATCCCGCCATTGTCAGAAATAGCAGTTTCACCAAAGAAATTGAAGTTGCGGTAGATGAATCTGTAATCCACAGCCGCATTGAAGAGGTCAGTTCCATCAAAATAGAACTGGTTGTATGGCCTTATATTTCTGCTTTGGGGGATGTCAAAATTATTATAAACCGCGTGAATACCCAGGGTGAGCCGGTCGAATCTCCTTTTAACGGCAAGACCTGCACTGCTGTGGCGAATGGCATTTTTATTGCGGATTTCGGTTGGAGTCCTATGCAGTCCGGATTGTTGTAGGGAGGTGAAAAATCGGGTCAGATCGTCTTCTCCTGCGGCAGGATCATCCTCAATGATTTGTACAGAACCATCTACCTTCAGAGATGAAGCAAATGCTGTGATATTGTAGTCACCGATATTCATATTGGCAGCCAATCCGCGGTTGAATCCAAATTCGGCTACGGAGGTATGTGGTCGCAGGGTCCTTCCCCCTCTTGATATATTGGTAACAAATGCGCTTTTGCCCCGGCCAAAGCCCGAATGCATGATCAATCCCTGACCAAGGCTCACATGAAAGTCCCCAACTATCAAGTCACGCAAAAAGCGGGACTGATCTCTCAAATGAAAGTGGGCCGAATAAAAATCAAAGCCGTATTTGTTGACGTCGTCAAAAAAAGGTTCACCGGGGTCTTTTTCGGCAGTCAGGCCATAACTGAGTCGATTGTCGTGCTGATGCCTGAACCTCATGTAATACCGCCAGGGATTTCCGAGATATCGAGATTGCCCTTCTTCTCCTGGCGTATAACCTCTTTTTTCTTCTAGAGTTCGCCCCACACTGCCGAATAGCTCCGTACGACCTGTCGTCACCATTTGTCCCAAAGGTCTGTGAAATCGTTGCCCATCTCCTGCAACTCTTACAAAAGGCTGAATTGCTCTTATAAAGTCTGGTTCAAATCCAGGGACTACCTGAAGTTCCCTCACATCTACCAAATCTCCATATGCCTGGCGATAGGCGATGAGGTTGACTATTTGAAGATCTGAGAAAATGAGCATGTCGGTCAAATCCCCTTCTCCTGCCCTGTTCAAGTCCAAGGGGCTATTGAGGTAACGTTCAAGTCTGTCGTAAAGGGTGTTGAAATCAAATGACTCTGCATCAGTAGATTCTACAAATGACTCTACAATACTTTCAAGTAGACCCTCGGTCTCAAGGTCAATGACCACCTGTGCTGCCAAAGGGGTAAAGCTAAGGAGGCAAATGGTGACAATGGTCGGTGCAAAGTTAATTTTAAACACAAAGACAAATATATGTATTGCATTCTAATATAAGGAGTTCCCAGCTGTATTTTTAGCTCCTTTAATTTGAAGTCATTCCCGGCCATTCAATAAACTTTAGGAGCCACCAGGAATTTTGTGCTGTAAAAAAGCCGAAGCAAAAATAAAATATTAATGTGCTTCGGCTATGTTGTCAGAATGTATTTCAATTTGAAGTTACAAATGGATAACCTCATCGTAGGCTGCTGCTGCTGCCTCCATAATAGCCTCACTCATGGTGGGGTGAGGGTGAATGGTCTTGATGAGTTCATGACCAGTGGTTTCCAGTTTTCTCACTGCCACCAGTTCAGCTACCATTTCGGTAACATTGTAGCCTATCATATGCCCACCAAGCAACTCACCGTATTTAGCATCGAAGATGAGCTTTACAAATCCCTCTTTGGCTCCTGCAGCACTGGCCTTTCCGGAGGCCGAAAAAGGGAATTTGCCGACTTTTAGTTCATATCCGGCCTCTTTTGCCTGAGCTTCTGTCATTCCAACCGAGGCCACTTCAGGTATGCAGTATGTGCAGGACGGTATATTATTGTAATCAATGGGTTCGGGATTCATGCCTGCAATTTTTTCCACACAAATAATACCCTCGGCACTGGCTACGTGGGCAAGAGCAGGTCCCGGAACAATATCTCCAATGGCATAAATTCCTGGCACGTTTGTGTTGTAAAATTCATCAACAAGTACATAACCTTTGTCCATTTTGATTCCCAGTGTTTCCAGACCTACATTTTCAGTATTTGGAGTAATTCCTGCAGCAGATAAAACCACGTCCACTTCTACTTTTGCTTCCTTTCCGGTCTTGTTGTTTTTTACAAGAAGGGTGCATTTGTCCTTGCCTACCTCTACTGACTGGACAGCGCTATTGGCCATCACCTCCATTCCCTGTTTTTTAAATACCTTCCCTAATTCTTTCGACACATCAGCATCCTCTCTCGGGACAAGTCCTTGCTCCATATATTCAATTATGGTGACTTTTGTGCCGATAGAGTTGTAAAAATATGCAAATTCACTACCTATGGCTCCTGCACCGACCACTGCCATGGTTTTAGGTTGACTTTCAAGGCTCATTGCCTTTCTGTATTCAATTATTTTTTTGCCATCAATGGGTATGTTGGGAAGCTCTCTGGCTCTGGCACCGGTGGCCACAATTATATGTTTAGCCGAATAGGTTTTAGTGTTCCCATCCTTATCTTTAACTTCTACCTTTTTACCCCTTACCAGTTTTCCATGACCGTCAAGAACCTGTATTTTATTCTTTCTGAAAAGAAACTGAATGCCTTTGCTCATTCCGTTGGCAACATCGCGGCTTCTTTTTATCATTTTGCCAAAGTCAGCTTTTGCCTCTGAAATGCTGATGCCATAATCCTCAGCATGATTGATATAGTTGAAAACCTGTGCACTCTTTAGAAGTGCCTTTGTTGGGATACAACCCCAATTGAGACAAATGCCTCCCAGGGACTCTCTCTCAACCACTGCTGTTTTCATTCCTAACTGTGATGCCCTGATTGCGGCGACATATCCTCCGGGTCCACTACCTACTACAATAATATCAAAATCCATAATTCATTTTTTAGTTGAAAAACAGCGCAAATATAGGATATTTTTAGGGTAATTTACTACGGAATTATATGTTCAATCAAATACTCCTGGTGGTAAATCCATACCCATTTTCTATATAAAATGCCAGTAGAAAGAATATCCATTGGGCTACGCTGTAGTAATGTTTTTGCCGACCTTCCGGTTCAATTTGAAGCCACTGTCTAATGTCCTATTGATATTTTTGGAAAAGTAATGATTCAGGGATATTGAAATGGTTTAGCCAGTAGGCAGACCAATAGTCAAATACTGGCAATATTAAGTTTTTGAGAACTTATGGTATTTATACTTTCTTCAATGGTTTTTAATCTTTGTTATCCGCATTGGTATCATTGAGATAGTGAAGCAACAGGATGTAAAAACTTTTCACTGGAAGAATCTTATCCTTGAACTAAATCGGTGCTTTTCTTCTTACTTTTTAGTAATCAAAAATTTCTCAATGAAGGTAGACCTTAGAAAAATACGTGATGAAGCCCACGGAAAATATCCGGATCAGAGGGAATATCTACAGGTGGTGGAATCCTTTTTGGACAAAATCGATGATTTCGTGCAGAAGAACAGCGAGTTTCAGAATGTTGCAATAATCCGGAGGATGCTGGAGCCGGATCGCATTATCGACTTTAGAATCAGCTGGTTAAATGGAGAGGGCAAAGAAGAGCTTCACAGGGGTTACAGGGTGCAATTCAATCGGTCCCTCGGTCCATATAAAGGTGGGTTTCGCTTTCACCCTTCAGTGAATTTGAGTGTTTTAAAATTTTTGGGCTTTGAACAATCTCTTAAAAATAGTCTAACTGGTCTTCAGCTAGGTGCTGGGAAAGGAGGTTCAGACTTTAATCCTTCCGAATATTCAGAGGAGGATGTAATGAGGTTTTGTCAGGCTTTTGCCGCCCAATTTTTTCACTATTCTGATATTGATTCTGATGTTCCTGCCGGAGATATTGGTGTTGGGGAGCGAGAAATTGGATATATTTTCGGTTTTACCAATATGCTGAAAAGGCAGTTTGACGGATCTTACACAGGAAAAAATTTCTACTCCGGTGGAAGCAGGCTCAGACCTGAATCTACCGGCTATGGTTGTCTTTATTTCGCTGAACAACTATTGAAAGATGTAGGTTATGATGCAGAGGGAGCTAAGGTTAATATCTCCGGCTCTGGAAATGTAGCCATTTTTGCCTGTGAGAAGGCAATGGAGTTAGGTATGAAAGTGCAAACCCTCTCTGACAGTGGTGGGGTGGTTTATTGCGAGGGTGGTTTTACCAAGAAAATGTTTAAATTTGTTAAAGAGCATAAGTTGAAAAATCGGGGAAGAATTGAGGAATTTGCAAAAAGATTTGACCTTGAATTTTCAGAGGATAAAAAGCCTTGGGACTACTCCTGTAAGCTTGCCATACCCTGTGCCACTCAAAATGAACTTGAAAGATCGGATGCTGTAACACTGGTAGAGAATGATTGCTTTGCTTTGCTGGAAGGTGCTAATATGCCCTGTACAAACGATGCTGTCCAATACTTTTTAGAAAATGGAGTAGCTTATGTTCCAGGCAAAGCTTCCAATGCAGGCGGAGTAAGCGTATCTGCTTTTGAAATGACGCAAAACAGATTGGGATACAAATGGACCAAAGAGAAGGTGGATAGTAGATTGCGGAAAACTATGAAATACATTTACAGCGAATGCAGCAATTACGGTGGTAAAATCAATGGTCATACAAACTTTGTAAAAGGAGCTAATACAGCTGGCTTTGTGAGACTTTACAGGGCTATGACAAATCAGGGAGTGCTGTAGTAATTCACAGCAGGAATGGAAAATTCATTCAAAATCAGCTCGCATAAGATTTTCTCTCGATATCTTTTGACACCATATTGAATATCAATATAATATACTTTTTTCCGCAATGATTGTATCTTTGATTTTTTAAATCTATACGATGGAAAAAATTGCGAATCTTCTCCGCGGTATGGCCATAGGTATCGCTGAAGTTATTCCCGGTGTATCAGGCGGAACAATAGCGTTTATTACCGGAATTTATGAAAAGCTTATTGAGACCATAAAAGCATTTAATTTGCCTTTGGCCAAAAACGTTGTGAATGGTCAAATTCAATCAGCCTGGAATTCTGTAGATGGGCCATTCTTAATTTCACTTCTGATTGGAATGGTATCCGGATTGGTCATTGGGGTCTTGGTGATTTCCAGTTTACTTGAAAGCCATCCTCCAGTAGTTTGGGGTTTCTTTTTTGGATTGATAACTGCATCGGTTTGGTACATTCTGAAGCGAATCGACTCCATTGACTACAAGGTCCTTGGAATGCTAATAGCCGGTTCAGTGGTCGCCTATTACATTACTGTAATTACTCCAGCCGAAGGTTCTTCCGCTTACACCTCCGTGTTCATCGCAGGATCCATTGCTGTTTGCGCACTAATTTTGCCCGGCATTTCCGGTAGTTTTATCCTTCTTTTAATGGGAATGTATACCATTATCCTGGGAGAGACCCGAAACTTTATTGAAACCCGAGAATTTGAATCTCTTGTAGTTATTATTGTTTTTGGGGTAGGTGCTCTGATGGGTTTGCTCGTCTTTGTCAGGGTGGTCTCATGGCTGTTGAAACAATACAAAGGACCTGTTTTTGGATTGCTGTGTGGATTCATGATTGGTTCCCTCAATAAAATATGGCCATGGAGAGATCCTTACCTTTTTATGGACAGAAGCGGTGAGGTCATTCAGTCTACCTTGCCACTCTCCGGCGATTGGCGTGTAATTGCAGAAACCAATAAACTGCCGATAGACTACATATCTGGTGATCCCTTTATCGGTTTGACCATCCTTTTCGCCATCCTTGGTTTTGTATTGATATTAGTTTTAGACCGGATTGATGTAAGGCGATTTAAAGCAAAATGACGTCAAAGAAGAGCCTGGTTGAATAATTTAAGGTATCCTCTGCAGCTTTATTGAAAACCTTATTCATTTGATTCTTTTATTCGATCCATGTGGCACATTGGCAAATGCAAAAATTGTTTATTCATAAATAAATTTTCACCCAACTGTCACATTTTACTCATAAAATCTTTTAATGTAATGCAGGTTGAATTAAATATATGTTCAATCGTACTATAGTTATATACTGCGGGCAATAATTTTTGGGAAAAAATCAGCTCACCACCAGGAGTAAATCTTATGATGTTTCTGTGAGGGTGATAATTTGTCGGCCGCGGTTATTTTTAAGGATAAAATCAACTTAGAACTGTGGATCTGAAGACAATATTTCCGGAACTCAAGAAGGGCAACAGAAAGGCCCAGAAAGAGTTTTTCGAATACTCTTCAGATATACTTATGGGAACTGCTCTAAGATACACCAATGACATGAATGCATCGAAGGACGTCCTTCAGGAAGCATATATCAGAATTTTTAGAAGTATTAATGACTTTGAATTCCGGGAGGAAGAACAGTTCTGGGGATGGTTGCATCTCATTGTTAGTCGGGAAGCTTTGAGGTGGATGAGGAGAAACAAAAAATATTTCCTGACAGATGACTTTCATTCAGTTTCTTCCAATGGAGTTAAAAAAACACCCGAGTTCCTATTTCAGGATGACCTGCTGATTCATCTCAGCAAGTTACCCGAATCGCACCGTATTGTGTTTAATTTATATGTTGTAGAGGGTTATTCCCATAAAGAGATTATGGAAATTACCGGCATCAGTGAAATTAATACCCGATCTTATCTGTCGCGAGCGAGAAAAAAATTACAGAAGTTGATCAATCGGAAAATTGAGATCAGTAAAGGAGGATAAGTTGTCTAAAAATAAAGCTAAAATACATTTATATGAATATGCCCGGTTTTAATGGTGAATCTGATCAGCTCTTTAAAAAAGCAGCAAGGGCTTTTCAGTTTAGGTTGTCGGATGATGAAAAAGATTTAATTTGGCAAAATATTCAAACCCGAAGAAGAGCTCCTCTTTTTTGGTATTGGACTTCAGCTGGTTCAGCCATTTTGCTTATCGGTGCCATTTTTTATGTAGTCTCCCACTATCAGGAGGATTTTAATCAAACCCAACTCAGCAGTGCCGACCCAATAACAATGAAGGAAGAATACATTCCTGCTGAAGTTGAATCCACCATCTCTGCTCCTGAAAGAGCTGAGCAGACTGTTCAGGAAATTGAAATTGACCAAGATCGGTTGATTTACCAGACTCATGAATCACCTGATCAGCTTACAATTGATGGCCATTCTTCACTTTTAGAAGATGAAGTTAGAGGTTTGGAATACAGTAATTTAGAAACTATCAGCCAAACTGAACTTCAGGCTGGGATTCCCCCAATAAATCCCTCATTTACAATAGGTGAAGAGTCTGGTGCATTAGAGAGAACTTCTCATACGGATAATGGTAATGACTTAGTAAATGAATATGCTGAATTAGCTGAGATTATGGGCCAGGAGTCTCAGGACGTCTCTGCATTACCTGAGAATATTGATGGTGAAGTTTCCAGCCAACTCCATCCTACGGGAGCAGTGATTGGTTTGCCATTGAGGAATTTGGAATTACTCGCAAAATCAAATGGATTGAGCCTTCTAAAGGAATACAGGGATAGGCCAGTAGGCTGGCAGAAACGGTTGGCTGAATTTAAAAGCAATCGAGAAAGTAACATCACTGAATCGCTGCTTGTGGAACCTTTAAAGGATGTTTTAATGCTGGATTGGTTCGAAAGTAGGGCTATGAGCTTTCTCTCTCTGTCAAACATTAAATTGAGGCCCATTTCAGAATTTAATAAAACGGTCGTTAATGAAGTGAAAGAACAGAGTAAATGGTTTCTGGATATATACTATAGACAGGAATTTAACAGGCATCAATTTACACACACGAGATTTCATGATAGATTTGTTGACAAGTGGAATGCAACCATTAACCCCTATTTCAGTTTTTCAGCCGGAATTTCAGCAGGAAAGAGGGTAAATGACTATTTCAATATAAGTACTGGTTTGGAATACCGAAGAATTCTCAATAAGTTTGATTATGATGAGACGCGAATTGACTATAAAATGCTCTATAACGAACAGGCCTACTTATATCACGAAGGATCTTCGGGTCCTGTGTGGATAAGCGACACTGTATTGGCATCTGTTCGACAAAATAGTAGGTTGACTGCCCCCAATACACACCACTTTATTAGGATTCCTCTGAGGGTTGAGTTTTTGTATCCTGTAGGAAAGTTTCGTTTTGGGCTTAGTTCTGGTCTGACCTTAAATATAGTTCGAAGTCACAGTGGATACGTGCCATTAGAAAGCAGTGGATACCGTGAAATTACCAATGGTGATTATCAAAATGGATTGATTCCTGAATGGTCTATTGGACTTGTATTGGGTTATCGTCTCACCGAGACAATTGAGCTTCTGATAAGAGGAGAGAAAATGATCGATTTGGAAAATCGAGTAGAGTACGAATCAGGATTGGAAAAGAGCCTTAATACAACTGCAATTTCGGTAGTTATGAGAAAGAATTTTTAATTTTTTTTGCTATGGTTGTCACATTTTTCTAATCCGGGGTTTTTATCTTATGTAATTCAACAATTATGAGAGCTAGCATTAAGCATTCATTTCAATCAGCAGTAATTTTTATAATTCTGCTACTCACCTTTAGTTCCTGCATCAAGGAGACTTTTACTGAAGGGGAGGAACCTGGGTTCCCGGACCCGGTTGAAATTGTTGAGTCTGGTCTTATGGGAAAGATCATAGCCGAAAATGGAGAGCCGCTTAGCAATGCCGAAGTTGAAATTGTCTCCTCTACCAATCTCAAAAGGATAAACATTACAGAAAATGGGAGTTTTATTTTTCCAAGGTTTAAAAACAAAGGGGAGATTGCAGTTGTCAGGGTAAAGGCAGACGGGGCTTTTACTGCCTACAAAGAAGTGCATCTTCAAAGTAATGAAATTAGCAATACAACTATTCAACCCCTTGCCAAGAAAAACTTGAGGACGTTTCATGCCTCAGACGGAGCCAAGATAGAGACTACTGAAGGATTGTCTGTGACTATCCCTCCAGGCTCATTTGGAAACTACAATGGGCCGGTTGATCTATTTTTGAGACACACTCATACTGGCCAGGATTACTTTTTTGAACTTGAATCAGGAGGTCGAACCGCTCTTAATCAGGGAGGGAAGTCAACCGGTATTTATCCGTTGGGAGTTTTGGTGGTGAAATTTTCAGATATTTATGGAAATGAACTCCAACCATCAGAAGATATTGAGATTTCCTTCCCTGCCACACCCGAATTGAGTTCAGTTCCCTCTGGAGAACTGTCTCTTTATCGCTATTTCGAAGATGGATACAAATGGGTTAATATGCGAAATATTGACCAGAGTGGAGCACATTTTGACTTTATCCTTAAAGAACCAGGTTATTGGACTCTAGCTGTATTGTGCAACAATCCCATTGACATTAAAGGAAATTTGAAATTTCCAGGTATTGAGGAGGGATTGTCTGAAGGGAAAATTATTTTGAGGTCTCCGGAGTTTTTTGGGTACGAATTTCATTTAGAAACCGGTTTCAAGGGTTTGTTTAAAGCCGGAGGGCTACCCTCTGGATTTCCAATAGAAATGGAAATTAGGGACTTGTGCGGAAGTTTGTTATTGAGCAAAAATCTCGGGACTTTCCACTCCAATGAAAATCTTGGCGCCATTACTACCACTTCTGCAGCCCCGGGAAAAGATATATTTCTAGATTTCGGATTTTGCAGGCCTCAGGATATGCCTGGTTATGGAATAATCAAGCTAGAACTGAATAACGGGAATACCCTTCTAAGAGAATTCTCCCCAGATATACAGCAATATTTTTTCAGTGTTTGCAGTGGCTGGCAGACGGCAGATTTCGAAATCATAGATATTGATGGAAACAAAATCTCGAAAGCTCGAAAGGTGAATCTCGGAGCATCTATTCCGATAGTAAATGATGTTTTTGGATGTTTCGACCCAAGATTAAGGGTAGACCTAAAGTTCCAACTATTTGATAACGATACCGGGGAATTAGTTGAAAGGGATTCCCTATTCCTTGAAAATCCTGATGATGGAATTTTCGTTAATATTTCGATTGACCAGAATTTTGAAGTTACCCGAGTGGCATTTGGAGCGGATAGTGACTGCTTCCTCCTTGATTTGGATATAGATTTCCAAATTCCAGTGCAAATTGTAAAAGAGGTAATCGATCTGAAGTGTTCTCAAACGGATATTGATTGGGCGGATGCTGAGATTTCATTCAATTTTGAGGATTTAAGCACTTATACCGGGGGAGATATTGAGTTTGAGGCCAATGTATTTCACATGAGAGATAAAACTACCGGATCGGAATTGATAGGGTTATTTGAATTCCGATTTCACTTTGATTAAAAACCTCAATCAATACAAAGGGTATTATAAGAATAGGCTTCAAATTGTGGTAAATTGGTTTATAGTCTAATGCGGGCTGAAAGCATGACCCGCAGGGGGCTCTGGTCTAAAGCAGAATTATAGTTTTCCCTTCAAACGCCTGCATTTGAACCAGAGACCCCCCTTTTTGCTTTATACACTGCAACAAAATGGACACCTTTTATTGGCAACTTTTTAAATTCCATCATTGGGCAGCATGTTTATTGCATTCTTCCAATTGAGAATTGTAGCTGAAAATTCCCCAATTCAATCTTTAGATCCGCTACTTCTTTAGATCGTACTGCATCAGTTGATTGCAGATGTTTAATTTAGGGTTCTGATCGATAGTATTTGGTAGGGTGGGGGAACTCCTATCCTCACGGGCTGATTTAATTAGATGATCATCCCTGCAGCTACGGTTTCGTTGGTTACTTCATCAATTAGAATAATTGAACCTGTATTCCGGTTTTTCCGATAGGAGTCTACCAAAAGTGGGTGAGTTGTTCTCATTCTTACCCTGGCGATATCGTTCATACTTATGATTTTATCGTCTGTATTTCTGTGAAGTGTACTGATGTCCATTTTGTACTGAACCTCCTTTATGATGGCTCTTACCTCGTTGGTTGTGTGGCGTACAAGGTATTTGGCTCTTGATCTCGGTGGATGATGGTGTAGCCAACACATCATGAAGTCAATATCCTGTGTGGGTTCAGGTTTATTATTGATCCTTACTATCATATCGCCCCTGCTTACATCAATATCGTCTTCGAGGCGAATTGCAACAGACATGGGTGGGAAAGCTTCGGTTATGGGGCCATTGTAGGTGTCGATTGATTGTATCTTGGATTGAAAGCCTGAGGGAAGTACCATAACCTCATCCCCGGGTTTAAAAATTCCGCCGGCAACCCTTCCCGCATATGCTCTGTAATCGGGATAATCTGATGAATGAGGTCTGATTACCGTTTGGACCGGAAAGCGACAGTCAATAAAATTTTGATCAGAACCTATATGGATGGTTTCAAGGGTGTAGAGTAGAGAAGGACCTTCATACCAGGGCATTTTTTCAGACTTGCTGACCACATTGTCACCGTGAAGTGCACTGATGGGAATAAATCTCAAGTCTTTGATGTCGAGTTTAGACGCAAAAGACCTGAATTTCTTTACCACTTGGTTGTAGGCCTCCTCTGAGTAATCTACCAGGTCCATTTTATTTACACAGAGAACCAGGTGTGGAATTTGCAAAAGTGAGGCAATAATGGAGTGTCGACAGGTTTGCTCTATCACTCCATGTCTTGCATCTACCAATATCAGGGCCAAATTAGCTGTACTGGCACCAGTTACCATATTCCTGGTGTACTGGATATGCCCTGGAGTATCCGCGATGATGAATTTTCGTTTCGGAGTAGCGAAATATCGGTAGGCCACGTCAATGGTGATGCCTTGTTCTCGCTCATCTCGGAGCCCATCGGTCAGCAAAGCCAATTCTACATGCTCCAGGCCCTTTTTACTGCTTGAAAGCCTTACCGCCTCTAATTGATCTTCAAAGATAGATTTGGAATCGTATAGTAAACGTCCTATAAGGGTGGATTTACCATCATCCACACTCCCAGCTGTAGTAAATCGCAGTAGTTCTGTTTCCTGTTGATCACTCATTGTAAAAGATTAGTCTAAATAGTTTGTTTGATTGTTGGGAGCTTAGAAATAGCCCTCCTTTTTCCTGTCTTCCATAGCCGTTTCGGATCTCTTGTCGTCAGCCCGATTGCCTCTTTCGGTTTCCCGGGCGGCGGCTACTTCGGCCACTACTTGTTCAAGGGTGGTTGCATCTGACTCAATGCCTCCAGTAATAGTAATGTCTCCCAGGGTTCTAAATCGGACAGTTTTAATTAGGACTTCCTCTCCGGGTCTGATTTGAAGGAAGTCGGAGAATGGCAGCCATGAATTTTGCCTTTTCACTACTTTTCTCTCATGAGCGAAGTATATGGATGGAATTTGTATTTCCTGGTCTGTTATATATTGCCAGACATCCATTTCGGTCCAGTTTGAAATTGGGAATACCCTAAAGTGTTCTCCCATGTTCTTTTTTCCATTGAATAGGTTCCAGAGTTCTGGTCTTTGATTTTTTGGATCCCATTGACCAAATTCATCTCGGTGCGAAAAAAAGCGTTCCTTTGCTCTCGCTTTTTCCTCATCTCGTCTGCCTCCCCCAATAGCGCAGTCAATTTGATGTTCTTCTATTGCATCCAGTAGGGTAGTCGTCTGCAGCATATTTCGACTTGCATTTAATCCTTGTTCTTCAAGCACCCGGCCTTCGTCTATTGATTGTTGCACTGAGCCTACAATTAACCTTACCCCGAGTGATTCAACCAATTGATCTCTGAATTCAATTGTTTCCGGAAAGTTGTGGCCTGTATCTACATGGAGTAGTGCAAATGGAATCCTGGCGGGAAAAAAAGCCTTTTTGGCCAGGTGAGTAATAGTAATGGAATCCTTCCCTCCTGAAAATAGTATTACAGGGTTTTCAAATTGGGCATAGACTTCCCTCAAAACATAAATTGCCTCAGCCTCTAATTCTTCAAGGTGTTTTAAACTGTACTTCATATAAATTCTATCAATTTTTCTATAGGTGGACCGCCAAAAATCCAGAAATTTTTATCGAGTAATATTGAAATTGTATTGGGATTCGATTCACGAGCTTATTTTTTCTTCTATCAAATGAACTAATCTTTCTGCGCAAATCAAGGCAGTTTCCCTTTCAGTGTTCAGCCGTAAATCTGGATTTTCCGGAGCCTCATACGGTGATTGGATTCCAGTGAAATCACTTATGATACCTGCTCTTGCCTTTTTGTAAAGCCCTTTTACATCCCTTTCTTCGCATTTGGTCAGCGATGCTTCAATGTAGATTTCTAAAAAGTCATCTTCTCCAATTATTTCCCTCGCTTTTTTGCGGTCTTCAATAAATGGTGAAACAAAGGCCGTGAGGACAATAATTCCGGCATCTGTGAATAGTTTTGAAACTTCTGCTATTCTCCGGATGTTTTCATTTCTACCTTTTTCTGAAAAATCCAGATCTGAATTGAGCCCTGAGCGGATATTATCACCATCCAATAAATAGGTTCTCCTCCTCTTCGCGAAAAGCATTTGCTCCACAAGGCTTGCAATAGTGCTTTTGCCTGAACCAGACAGACCAGTAAGCCAAACTACCATAGAATGGTGGCCTGACATGCGCTCGCGCTGTGACCGGTCAATTAAATGATGGTGAGGGTGGAGATGTAATTTTTTTTCAGACATATATCGGATAGTACACATAAATAAATGCAATAATTACAGTTGTATACACAAAGGTAAAAGGGATTCCTATTTTTAGGAAATCTAAAGCCTTATAGTTGCCCGGACCAAGCACCATTAGGTTAGTTTGGTAGCTGACCGCTGTGAGGAAGGCAGCAGAGGCACTGAAGGCCAAAGTAAGGTAAGCCGGGGTTGGATTGAGGCCAAGGTCTTCAATAAGTTGGTAAACCAGAGGAAACATAATACTGATAGCTGCGGCATTGGTAATAAAAGAGGTGAAAAACAAGGTGGCCAAAAAAATACAAACTAAAATTATAAGACCAGGTGCACCAGATAGTATGCTGACAAGTGGTTGAGTGATCAATGAGGCACCTCCTGTCTGGATAAAGACCATTCCCAGGGTAAGGGCACTTCCAAGGATTACAAATAAGTCTAAACTGAGGTTCTTCTTGGTTTCCTCTTCAGAGAGGAGGCTGAGCAGCAGTCCCCCGGTAAATATGGTTATTAATGCCACGAAGAGGTCAATTACTCCCGTGAACACCATGGCAATGGATCCAACGGTAAGCATTCCGAGTGAGATTTTTTTCCAGGTGGGAATCTTTTCCTGATCTTCTATGACTGAGATAGTGTAAAAATCCTGGTTTTTAGAACTGAGTCGCTCAAAGTCCGGGCCTGTAGTCAATAGCAATAAATCCCCCGGCATCAAAAGTATCTCTCCTAGTTTCCCACCGAGTTTAGCGCCTTTTCTGTGGATGCCTATAACGGCTGCATCGTAGGTTTCTCTAAACAAAGTTTGTTTAAGGGTCTTACCGGAAAGTCCTGAATTGAAGGGAATAACTACTTCAACGAGTTCGGGTTCATAGTCCTCAGCAAACTTGCCTGATTCTACCCATTCTAAATTTTGGTTATCTTTTACTAGTTTGATCACACCTCTGGTATCTCCGGCAAAATACAATCGATCATTTTTTTGGATGCGCTCTTCAGGTTTAACCGGTTTTATTATCGTTTTATCTTCTCTGTGAATTTCGGCTAAAAAAATTCCCTCAAGATTTCTCAACTCTGCTTCTTGAATGGTCTTTCCGATCTGCTCTGAGTCGTCTTTTACATAAGTTTCAGTAAGATACTCCCGGATATTTTCCTTTGTTTCATCCATAATGTCCCGATAATCGGGAAGAAGATATCCCGAAGCCAAAGTAAGGAATATAATTGCTACTGCAAAAACAATAATACCAGGCAGTAAAAAGTGTCCAAATGTGAGTTCAGGGTGACCGGTTGTTAAAATGAATCCGATCAATATGAGATTGGTGCTCGTGCCAATTGGAGTCATCATACCTCCTACTATAGCTGAAAAGGAAAGTGGAATAAGTAGTCTTGAGGGAGGTTTTTTGTTGTTTTTGCTCCATCGGTATACATAGGGTATCATAAGGGCTACAATGGGGGTGTTATTCATCAAAGCAGAAACAGATCCTACAGATGCAGACATTCTTAGAATCATAGTTCTAAGGCTTCGCGCAGAACCAAAAATTTTGTCCAGGTAGAGCACCAATCCAAAGGTTTTGCTCAAAAGGGCAGTGACAAGTATAAGTAGAAAAATGGTAATAATGCTCTTATTTGAAAAACCCAATAGCAGGCTTTCTATACTAAGTATGCCTGTGATTAAAAATATTAAAATAGCAGTGAAAAATACGGAGGATGGCTTGTAGCGATCCAGAAGGAGGAATACAACTACCAACAGCAAAACAAAAAGGCAAAACCAGGCTTCAAAATTCTCTGCCATGAGCGACAACTTTAAACCATGGATTTAATAGACATTCCTTATTGTACTTCATGGGTTCTCCAGTTTCAAAATTGATAACCCTACATCCGGCATACCTGCAAATGGCATCACCGGCAGCCGTATCCCATTCCATAGTAGGTGCAAGTCTTGGATACAAATCGGCCTTGCCCTCAGCTACCAGGCAAAGTTTGAGTGAACTTCCTGCGCTGAGAAATTCAACTTCTCCATGAATATCTTGAAGCTGACTGATATAGTTTTTCGTTTCTTCATTGAGGTGCGACCTACTTCCTATCACCCTCAACTGATTAGCTGATTTCTCAACAGGCAATCTTCTACCCACAGTATGCCAAAGGGGCGAGCGGTGATCTTTAAGGACCATCTTTTCTGAGTGAAAGCCTCTTGCTCCAATGTAAAGCCATTTTTTCTCCGGCACATAGACAACACCTAATATGGGAGTACCGAATTCAATTAAGCCTATATTGACGGTGAACTCGCCATTTCGATTGATAAATTCTTTTGTGCCATCGAGAGGATCAATCATCCATATCCGGCTCAATTTCTCTCTTTGTTGAAATGGGAATGAATCCCCCTCTTCACTGATTATTTCGATTCGGTGACCAGCAAGTAAATCGCATATTATTAGATGCGCCTCTTTGTCAGCTTCTGTGAGAGGGGATAGGTCAGTTTTATGATATACATCAAAATCCCTTTGGTACACTTCCATGATTTTCGCTCCTGCCGTAATTGCTGCGGTACTGGCATCCTCAAGTAAGGTTTTCAATGGAAAATCTGAGTATTTCATATTGCAAATATAGTTTCTCCGGGCATCAATTTGATTGACATTAGTGGGATTTCAATTATACTATGGATATAACATTTACCAAATTCCATACATTTGCAACAAAGATAAACAATGGATTCAATTGCGGATTTGCGCAAAAGGGTTGTAGTGAGCGTGGACTTTTTAAGGGATCAAGTAAAATTGGCCGAGGAGAAAAACTCAAGAGTGTTGATGACCAGTTCTTTTCAGACGCAGTCCGTGCCTCTACTTCATCTCGTAAGCCTTCACTTTCCTGATACAGAAGTGCTTTTTATTGATACTGGGTTTCTCTTTGCAGAAACCTATCGATTCAAGGACCAACTGCAAAAGTTAATGGGGTTTAAGCTTAAAGAGTTGCGGTCTTCCAAGGGGTACCTTGAACAATTGTCTCGCGATGGTTTATTCCTATACGCTCATGATACTGACAAATGTTGTCGAATTAACAAGGTGGATCCTCTGAATGACTATTTGAAATCATCTGATTTTTGGATAAGCGGGGTGAGGAAAGATCAAACTGCGAATAGGGCTGCAATGGCTCCGGTCGAGATGGACAAACGCGGAATCACCAGAATTCACCCGATGCTAGATTGGACTTCGCGGGACATTTACAACTACATCAACGAGAACAATTTGCCTAAGCATCCCCTTGATTTGGCAGGTTATGAAAGTATTGGTTGTGTACCATGTACGCATGCATGTGCAGATGAACGCTCAGGAAGATGGGAGGGTAGTCGGAAAACGGAATGTGGGCTTCACACTGAGAATCGTTAAAAAAGTAGTGTAATTGTTGAAAAATTCTTATGCTGTTTAAATTATCTACATGAAAGTACTTGTCACCGGGGGAGCCGGATATATAGGATATGATTTGGTTAGATCTATTCATAAAGAAGATGAGTTAAAGGAAATTATAGTATACGACAATTTATCCAGAACCGGGCATCTTTTTTTTACAGGCGGTGGAAAGCTTCCTAAAGTAAAATTTGTAAAAGGTGACATATTGGATACCTATAGCTTACATAATGCCCTTAGAGGAGTTGATATAGTGTATCATCTTGCAGCTTTTGTCAGCCAGCCCTACAACCACTTGCAGAATTTGCAGTACGAACAAATCAATCGCTGGGGAACTTTGAATCTGTGCAGAATCATTCGTGAGAGTAAAACTGTTAAAAAAGCTATTTACCTAAGTTCGACTGCAGTGTATGGTTTTGGTGAAATCGCTGATACCGGTGCTCCCCCTAGTCCAGACAATGCATACGGGGAGAGTAAATTTCATGGAGAGCAGTATTTTGAAACATTGCACAATCATTGTGAAACCCTTATTCACCGCGCTGCAAATGTATTTGGTTATAACCCCTGCCTCAGGACTGATAGTGTATTGAACTCCTGGGTTTTAGACGCCTTAATTGAAGGTAAATTTAATATATACGGCAGTGGCGATCAATTTAGGGCATTTGTGCCTATTGGTCAGTTGACAGAAAGCCTGGTAAGGCATTTATCACTCACTAATTCTCATGGTATTGAACTATCAATATTGTTTTGCGCATCTCTCAATCAAGTGAAGGAGATGTTACTTACCCATTGTCCTGAAACTGAATTCACCTACCTGAATAGAAACCAGATTTTTCCCTCTCAACATTTTCTGGCTTACGGCCTTTTAGATGAACACAAAAAGACATTTGTGGATCATTTGGCTAGAATGAAAGAAGTGTTGATTTAGGTAAAAACATTGATCCCGGTAATGATCAATTATGATTCATTTATTGCTTGCGTTAATTGTGAAATCCTATATTTGCCGCCCGTTAGAAAATAACAATTGGTTGACAAATTCTAAGGAAGGTATGAGGCCCTCTTTGATTAGTGACTTATTTGATTGTTCGGATGGTAGTATTGGGTTTGTCGGAGATGGAGTCAGTTGAATGTATGAAAGTGAAATTTCCGCGTGCACCTGCTAAGGTATGGAGTTGAAATACAGAATTTTTTGACCTTAAAACCCATCAAGTACAATTAGTAGTAGAGAAATGGGTGATTTTAAAGAAATCAGAAGTAAACTGAAATAAATGAAAAGAATGAATAAAGTATTGATACTGGGTGCGGGAAGATCTTCCTCAGCATTGATAAATTATTTGCTCAGAGAAGGGGAGGTTCACAACTGGACAATAGCAGTAGCAGATAGAGATATTTCTGCTGCAAGTTCAGCCGTGGGGGAAAGTGTGACCGGTATGGCCCTGGAGCTGGACATCAATGATCCTGTAGAGCGCAGGAAAACCATTGGAAGTGCGGATATAGTGGTTTCTCTGTTGCCTGCATTTTTTCATAACATAGTTGCAAGTGACTGTCTTGAATTGAACAAACATCTGATCACAGCCTCATATGTGTCGAGTGAAATGCATGACCTGGCAGAGAAGGCGAGGAGTAAAGGTCTCGTTTTTATGGGTGAAATGGGCCTTGATCCGGGAATTGACCATATGTCTGCTATGGAGAAAATAGATGAGATAAAGGAATCCGGTGGCACTATTCATTCGTTTAGATCTTACACCGGTGGACTGGTTGCCCCTGAATCAGATGACAATCCCTGGCATTATAAATTTACATGGAATCCCAGAAATGTAGTGTTGGCCGGTATGGGAACCGCCCAGTATTTGAAGGAAGGAAGGTATAAATACATTCCATATCACCGACTGTTTTCAAGAAAAAAAGAGGTTGAAATTCAGGGACTTGGAAAATATGAAATGTATCCAAATCGAGATTCACTACTGTATCGATATGCATACAAGATAGAAGATATCCCCACTATCGTAAGAGGAACCCTTCGGCACCTGGGGTTTTGTGAAGCCTGGGACGTTTTTGTTAAATTAGGACTGACAGATGATTCTTATCCCATTGTCAACAGTGAACACCTCACCTATAAAGAATTGGTTGAGTCTTATTTGAGGGAGGAGGATCAAGAAAATAGCCTTTTTGACCGAATTGCCAGCTTCACCGGTTTGCATCCTGATTCCGATGCATTGAAGAAAATTGAATGGACAGGTCTGTTTAGCAATGAAAAGATAGACCTTCCGAATGCTACACCTGCCCAAATCCTGGAAAAACTATTGCTTGAAAAATGGAAACTGCAACCACATGATAAGGATATGATCATTATGCAGCATGAATTTGTATACACTTTGAATGGAAAAAAGGAAGAACTCGTATCAACCATGACTCTTAAAGGAGAGAATGCAAATAATACTGCTATGAGCAAACTTGTAGGTTTGCCAGTAGCCATTTTTGTAAGTTTGATGCTGAAGGGAGTTGACTTTAGAACTGATGAAACCAGGCCTGTAATCCGGGAGGTCTATCAACCTGTATTGAGGGAATTGGAAAAACACGGAGTTGTTTTTCAGGAAAAGATAAGGGAATTAGTTTAATCGTCCAGTTGCTTTTTTACCCGCACCCTATTGATTAGATTTGCACTAAAATTCAATCAATGATCCAATAGTTTTTAAATAGTTGTGCAATATCTTTTGTAATTACCTTACCAATTCAATTGTTCTAGACTAGGATTCCGTAAAGGATTATGTTTCAACTTCTATCCGCCAAATCAGATATAAACTCACTGCAATTATCCTCCATCATTCGGTTTGGAATGATGTGGTGTATTTATATGGTGTTGGCCTGGTCAGGTGTGGGAATGGCTGATATAGCTGATTTTGAACTCTTTCTGTTTACGGCTAATTTATTTGCCTTTGCCTTTATCAATGGGGGAAAGAATGCCATACTCAATTTTGTTGGGGGAAATATCAGTATCGATTCTTTGATCAGTGGTTCTCTAATCTGTTTTTTGGCAAGCGGTTTAATGATGGGAACGCTTTTCCTTATGGCAGCTGGGATATTGGTGGACTTTCCGGTTGATTTTTCCGGCCTTGATTATTTGCATTTGCCTGCATTGTTTATTGTGGTTTTGATCTCCGGGGCAACCCTGGATTTTTTCCTCTTGTTGAAGAAAAAATATCGAATGATTGTTTATCAATCTATCGTGGTCAACCTGCTCATGTTGCTGATGGTTTGCTGGTATGCCTTTATCCATCAAGAATTAGCGCAACTATTTTTGAGCCTTATCGCAGTTATGTCTCTCCCAATGCTGGCTGCGATATTAATGGGTATCCCCGGACTAAATACTGTACTGAGATTTCCTTTCGGACCTTTCCTAAAGGACTCTTTTCTCCCTTTGAGTTTATTCGCCTTACTTGGAGGACTTGCAGTTTTTATTGATGGTTATCTGGTGCTATTTCTTACAGAGTCAGCTGAGGAGTTTGCTATTTTTAGATATGGCGCGCGGGAACTTCCACTGTCAGTCATTCTAGCTGGAGGGCTTACGGCAGCGCTAATACCGTCCTTAGTTCAGAGCAAGGAGGAAGGCAAGATTAGGCTTAAAAAAGAGCTTAGAACCCTCTATCATCAGGTTTTTCCACTCAGCATTATTTTGATTTTGGTTAGCCCGATCCTCTTCCCGCTTGTCTTCACTCCTGATTTTGCTGCTGCCGCTGGAGTGTTTAATATTTACTTGCTATTGGTCATAAGTAGGGTGCTATTGCCGCAGACCTTTTTATATGCTGATAAGCGAAATAAAGCCCTTATAGGGGCTGCACTTATGGAAATAATTATCAATTTAGTGTTGAGTATTTTGCTTTATCAATACTTTGGGATTTATGGGATCGCCTGGGCGTCTGTTTTTGCGTATCTAGGTGGAAAAGTAGTAATGCTTATTCATGTGAAAAGAAATTCTGTAGTCAGTATCCGGGAACTTTTGATTCCCGCCTATTATTTAGGCTATGTTGCTTTGCTTCTTCTTGCCTATCTTATTTCAACCCTATATACTGTATGGTTATGAGACATCAATCCAGATATTCACCCTACGCGAAAAAGATGGCGTTAGAAGCTTTGGTTGAAATATTTCCAAATCGTGAAGCTTTGTCAATTATGAGGGCTCTAACTGAGGATTTGGAGCCCATCAGGAATTTTGAAGAGAATGATCTTCAATTAGAGGCTGCAGTCAAAAGGGTTCTTCTTGGTGAGCCTGTTCAATATATAACCGGGAAGGCCCACTTTTATGGAAAGGCTTTTAAGGTGAATCCCAATGTTTTGATTCCCAGGCCTGAAACAGAAGAACTCGTGTTTGAAGCCTTAAAATTTATCCCTTCCAATGTTGATTTCCGATTGTGGGACATTGGTACCGGAAGTGGTTGCATTTCTCTGATAATTGGTGAACAAAAACCCCATTCCTACATCTTGGCATCAGATATTTCCAAGCTTGCCTTGGAAGTTGCCAGTGAAAATGCCTTGGTTCTAAAGGTTAAAAATGTACACTTTTTACAACACGATTTTCTCAGGGAGAGTCCTTCAGAAGGAATGAGATTTGATATGCTGATCAGCAATCCTCCCTATGTGTGTGTTAGCGAAAAGACTAGAATGTCTGACTCAACTTTGCTTCACGAACCCTCTACAGCACTTTTTCCCAAAGGAGAGGATCCCCTAAGTTTTTACAGAAGACTGTGTGAAATATCTAGTCTTGTCCTCAATCACAATGGGGTAGTGATGGCTGAGATAAATGAATACCGAGCAGAAGAAACAGCACAAATTTTCAGACCATTTTTTCAATCTGTAGTTATAAAAAAGGATCTGCAGGGCAAGTGCAGAGTTTTAATTGCAACAGGCTTGAGAGGGGAAATTTAGAAGAGGAGAAGCTGAACTTTCTCTGATTTGGCAGGTTAAAATTTTTAGTATTTACCTTAAAAAATATCATTATGGGGAAAGAGGTTAAGTTGTTTAAATCTGAGGATAGAATGACTCGCAATGAGATGGTGGATATGTTGAGATCCATTGCGGATAAACTGGAACAGGGAATTGTTCACTTAAAGTCCGGATCGACTGATATTCAATTGGAGATACCGGATAGAGTGGTTTTAGAGATTCAGGTGGAGGAAGAGACCAGGAAGAGCAAAGGACTGCAACACAGTTTAGAAATTGAAATCAAATGGTTTGAGGGGGATGATAGCACAGGGTTCGGGGGTAAATTGGAGGTACTTTAAATGTACTGTGAGTTACATCTGATTCAATATTTTGGGTCGAGCTGCTTTCGGAAAATCCTAACCATGTCCTTTTTTATCGTAAATGAATGGGTTTCCTGAATTGATAGAGCAGTTAAATCAGGTGCGGGGACACCATCGTATAAATTAATATCTCCGGTAATCTGAATGATCTCATCCCATATGTTCTCAGAAAGTACGGATTTGATCAGGTTTGATCCCCCCTCGATGAGAAGGGATCCTATTTTAAGTTTGGAATAGAGGTTTTGGAAGGTGTCCCCCCAATTTTCACCTTTTTGAAAAAACGTAGTTCCGTATGGAAGATGACCAGGTTGCTCATTTCCTATGAGACAAGTTGGAGCCGTCCGATCAAAAACATTCCAATTGGGATTGATTTTCCCACTTTTACTAAAGATCAAACGGATAGGATTTTTACCTGGAATCAATCTAGTAGTTAGTTGCGGATTGTCGATCTTGGCAGTATTTCTTCCTATTCCAATGGCATGGTATTCCGATCTCAACTGATGCACCCATTGATTGACGATGGAATTGGATATTGAAATTCGGCTATCCTTTTTTCCCAAAAACCCATCCCTGGATTGGGCGTACTTGATGGTGATATATGGTCTTTTTAGTAGTTGATTGACAACAAATCCTCTGTTAATGCATTGTGCTTGCTCGCGGCTGACATCTGTAATAACTTCTACCCCGGAATCTCTAAGACGACGAATACCTCTTCCTGAAACTAAAGGATTCGGGTCTGTCATTCCCACCACCACCCTGGGAATATTATGTTGCAGTATTAGCTCTGTACATGGTGGAGTTTTTCCAAAATGTGAGCATGGTTCAAGAGAGACGTAAAGACTACTTTTTTCAATCAGGTTTCGGTCCTCTTTTTTTACAGAATCCAGGGCACGGACCTCTGCATGAGGCCCACCGTAATGCATGTGCCATCCCTCGCCAATTATTTTGTTGTCGCAGACCAATAAGGCACCCACTAGAGGATTTAGATGCGTTTTTCCTTTTGCTCTGACAGCAAGATCCAAACACCTTTGCATGTAAATCTCCTCCCTCATATATTCAGAGCTGATTAATCGATGAGTTGCAATCCCGGTTTCCTTTCTATAAACTGATCATACAATTGTGTGTGTCTACTTTCCATTGGAATATTCCACCCTTTGATAAAAACGTTCTCTATTTGAGTTCGCGGTTCAAATGGATCGCCATTTGCTATGAAGAGATTGGCCAATTTGCCGACTTCAATAGATCCAATTTGATCCTCTAGCCCCAGTATGGTAGCAGGTACTATGGTTATGGCTTCTAGTGCTGCCTCAATCCCCATGCCGTATGTTGCTGCATATCCGGCATTGAAAGGTAAATTCCTAACATTCTCCATTTCAGCTGTTCTAATGGCTACTGTTATTCCGGCATCTCGCATGGCAGATGGATTGGTGTAGGGCCTATCGTATCTGTCGTAGGACCTGGAGGGGGTCTGCAAAACAGGTCCAGTAATTACAGGGAAACCAGAAGCTTTAATCTGCTCGGTAACTCTCCAGCCTTCAGCGACTCCTGTGAGTACAACATTCAAATCTTTGTCCTTGAGCCAATCCAATGCATTTAAAATATCCTGGGCTCTATTGACCTCTACAAAAACCTGCCGCTCTTTATTGAATACCGGAAGCATGGCTTCATATGTGGGAATGACCCGGTCTGCGTTATCCGCTGATTTCAGCTTGTGATAAAGAGCAGCCTCCGACCAAAATTCATTTAATTTTTTCACCTGGTCTTCGTATTCCTCTAATCTCTTTTCCAAAGGTCTTCTGTCCCATCTTCCTCTTTGCACTGAAGAAGGGAAATCCAGTATTAGCATTTCGACTCCTGCAAACATTTGATCGGGGGTGTATCCAATGAGATGTATGGTAGCTGCAGTACCGGGAATGGTACCTCCCCTTGGAGCTGCTACTACGGTAGTGACTCCCTCAATCCGGGTCACCGGAATGGGTACGGCATTTGGATTAATTGCGGTAATGGCCCTGGCGTAGGGTGTGAGGTTGCCTCTTTCATTAAAGTCATTAGTAAGGCTGATAGAGCTGATCTCGCTCAATCCCAGTCGAGTGCCTGCATCGATAAATCCGGGATAAACCCTTTTTCCACTTGCATCTATCGTTATTGCGTCACCATATTCAAGATCTTTACCAATAGCTGCAATTCTCCCATCTCTAATCAACAGATCTGCCTTTAGAATCCCATTTGTTACGGTATGTATTTCAGCATTTTGTATGAGAAAATTTCCGTATACAGGTTCCCGAAAGAGCTGACAAAAACTATTATTTGAAAAACCTAACAGACAGAAAAATAGGGTGCTAAATATAAATATCGACTTCATTTCCATGATTTTAAAAATACTCAAAGGGGTTTAATGTAGGCAATCGTGATCCCCACGTCCGGATTTCAGTTCCATAAAGCTTTCAAATTCCTCCTCAGCATCAACTATAATTCGCATATCCTCGGGATCTTCAAACCGGTTGAAAAACATTTTGCCATCTACAAAGGTATATTCAGGTATGGTGTATATTGAAAGGGGATGATTGTTAAATATGGCAAGGTCTCCATCTTTACCGACCTCAAGAGAGCCTACACGGTGGTCGATGCCTAGCTGGATGGCCGGATTGAGGGTGATCAATTTTAAAGTTTCATTGTCGTCCAGCTCGCCATATCGCTGAGCTTTTGCTGCTTCCAGGAAGAGATGACGAATCAATTCCCTGGAATCAGAATTGACTGAAGTGATTACACCATTCTGAGCCAGTATAGTCGTATTATAAGCAGTGGAGTAGTACACTTCAAACTTGTAGGCCCACCAGTCTGAAAATACTGAAGCCATGGCACCAAAATTAGCTAGTTCCGGTGCTACCTTAAATCCCTCATTTACATGTTGAAAAATCAATTGATTGATTCCATAATCTCTACAAATATTCATCAACATGTAAATTTCATCTGATCTATATGAGTGACAGTGAATCAATATTTTGCCATCAATTACATCAAGTATTGCTTCATGTCTCCTGTTGTAAGAAGGAGGCTTGCCGGCCGTACTGTTTTCTTTACTCTCATGGTATTCCTCCCATTGCTTTTTGTAATTCAGTGCTTCATCAAAAGCCTGCCTAATCACTGCCTCTACACCCATTCTGGTATTTGGCACAGTATTGTATCCTTCACCATGAACCCGTATGGGATTTTCTCCAAGTGCAAATTTTATGGTCCTGGGCGCATCCTCCATGATGAGGTCCCGAGGATCCATGGCACCGTACCGGTGTTTTATTGTCTGGTTTTGGCCCCCAATCACATTTGCGCTTCCGTGCATGGCGTGTGAAACGGTAACCCCTCCAGCCAGCGCATGATAAAGTGCTATGTCATAGGGGTTGATAACATCTGCTATTTCAACTTCAGCAGTAATGGGATTGGTGGCTTCATTAACCGCATCCAAACCTACATGAGAGTGGGCATCCACTATTCCAGGCATAACGTACCTGCCGGACACATCCAGTGAGGGAACCCCTTCCGGTGCAGTGAGGTTGGGCCCTATTTTACTGATCTTACCATCTAGTATAAGTAAATCCGTTTCTTGCAAATTTCCGCCTGTTATGGTAAGCAAATTGCCGTTTTTAATGAGAACACTTCCTGAATGGAAATCTCCCTGAGCCAAAGTAATCAGGGCAGAGAACAGCAGGGCAGTAGTTGTGATTATGGAGATGAAATAACAATTCATTGTCCTTCTTTTTTGTAGTCGATTAGCTGACCATTGATAATTATGTACTGTACACTTGCCTTTTCTTCTGTAAATGGTTTGTCAAACAAAACCAAATGTGCCTGCATACCAGGTCTCAACTCTCCCAGTTTAGATTCAAGTCCAAACAATCTGGCAGGCAGGGTAGTGAGTGCTGCCAGCAAATCGTCCTCCTTCATTCCGTAATTCATTAATTTTCTAAGATTTGGCAGGATGTCCTTTTCATCCATGTCAAGAATGGAAAACCCTGATAATAAATTTTTCTCGATGATCAATGCCGGTAATTCCATATTTTTCTCATAGGCTTTTTTTCTACTTTCTGTAAGTCGAGAGTATTCTTCTTTGGTCATTCCGGCAGGTAGTTCCAGTTCCTTTTCTTCTGAACTCTCTGACTGATCACTCCTTCGGTCTCTGGCAGATCGCCTTTGCTTCTCAGGTTCTTTTTCTTCTTCCCTCATTAAATCTTCCGGTTTTTCAGGTAAATTCAAATCAAAAATAATGGGAATCTCTCCATCCAGCAGATGGAACAAATCGGTGCTCAATTTGGATACATTAGAAAGTACAAGAGGAAAATCCAGTTCTTTAGAAAGTCTGGCTGCCCGGAGAATTTGTCGATTCTCAGAGGCATTAAAAAATACAGGCTGGTTCCCATCTATTACCGGGAAGAGAGCCCGATTTATATCACTCAGAGAAGGAGGAGTTTTGCCCTCCGGTTCCAATTTCCAACTTTGATAGTAGCTGTATTGATTCCTTGTATCTACCATGATTTCCCTCCAAACAGACATTGTCGCCAATGGGGTAGCCGGATAAAGGCGCATTTTGTTCCTGAATTGTGCATAGAGACCTGTCTCTTTTTTCAGTATAAGGAGGTCCTTACTGGTTTCCGGATAAAGTAACATGAGACATCCCTTTCCGCTCATCACAAACCCCTTGGGAACACTGTGAATGATCCCGAATCCTTGCCTGTGCAATTTTTCAATGTCCTTTTGGGAGATGTTAAAGTGATGGTATCCCTGATTGTGGGGTGTTATTCCGGCTTGTTCAGGTGGCGTGGCTCCCGGTGCACCTCTCCATGCACTGCGTCTGACGTCATCCTCCTCATCAGGTTGTCCTGTGTAGCTGAGTGGACTAATAAATGCTGCGTAAGCAAAAAGTGAATCACCCTTTAACTCTCTGGCACCGGCCTGTGGTAGGATGGTATCCCCGATTTTGGTGATAAGGCCATTTCGTAAATAAATATCGGTTCTAATACTTGCTTCTCCCGGTGCAGATTTTAGCTGAATATTTCTAATTATCAAATCACGGGTTGCTCCAGGTATTTCATCTCCGGTAATTTGCCCAAAATTTATACCCGGCTGCAACAACAGGACAGCGCCAATAGCCACCAATAAAATATATCTATTCATACACTCAAATTTATTTCAATTGAATTGACCCATTTTGTCATATTTTCAAAAATTGCTTTTTTCCAGAAGGTCTAGTAGGATTTTTTAGTTCTATCGCTTATCCCATCAAAGCCCCTTAAATTTCCAATGTGATATTTTATATTAAGGTCAGTTTTCTTTGTATTCAATACACTTTACATCAACTAACTAACCAGCTCAAACATTTCGGCAATTTTCTCCATTGCAAAATCAACCTCCTCTTTGGTGTTGAAATGAGAAAAGGAGAAGCGAATTGTTTTATGGCCCTTTAATTCGCCAATTGTATTGATTACATGAGATCCTTTTTCTGATCCTGAACTGCAAGCTGAGCCCCCGGATGCGCATATGCCGGCTATATCAAGAGCCAGTGGCATCAATTCTGTCTTGGGTCCAGGCGGAAAAGATACCGACAGCACAGTATATAAAAATGGGTCTTCCTGAACACCGTTGAATTTAACATCAGGAATGGTTTCCACCAGTTTGGATTTCATATACTCTCTTACAGAAAGAATTTTTGCCTTTCGTTCCTCCAACTCATTTATGGCAATTTCAAGGGCTTTGCCAAGTGCAATAATTCCATGCAGGTTTTCTGTGCCACCCCTCATATTGCGTTCCTGCCCACCACCGTCAATAAAGGGTTTGAGTAAATTATCGGAATTGATATAAATAAATCCAACACCTTTGGGTCCGTGGAATTTGTGAGCAGACCCGCTTAGAAAACTAATGTTAAGATTATTGACATTGATTGGGAAATGGCCAATAGTTTGAATGGTGTCGGAGTGGAAGTAAGCACCGTGTTCTCTGCATATTTCACCAATTTGGGTGATGTTTGCAATAGTGCCTATTTCATTATTTGCGTGCATGAGTGAGACCAATGTCTTCCCTTTAGCCTTTTGGAGTTTACTTATGAGATCATCCATAATTACCCTGCCCAGGGGATCAATTTTTACCAGTTGGAGATCAATGCCATTGTATTTTTGAAGGCATTCTGCGGTATGGAGGATACAATGGTGCTCGATGGGGCTTGTAATTATAGTGTTTACACCCAGATCGCGTACGGCGCACTTTAGCGCAAAATTATTGGATTCGGTACCACCTGAGGTAAAAAATATCTCTCCTGTTGAGGCACCAATTGCCTGGGCAACAGTTTTTCTCGCCATTTCAATTTCATTGCGGCTACTCCTCCCAAGATGATGAATGGAAGAAGGGTTTCCGTGAATCTCTCTCAATTTTTCGATCATCAAGTTCAAAACCCTGGGATCTAATGGGGTAGTTGCAGCATTGTCAAAATACACTCTCATTTCACTTGCTTTGTAATTGAAGAATTAAGTTCTTTATCAAATCGGCCAACACTTGGGCAGATTCAAAATTTTTAGCCTCAGTGTATATTCTTAGAATAGGTTCAGTATTAGAGGGGCGAATATGAGCCCACGAATTTTCAAAATAAACTTTCAAGCCATCGGTTTGGTCGCTTTGATGCTCACTGAAGTGATTTTTCAATTCATCTAATAAGGTATTAGCCATGTCATTTGACTTGATGTCAACCTTTTCTTTAGACATGAAATAGTTTGGATAGCTAGCTCTTAGTTCCGAAACCTTTTTACCTGATTTGGCCAAATGGGTCAAAAAAAGCGCAATTCCCGCTATGGCATCGCGCCCGTAATGCAATTCGGGGCAAATAATACCGCCGTTGCCCTCTCCTCCGATCAGTGCATTTTTCTTCTTCATCAAATCGACTACATGTCTTTCTCCAACAGCTGACTGGAAGTGCTCTCCCCCATATTTGTTGGTCACCTCGGTTAGAGCAGCCGAAGAAGAGAGATTGGAAACTGTATCCCCAGTTCCGAAATGGGAGAGGTAATAATCTGCTATGGCTACAAGGGTATACTCTTCTCCAAAGTGACTTCCATCCTCTGCCAGGAGTACAAGGCGATCAACATCGGGGTCAACAGCAACCCCCAAGTCTGCACTATGCTCAACTACGGACCTGGATAGAGCGGAAAGATTTTTTGGAAGGGGCTCTGCCTCGTGAGCGAAATTGCCAAAATTATCACCAAAAAGCAAATGATATTCTACACCCATTTTGTCTAGTAACATAGGAACCGCAATAGCCCCGGTGGAGTTAATCGCATCGATGCAAAGCTTGAACTTTCTACTGGCTACAAGCTCCTTGCTTACCATTTTCATCGATAGGACATCTTCAATGTGGTCTTCTATTGAGGACGTGTACTCTTGCATGGATCCCAGGTTCTCAATATGGGCATAAGAAAAAACCCCTTTTTCTGCTATTTCAACTATGCGCCTACCCATTTCCGCCGAGATGAATTCCCCTTTATTGTCGAGAAATTTTAGAGCATTCCAATGCTTTGGGTTGTGACTTGCAGTACAAATAATTCCCCCATTCGCCTTTTTTCTTATTACGGCCATCTCAACGGATGGAGTAGTGCTGAGTCCGCAATTTATGACGTCTATACCACAAAAAGAAAGGGTAGAGCTAACAAGATGAGAAAGGGCTGCTCCTGAAATTCTGCCATCCCGACCGATAACTACCACCGGCCTATGGTTGGATTTCTTCTCCAGGAGGATTTTAGAATATGCAGAAATGAACTTCACCACATCAGGAGGCGTTAAATTATGGCCCTGTGCCCCTCCTATTGTGCCCCTGATTCCCGATACTGATGTTATTAATGTCAAACGTTGGTTTATTGATATTACTTATCCATTGAATTTTTTGCTGTAAAGCAATCTCTATATGCTTTTCATGGTCAAAATTATGAACCCTTATATGCACAGCGCGAAGTTACATAAATATTCCAAGGAGATAATAAAATGTGGGCCAATAAAGCATAGCAGTGAAGGGAAATAAATGATCCTTACACCTGAATCAATTGAGTGAAAGTTTTTTAAAGGACTCTATAAATCAAAATGGGTTTGGCGGCCAGTATGGTAACCATCTGTGAACTGGTATAAGTGCTTGCCTATGATAACAGGCATTTCTTCACCAGTGAAACCAATAATTGCTAACAATCCCAAAGTAATTAATCTGTGAACTCGACTACTTTTTTAGGAAAGTGAAGGGTTTTGATTTCACCTGCCACATGAAAATATTGGGTTCTACCGGGATTTGCTTTGAGCGCTTAGCCTATTTGAAATTATCTCCAGATGTAATCCAACCAATCATCGGACTAGTTCACGCATTTTGTCCTCTATTTCGACTTCATCCCCTGGAGCATATCCAGAATGAGAGTACACTATATTACCCTTTTTATCCAGAAGGAAACTCTGGGGAATGGTTTGAAAATTCAGGGCATTCTTTAAGTCCTGATTGGTGTCTGTATATATAGTAAAGTCCCAGCCGTTCTGCTGAACCATTGGTCTGACGCGAGCCAGACCGCGGGTGTCATCAATGGAGATGGCTACTATTTCCATATCAAATTCCTCTTTCCACTCTTCATATAAGTCGGCGAGTGCATCCAACTCTCTTCGGCATGGAACACACCAGGTGGCCCAAAAGGTGATGAAGGTGATTTTATCATTCTCAGCATGTGTTTGAATATTGATGCTTTGCCCTTCTAGAGTCCTGACATTAACTTCTGGAAGAGTCCGCTGTGCAAAGCTTGCAGTGGCGACTATCATAAAGAGGAATGTGAGCGGGAAAAGTTTTACTGGATTCATTTTATATATTTTATTAATCGATTAAACTGCTGTAAAGCTATGTCTGATTGTACAATAATAAAAATTTTTTTAAAAAAATTAAGGGTGCTTATGTCTTAAATCCTAAGATTATATACCTTCACTTTAGATTATAACAAGGTTAATTAAGTGGAATGAAAGAAATTTACTCCCTGATTACTGCAGGTATCCTTTGGATTTCCTGTTCCTGCTTTATTTCTCTTAGTGCCCAAAGTGACGGTGGGCGGTTATTTGGAAATTTGGAAGCCAATGCTAATTTTTATATGCGAGATTCCGCCATCGGTGCTGCCAATATTCCCCAGTACGACAATCAGCTCTTTGGTGCAGATACCTGGCTAACCCTTAATTATTCCAATTGGGGATTTGATTTTGGCATTCGCTTTGACATGTTCAATAATTCTCAGCTACTCAATCCAACCAGTTCGTACAATGACCTCGGGATTGGGAGATGGTTTATCCAAAGGAGGATTGATCAGTTGACGATAACAGGAGGATACATTTACGATCAAATTGGTACCGGTATTATTTTTCGAGCATATGAAGAGCGGCCACTCTTAATCGACAATGCCCTTATAGGAGTTCGATTGGCCTACGACCTAGATGAAAACTGGAGAGTTCGTGCGTTTGCCGGGAAGCAAAAAAGGCAGTTTTCCAACTATGAATCTGTAATCAGAGGATTGGCTTTGGACGGATTTATTAGCACAGGGAGTGATGACAATCCGATCTCACTAGCTCCTGGATTTGGGGTTGTAGCAAGGACGCTTGATGATGGAAGTATGGACAGACTGATTAATACCATTAGATTTTACACACCACTGGATAGGGAAGGATTGGATCCTGTTTTTAATACGTATGCAATATCCCTATACAATACTTTGACGTTTGGCCCAATTAGTTGGTACATAGAGGGCGCCTACAAGAGTCCTGAAATAATTTTTGATCCTTTTAAGCTTAGGTCAGATGGATTGGGTGGAAATATCCAGGGGAGTTTAAAGAAAGCATCAGGTACAGTTTTCTACTCATCACTTTCATTTTCTCAGGGAGGTTGGGGTATAACCCTTGAGGGAAAAAGAACAGAGAATTTTTCATTTAGAACGGATCCTCAGCTCGAATTAAACTTTGGTCAAATTAACTTTCTGCCTCCAATGAGCAGACAGAATACCTATAGGCTCACTTCCCGCTACGTTCCTGCAACACAAGAATTGGGAGAGTATGCTTTTCAGGTAGATGTGCGCTATTCACCAAACCGCACATGGAGTTTTCTTGGAAACTTTAGCAATATTACCAATTTGGGCGGAGATTTGTTATACCGGGAGTTTTTACTTGAAGCTAAATATAGATATCAGAGAACATGGACTGCAACCTTTGGTATCCAGCGACAGGAGTACGATCAAGATTTATTTGAAGGAAAGCCTTTGGTTCCGATGGTTGAAACCATTACCCCTTATGCTGAATTCCTTTACCGGTTCACCAGAAGGAATGCCTTGAAATTAGAGGCTCAATACATGCAAACCGATGAAGATTTTGGATCCTGGATATTTTTTGGCGCAGAATACAGTACTGCGCCAAGGTGGATTATTTCTGCTTCAGCTATGTACAATGTAGATCCTACCATGACAGATAACCTGCTTTACCCCACTGTTTCAGTTGCATATAATGCGGGAACTTCCAGGTTTTCACTCAGTTATGTGAAGCAGGTAGAAGGCGTCGTTTGTACAGGAGGTATTTGTAGATTGGAGCCAGCCTTTAGTGGAATGAGATTTACCGTTAACTCTAATTTTTAGAAATGAGAAGATTACTCTTATTTGTGCCCTTGATGGTTCTTTTATTTGTTTCCTGTGAGGAACAGGAGGTTTTAATCCCCGACTATATTCCCCCTGATAGTGACCGGGTCGTTCTTGTTGAGGAATTCACCGGGGCGAGTTGTCCTAACTGTCCTGCAGGAGGATCTGAATTGAGAAGTTTAAAACAGCGATTTGGTAACAATATTGCTATTGTAGGTATCCACTCTTCCTTTCTTGCGACTCCGAGAAGTAATAGCAAGTACGATTTCAGAATGATAGAGGCAGATCAGATAGACCAAATGTTAGGGCCTTATCTCGGCAAGCCTGCTGCAACCTTTAACCGCCTTAATTTTGCTGGCGAACAATTTCGTCCTATTGCCAATATTGGGGCGTGGGCAGGATTGGTAGCCTCTCAGTTAGAAAGCCCTGCTCTGATTACTATTGGTGCCGATAGAACATTCAATAATGAAAATCGGGAATTAAATGTCCGGTTTACAATTGAGTCGAGGGAGTCAATAGATGGGGACTTTTCATTTACCGTTTATCTCACAGAAAGTGGCATCATTGACCCGCAGTTGAGCCAGACAGGAGTTATCGAGGAATACGAGCATAACTTTGTGTTGCGCAAGGTACTTTCCTCTATTAATGGAGACCCTATGACAAATCAACTCTTGCCCGGTGAAGGGGTCACCTTAAATTATCAATTTACTATTCCGCAAGAGGATGGATGGTGGGTTGTTGATAACATGAGTGTAATAGGTTTTGTCACCAACCACGGTTCTGTAAGTGGTGATATGGAAGTAATTCAAGCCATAGAGATTTCTGTGGTTGAATAATTTACATGTTTCTGCGGTACTGACCACCGACCTGGTAAAGTGCTTGTGTTATCTGACCGAGGGAGCAAACCTTTGAACACTCCATTAACTCTTCGAAAACATTCTGATTCACCAGAGCTTTGTCTTGAAGCTTTTTTAGTGCCTCTTCTGCTACTCTTTCATTGGCCTTTTTAAGTTCTTCGAGATTAGATATTTGGAGCTTTTTTTCATCTTCCGTTGCTCTGATTACTTCCCCCGGCAAAATAGTGGGGGAGCCATCTTTATTTAGGAAGGTATTTACACCGATAATTGGATATTCTCCACTGTGCTTCAAGGATTCATAATAAAGACTTTCTTCTTGAATTTTACCACGTTGATACATGGTTTCCATTGCCCCCAGTACACCGCCTCTTTCTGTAATTCGGTCAAATTCTGCCAGCACAGCTTCTTCGACTAAATCTGTCAATTCTTCTATGATGAAAGAGCCCTGCAGAGGATTTTCATTTTTTGCCAGTCCCAACTCGTGGTTGATGATCATTTGAATGGCTACAGCCCTTCTTACGCTCTCCTCGGTAGGCGTGGTTATGGCCTCATCGTAGGCGTTAGTATGGAGGCTATTGCAGTTGTCATAAACTGCATAAAGTGCCTGAAGAGTGGTTCTGATGTCGTTAAAGCTGATTTCCTGAGCATGTAAAGAGCGACCTGAAGTTTGAATGTGATACTTCAATTTTTGAGATCGCTCGTTAGCACCGTATTTATACTTGAGTGCCTTTGCCCACAACCTTCTGGCCACGCGACCGATGACGGCGTATTCCGGGTCAATTCCATTGCTGAAGAAAAAGGACAGGTTGGGCGCAAAATCATCAATATGCATTCCTCTGCTCAAATAGTACTCTACAAAAGTGAAGCCATTGGAAAGTGTAAATGCCAATTGGGTGATGGGATTGGCTCCGGCCTCCGCAATGTGATAACCAGAAATGGAAACGGAATAAAAGTTTCTCACTTGGTGATCGATGAAATACTGCTGCACATCGCCCATCAATTTTAGGGAAAACTCTGTGGAGAAAATACAGGTATTTTGAGCCTGATCTTCTTTTAAAATATCAGCTTGTACCGTGCCTCGAACAGATTGTAGCGCCTTTTCTTTGAGCGGCTGGTAAATCTCCTGAGACAGCACCTCATCGCCGGTAATTCCGAGTAAAAGTAATCCCAGCCTATCATTTCCCACTGGTGTTTCACCTGCATATTGAGGTCTGGGCAAGCCCCTGTTGTCGTACTTTTCCTTGAGTTTGGCCTCTACTTTGTCTAATAAGTTATTCTCCCGAATGTATTTTTCACAAACCTGATCAATGGCTGCATTCATGAAAAATGCACAAATGGTAGCAGCAGGTCCATTGATAGTCATAGAAACTGAAGTCTTAGGATCACATAGATCAAAACCTGAGTAAAGCTTTTTGGCATCATTTAAACTGCAAATACTCACACCACTGTTACCGATTTTTCCATAAATATCAGGTCTGTAGTCGGGGTCTTCACCGTAAAGAGTTACCGAATCGAAAGCAGTTGACAATCGATTGGCAGGCATATCCAGGGAAAGATAATGGAATCGTTTATTGGTGCGCTCTGGACCTCCTTCTCCTGCAAACATTCTTGTGGGGTCTTCACCCTGGCGTTTAAAGGGAAAAACACCTGCGGTATATGGAAATTCTCCAGGCACATTTTCTTGAAGTGACCACTTGAGCAATTCACCCCAATCTTTGTATTTTGGTAGAATGACTCTCGGTATTTTTGAGTGGGAAAGTGACCTGGTATAGGTTGGCACTCTGATTTCACGGTTTCTAACCCGATAAACAAATTCATCAGACTTATAATGTTGGACTTTTTCTGCCCAGCCCTCAATGGTTCTCCAGCAATCACCATCCAAATCAAGCTTTAGTTGTTCCAGTAGTTGATTAAGCTGAGCAATAAAATCACCACTATCATCTTTTCTACCACTGTTCACAAACTCTTCTCTGGTTTTTTGCACAGCGTAAATTCTGCTCGCGATGTTGGATTGTTTCTCTACCCATTGATCATACTTTCTGTTGTTTTCTGATATTTCTGAGAGGTAGCGAACTCTTGCAGGTGGAATGATGAATATCTTTTCTGAAAACCCCTCCTGTAAGGAGAAATTAAGGTCAAAGTCGGCCCCGGTTTTTTCTACCAGTTTTTTCATCAATTCAATGAAGAGTTTGTTTGTGCCCGGATCGTTAAATTGTGAGGCGATGGTTCCATATACAGGCATTTCCTCCGCATCTTGGGTGAAAAGCATGTGATTGCGTTGATATTGCTTTTTGACATCCCGGATGGCATCTTGAGCCCCTCTTTTGTCGAACTTGTTAATGGCAATTATATCTGCAAAATCCAACATGTCGATTTTTTCCAATTGAGTCGCTGCTCCGTATTCCGGAGTCATTACGTACATTGAAAGATCAGAGTGGTCAACGATCTCAGTATCGGATTGACCAATGCCCGAAGTTTCAAGAATTATCAAATCAAAGCCAGATGATTTTAAGGTGTTTACAGCACCTCTTACATATTTTGATAGCGCCAAATTGGATTGTCGGGTCGCAAGGGATCTCATATACACCCTGTCACTGTGATTGATGCTGTTCATCCTGATGCGGTCTCCCAAAAGCGCCCCTCCTGACTTTCTTTTGGAGGGGTCTACTGAGATAATTCCAATAGACTTTTGGGGATACTCAATAAGGAACCTCCTGATTATTTCATCCACAAGGCTGGATTTTCCAGCCCCACCTGTACCGGTTATTCCTATGACCGGTGTTGTTGAATTCTTTGCTTTGGAGTTTACCTTATCTATTAGATCAGGATGCTTTTCTGGAAAGTTCTCGATGGCTGATATGGTCCTGGCAATGGATTTAAAGTCGCCCTTATTGAGTAAATCAAGTTCACCATTTAAATGATTTCCAAGGGGATAATCACACTGCTTGACCAGGTCGCTAATCATGCCCTGAAGCCCCAACTTTCGACCATCGTCCGGGCTGTATATTCTAGTTATTCCATAGGCGTGTAAGTCCTCAATCTCTGAAGGTAGAATGGTGCCTCCACCTCCACCAAATATTTTAATATGACCACAACCGGCCTCCCTCAATAGGTCATACATGTATTTAAAATATTCGTTATGGCCTCCCTGGTAAGAGGTGATGGCAATGCCATTGGCATCTTCTTGTATGGCTGTATTTACTATCTCCCTGACGGAACGGTTGTGTCCCAGGTGAATGATTTCAGCCCCAGAGGACTGCATAATTCTCCGCATTATATTTATTGCAGCGTCGTGCCCATCAAACAGTGATGCCGCAGTAACGATACGAACATGATTTTGAGGTTTGTACAAGCCGTTATTTTTTACTGTCATATTTGGTCGTTTTTCGATGGTCGAAGATAAGAAAAAAAATGTTATCTGATTGAAGAAATACCCCTGTGAACTCGGTGACAAGCTAAGAATGAAATTTGATTCCCGCTGATTTCTTAGGGTAACCCAACATTTTTTTAGGTATTAAGAAGGGGGGTATTTTAAACGAAGGAATAAATTTCACATCCTAAAGCGAATCGAGTAAGAAAACATCCTTAAATTAGGATCGTTTACTACTTTTGAGTTTCTTTTGATTGAAACATTGTTTTTGGTTGGGTATTTTGAATTGTTTTCCAAAGTGATACTCTGCCCTGAAGTACATTACTTATAGAAAAAAAACTTTTACACAATATGGTTAAGTACATTATATCATTTCTGATAGCATTACTTCCTTTTAGCCTGCTAGCTCATGAGGGGTTTTCATTAAAAGTACAACTCCACAATTACGAAAATGACACCTTATTGCTTGCTTATTATCACGGTGAGCGGCAGTTAATCAAAGATACGCTTTTCAGAGACCATGAATCAAATCAATTTTTTATAAGCAGGGAGGAACCTTTAGATCCAGGAATGTATCTGGTAGTGATGAAGCCAGATATGCGCTTTTTTCAACTCATTGTGGATGATAATGAGCAAGACTTATCCCTTGAAGCCGATGCTGAGAGCATTTCAGGAAGTATTCTATTTGAGAATGCGCCACAGAATACCGCTTTTTTCAACTACCTTAATTTTTTAGAAAATCAGAGAAAAAAAGCAGATGGGTTGAGAGAGGGCGATGAGGAGGATATGGATGAGGAAGAAAAAGAAGCCTTGAGAAAAAAGCTTTTAAACATAGATGAGGAGGTAATAGAATTCCAGAACAAATTAACGGTGGAGTTTGAAGGGCAGTTTTTGGGCGTTTTTCTGAAAGCTAACAGAGATCCACAACCACCTGAATTTGAGGGTTCTGATTCTGAAATTAGAAGACAGCGTTTTCAATATGTTCGAAACCACTTCTTTGACCATTTGGACGTAACAGATTCCAGATTGATGAGATCGCCTGTACTTGCTTCAAGGGTAAATCACTATGTGGACAATTTGATTCCGCGTCATCCCGATAGTATTTCCATAGAACTCACAAAGATTTTGGACCGGATGATGGAGAATGAACAGATTTTTAGGTTTTTTCTTCCTCATTTCGTCAACAAGTATGCCCGCAGCAACATAATCGGTATGGATGCTGTATATGTTCATCTAATCGACACTTACTACAAGACTGGAAAAGCTACCTGGGCTTCAGAAGAACAGCTTAAAAGCATTGTTGAAAATGCAGATCGAATGAGGCCGACCCTTATTGGAAAAACTGCTCCTGATATCGTTTTACAGGATCGTGATGGTCAAAGGGTGCGACTGCACGAGTTAGAATACGACTATACCATCTTGTATTTCTGGAGGCCGGATTGTGGACACTGCAGAAGATATACACCGCAAATTGTGAGATTCATGAGAGAATTCGAGGATGAAAATATAGGATTGGTAACCATCTGTACCAAATTTACCGATGAGGTGGAGACTTGCTGGAAATACATAGACGATACGGATGGAACCGATCTGTTCCTCAATTTAGTAGATCCCTTTCATCGCTCCAGATTTAGTGTATTGTACAATGTTCGCTCAACACCATTGCTCTTTGTATTGGATGCGGATAAGGAAATTCTTTCCAAAAGACTATCAGCTGAGCAGCTCTTTGATGTGGTGCCTATGTTGATGAAGAGGAACGGACAGGATGGAATGGAGATGTTGGAAGAAGACCCTCTCGATCAAACACAAGGAGAGTAGAAGCAGCTTTTGAAGTGAAAAGCCGTGCCATTTTGTGATGACTTCAATTTCCAAACAAAAGTAATTTGAAAAAGCTTGACTGGTATATCATCAGGCAATTCATGCCACCATTTTTCGCTGCATTCCTGATCGCGTTGTTTGTACTGGTCATGCAGACATTGTGGTTGTACATCGATGAAATAATGGGGAAGGGTGTCGGCACCATCATTATAGTTGAAATGGTTGCCTATATGTCTGTCTCTTTAATCCCGATGGCTCTCCCTATCGGGGTGCTACTGGCATCAGTCATGTTGTTTGGTAATCTTGCTGAAAAATATGAATTGGCGAGCATGAAGTCCTCTGGTATGTCCTTGATGAGGATAATGTATCCCCTCATTATTTTTAGCATATTTCTCACCGGCTTTTCTTTTTATTGCTCAAACAATCTGATACCTGTCAGTAATCTGAAATTTCAGTCCAGATTGTATGACATTCGACAGCATCAGCCCACGCTTGCTTTAGAACCGGGGGTTTTTAATTATGACTTCAGTGGATATACCGTCAGAATTGGAGAGCGAATGCAGGATGGGAGAGGGATAAAGGATGTGATGATCTACGACAATTCAGAGACCAGATCAGGTATAATGAAACTGGTAAGGGCAGATTCAGGTGAGATGTTTATGTCAGGTGACCGGCAG
Organism: Saprospirales bacterium; assembly: GCA_007695145.1. GTDB lineage: Bacteria > Bacteroidota > Bacteroidia > Chitinophagales > Saprospiraceae > PWJY01. The sequence goes on along the minus strand of REEI01000059.1, from coordinate 19,529 downwards.
AACCTTATCATGAGGCTTTTTCACGGCAATCAATATCAGGATATGCAGGAGGACGGAAAATCTTTTAAACCCTTTTTGAAGACGAGTTTTAGAGAGTATCAAATGGTATTTGATATGTCCGGCTTTGAATTGCAGAGAACTGATGAAGAACGATTTAAATCACATCGAAGAATGCTTACAGTTGGGCAATTGAGGGCTTCAGTGGACTCGTTATCAAAGGGCATGGATGAAATGAGAATGAACTTGAAAAGGCCACTACTTAATCCCACTTCTCCCGTAATTACCTCCAATAAAACTTCAGATATTCCATATAGAAGTCAACTGGAAGAACATGGCGAAAGAGTTAGATTAGAGGAGCCTGACGAAGACCGTTCTCGAACCATTTCGGAAGACCGGATTGCGCGCGGACAGGATAGAGTGGATACGAGAGTTATGAAACAAGATGGTGTTCCGCCTGATTCTGCCAGTTTTTTTATAGAAACTTTTGATCAGGGGCAGTGGCGTACTCTTTACTCGCGGGCAACAGGTTTTCTACAAACTCATGGTCTACAGGTTAATTCCAACTCCCAGAGTTTGATATCCACTGAGATTGAGGTTCGTAAACAAATTTATGAAAAGCACAGAAAATTTGCTTTTGCTGCAGTTTGCATCATTTTTTTGTTTATTGGTGCCCCTATGGGTTCTATTATTAAAAAAGGTGGATTCGGGTACCCATTGCTTGTTGCCATTCTATTCTTTACAGCTTATGTTATTTTGTTCACAGTTTTTAAAGAGATGAATGATGCAGGATCCATTAATGCCTCGCTTTCGGGGTGGCTGGCTGAAATAATTTTATTCCCAGTTGGATTGTTCCTAACTTTGCAAGCCATGAAAGACCGGAAAATCCTGGATGTTTCCGGCTATTTTTCTGGAGTTCTACGCCTTTAAACGGAATACTTTTCTCCATTATTCCCACTGGCTGAAGAATTTCGCTTATAATTATTTAAAAATGATAGGTAAATACCGGGATAATCGGAACCCTAATTTCGAATATTTAACTTTGGCACCTGTTAAAGGCATTCAATTTGCGTACTTCTTTAGTCTATTTGGAGTTTTTATTCTCAATCTTAGCCCTTTGTCATGCATGGCTTCAGGACTGGACAGTATTCCAAAGTTTAGGGCTGAATTGATCGTTCAACCCAATCTTCAGAGAGATTACCTGTTCGACAATGGGTTGGATAAGGAGGGAACCCGCCTTTTTTTTAGACGGATTCGGCCCCGTTTTTTTTACCAACCCTCAGAAAGATGGACCTTTTTTCTCCAATTAGGTCTCAGCCCGGGTGACCGCGATTTGGGATTGGATTCTTATGATGACCAACTATTTTTTCCCAGAATGCTCTTTGATTTGATGGCAAGCTACAAGATTAGCGAATCGGCTGAGATTACCATTGGACAGACCAAGCTTCCTTTTTCGAGACAAAGACCTACTCCTTTTGCCAATGTATTTATGTTTGACCGGTCAATCGTCAATTCTCATTACGGTCATGATTTTGATCTCGGTCTATTTGGAAGTATTGACCTAAATTCCATTGATCTTCCAATTGTTTTATCTGGAGCATTGACTTCCGGAAATGGGAGAAACATTCGATTTGCCTCCCTCCAGCCTGCGCTCACTATGCGGGCTGACATTTTTCCCCTTACCAACTTTTCAGCGGATGATTATCGAACAGAGGCCGATTGGATGAGGCTACGCGATTGGCGCCTGCGCCTGGGTGTCGGTTATCACTATAATCCCAATCTAAAGCGCGAAGGTGGTCAAACCGGAGATTTGTTATTTGAAGACGGCATTGATCGTCAACTGAATGCTTTCGCCCTTGATGTTATGGCCAAATACTCTGGTTTTACCCTTATGTTTGACTTTATTTCCAGATATTCCAATGATTTGTTAAGTTTTGACCCAAATCCAGGCTCCTCTGCAGTTAAGTATATCAGAGAGGGAAAAGGTGCAATGGGGCAGGTAAACTATGCGATCGATGAATATTGGGCCGGAGGGATCGAATTTGCTGTTAGCAGAGCAACTGCCGACTTGAGAAATGGAACTCTTAGCAATGATGTCCTAGTACCAACTATCAGGGAATTCAGTTTGATAGGCTATTACAAATTTGAAGAACCGGAAATCCAATTTCAAGGTGGATTTACATTAATTAGAAAGGATTATGAACACAGCCTACCTACTGAAGAGCGCTTGCAATTGGTTTTGCAGGCGACAATAATAATCAATTAATCCTAAAGGTGGAGGAATCTTAGAGTAGGCAATGGTTCGCTCTACTCCCTCTCCTCAATCACCATTTCCAATTTTTCTATTCTCTTCTCCAGCTCTGAAATCTGTTGCTTGAGGTCTTGAATTAAATTATGATACTGGCTAAGGTCCGTTTTCTGAGGCTCGGATATAGGAGTTATTTCCTCTTCCTTATTTGATAAAGGAGGCTGAGTTTTTATCTGATCGGAAGTATCCACAGTAGCCCCACTATTTTCAACCCATTCAACTTCCTCACTTCCCCATCCAATCGCATTTTTCAATTCATTGAGCGGATTTTCTCCTGTTATAAATTGGGCTGTAAAAAAAATCACCGGCACGGCAACGACCAGGAAGATTAAAAACCTTGCGCATCCTGTGAGTTTATATTTTCGTCTCATAACAATCACTTTAACTTAACGTAATTCATCTCAAAAATAAGCTTAAAAACCTAACTAGAACAATTGCATCGATCAAATTGCTTATTTTTCAGACAAAAATTGTAAGAAAGTAAACATTTATAGCCCATTAATGGAGTTCTGAGTGTTGCTAAAATAATTCATTCATGCTTCTTTCGCTTTATTTGAATAGGAGAGTGGTGATTGATTCTAAATTATTATTTGGGATTATTGGAATTAAAGAGATTGCCTCCAGGCTTTGATTTGAAAAGGTCTGGTGGATTGAATATAGAATTTGTCTGTCAAGGGAATATTCGCCTGGAGGATTAGTAGAGGGAAGCCTGTAACTTTTTCATCCTATTCGGTTGAGCAAGTTGTTTCCACTTTGTCTTTCAATTAATTTTCGCAATAGCAAATTTTCAGGATGTTGCAATTCAGGATCTTTATCCAGGATCGCCCTCGCCAGATCTCGGGCTGTTTTTAAAATGTGTCCATCTCTGGCGAGATTGGCCATTCGCAGATTCAGATCACCGCTCTGTTTGGTCCCTTCAATTTCTCCCGGACCTCTCAATTTTAAATCTTCCTCTGCAATAACAAAACCATTATTGGTGCTGCACATGATTTCCATACGCTTCCTGGCGACTTTAGTCAATTTGTATCCTGTGAGCAAAATGCAGTGACTTTGTTCAGCACCACGACCAACTCGACCTCTCAATTGATGGAGTTGGGATAGACCAAAGCGCTCTGCATTTTCAATTACCATTACAGATGCGTTGGGAACATTAACACCAACCTCAATAACAGTGGTGGAAACCAGGATATTGGTTCGTCCCTGAGCAAACTTTTGCATCTCCATTTCTTTATCTTCCGGTTTCATTTTTCCATGGACCACCCCAATCTGATAATCCGGTCTTGGAAACTGTTCTAAAAGTCGCTCATAACCCTCCTGAAGATTTGCCAAATCAAGCTTGGATGATTCCTCAATAAGAGGATACACTACATAAATCTGTCTTCCTTTGGCAATTTCACTTTTCAGAAATTGATTGAGTCTTCCGCGGTATTTGTCATAGGTGGTTGTAGTTTTGACTGCCTTTCGACCGGGGGGCAACTCATCGATAACAGAAATATCTAAATCTCCGTAGAGAGTCATTGCAAGAGTCCTCGGAATAGGAGTAGCTGTCATGACCATGACATGGGGAGGAGTATCCCCGGATTTCTTCCAGAGTTTAGCCCTTTGTTCTACCCCAAATCGGTGCTGTTCATCAGTAATGGAAAGTCCCAGGCTTTTGAATTTCACCCATTCCTCTATAATTGCATGTGTACCTATTAGCAAGTGGATTTCGCCCCGCTCCAATTCCTCTAATATCAACTTGCGTTTTTTACCCTTGACAGATCCGCTGAGATAAGCAGCCTTAAGCCCTATGTTTTTGAGTTGCTGCTCAATTTTCAAGTAGTGTTGAGTGGCAAGTATTTCTGTTGGTGCCATCAAGCATGCTTGATATCCATTGTCGATGGCAAGCAGAATGGCCATTACCGCCACTATGGTTTTTCCGCTACCTACATCTCCCTGAACGAGTCGATTCATCTGTACTCCGGATTTTGTGTCTGCTCGTATCTCTCTCAGAACTTTCTTTTGGGCTCCGGTCAGTTCGAATGGTAATTCCTGATTGTAAAACTGGAGAAAGTAATTTCCAACCTTTTCAAAACTTAGGCCCTTAAACTTAGCCTTTCGGGACTTCATTCTGAATAGCATCTGAAGTTGAAGGGTAAAAAGTTCTTCAAAAATTAGTCTGGTCTGGGCCTGTTTTAATTCAGCGTGGTCAGGTGGAAAGTGGATCCATTTAAATGCCTTGTAGCGGCTGATCAGTTTTAGTTTTTGTAAAAGGTAGTTGGGCAGTGATTCATAAACATCGTGTTCGCGAAGGTCCGCAATAAGGTTGTAGGTGATTCGGCGGATTCCCTTCGTATCCAGCCCCTTTGAATTGAGTTTTTCCGTACTGCTGTAAACTGGTTGCAGTCCTTTTGACTTTCTCTCCCCTGATTGATCGTCTAGAATTTCTATTTCAGGGTGAGCAATCGTTCTCTTCCTGTTGTAAATAGATAACCTCCCGAAAACAATTATTCTTTCTCCATTACGAATGAGCTTTTCTAGCCTGCTTACACCCTGAAACCATATCAATGTAATGGTTCCGGTCCCGTCAGTAAATTCGGCGGTCAACCTTCTTTTTCGAGATTCACCCTGGACTATTACATTTAAAATTTTTCCCTTGTACTGCACTATTTGACCCTCTTCTACCGGTTCCTGAATCAGATTAAAAGACCTCCTGTCTATATACCTGAATGGGAATTCCATCAACATATCCCATTGATTGACAATGCCTTTTTCCTTTTCCAAAAGCTCGCTTTTGGCGGGTCCCACTCCTTTGACATAGGTGATGGAATTGGCCAATCTGCCTATTTCACTGATGTGCATGAATTCGCTGCTGTTAATATTGGGTTTGCAACAATTTAATGGCTAATTTTGTGCTAAATTTAGGTGCTAAGATAATATGCAGAAGCTTCAGCAAAGATTTATTGGGCTACCTTTTCAAAAAAAACATTGATTTATGGCCAGTAAGAGACAACTTCAAGTCGCAGAAACCATAAAAAGGCACTTCAGCGAACTGCTTCAGAGGGAAGGATACCTCATATATGGAAATGAACCTTTTGTAACTGTAACTAATGTCGATGTATCTCCTGACCTCAGTCAGGCCAGAGTTTATTTAAGCGTATATAATGTCGCGGCTAAAGAGCACATTATTGGACTTATGGACCAAAGTGCTACAAGGCTTCGCCAACTACTAGCTCAGAGAGTGCGGAAACATATCAGACGTACTCCCCATCTTGAATTCCATCTGGATGGCCTACTTGATGAAATGGAAAAGGTCGATAACCTATTCGACCGTCTATACTCAGAAAATCAAATGGGCTCTGAAGAGGAGTAAATATTCGCAATAGGGTGGGGATTGGCATTTGGCCCATGGTTTAAAAATGATGCATTTACTAGTCTCTTAGGGTTCAATGGCTCGGAATTAGAACTAAAGGTTAGCTCAGGTTTTTACTGGGCAGCACCTTTCTTAATTTTCATTGGCCATTTGGATGTTATCCACCACTTTTCTTGACATTTGAGTATCCCTTCGACTTTAGGATGTCCATTATTTTGTCCCGGTGATCTCCCTGAATAATTATATCACCATCTTTTGCACTCCCTCCGGTGCCGCATTTATTTTTAATCAAGGTAGCGAGTTCTGCCAGGCCATCTGGGTGGGATTTAATTCCCGAAATAATCGAAACGGTTTTGCCCCCTCTGCCTTTTTTCTCATATTTGACTCTTATGGGTTCATCTTTTGAGTTGGTAGATTTTTGCGGACCTACTGCTAGATCCTTAAATGGATTATAGCCTGAGGGATCCGTAGTATAACTGAGTATTTTTTCGGGTCCACTTTTTTGAAGCTTTTTCTTCTTGCTCATTTTTAAATGAATTTAGTACTTACTTTTGCGATGATTTTAGTATTCGGCACAATAACAAGTGCAGAAATTTTTGTTTCAGTAGGAGATATAGGTAAAAAAGTAATTCAATGATTGAGTTTGAAACTCAAAGTTAGTGTATATGTAAGGTTTATTAAAAATTAGGTGGACAATTTTGAATGATTTCTCGCCCAATGAAATACCTCCATGAGCATATAAACTTGTAGGATCGCCAATAATTGTTGAATAATTCCATACTTGTACTCATAAAGAATTATATTATGAACTGCGATAATTTTACTCACAAAGTGTTGATGGTCAGGCCGGCCAATTTCGGATTCAATGCTGAAACTGCTGCCAATAATGCCTTTCAAAATCAAGAAGGCGCAGAAAATGCTGAGGAGATTAGAAAGAATGCTCTAGGTGAATTTGACCGTTTGGTGGAAACACTCAAAGGTGAAGGTGTTGAGGTATTGGTTTTTGAAGATCGTCCAATACCGGCCAAACCTGATGCAGTTTTCCCCAACAATTGGTTCACTACCCATGAAGACGGCAGATTGGTTACTTATCCCATGTTTTCTCCGGTCAGGCGAAACGAAAGAGATCCGGAGATCATTAAATTTCTAAGCAGCTCACATGATATTTTAGATATTGTAGGACTGGAGGGTTTTGAAGCACAAAATGTCTTTCTTGAAGGTACAGGATCGATGATTATAGATAGAGCGAATAAGCTTGTTTATGCTTGCTTAAGCCAGAGAACAGATGAGGTATTACTGAAGGCTTTTTGCGAAAAATTTAACTACACGCCTGTAACCTTTACTGCAGTTGACCCACAGGGGATGCCTATTTATCACACAAATGTTATTATGGCGCTTGGAGACGGATTTGTAGTTATTTGTCTAGAATGTATACCCGATAAGAAAGAAGAAAAAAAGCTTGAAAACCATTTTGCAAAAACCGGTTTGGAAGTCATTCCTATTAGTTTTGAACAGGTTCTACATTTTGCCGGGAATATGCTTCAGTTAAAAAGTCGGAAAGGTAAGCGTATATTGGCCATGTCTACGGCTGCATTCAACTCCCTTAATACAGCTCAAAAAAAATCACTAGAGAAGTACACCAAATTAGTACACTCAGATATTTCCACTGTTGAGAAATATGGAGGGGGAAGTGTCCGCTGCATGATAGCCGAGGTCTTCTTACCCGAGTCAGAAAGGTAATTATTAATATATTGATAGTTTAACTTATATGTAATGCATGTATATGTAATAAGTTGAATCGCACCAGAAAAAAACTTAAATTCAACTTAATATTTTATTAATATTGGATTGGTGAAAAATGGATTTTGGTAATTAGTTTTGCAGGAAATTATAAACCAATATTCACTATCATGAAAAAACTTTACTTAATTGTTTGTTGTTTGTTTATCAGTGCCGGATTATGGGGGCAGGTAACCACCTCCACCATGTCCGGGAAAATTACCTCAACCACAGGTGAGGAATTAATTGGGGCAACTGTCGTTGCTACTCATGTTCCTACAGGTTCAGAGTATGGTGCTATTACGAATGTTAACGGTGTGTTCAATATCGTTAACATGAGAAGCGGTGGTCCATACAAGGTGACGATCTCTTACATTGGTTACGAGACTGAAACCGTAGAAGGGATTTACCTTGCCCTCGGTTCCGGTGCCAATGTGGATGTGGCCTTGGCTGAAGCGGGTACCATACTAGACGAGATTGTTGTTTCCGGTGCTCAGGATCCGGTAATTAATTCTTCCAGAACGGGCGCCAGTACCAATCTCAACAATGAGACCATTAATTCTCTACCTACCATTAGCAGAAGCATTAATGATTTTACTCGTATGACCCCACAATCGGTTGGTAATTCTTTTGCCGGAACCAGCTCAAGGTTTAATAATTACACCATTGATGGCAATATCTACAACAACAACTTCGGTCTTGGAGCAGACCAATTTGCAGGTGGAAATCCAGTATCTCTGGATGCTATTGAGCAAGTGAGTGTCAATCTTGCTCCTTATGACGTCAGGTATTCGGGATTTACCGGTGCATCTGTGGATGCGGTAACTCGTTCAGGTACCAATCGCTTTGAAGGCTCAGCGTATTATTTCCTTAGAAATGATCAAATGATCGGTAACAAAGTAGGTGACATTTCTGCAAATGTTAATGATTCTGAGATTACCACTTATGGGTTTAGGATAGGCGGGCCGATTATTAAGGACAGATTGTTCTTTTTTGCATCTTACGAGAAAGAAGATCAAGCAGTTCCTTCATTTACTAAAAGAGCTGCAAGGGAAGGTGAAACTCCGGATGGCATCAATATCTCCAGAGTGCCTCTATCTGAAGCTAATAGAGTACGTGAAAGAATGAGAGAACTCTACGGATACGAAACTGGAGCACCTGACAGTTATCCTTTTGCTGAAGAAGCTGAGCGTTTTAATCTCAGATTCGATTATAACATCAATCGGAATCATAAAGTGTCCTTGAGGTTCAACCACTTTACCGCCTTTAGAGATGTTCCTACCAATGGTAACTCCATAAGGTTTGTGTCTACAAGGTATTTTAACACTAGTCGACAGGGAATTGAAAATATCAACTTCCGCAACAATAACTACACTCAAGAAAGGGAAGTTACCTCTATAGTAGCCGAACTCAATTCTGTGCTTGGCGACAACTTATCCAATCAACTGAATGTCGGATTTACTTCTTCCGTTCCTCAGCGCAGAGGCATCCCCGGTGGTCAAAACTTTCCTATGATTGAGGTTCTTGAACCTAACGATGCAGGAGAATTACTCTATTATATGACCATGGGTAATGAATTGTTCTCAGTTTTTAATCTACTTGAAAACGACGTATTCAACATTACCAATACTCTTACTCATTATGCGGGACGCCATACTATAACAGCTGGTGTTAACTTTGAATACATGACCTTTAATAATGCATTCAACCCTACCTTTCACGGATGGTACAGATACATAGGTTTTGATAAGTTTGAGGAAGCGGTCCTTAACCAGAATCCCAATGTGCATCCTGATGCCTATGCCAGATCCTTTGCATTGGATGGGTCTACAACTCCTCCTCTTGATGAAACCTCTTTCGGTCAGGTAGGTGTATTTATCCAGGACCAATATCAAGTCAATCCTGATTTAAGTGTTACTGCTGGTCTGAGGGTCGATATGCCTTTCTATCCAATCGATCTGCCAAGAAATGAATTATTGGACGAGAAAAATAAGACTTTTACAGGTCCCAACGGCACATTTACACCGGATGTGAGTACTTTTCCCAAAGTCAATCCACTATTTTCTCCAAGGTTAGGCTTTAACTGGGATGTGTTTGGTGACAGAAGTCTTCAGCTGAGAGGTGGAAGTGGCTTATTCTCAGGTCGAATCCCTTTTGTTTGGTTGTCAAACCAGGTGAATGGTTCCGGTGTAGTTCGAGGTGGAATTGGATTTGAAGGTCAGGAGGTTGTCGATGCAGGCATTATTTTCAATCCGGATGTCAATGCTTATTTGCCTGAAAATCCTGAAATTGAATTATCCAATGAGATCAATCTGACAGATGAAGATTTCAAACTTCCTCAAGTTTGGAGAACCAGTATTGGTGCTGACTACCAGTTGCCTCTTGGCCTTATGGCAACAGTTGACTTCATCTATAATAGAGATGTCCATACACCAGTTGCCTACAATCCCGTATTGAGAAATCCAGATAGAACCCTTTCCGGTCCTGACCAAAGAGGATATTGGGTTGCTCAAGAAGGATTGACCGCTTATTCCAATGATCCTGATTTTAGGAATGTTTTTCTTCTGACCAATGCTGAGGAAAAGGCTGACTATTTTTCTGCCACTATTCAGCTTAGAAAGTCATTTGACTCTGGCTTTGATTTGATGGCTGCCTATACTTACTCTCAGTCAAGAGATTTGGATGCAGCCGGTGGCTCACAGGCTATTTCACTTTGGCCTCAGACAGTCCAGAGGAATAGAAACAATCCTGAGCTTGGATTTGCTGGTCACGATCAGCCTAATAGATTAATGGGTGCTTTGTCTTATCGCGCTGGTAATACTACAATTGGTCTATTTTACGATGCCGGAAATGCAGGTAGATTCAGTTACACATACAGTGGTAACTTCGGTGATGGATCGAATCGCCTTATCTACATTCCCAACAATGCCAGTGAGTTGGTGTTCGAAGAATTTACACTAGCTGGCGAGACCATTACTGCACAAAGGCAGCAAGAACTATTTGATGCCTATATTGATCAGGACGATTACCTAAGTTCAAACAGAGGAAAAATCGCTGAGAGAAATGGCGCGGTTAGACCATGGGTTCATCGCTTTGATTTGAGAATTTTACAGGACATAAATCTCGCAGGTGATGGTCAACACAGGTTACAATTGTCATTGGACTTTACCAACGTGGGTAATATGCTCAACAGCGATTGGGGTGTGCCACAATTAGAGTACCAAAGGAACCTTCTCAACTTAAGAAGAATTACGGATGAGGGTGTACCAGTTTATCGTCTTAACACCATTTCCGGTACCAATGAATTTCCAACTGAAACTTTCAGACCCACCACGACAAGTATTCTTGCCAATACCTGGAGGATGCAGGTTGGGGTAAGGTACATTTTTGGAAGCTAATTGATAGCAGAATACAAAACTGATTTTTATATTTTATTAAGCTCAATGGGCCTGTCAGATGTGCAGGCCCATTTTTTATGCAAGGTATATTTTCTTCGAATCAAAGTATTTTGGTACATTCGTAAATAATTCACTACTCGATGTTCTATTTGGTCAGAATTGTGCTAAAATCACTCATTCTTAGCTGTATACTTTTATCATGCAACCATTCCCCTGATAACCAATCGAGAATACCTAATGGTCTGAAGTCAATTGAAGGCTCTTCCGCCCCTTTCAATTGGCCGGAGGTATCCCCCTATTACTATTTTACTGAAGATATTTACTCATTTTTTACTCCCGGTTCTGCACCTGAACGAATGATCAGTGCACATAGAGGGTCGAGATTTTACCCGGGATGGCCTGAGAATTGTATTGAGTCATTTGAATATATAATAGGGGAGCTACCCGCTGTCCTTGAAATGGACCTGAGAATGAGTAAAGACTCTATAATCTTCCTTCTTCACGATGAAACCCTGGATAGGACAACCACAGGACAAGGAAGAGCAGACCAATTAGTGTGGAACGAAATAAAGCACCTTCAGCTTCTGGATCACTATGGCGATACCACCAATTTTAATCCTTCTTCACTTCAGGATGTGCTGAAATGGTCAAGAGGGAAGGCCATTCTGAAATTAGACATCAAGAGAAATGTACCTTTTGAAAGGGTGGTCCGGCAGATAAGAACTGAAAATGCTGTTAACCGTGTTTTGGTTATTGTATACAGCCTCAATGCAGCTATAGCATTTAATAGTCTGGCCCCGGAGATTATGATTTCTTTACCCGTCAGGAATTTTCAGGAGTTGGATCTACTTTTGGAATCCCGTTTGCCAAATGAAAGAGTTGTTGCTTTCACAGGAACCCAAAAAACAGACCAAAAAATTTATGAAGAATTGAATAAAAATGGTATTATTGCAATCCAGGGTACCATAGGAAATCTCGATCAAAGAGCTAAAGCGAAAGGATTTAATACGATTGCTGAATTCTTTGAACTTGGAGCAGGAATGATTGCCACTGATTACCCGGTTGAGCTTTTTAATGAGTTGAGTAATTGAACCTAAAAAATTAAATCATGAAAAAAATTTTCACATCCCATTTTCTTGTGGCATGTATTGTCTTTTTTATGCCTCTTGGAATTTTGGCCCAAAGTAGCAATGCCGATCATATCATAGAAGTGAAAAACAATTTTTACGACCCGGAGGATATTATTATTCAACTTGGTGAGACAGTTCGATGGGTAAATATTGCAGGTACGCACAATGTAAATGGTAGTCTGGATGCCTATCCGGATAATCCAGAACACTTCTTCAGCGGACCGACTGAAAGTGGAAACTGGGAATTTGAGCATACATTTAATACCTTAGGATCATATACTTATCACTGTGACGATCACTTCACATTGGGTATGATTGGAAATATTACAGTTGTGAACAACCCAACTTATATGTTGGTCAATATGAGCCAATTACGGGAAAACGATGCTGATGGAGTACCTGTTTTGAATGAAGCATTAGTTGAAGTTTTGGGTACAGTTTACGGGACAAACCTAAGACCTCAAGGCCTTCAGTTTACTATAATTGACGGGAATAATAAAGGAGTGGGAATATTCAATGCTTCAGGCAATCTTTCCTACGAACCTACCGAGGGTGACCTGATAAGAGTTTGGGGTCAGGTGTCCTTCTTTAACGGACTCACACAAATTGAACCGGACAGCATTGAATGGGTATCAGATGAAAATCCCCTGGTAGATCCTGAAATTGTTACCGATCTAGGCGAGGAAACTGAGTCCTCATTGATCATGCTTGAGGAGGTTACAATTACGAACCCTGAAGACTGGCCCAATCCCGGTCAGGCTGCAAATATTTTTGTTGAAAATACCCACGGTACTTTTCTGATGAGAATACCAAGCGAGGTCGACCTGGGAAATACCCCACCAAATGGACCTTTTGATTTAATTGGCATCGGAGGCCAATTCACTACCAATATTCCGGCGGATGATGGTTATCAGTTACTCCCACGGTATGCTTCCGATATTGGTATAGAAGAAATTGAATACTCTGTTGTTGACATCCCGGCCCTAAGACAAAACAACATTGATTTTGAACCGGTTCTGCTGGGTGAGAAAGTTCAGACAACGGCTGTTGTATACGGAATCAATCTCAGACCCCAGGGCTTGGAGTTCACTATTATCGATTCAGAAAATAATGGAGTCGGGGTATTTAGGGCCACGGGTAATCTCGACTATGAAGTAAAGGAGGGGGATAGAATTACTGTAAGGGGTACTGTTGGCCAATTCCGGGGTCTTACTCAAATTACAGCTGATGAAATTGATTTGGTCTCGAGTGACAATTCTCTCATCCCTGCTATAACGGTTAATATTTTGGATGAGGCGACTGAATCCTCTCTTGTACGCATTCCTGAGGTAACACTCTTGAATCCTGAGGACTGGCCTGCTCCCGGTACAGCTGCAAACCTTCAAGTTGAAAATATAGATGGTATCTTTGAAGTTAGGGTTCCTGCTGCTGTTATTTTGGGTTTTAATCCTCCGGCCGGACATTTCGATCTTACAGGTATTGGCAGTCAATTCACAACCAATATTCCTCCAAATGATGGCTATAGAGTGGTTCCGAGATACGCTGAAGATATGGGACTTGATATATCAGATCCCTACATGCAGGTTACTATGCCTGAATTGAGAGAAAATGATCAGGATGGCAGACCTGTTCTATTGGGCCAACCGGTTTCAGTAACTGCCGTAGTTTATGGAATCAATTATCGGCCCCAGGGACTTCAATTTACCCTTATCGACGCTAACAATGTCGGTATTGGAGTATTTCGAGCTTCCGGAAGTTTAGATTATGAAGTGAATGAGGGAGATTTAATTACCCTGAAAGGGGTGGTTTCAGAATTTAGGGGGCTATCGCAAATAAATGCTGAAGAAATTGAATTTATTGAAGCTGACCAACCACTTGTGGAACCGAGGGTTGTAAACGAGCTGAACGAATCTACTGAATCCAGACTGGTTAGGCTTGAAGGAGTTAATATTCAAAATTCATCTCAATGGGTTAGTGAAGGTTCAGAGGGCAATGTAACTCTTGAGAGAAACGGTGAAACTTTTGTGCTAAGAATTCAGAGAGAAAGTAGATTGGGCAATGAGGCCCCAGAGGGTCTGTTGAATATAACCGGTATTGGTACTCAATTTACGACTGCAGTGCCTGCAAATGATGGCTATCAGATTGTTCCCCGGTATACAGAAGATATTGAAATGGTTAGCAATACCATTGATTTCTCTTCAGGGTTAAAAATTTCTGTTTGGCCCAATCCCGCTGCTGATCTACTTCATTTTGAATCTAATTCTCCTGTTGTGGAAGTGATTCTATTTGATCTGAGTGGCAAAATGGTGCTGCAGCACGAAAATATCAACGGTATAAAATCTCTAGATATTAGCAACGAAAGGTCCGGCCAATATCTGTTGATGATAAAAACTGAGACAGAGAGTGGAGTAGTGCCAATTGTAATTTATTGATGAAATGCCATAAATACTTACTTTTGAGGTCTATTTTCTAAAGAACTTCTGTTAACCAACTAAGAATGAGTAAGAAAATTGGCCTTGCCTTATCTGGTGGAGGTAGTCGTGCAGCCGCCCATCTCGGTGCAATTAAGGCCTTCAATGAGGCTGAAATAAAATTCGACTGGCTAGCAGGAACCAGTGCAGGTGCAATGGTAGCTGTTTTAGCTGCCAATAAAGTAGATCCAGAATTGATTTTAAAAGAAATCAAGTCACTATCTCTTTTCCACCTTGTAAATTTTAGCTATTCATTGTCAGGACTGAGCAGTTTAAAAAAGATTGAAAAACTACTCACAAAACTCCTGGATTGTGAGAACTTTGAAGATTTAAAAATTCCGGTAAAGGTGATTGCCTCCAGTCTGAATACAGGTAGAATAAAAGTATTCGAAAGTGGAGAAATTATCCCTTCTGTTATTGCATCTTCTAGCATTCCAATAGTCTTCCCTCCTGTCAAAATTAACTCAGACTTTTTGATTGATGGTGGTCTGTTGATGAATTTACCCGTCGAACCATTGTGTGAAGAATGTGATTTTGTGGTGGGATTTAGTATTACTCCTGTTCTGGAACAATCTGATCAGGAATATGATCGACTTACTAATATTGGCTTTAGAACTTTTGAACTGTCTGTGCTAGCCAATGTCAAGGCTTCTAAAGAGCAATGCGACCTTTTTATTGAACCCGGTGAGTTGAGTTCTTTTGGTATATTCTCGTTCAACAAGATGGATGAGATGTTTGAAATAGGCTATTCCGAAGCGCGGAAACATATTGAAGAAATAAAGAATGCAACTGTGGAATAACCCCTTTCACACCAAATTATAAGATGACAGAAATCATATTAAAAAACAGCCGATTAAAAACCTTGAATACCTTTCATCCCTGGATATTCTCCGGCGCTATAAAGGTCCAGAAAACTGTACCGCAAAATGGGGAGTTGGTCAGGCTGATAAGTGAAAAAGATGACTTTCTGGCCATTGGCCATTATCAATCCTCCTCTATTGCAATTCGCATTCTCAGCTTTGAGGATGAAAAGGTAGATGAGCAATTTTATATAAAACGCCTGCAAAAAGCATTTGACCGAAGAGCTGAATTGCTTTTGAATAATTCCGGTGACCTCAATTGTTTCAGATGGGTAAATGGGGAAGGTGATGACTTGCCTGGATTGATTGCTGACTATTACAATGGACTTTTAGTAGTTCAGTTTCACTCAGATGGGATGTGCCTGCAGAGAGAGTGTCTGCTCAAAGCTTTTCTCTCTGTCAATAGTGCCATGGTTCAATCTGTTTACTTTAGTTTTCCCGGTTTGAGATCTGGTGCTTCAGACTTGACTCCAGGATTGGTGTATGGAGAGAGGATAGAATTTGAGGTCGTCGAAAATGGTATTAAGTATATTATTGATCCAGCTAAGGGACAGAAAACCGGGTTTTTCCTCGATCAGAGAGACAATCGAATGTTAATTGCCCAGTTGAGTAAGGGAAAAAAGGTATTGAATGCTTTTTCATACACAGGTGGATTTTCTATCTCGGCTTTGAAGGGTGGTGCAATTCATGTAGATAGTGTGGATGTTTCTTCCTATGCTGCAGATCTTTGTCGGGAGCATACCATCATGAATGGACTTGATGAGGAGCGTCACCGAATCCAAAAGGAAGATGTTTATCAGTTTTTGTCGTCGTCAGACCAATTGTACGATCTAATTGTATTGGACCCACCTGCTTTTGCCAAGAGCAGGGCTAAGTCCCACAATGCTGTTCAGGCTTATAAAAGACTTAATATGATGGGCCTAAATCGATTGAGGGAAGGGGGACTTCTACTTACTTTCAGCTGTTCTCAAGTTATAGATAAAAAATTGTTTGAAGATACTATTAGGGCAGCCGCTATTGAAAGTAAAAGGCCACTAAAGATTTTAAAGCATCTTGGGCCCGGACCAGATCATCCAGTCAATATCTTCCACCGTGAGGGGCACTATCTGAAAGGCTTCTTGCTTCAAACCTGAATTTTTTACCTTTGCCTTTATAAACCATTGTATTATGTCAAATTCCTTTTTCCACCCGAGCTTAGTATTAATTATTGCTTTTCTATTGGTTCCAGTGCTTTGTTCTGCCCAGGCTGAGATCACTGTAGAGGGTATTTGGAAGCACAGGCTCTTCGATACACGTTCGGTTGAAGGCTTTCGCTTCATGAAAGATGGCCGTCACTTTACCAGATTGGAAGGTGGAGCTATAAGGATGTATGATATTGAATCAGGGGAGGTGGTCGAAGATATATTGTCTGATGAGCAGTTGGGCGAAAATATGTCAATTAGAGGGTATCAATTTAGTGAAGATGAAAATTTGATTCTTTTTTATACCAATCGAAAACAGCAATACCGGCGCTCCTTTTTTGCGGACTATTTTATCTGGAACCGACAAACTGACAGCCTGTCTGAAGTAGGATTTGAACAAGGGCAGATGAATGGTTATCTCTGTCCTGTTGGAAAACGTGTAGGCTTCGTTTTCAACAATGACCTCTATTTTCGCGAGATTAGCAGTGGGCAACTTACCAGAGTCACGGATGATGGTAAGAAAAATCACATTATCAATGGCGCTTCAGATTGGGTGTATGAGGAAGAATTCTATATCACGCGGACCTTTGACTGGTCTCCGGACTCTCGTTACCTGGGTTATTTGAGATTTGATGAAAGCCATGTAAAAGAGTTTACTATGACGGACTACAATGAGGGCACTTACCCGGAATACACCACCTTTAAATATCCTAAAGTAGGAGAGGAAAACTCTGTAATTACCGTCTGGATATACGATGTAGAGAAGGATGAAAAGATGGAAGTCCCTTTTGAATTTGAAGATATTTACATACCACGAATTTATTGGTCACCCATGGGAGAACTGGTGATTTTTACGATGAATCGCCACCAGAATGATCTAAGCGTTTGGTTGATTGAGCCGGAATCCGGAGAGAAAAGAGTTTTATTACAGGAAACCAATCCTTACTACATCAACATGCACGATAATCTCACTTTCGTTTACGGACGGGAGCAATTTATATGGACCAGTGAAAAAGATGGGTTTAACCATATCTACTTGTATGATTTTAATGGAAATTTGATCAGGCAATTGACCAAAGGTGAATTTGATGTAACAGCATTTTATGGATATGATCCTGAGAGGGAACAGATTTTTTTTCAAGCTGCAGCAGTTGATCCTATGAACCGGGAGATTTACGCTGTTTCTATTGAGGGTGGAGATAAAAAGTTGATTGCAGGGGAGGCCGGTGTGAATACTGCCGGATTTTCTAGCACTTTTGATTATTACATCTTGGATCACTCCACTGCAACCCGCCCTGCCATCCATACAGTTTACAAGAATGGCGAAACCGATGGGCTTCGAGTGATTGAAGACAATAGGGACCTTATTGAGCTCATAGAGCACCTGCAAATACCGGAGATGCATTTTTTTTCTTTTACTACCTCAGAAGAAGTTGAGTTGAACGGGTACAAGATTTACCCTCGAGACTTTGATCCCGAAGAGCGTTATCCTGTACTGATGTACCAATATTCCGGCCCGAACTCACAACAGGTCCTCAACAACTGGAGGGGATTAAATTTTTGGTGGTTTCAAAAGCTTGCCCAGGAAGGTTTTATAATAGTATGTGTGGATGGCAGAGGCACTGGTGCAAGGGGTGAGGAGTTCAGGAAAATGACCTACCTTGAATTGGGTCTATATGAAACAATTGATCAGATTGAAGCAGCCAAATACCTGGCTTCAAAAGACTATGTGAATGAAGATGCCATTGGGATTTTTGGATGGAGTTATGGAGGATATATCTCCACATTAGCTCTACTAAAAGGTGCAGATGTTTTTGCTTCAGCCATTGCGGTGGCTCCGGTCACGGACTGGAGGTGGTACGATACCATATATACGGAAAGGTACATGAGGACCCGCGAAGAGAATCCTGAGGGATACTTCAATAATTCTCCGGTCAATTTTGCTCACAAGCTGGAGGGAGACTTTTTGATAGTGCACGGATTGGCAGATGACAATGTGCATTTTCAACACACTGCTGAAATGGTCAGAGCTTTAAATTTGGAGGACAAACATTATGACCTCTACATTTACCCCAATAATAACCACAGTATTTTTCATCGCAATGCACGATACCATTTATATACCAAAATGACTGATTTTCTGAGAAAATCACTTCAAAACAAATAAGATGAAGGAAGAAAAATTACTGGTTGAAATAATCAATCGAAAGGCCCATTTTCAATATTTTTTAGATGAGTTTTATGAGGCGGGGATGCAACTAATGGGCTCTGAGATCAAGTCTATCAGAAGGGGAGCGGCCAATCTAAATGATGCTTATTGTTACTTCCACAATGGAGAGTTGTACGTCAAAAGTATGTACATAGCCGAATACAAATTTGCAGCTATGCAAAATCACGAAACCAGAAGGCCCCGTAAATTACTGCTCAAAAAAAGTGAATTGAAGAAGCTGGAACGGAAAGTCAGGGAAAAGGGCTATTCAATTATTCCCTACCGAATAATTATAGGAGAGGGAAGGGGGCTGGCCAAATTGGAAATTGCACTCGCAAGGGGAAAGAAATCCTTTGATAAAAGAGATAGCATCAAAGCCAAAGACCAAAAGAGGGACATGGAGAGAAGGGGAAGGGAGTAGGATTGGAAATATTTATCGAATTAGCCAAATACTTGACAGCCTTGGTTTTTTTGTTACCTTTTAAACTTGTGCTGAGTTTATTGAAGCATCAAGAAAAATGTAAAGGAAAACTTGAGATAACTATTCAATAGCAAAAAGGACATGATTGATGAGAAGCAAAAAATGTGCACAAGTCATTGACCTGTTTTAACTTTTTAAGATTTGCCCTCATTGACTTGTCTCGAGTGAAATTAACAAGGACTAAATGAGCTTTGGTATTTAATAGCCAAATTTAAAAAAATATCGAATTAGGCTAATAAATAATAAGCTTGAATGATGATGGTTATCAAAGCAATCAATTGAATAATGGAAGCAAAGTTTAAGAGACATAACATTTTCGAATTTCAATAGCCCTTTCCCGGCCTTCAAGGATTTGGCGTTAAG
>REEI01000052.1 GCA_007695145.1 Saprospirales bacterium | reverse complement strand
AAAGACTTATGATCTTTTTATAAAAGATTGAATATCGAACATCGATTAACGATTGTTGATTTTTGAAGTTTTGATTGATGATAGAATGAACAAGTTTGATTTAGGATTGAAATTGTGACTTATGGATAAATAGGGAACATCGAACGTCGATTAACGATTGCTTAAAAAGATTGAACATCGAACATCGATTAACGATTGTTGATTTTTGAAGTTTTTTGAATCGCCAAAAGCCAATCGCCAACAGCCAATCGCCAACAGCCAACAGCCAAAGTGTCCCAAATGGACAAAAGCCTATAGGTGAGGTGATGACCCTTTTATGAAAGATTGAACACCGAACATCGATTATTTATAAAAAACCCCGGCAGAAAGAACTACCGGGGTACTCTAAACAATTGAGTTGGAATTATAATAAATAAGAGGAGATTTTACTTTTAACTTCCACACATCAAACAACCGTCGTCCATATTACAGGAATCGCCTGAGGAAAACTCCAAATCGTCGGCATTGTCGTGTTCAATGCCTCCTTTATCGCTTGATTTGAGATTGGATGGACTCTTGTCAGAGGGCTTGTTTTTTGAAGAGTACTTCCGTTGATGTTTTTCACTGAGTGTGAATTTTATAGGATCCACGGCAGGGCGAGACCTCAAGTAGTACATTCCGGTTTTCAGTCCCTTCTGCCATCCGTAAAAGTGCATACTTGACAGCTTGCCGAAGTTGGGATTCTCAATAAACACATTGAGGCTCTGACTCTGACAAATGAATGCCCCCCGATCGGCTGCCATATCAATTATTACCTTCTGGCTCAACTCCCAGACAGTTTTATAAAGGTCTTTCAACTCGTCCGGTATCTCGGGTATTTGCTGAACGGAGCCGTTGGATGCAATCAGTTTTTCCTTCATTTCATCGTCCCAAAGATTGAGTCTGATCAGATCCTTCAACAAGTGTTTGTTGACGACAACATATTCTCCGCTAAGAGTTCTTCTAGTGTAAATATTAGAAGTGTAGGGCTCGAAGCACTCATTGTTTCCGAGTATCTGGGAGGTACTGGCGGTAGGCATAGGGGCGAGGAGTAGACTGTTTCTAAGTCCGCTATTCTTGATTCTTCCCTTGAGTTCACTCCAATCCCATCGCGGACCGGGGTTTACATCCCACATATCAAATTGCAGTATCCCCTTGCTGGCAGGGGAACCCTCGTATGATTCGTAGGCTCCCAACTTTTCAGCCAGAGCGCAAGATTCCTCCAGAGCAGCATAATAGATGGTTTCAAAAATTTCCTTGTTCAGCTCTCGCGCCTCAACACTGTCGAATGGCATTCTCAACATGATAAATGCATCTGCCAACCCCTGCACTCCGATTCCGATGGGTCTGTGTCGTAAATTAGAGTTTCGGGCTTCAGGTACAGGATAGTAGTTGATATCAATCACCTTGTTGAGATTGCGGGTTACCACGCGGGTGACCTCATACAACTTTTGAAAATCAAATCCATCATCCTTGACAAATCGCGGAAGTGCAATCGAAGCGAGATTGCAAACAGCAACCTCATCTGCGGAGGTGTATTCCAAAATCTCTGTACAGAGGTTACTTGAGCGTATGGTGCCGAGGTTCTTCTGATTGGATTTCTTATTCGCGGCATCTTTATAAAGTAGATAAGGAGTACCCGTCTCAATCTGAGATTCGAGTATGGCGAACCACAGTTCCTGAGCATCCACCACATTTCTGGCCCTGCCCTCATTCTCGTATCGGTGATAAAGCGCTTCGAACTCACCTCCGTAAGTGTCGTAAAGTCCCGGTGCTTCATTTGGACAGAAAAGAGACCATTTGCCTCCTTCCTTAACTCTCTCCATAAAGATATCCGGTATCCACATCGCGTAAAACAAATCCCGCGCTCTCAACTCCTCCTTCCCGTGATTTTTCTTGAGATCGAGAAAGTCAAAGATATCAGCATGCCACGGTTCCAGATAAATTGCGAAAGCCCCCTTTCTCTTTCCACCGCCCTGATCCACATAACGAGCAGTATCGTTGTAAACCCTTAGCATGGGAATGATGCCATTGGAGGATCCACCGGTACCTTTTATATAGGAATCCTTTGCTCTGATATTGTGGATACTCAGACCTATACCACCGGCTGATTGACTGATTTTTGCACAGCGCGACAAGGTTTCAAAAATTCCCTCAATACTATCATCAGTCATGGAAAGTAAAAAGCAGGAAGAGAGCTGTGGCTTGGGGGTAGCCGCATTAAAAAGAGTTGGAGTAGCATGTATGAACCACTTCTCAGACATAAGGGTATAAGTTTCAATAGCGGAGTCGATATCCTCTCCATGTATTCCCACTGCGGCCCTCATGAGTAGGTGCTGAGGCCTTTCCACTACCCTACCGTCCATTCTCAATAGATAAGAACGCTCAAGTGTCTTGAACCCAAAGTAATCGAAACCGTAGTCCCTGTCGTAAATAATAGCTGAATCCAGTTTGTCTCTATTTTTCCAAATCACCTCCATACTATCATCCCCAATAAGGCCGGCTTTTTCCCCGGTTTTGGGGTCGATGTAATTGTAGAGGGCCTTCATAGTCTTTGAAAAGCTCTTATTCGTATTTTTGTGAAGATTGGAAACCGCAATTCTTGCTGCCAGGATGGCGTAATCCGGATGAACAGTTGCCATAGAGGCAGCAGTTTCGGCGGCCAAATTGTCCAGTTCTGAGGTGGGCACCCCATCGTAAAGCCCCTGAATGACTTTCTTAGCTATTTCAATCGGCCTTATATGATTGGGATCTAGGCCGTAGCAGAGTTTTTTAACCCTGGCAGTTATTTTATCAAAGCTGACATCTTCCAGCTTTCCACTTCTTTTTTGTACCTGCATCTCGGATTTTTTTTTTAAAAAGTTATGTATGCTTAAAATTCTTCGTCTAAAGAAAATTTCTGCTTGTCGCGATCACTCATCACTCCCGATTTTTGATAATCGCCGACCCTTTTTTCAAAAAAGTTGGTCTTTCCTGGCAGGGAAATGAGATCCATCCATGGGAAGGGGTTTTCTGCCAGAAAGTGCCTTTCTAAATCCAGGGCAACCATTAGGCGATCAGCCACAAACTCTATATACTGACACATTAGATCAGCATTCATTCCGATGAGGTTAACCGGGAGAGCGTCCGAGACAAATTCCTTCTCTATTTCCACTGCGTCCAGAATGATTTCCGCCACCTGTCCTTCAGGTAGCTTTTCCTGAATGTGATTGTTGTATAGAAGGCAGGCAAAATCGCAATGCATGCCCTCATCCCTACTGATCAACTCATTGGAAAAGGAAAGCCCTGGCATGAGACCCCTCTTTTTTAGCCAGAAAATACTGCAAAAGGATCCCGAAAAGAAAATACCCTCCACAGCAGCAAAGGCTATCAATCGCTCCTGAAAACTGCCATTATCTATCCATCTCAAGGCCCAATCCGCTTTCCTTTTTACACAGTCGAGATTTTCTATTGCATTGAATAAGTAGTCCTTTTCCTTTGTATCTTTGATGTAAGTATCAATCAACAATGAATAGGTCTCTGAATGGATGTTTTCCATCATTATTTGAAAGCCATAGAAAAACTTGGCCTCAGTGTATTGTACCTCACTGACAAAGTTCTCAGCTAGATTTTCATTCACAATGCCATCACTGGCAGCAAAAAAAGCCAGCACATGCTTGATGAAATGACGCTCATTGTCATTCAGCTTTGAACTCCAATCGCCAAGATCTTGCGAAAGGTCTATCTCCTCTGCTGTCCAAAAACTGGCTTCGGACTTCTTGTAAAATTCCCAAATGTCGTTGTGCTGAATGGGAAACAATACAAATCTGTTGGGATTTTCCTGTAAAATCGGTTCAATGTGTTGCATGTTAGTTAATTTTTGGTTTACAAACTTTTTATATTATAAGAGTCTTTATATCAAAATTTTTATCATATATTCTCTCAAAAAAAATCGGTATTAACCGACTCAAATGGTAAATCCTAAACTGTTAATTTCTCAATGCACTGAAGTACAAGCAGCTCGGACCTAATATTGGAAAAGATGATTATATGTAAATCATTCCCATATCACCCGCAATCGAATGCAAAATAAATGAGGGTTATTCATTATATGTTTAAAAATCCACAACAAGTTTTCCACACAATGTGGATAACTTTCTTAACAATCACATAATCAGTTGAATGAATAATGTTAAATAGTTTAAGCAAAGTGGAAAAGCTAACAAAAACATCTAAATTATTGTGGATTAAGCATTTATACCTACCGCTTACAAAAATACGGTATAAGGTTTGTAAAAATGGCTAACTTTGGGTTTCGGCCTAAAACATTTCTATTCCTTGATTCAATTTGTAGGATCATGGTAATTATATCTCGAAGGCATTGATTTTAAAAAGCTATGCTGCACTTAGGTGAAAACTCAAAGTAGCCGACTGTCCATTTAAATGAATGTCGAATAATAAATTGCAAGATTATGATTGAAAATTGGAATCCGGCCAATCTGGTCGTAAATGATGAAGGAAGGATATATCATCTTGACCTTTCAGGTGAAGATATTGCAGACCTGATATTTCTGGTTGGTGACCCTCAAAGGGTTGAAGCTGTTTCCAGGCATTTTGACCGAATAGATACTAAGAGGAACAAAAGGGAATTCATCACTCATACCGGGTGGCTGGGTGGACAGCGATTATCTGTAATGTCGACAGGCATAAGTACTGCCAATATAGACATTGCCCTCAATGAACTCGATGCGGCCGCAAACATTGACTTGAAACGCAGAGAACCTCTATCGGAATTTAGGCAACTGACCTTTGTTCGGCTCGGCACCTCCGGAAGCATAGATCCGGAAGTTGGGAAGGATACGACTGTTGTTTCTGAATATGCTTTGGGATTTGATGCTCTTTTACTTATGTATGAAAATTTACCAGTAATCGACACAGAATTTGAACTTCTGAGGCAGGACCTTCATAGATACTTTCATCTTCGGGGGCTGTCTTATCCGATCTATCTCACTAAGGCCAATCACGATCTGCTCCAAAAATTCCGGGGCAAGTACAAATTTGGAATGACGGCCACCATGCATGGATTCTACGGGCCTCAGGCAAGGGAATTGAGGCTTAAGGGTCGCTACCCTCAACTTATGGATATTCTCCAGTCTTTTAAAAGCGGCCCAATAAAATTTACAAATATCGAAATGGAGTCCTCCGGAATTTACGGTTTGAGTACCTTGCTGAACCACCGCGCCATTTCATTCAATCGAATTATCGCAAATAGAACTACCGGCGAATTCTCAAAAGATTTATACCAATCAGTGGAAACCATGATCGAAGAGGTGCTTACTGATTTTGTTAGCTAAAGGTGGTGGCAAACAGGTATCACACAAAAAAATGGCGGTACTATTTGCCTAATCTTTCAATCAATTCCGGGGAATTATTTCTCACTGAATTGACTGATTTTGAAACCCTATAATAGAAGGTAAACACATTGGAACAATGTTCCAGGAACTCCTCAAACTCTGAGCTTTGAAATTCTGTTCTTAGCCACAACTCAAAATGTTCCTTAGAAATTGAGAGTGGCATTCGATCGTGTAGGGAGGAAATTTTGCCTCTGGAGGGCATTGTGATAATTGTAAAGGTCTCAATTGGTAAATTCGTACCAGGCTTTATCCATTTTTCCCATAATCCACAAAGCGCAAAAACGGATTGATCCTCCTTGCAGATTCTATATGGTTGCTTAGCACTATCTTCATTCTTCCATTCATAGTATCCATCTACAGCAATCAGGCATCGTCGTTTAGTAAATGCCTGGCGAAAGGAAGGTTTGACCATTGCGGTCTCCGCCCTTGCGTTTATAGTCTTGTACCCGATTCTATGATCCTTTGCCCAGGAGGGGATTAGTCCCCACTTCATGAAGTGCAAGTGATTCTCATCGTACGATTGCGCCAGCACTGGAAATAGCTGAGTAGGGGCTCCATTGTAATTGGGAAAATTTCGGTTATAAACATCAATTTGCTCACCATCCATCGTTAAACCTAATTGCTCCTCAATCTTTGTGTAGTCAGAAGAAAGGGTCAATCTACCGCACATCTTTTATTTTTTTGACAATTTAGCACAATTAAAAAAAAGTTATCTAACTTAGCACTATAGTTTTTTGAAAATACTTGATACCAAATGGGTACAATTTCCAGACCAAAAACACTATATGGAGGACAAAAAGATTCAAATTCAAAGAAAATGGGCTGAACAAATCAAAGTAGGCGGTAGCGCAAGACAAATCGCAGCGCGGGAACTGTATGAATTTATGGTGGAAAGGGGTGTGCCCCAGATCATTTACTCCAGACTTTCCGTTTATGGGGCCAACTTTGAGGATGCGGAGGACATGTTCCACGAATCGCTGATCGTCCTTTTGGATAAAATAAAGGCAGGCCAACATCAAGATAGCTTTGATACGAAGAACTATCTGATATCTATTGCAAAAAACATCTGGCGAAATCGACTCAAGAAAATGGATAGCGAGCGAAAATATGAACAAGTAATCCTTTCTTCCAGTGAAATAAAGGCAGTGGAACCCCAAGAGTCCCTGTTGATTCTCAACGAGCGTTCAGAATTACTGCAGACCATTTTAAATAAACTTTCGGAACAGTGTAGAAGCATTTTGGCACTGTGGATGCAGGATTTTTCGATGAGAGACATAGCCACCAAAATGTCCCTCAGCTCTGAAAAAATAGCTAGAAAATACAAATATAGATGTCACAAGAAGTTGGTAGAATACCTTTACAAAAACCCGGCCCTAACTCAACAATTGATCAATTAGTATGAAGAAAAAGGAGTTTGACTTAATAGAAAGGTATCTGGATGGATCTTTGACTGAGTCTGAGAAATATGAATTTGAGAGCCGGGTGATTTCAGACCAGCCTCTCAAAAACAAGCTCGAAGCCCATCGCGCGGCCAGGCAAGTACTCAAGGAATTGGAAAGAAATGAACTGAGGGCACAGTTCAAAAAGTATAGTCAAGAAAAAAAGGGAATTGCATCAAATGATGGCCCAAAAATAATTCGCCTTCAAGATAAAATCAAGAGAACACTGAGGTATGCAGCTGCGGTGGCGATCCTGGTCACCTTCACAGGGCTCTCCTTCCTGGTTTTTGATTCCCATCGGTACGGCAGCAGCGTTTTTGCAGAAATGAATACCCGAGAGTACCTGACCATAGAGCGATCTGTAGGTTCAACTGATGAAGCAAAAATTATCGAGATTCGCCAGCTCTATATCTCAGAAAATTGGACTGCAACCATTGAGCAAATTGTGGCAATCGGTGCTGAAACCCAAAGCTTATCCCCGGAAATCCTCTTGATCCTCGCTGATGCAAAATACAAAAGTGGAGACCTCAATGGAGCTCAGGAGATTTACAGGAGCGTTCAAAAACTGGAATCAATAGATGAATGGTTCATTCATCAGGCCGAATGGAAGGAATTATTATTGGCGCTCGAAAAAAAACCATTTGACCCCATTTTTAAAGGTCAACTTAAAGACATGGCGAGCGATGAGAACCACCTCTACAAACAGCTGGCAGCCAATACCCTGGATCAAATGCAAAGTTGGAGATTTAAAATCGGTCAATGGTTCTTTTGAAGGGCTTTATTGTGCCTGTAAGGTATACTATTTCTGATTCATTAAGAAATCCGGAACTTGAGATTCTATTTTGTTCTAAAAAAATGGCTGGTCAAAAAATCAAGGGACCTCCCCGAACGTTTATTCAGCGAGCAATTTGATATAAAATTGCAGCGTTTCAAGCATTGGGTAGGAATACCTTTTTCTCGCTAATTTTTAACTAAAATACATTATTATGAAACAGATAACAGGTTTTGTAATTTCGGGTATTGCGGGTGGATTGATCGTACTTGGGGGACTTTCTCTTATGAATAATCCACAACAGGAAACTTCATTAACACCGGAGAGTGCTCAGGTGATTCACGCAAACCATTTTGCTGCAGAAGACCGTGCTACACGCGTGCCTGTTTCATTTGCTGAGGCAGCTGAGGCAGCAACGCCTGCTGTAGTGCATATTTCAGCACGGGAAAGCGAAGAACGCGCACGGTCAAGGATGCAGCAGCAGCAACAACAACACCCATTCTACAGGTTTTTCCAATTTGACGATTGGTTTCCGGGTGATTTTTTCCACTCAGATCCTTTCAGAGGCCGACAAAGAGGGCCGGAATTCTTTAGGCGACGAGGATCCGGTTCAGGTGTTATTGTTTCTTCCGATGGCTACGTGGTCACCAACAACCACGTAGTTCAGTTTGCGGATGAAATCACCGTAACACTCAACGACAACAGAAGCTTTCAGGCCACCTTGGTAGGGCAAGACGAAACCACTGACCTGGCGGTTTTAAAGATTGAAGGTCAGAATTTACCCACTTTGGAGTTTGCCAATTCAGATGAGAGTAGGATTGGAGATTGGGTACTAGCCGTTGGCAATCCATTTGATTACCTAACTTCCACAGTTACAGCGGGCATTATCTCTGCCAAGGGTAGAAATCTCAACATAATCGACTCAGAACAATCCATTGAGAGTTTTATCCAGACAGATGCAGCCGTAAATCCAGGAAATAGTGGCGGCGCCCTGGTTGATGATGAAGGACGACTACTGGGAATAAATACGGCTATTGCAACTCCAACCGGAGTTTTTGCGGGTTATTCATTTGCCATTCCTATCAACCTGGCTGCAAAAATCATAGATGACATCATTGAGCACGGATACTACAGAAGAGTATTCTTAGGTATTACCATTACGGAAATGGATGCTTCCCTGGCAAGAGAAGTTGGATCTGACGTCACCTCTGGTGTGTTGATTCGCGAAGTTCAGGAGGGAAGTTCAGCCTCAAAGGCAGGTCTTCTACCCAATGACATAATTGTTTCCATCAGTGGTCAGGACATTCGAAATGCCTCGCAAATCCAGGCCCTTGTTGGTGCGTCAAGAGTGGGAGATGTGCTAAATATAAGTGTAATTAGAAATAGTCAGGTTAAAAATATCTCTGTAACCTTGAGAGAATAAAAAACCAATCCGGGATATCTTCACTTAAAAAGTGTGGGTATTCCGGATTAAGCTTTTAGGTTCCCTGGCGGGAATGAGTCAACGCCCCCCCAATTACTTGCAACTGAATGGGTAATTGGGCACATGAGAAATTCCGCGCTTAAGATACAGGTTGGTAGCAAACCTTAGGGTTTTGCAATTGAACTATAGAAAAGGTAAAGAGAAAAATAAATCTCACTAACAACTTTTAGGCTTTGTCTTCCATTACTCTGTATTGAAATCAACAATGGGGTTTTCCCTTTCAGTTTTTTAGAAAAAAAATAATACGCCTGAAAAAACACCCTTAAAATGGTCCTGTAAAGTGTTTTCCTGAACCAACAGCTCAGCATAGGGAAAGGAAAGATTAAAAGTCTATCTGCACAGGGTACAAAACCCTTATTTACTACACTTTAGGGAGAAAAAAAAATCCAAGATGCAAAAGCGAATACCGATCATCTCCAACATCGTCGATCTGATATTCCCCAACCTCTGTCCTGCTTGTCTCAGTGAGCAGCCACTCCACAATCACTTTGTTTGTCTTAATTGCCTGTCTGATTTACCCTTTACCCACCACTACCAAAACACGCTTGAAAATGAACTGGCTATGGCATTCTGGGGAAGACTCCCATTAAGTGGAGCCGCGTCTATTTTGTACTTTTCCAAAGATGGGAAAGCTAAACAATTGCTTCAAAGAATAAAATACGAAGGGAGGAGAGACATAGGAATAGAAACGGGTAAAATAATGGGACACTATCTTAAGCAGAGTTCGATGATCGAAAACATTGACCTGATCATTCCTGTTCCACTACATCCCAGGAAAAAAGCCAAAAGAGGTTTCAACCAATGCGATCTACTGGCTCAGGGACTGAGCGAGACAACAGGAATTCCCACAGATTTTAATGCCATAATCAGATCCAGGAACAACCCCTCACAAACAAGCTTGAGCAGGGAAAACCGCTTTCACAATAGCCAATCACTTTTCAAGGTAACGAATCCCGAAAAAGTGAATGGCAAAAGCATACTTTTGATAGATGATGTAATTACTACCGGAGCGACCCTTGAAAGTTGCGGAAGAGAATTACTGGAAGCAGGCTGCGCAAACCTTTACATTTCTACCTTGGCATGTGGTGAGCTGATTTAAATTTCTGCTACAAAAATCCTAGTCAAACTCGGCCAGGCCCTCCTGCTCTATCACTTTCACATTGGAGAGTCCATATTTCCTCTTTAGCTTAGACAGCAGTGGCTTGGCGATCACCAAAATAAGCACATGGGTAAATGCACCTTTTAGCGCAGACTCAATTACAGGTGAAAGCTCCGGCTCCAAACCTTCATTCGCCATTTCAAGAGGCCCAACACCATCGATTATGTAATAATCAGTATTGAGAGGTGGCTTCATTTTCAACCATGAACTGGCAACCCTATAGGCCTGCTTACTGAAAGTCTGAGACCCTACCCGGTAAATGGTATCGGGATCGGGACCTTTTGCTTTATTCTCAGCTTCAACGGGCACCGCTACATCCATATAGGGATTGTAAAAATGTCTCTTTCCATTAAAATCTGGCATAAGCACACCATGAGCCCTAATGTTGGATTTGTTAATCCAGTTAATAATTGCAGTCGTTTTACCTGAGCCGGGTTCTCCTGTTAGAATGATAATTTTTTCTTCCATTATCGACATTGAATCGCAAATTTACTAAAGACTTCACTCACCCCAAAGGCAGGGCTCAATTATCGAAAAACTCTTTTTATTTCAAAGGTAAAAATGGGGTGTGTTTTCTTCAAAACCTGGTTTTGAGGATTTGATAAACTGCCTCATAGGGCATACTATTTCTGATTCATTAAGAAATACGAAACTTGAGTAAGAGCCTGGTAAATGGCCATACATTGGAGGCATGTAATTGACAATGGTATTGGGATTATTAAACTTGAGATGAGTGTAATCCTACCCAACTCAAACCATCTCTGATATTTTTTCTACATTTGACCACAAATAATAACATGTCATATTCATATTTGGGTTTTTCATTTCTTTTGGTAGCAATTCTCACCATTTGTGTAGTTTCAGAGGGCCTATCACAGGTGTACTTACAGGTAGAGCGGCAAAACAGATTGAAAACCTTCAAATTTGAGTATGGAGACTCTTTTGAAATCAAACTCTATGAAGACCCTTCAAGCTGGTGGGAAGTGACTGTTTTAGATATTAAGCCCGAAAGAGGAGAAATCCTCTTTGACATTGGGACGATCAAACCGGAAGAAATACAGGCAATGAGGACCTTCAGGCAGAAAAATAGAGGACGGGGGGTGTTCAACTCCACATTGCAATTCGGTGCGGGCTCACTTCTCTTCAGTTTGGCAGACCTTGCTTACGGAAACTCCTACAATTGGGGATTCATGGCAGGGGCAGGCATTTTAGTAGGGGCAGGTGGATTGTTTAAATTGATAAGTGATCAATTTTATTACCGATTTGACAAAAGGCACCGCCTTCGGATCATTGATCTTCGATTCAGGGTCGACTAAAAATATTTTTTAGGCGTTTCACTTCTCAACCGTCTGCCACCAATTTTTTGTATTTGAACTTTTTACTACCGACCTCTCCCAGTCTTTTTCTACGGTTTTCTTCATAATCGGTATAGCCTCCTTCAAAGAAGTAAACCTGTGCATCTCCTTCAAAGGCCAGAATATGAGTAGCCACCCTATCCAGAAACCAGCGATCATGTGAGATAATTACCGCACAACCCGGAAAGTTTTCTATAGCTTCCTCCAGGGCCCTCAGGGTGTTAATATCAATATCGTTTGTTGGCTCATCGAGCAGAAGTACGTTTGCCTGTTGTTTCAGACACATGGCCAGATGCAAGCGATTCCTCTCTCCTCCAGACAACACTCCGCATTTTTTCTCCTGGTCAGAACCTGTAAAATTAAAGCGGGCCAGATAGGCTCGGCTGTTAATGGAAGTATTGCCCAGTTCTATGAAGTCATTTCCATTGGAGACCACTTCAAAAACTGTTTTGTCAGGTTGAATATCTTCGTGAGATTGGTCCACATAACCAATTTGTACCGTTTCACCTATTTCGATACTTCCCTTATCCGGCTGCTCATTTCCCATAATCATGCGGAAGAGAGTAGTTTTACCGGCCCCGTTGGGTCCAATGACCCCTACAATACCGGCAGGAGGCAACTGAAAACTCAAGTCTTCGATTAAAAGCTGCTCCCCATACCCCTTATAAAGGTGTTCAGCGTTGATTACATTGTTGCCCAACCGGGGCCCTCCTGGAATAAATATCTCAAGCCTTGCTTCCTTGGACTTTGCTTCCTCTGAGGCCATCTTCTCATAATTGGCCAATCTCGCTTTGGCCTTGGCTTGTCTACCTTTGGGATTCATCCTCACCCATTCCAATTCCCGCTGAAGTGCTTTTTGCCTCTTGCTCTCTTGTTTCTCCTCCGTGGCCAATCGCTTTCTCTTTTGTTCAAGCCAGGACGAGTAGTTGCCCTCCCAGGGGATACCCTCTCCCCTGTCGAGTTCCAAAATCCACCCCGCTACGTTGTCGAGAAAATAACGATCGTGAGTGACAGCTATGACGGTACCCTTATACCGGGCGAGGTGCTGCTCCAACCAATGCACTGATTCAGCATCCAGGTGGTTTGTAGGCTCATCCAAAAGCAGAATATCAGGGTTCTTCAACAAAAGACGACAGAGCGCTACCCTTCTTTTTTCACCTCCGGAACAAACCGCGATTGATTTATCCGGTTCGGGACACTTAAGGGCGCCCATTGCCCGATCAAGAACAGAATCAATTTCCCAGCCATTTACCAGATCAATTTTTTCTCCCAAAGACCCCTGTTTCTGGAGCAATTTATCCATTTTATCGGGGTCCATATAATTTTCCTCCAAACCCATGGCCTCATTGACTTTTTCATATTCTGCCAAAATATCCATGGTCTCCTGAACTCCCTCACTTACAATATCTTTTACGGTTTTGGTCTCATCCAATGCTGGCTCCTGCTCCAAAAATCCGACGGTATAACCCTTCTGAAACTCAACACGGCCCTGATAATTGGGGTCTACACCTGCTATAATTTTCAAAAGGGTAGATTTACCGGAACCGTTTAAACCAATTATACCAATTTTTGCACCGTAGAAGAAAGAGAGGTGAATATCCTTTATGATAGTTTTATTGCTGTTTGGGAGCGTTTTACTTACTCCCATCATAGAAAAAATTATATTCTTGTCCATTCAGGTATTGTTTTAGCCCGCAAAAATAAGAAAAAATAAGCAGCAGTTGACTGCTATTGAAAAAGGTGATTAATTTTGGACAGGACGCCCAAAAAGGTCACGTCTCGGTCGGTCCCTTTGAGGTGGAGGCGGAGGAGTGGCTTCAGGAATGGACCTTTTTCTGACCACCTCAGGAACCCAAATCCAGTAGCCATTGTCGTATTTATAACCCATGTACTCTCCTGAGGGAATACCGGTCATCCCCTGACCGGGATGAATCCCCTCTTTTCTATCTAAGCGATTGAGGACAACCAAGTCATATTCATGGTCGTAATTGAGAAATACGGGAGCATCAAAGCTGTATTCCATCAGTATTCTCGTCTTACCGGTGCGAGCGATGTTCTCCCCCTCTTCACCAAACACAGGCAGGCCAAAGTAAAATTGATTGCCCTGTCGGAATAGCACATCCATCACCCTAATTCTGTTAAATCTGCTATTTCCATTGATTCCAAACAAGAGAAAGGCCTCCTCCCCATCCGGTAGCTCAAATGCCCTCATATTATAATAAAAGGCAGCTGGCCAATGGTCAGGGGTAAAGGTTGCATATTCAGTGACTCTTCCACTTTGCATATGGTCTTTCAACTCAATGGGATCAAACTCGTCCCGAAGACTTTGGATAAAACCAAAATAATGAAATTCCGAGTTATTCTTAAGAGAGAGCCTCCAGGTGTACAAAACAAAAGATGAATCCGGAGGCAAGTTAAGGGCGAGTAGAGGAAGGTCTTTTACCTGCTCAAAGGACTCTGATCCCTCTTGCAGGATTTCTCTAAAAATTTGATTGAAGTTTTCGGCCGCAAATACTCTATGCTTGTCTAGAGAAGCATTAGACAAAACATCTCCGTAAAACAAGAGAGTATCGGTCTTGGTCTTTAGAGTCTGCGCAGCCAAAAAGGAAGCGAGGGAAAAGGAAGCCAAAAAAAAGGTAAGTATTAGTTTGTTCATTGGATTGCCGGAGATTTTTGGAATCAACAACAAACGTTTAACGCAGTCCATCGAAAAGTATTTCAGTGCTGAACTTTATTCTCCAGCCGGACTCTCCTTTAGGCTGAGGTCAGCTAGATCGAGATAATTGGGGCGATCTGAGATGGACTTATGGACATAGCTCTTCTCTATAGTATTGCCACTTATCAAGAAAATACCCGGCATTTGAAATCCATCTCCTATTGGAACAGAAACACCATGACCTTTTACAAAGGCGGCATCGAAGCCCCGCATCCAGTTATGCAATCCAAATAATTGGTTGAAAGTGCCTTTCATAATGCCAAAAGCCTGATAAAACTCAGTTGAAGGATCACTGATGTGGCTTAGATCGTCTATTTTAAATTTCTTCAGAAACTTTTCGGCTGTCTCCTGTTCGGACATGTGTACGAGCACAATTTCCACGCCTTTTTCCAAAATTTCGGTTTTCACCTTACTAATGTCTTCCATTGCCTCCCTGCAAAACATGCACCCAAAATTCCTCAAAAAAACAACCAGAGTAGGCTTTTGTCCAGCAATGTAATAGAGGTCATCTCCTTTATTGGTGGTCATTTTTTTTAAGGTGGAAACCGGTATGGTTCTGTAGTTCATGATCAAACAAATTTTCTAAGTAACTATAACCCATTTGCAAGGTAAAAATTATAGCTGATAGTTCAGATTAAACCGGAATTTCTTATTTTGGTTCAAGTTCATTAGGATGATAAATTGAGCTCTTTGAAAAACTGCTTTAGGGAAAATTAATCCTGTAATCTTTGCTCCATCTGCTGGAGTATTCTCTCTGCAGTTACGGGATCCCCCAATGCGCGATAGCATTCGGCAAGCAATTGATAAGCGAGTCTAAAATTGGGATTGTAGCCCACCGACATTCGGCCGGCCTCTATTGCCTCATGATACCTTCCCATTCTAAACAAAGCAGCCGCTTTAAAATATTGCGCAACAAAGTGGTGCGGCATATCTTCCAGCAACTGATCAAAGGCTTCAACTGCCTCTTCATATCTTCCTAGATTCAACAAAGCTCCGCCCTTATACTCAAGTACCGGTCCATAACCAGGCAGTAATTCAAGGGCCACTTCAGCTGCGGAGAGTGCTCCTTCGTACTCTTCTATGTAGAGATAAGCATCTGCCATTGAAGTCCAAACTTCAACATTATTGGGATCTTTCTCAAGGTATTGCAAAAAGTGTACGAGGGCCTCGACTGGTTTACCACTATCCAGCTTGACATTTCCTGCATAATCATCTCTCGACACCCTTCTCACTACCGCTCCTACAACAGCACCATCAACTACCACGGAGTAAATAGTCTCCTCCGGGGGCCACAATCCTGTCCTAATCTGGAATGGAGAAATAAAGGAACTGTAAAAGGTCGCATAATCCCAATTTGCTCTCGACTTTTCATAGTAGCGTGTATAAACTACCTCCACCTTATCCAAATAGTCTCGAAAGTAGTACAGGGAAGTCCTTCGGTCATTGGTTGCAATCCTGAGTTTTTTGTCGCCGTCATGATGACGGACAACATTTTCGATCAGCCAATCTGAGGCTTCCCTGAGAGAGTTCAAACTGTAGTCCAATTCATAAAAACCTGCAGCACCTCCGGTACCTCCAATGAGTTCATTGTAATAAATGTATTCGTAGGGGTGATTTTCAACTATAAATTTGACAGGAAAAAACAAACCAAAAGCAAGCACAGCCCAAATCCAATACTTCTCCCAGGTCTTCTTTCGCGTCCTGTAAACTACTTCAATTCCCAAAGCTGCCAGTAAAACAATAAAGGGGTAGACAAAAATAAAATGTCTCCAACCACCGTAGTGATTGCTGGTCATAAAACAAGCGTAAAACAAAGGCAAAACAATGGCAGAAACCAGCATAACGAGTTCTGGTATATTTCTGCGAGTAGTAAATTTTTTCAACATGAGTATCCCAACCAAAAAAGCTGAGAGTACCACAATCGGTATAGTGAGCTGCATATACCTCGGGACATAATACCACGGCATGGCCGATGAAAAAATCTCCTCCCCCTCAAATACCTGACGCAAACTAACACCAATATTGGCTGTAGCATCCAAAACTTCCAGGGTATGGCGAACGGGAGATTCCAATCCAAAAGGCCAGGTTAACAATCCAAGAACATAGGCTAAAAGTCCAATTACAATCGATTTGAGCCCCATATCCCCGGCCAGAGACAAATTTGAAGAGTCCAACCATTTTGTAGCGGGAATGCGAATGAGGTAAAAAACTGCAGTAAAGAAAAGCAAATAGCCGGTGAGCAAAACACCGCCACCTAATCTCAAGCTGTAGGCAGCTGCTACCCCGACAACAACCCAGAGGGCTGCCCTGTGATCTATTCTAGGTAGTGATCTTAGAAAGGGAATCATCCAGTAGAATGCAAAGACAACAGTTGCTGCCATGGGAATATCCCGGTGATTGTTGTAGGAGTGACCCAAAAAACGGGGAGAGAGGACTAAAAGCAAAGCTACTAAAAGTGCCATGCGGTAACCTCCTCCCAATCGCAAGGCGATTAAAGCAGTAAACAGGACAGCGATCCAACCGACCACCGCATTCCAAAAATGTCGAAAACCAAAGGACTCTGCTTCCAACCCAATCCATTTCTGGACAGCAAACAACAAGTTGTCAAATGTTTGGGCGTTATAGTGCTGAGGATCTATACCCTGTTGAGATACAGCAGATTTATCCGACCCAAAAGTCGCGAAGTAGTTATAAACTTTTTCTGCCTGATCAATGTAGCGATATTCATCACCTGATATTCCAGCATTCTGGCTCAAGGCGGTCATTCCTATTAGAGAAAAAACCATCCAGGCGAAAAATAAAAATCGAAAGGCCGGATTTTCCGCAAATCCATCTCGGACCATATGGGTTCGCGCCCTCATTTCAGCAATAGCTTCGAAGGTTAAAAACTTAAATTTGCTCATGATTCCCGGACCGGATACTCCCTTTCTATCCCCGGAAACAACTTTTGTAGGCAAGACCACGTACCCTGTACCGTGTAGCAAAAGATGTCGCTGTGTCATCTGTCCACCCAATCCAGCTTCAGAGTCTAAAAACGAAAGCAAACAACCTATGTACCCGGCATTGCCAAAAATGGCCGGGAGGTAACCGGAATTGGAAAATCCGGGGAACTTAAAACATGTATTGCCTAAAATAGAATTAGCATTCAGTACTTCCGCCAAACAAAAATAATCAAATTGCAATGGCATGGTATCAGCATCAACCAAAAGTAAATCCTGGTCTTCCGGAATACCTTTAACTTCCCTTGCCAGAGTTGCCCTCACGTCATCGGAAAGCAATACTTTAATTCCCTTTAACTCCAATTTAGTACAATACTCGCCATCAAGGGTATTGGTGGGAACGATCAAAGAACAAGAGTTATCTTCACTTTGAATGGCCTTCAATTTTGCTAAAATAACTTTTAAATCCCCACCGCCTGAGGCCGAGAAAACAACCACATCAGTATTGATTTTGGATGACTGACTTACCTTCCTGCTTGTTTTTGCTACTGATTTTACTTTTGGTCTCTTCTTGTTCATACTTTCCCGGGTAGAAGTTTAGGCCACAACTGGCATCCTGTCTTAATAAAAATAAATCATTCAAGGATTCTCCAACCAGATAGAGAAATCTTTAGTTTAATCTGATTCACTCTCCCCAAATCAACCACCGAATAATCAGTCAATATTTTGCATAGCCAATTCATGAGGATGCCTCCATTGCTTTTTCTCTGCTGTGAGAAATCGAATAATCCAGCATGTTTTCAACTACTGGTGTTGGTTCTAATTCAACGTAAATCTGATAGGAAAAAAGCCGCTTACTGAGTTTTATAAGCAAAAGATTTACCCAAAGCAATAAGCGCGACAGCCAATTGTCACCAATGGCGACTGGAAATGGGGCGGGAATCCCGCGTGTTTTTTGAGTAATATATCCCGTTTGTTGACAAAGCCTTTTAAGTGTTCTGAATGTGAACAATCGCTTGTGGGTGCGGTCAAGAATTCCCTTTTTGCCGTAATTGAAGTTTCCAAAAAGCAACTGCAGACGAATGACAAAGAAAGCAATATTTGGGGTGGTCATTATTACCAATGGCCTTTGGTGGGGATGAATATTTGAGCGAATAAAATCAAGCAAACCCTCCGGATCATCTACATGTTCAATCACATCCAACATCATTACTACATCGTAATCACCAATTTTAAGGTCAAATTCAGGATTGTTTAAGTCTCCCTTGATATATCTAAAAAAGTTAAAGTTCTCTTTCTGATCGTACATATCGATTCCAGTTACACGACAACCCTTTTCTTTCAAAAGACCAGCAAAATGGCCGGGGCCGGCGCCCATATCCAAGACCTTACTGCCTTCAGGTACAGCTTCCAAAGCCATGGTGTGCGAACTCGTGAACCCTAATTTAAGCGTGTATGGGCTTTCATCACCAGGGAGGTCATATTCCAGCTTGTAGAATAGGTTCAACTGGTGGAACTTACTCTGAATAGAGGCAATCAATACATTCCAGGCGTACTTTATTCCATTTACATGGCAAATTTCATCTCCGTAAAAGGTGGGAATGGGAATTTCCCTGATCCTCATTTTACCAAGCAATAGCTGTATGATGATCTGAGTATCGAAGTGGAAGTCATTGGAATTTCTCTCTATGGGGAGTTTACTCAATGCATGAACATTATAGGCCCGATAACCTGAGTGGAATTCTGATAGATTAGCACCCAGGATAAAGTTTTGGATTTTTGTAAGGATGATGTTGCCAAAAAACTTGTAAAGAGGCATCCCTCCCTTCAGAGCATTCTTCTTGTTTATCATTCTAGATCCAAAAACGGCCTGATATTCGCCCTTTTCCAAAGGTTCCACCATTTTGATTAGGAATTCGGGAGCATATTGACCGTCTCCGTGCAGTAGTACCACATAATCGAAGTCATTTTTTACAGCATAGCGATAGCCCAATTTTTGATTTCCCCCATAACCCTGGTTGATTGGATTGAAAAGTACCTTTAGGTTGAGATTAGGATTGGCATTGTGGTATTTCCGAGCCACCTCAAATGTCCTGTCAGCTGAATGGTCATCGATAATGAGAATTTCGTAATCAAATCTTTCAAAAACCTCCACAGGAATTCTATCCAGCACTTTCTCTATATGCTGCTCAGCATTGTATGCGACAATAAAAATCAATAAGCGGTTGCCCGTTTTGAAGGCCATCTTTTTCTCCAGCTGCATTTCTGAATTGTCAGCCAACTATTTTCAACAAAGATAACCACTTTTCCGCTCTTTTTATTGAAATTCCATAAAATTGGATGAATATTGAAAAGCCTAAGGTGAAAAAATATAAGTCTTGCAAACAGACAGCCAGTTTATAGCCAGGACCAATGGGATAATTTTTTAATGAAAGTAATGGAAAACCCAACTTGCTTCAGTGCAAGGAAACCATAAATTATGAGAAAGTTAGCACGCGAGTAACATCATTCCAAATGTCCATATTTTCCAGATTGAAATTCCCGTATGGCTTCCTCCAGTTCTTCACTGGTATTCATCAAAAAAGGGCCGTATTGAGCCAGGGGTTCCTTGATGGGCTCACCTTCCAGGTATAGCACAATAGCATCTTCAGCAGCACTAATAAGAACATCACAATTGTCCGCAGTTGACTTAAACAAAACAAAATGATCAACTGGTACATTTTCAGACTCATTCAGCTCAATAGCTCCTTTTAGAACCAGTAAACCCAGATTGTAATGCGGATTGGATGGAACCTCAATTTTTCCTCCCTTTTTCAGCCGGATGTCGAGCATGCGGATCGGGGAGTAAGTTTTTGCAGGACCCTGAACTCCTTTGTACTCTCCAGCAATGACAAAACATTTTCCCATATCTTTTTCAAGAGTGAATATTCCTTTATCCTCATGCCCTATATCCTGATATCGCGGGGGAACCGACTTGTGCTTTGAGGGGAGGTTCACCCATAATTGCACCATCTGAAAGTAGCCGCCCTCTTTCTGGAAGCTCTCCTCGTGAAATTCCTTGTGAAGGAGACCCGATCCTGCAGTCATCCATTGCACACCCCCTTCTCCGATAACTCCATAATTACCTGCACTGTCGGCATGAGCAATTTTTCCATGGTATGCAATAGTCACAGTTTCAAACCCCTTGTGTGGATGCACATCTACTCCCCTGGGAGAATCTGAGGGAGCGAATTCAATCCTGGCGTTGTAATCCATTAGATAAAAGGGACTCATCATGCTGTGAATCCGGTAACCGGAAGGGAAAAAGTTGTGGACCTTAAAGCCATTTCCAACCCAATTAGCCGGTACTGGAGGAAGTATCCTTTCTATTTTTCGATAATTTGCCATAAAAACGTTTAAATTTAACAAACATGGCAATGTCAAGTTTAAAGTCGCGTCATTGCGTTAAGAAATCACCTCCTCCACATAAAACCATAAAAAATTCACTCTGCGAATTATACCTGATTCAAAGGAAAGCAATATATTCGGCCTTTCAAAAAAAAGACAAGCATGAACGATATTGATATTGCCCGGAAGGCAAAGATGGTGCCGGTAACTGAAATAGCAGCCCAACTGAATATTCCTGAGGATAGCCTCAATTCATTTGGAAAGTACAAGGCAAAGTTACCCCTGAACTTGATTGACGAAGAAAAGGTCAAAAAATCTAACTTGATTTTGGTCTCTGCAATATCCCCAACTCCTGCTGGTGAGGGAAAAACCACGGTGAGCATTGGACTGAGCCAGGGTCTGAATAAGATCGGCAAAAAAACTACCGTTGTGCTTAGAGAGCCCTCACTCGGACCAGTATTTGGAATAAAGGGAGGAGCCACTGGAGGAGGATATTCTCAAGTGGTACCCATGGAGGATATCAATCTGCACTTTACGGGAGATTTCTCCGCTATCGAAAAAGCTCACAACTTGTTGGCAGCGCTCATAGACAATAATATTCAAAGCAAAACAAGAAGTCTCAACTTAGATCCAAGGACCATTGTATGGAAGCGAGTCATGGACATGAACGATCGTTCCTTGAGGAATGCAGTCATTGGATTGGGGGGCACCGGATCAGGTATTCCTAGAGAAACCGGTTTTGACATTACTGCTGCCTCGGAAATAATGGCTATTCTGTGTCTTTCTAAAAATCTGACAGATTTAAAGGAAAGGCTGGGAAATATCTTCGTCGGCTTTACTTTGGACAGGCAACCCATATACGCCAGGGATCTCAATGCAAATGGAGCTATGGCTGCCCTGATGAAGGACGCCATAATGCCCAATCTTGTACAAACACTGGAAAACACGCCCGCAATCATCCACGGAGGCCCCTTTGCCAATATCGCACAGGGGACCAATACTGTAATTGCTACAAAAATGGGGCTTTCACTCAGTGATTACGTGGTTACAGAAGCGGGATTCGGATGTGATCTTGGAGCTGAAAAGTTCCTTGACATAAAGTGCCAAAGTGCAGGACTCTCACCAAAAGTGATCGTTCTGGTAGCGACAGTGAGAGCGCTAAAATACCATGGGGGAGTGGGACTTAAAGAACTCAACAGCCCGAATGTCGCAGCCGTCATTCAAGGCATGGAAAATCTCGAAAAGCATCTCGAAAACATTCAACTATTCAATATAACGCCAGTAGTTGCCATCAACTCCTTCACCACAGATACCGCTGAGGAGCACGGAGCGATACTCGACAAATGCAGCGCATTGAATGTCAAAGCCGTTGTGGCAAATATTTGGGCAAAAGGTGGAGAAGGCGCAAGGGAACTCGCTACTGCTGTCGCAGAAATTGCCGATCAGGAACAACCCCATTTCAACCCCATCTATGATTGGAGTGATCCGGTCGAGGAAAAAATAAAGAAAGTTGCAACTAAAATATACGGTGCGACCGGGGTTGATTACACCAGAAAAGCCAGATTGAATCTAAAGAAAATCAATCGATTGGGGCTCGATCACCTTCCAGTATGTATTGCCAAAACTCAAAAGTCATTGAGTGACAATCCGGCACTCCTTGGAAGGCCTAGAGATTTCACCATTACCGTAAGGGAGATTGAAATAGCCTCAGGAGCCGGATTCCTTGTCCCAATTACAGGTGATATTATGCGCATGCCGGGTCTTCCGGCAACTCCTGCAGCAGAGGGAATAGACATAGACGACAATGGAAATATCAGCGGACTTTTTTAGGCCAAAAATTTAATAAGTACTGATCTGTCCTTCTGATTAACTTTTTTGAATAGAAAAATTTTTAGAAAAGGAACTTGCTGGTCAGCCTGAATGCAAAGTTCCTGCCAATAGAGGAATCAGCATATTCGCCAAACCTGTGGTATACGCCAAGGCCCAGAGAATTAAAAATTCGGTTCAATTCTATCCCTCCTTCAAAGTACCCCTTCTCAGGGGCTTGCAAATTGATGCCTCTGTGTCTCCCCTCATCGACTTCTAGTCGGCCTACCAGGGCCCTCGCTACAATTTCCAGATGAGGCGCTCGCCTGCTGTCCGGGCTGAATAACAAACTGGCCAAATCATACCGCAACATCAAGTGCACAAAGCGATCACTGGTGAACTCAAGAGGGTGCATTGTTTCAAAGGAATTGCGGTCTGCCAGGGTAAACTTTCGCCAGAATCCTCTTTTATCCAAAAAATTGTATTTACCGGTAAAGAGCATATTGTATGGGACTTCTCCAAAAACAGCTCCCCCTGTTACTTCCGCTCTCAACCTTCCAAAAGCCGGGAATCTTCTCTCAAAATAGGCTGAAGCGACCAACCTCTGAAAATTGTATTCCCCATCCAGCAAATTGTCCAGCCCATGTTCGTAAGAAAGATAAAACCTGGGGAAGGAGTAATTGATAGTTTGCCGCCCCCTAATCCCCTGAAAATAACGATCACGTGGTGCGTAACCAAAATCAAAACCGGCAATGGCCATCCTAAAGTCATCGACAAAGTCTCCGTCTGGATTTTTCAAATAACCATATTCACCTCTTGTGGTTCTGTCCTGAAGCCTCATACTGAACCGGGTTTGAAAATTGGCCCTTGGGTGAAAATCCAGGGAAGCAAAAAACTCTTCAGTCAAGTCAAACTGAGTGATAAAAATGGGTCGGATAACGTTATTCAGTAAATTCCCCTGCCTCTTCAAACCAAAATTATAACCGGCACTTTCAAATAATTCCTTTTGATATCCGACATGCAGTCTTATATGATAGTCCCGATGCATCATCAGGGAAAAATCCGCCCCATACTTACTTTGCTTATCCCCAAATCCGTAGCCATACCAGGCGCCAAAGTCAAACACCTGGCTTAATCTGTGATTGGTTCGCAGTCCTGCACCAATTCTCAGGCCTTCATCGATATTGTATCGAAGCAATCTGTTCAGATCAAAATCTAAAGCACCAAAACTCAATCTACCTTGCATAAAGGAAGAAGTCCAATCTGCTATCCGGTCAAAATTGTGCTCTCTGCCCAGGCTATCCATGAAATGGTATGCCCTCAACTCTCGATCTTCGAGTGGATTTCTCCTGTAAGCATTCCAAAAAAGAGAATCTCTATTAGCAGCCTCCCTGTTAAGCATCACGTCTACAGGAGCCATTCTCGTTTGATTGCGCGGGAGATCAATGGTGATGCTGTCGATGTAAGACCTCACAATCAATTGGGGACTGACACCTTGTATTTCAACCATTCTCAACTCAAAATCTGTATTGAGCTGCACAGGAAACCAATGTTTACCGTCAATCTTACTGTATTGCTGCCTTATTGAGACTTGAATGCTCTCATTTTCAAGTGCAGGACCAGCAATAACATTTTGAAGGGCAAAGTCGGGCACCTGAATATACAGTAATCCCTGAAGAGCCGGAAAATTGCGACCTTCCACAGGATAGTAGGCAACGACATAAGTTGTATCCCCAGGAACTTCCCCGAGGATGGTATCTCGCATGTGAAATTCATAATATCGGCTAAAATTTCTACTAATGGGACTCTTATAAGCCACCCCAGAGAGAATAAACTCATCATCATAAAATGAAAAAGACTGCAATTCAGTGCCCAGCAACAGAAATATGGGGTCCTGAAAGCCGGATATTCGGCTCGCGAGAACCTCCTCTCTGTTTGAATTTGGCCTTCGAAATACCCTTTCCACCACCGACTCCATCATAAATAGATGTTGTCGATCTGCGAAGTCAACAAAACGCTGCATACTGGTATCCTGCTTTTCTACCATTTCCCGTCTCACAGATGAATCTACCTCAATTCCAACATGCAATTTGTTGTAAGCCATATACCTGAATGAAGTATTGCGCTCCGGATTATGGCGATCTCTGTTTTCGTAAAGTCCTCTGATCAACCTATGTGCAGGATTTTCTCCTGCGTATACAACCACTTCAGAAAGACCAATGGCGGAGCGCTCCAATCTCACTTCAATGGGATCTTGAATACTTGGTGGAACTTCTAAACTCATAGATTTATAGCCCACATATGAAAATTTGAGCAGAGAAACCCGATCATCACTTCTAATCTCAAAAAATCCATCCAGATCACTGACCACTCCCCGGTTCTCTTCTTCAAGAAGTATGTGTACAAAAGGCAAACCATCGCCTGATTGTGCATCAATTACCCGACCTTTCATTAGACTTTGCCCTAACATGGAGTCAGGGATTGCGAAGAAAAATATCAAAAAAGGGACCCAGAAAAATTTCCTGCTATTTTGAACCGATACTTGCATAACCTAAATTTTACTCTTCAAAGGTAAGACAGCCTCCATTCTGAACAGCATAATTTTGACTAACTCCCATTAATGTAGGATAAGATTCACC
Source organism: Saprospirales bacterium (assembly GCA_007695145.1). GTDB lineage: Bacteria > Bacteroidota > Bacteroidia > Chitinophagales > Saprospiraceae > PWJY01. The sequence goes on along the minus strand of REEI01000052.1, from coordinate 14,979 downwards.
CTTCAATGGAGAAGGCCGCACAAAATAACAACTATTTACTTTACCGTTGTTGACGTTTTTGAGCTTCCCGAGGACTGGTCATTTGGATTGTCCATATTTGTCAAACTTAATCCTATTGATTTATATCTTAGACAGCATGGAGCTAGCAAAAAAATTGAAGCTCCAAAAAAAATCTATCCATTACCGATCTGACCTCTCTTCAAAATTACTTTCAATTAAGCATTGAAGGATGGCAAACTAATATGCTAATGTATTGAATTTCCAATATTTAAATCCCCGAGCAGTAAGCCAGTACTTTCAACTCGGTCAAATTTCCTAATATTCTGCAATTGGTTAGCTTTGCATCGCTGAGAAAAAAATCCTTTAATGGCAAAACTTTCTTTTATTCACAACACCCTGGGGCCTGGTTTACTTCTAGCCGGTGCAGCCATTGGGGTATCTCATCTGGTCCAGGCAACCAGGGCGGGCGCCGACTATGGATTTGCGCTTTGGTGGGTACTGATTTTTGCCTGTCTAACAAAATATCCTTTTCTTGAATTTGGCCCCCGATATACATCCGCTACCGGCCAGAATCTCATAACCGGATACAGAAATCTGGGAAAAGTGCCATTTTACCTTTTCAGCTTTATCACCGTAGGTTCCATGTTTATCATTCAGGCAGCGGTAACCATCGTCACAGCCGGATTGGCAGAGCAGCTTTTTAGTTTTGGCTGGAGTTCCTTTGTATGGAGTTCAGTAATTCTGGGAGCAAGTATTGTCTTGCTGTTTTTTGGTCGCTACCCTGGTTTGGATTTCAGCATGAAAATAATTGTATCAATACTCTCCTTAGGAACTTTGTTTGCTGTAGTTATGGCGTTCGGAACGGGTGCGGCTAAAGAGGTCGTTCAAATGCCCGGTCCTAATTACCTTACTGCAGCCGGAGTGAGTTTTATTATTGCATTTATCGGTTGGATGCCAATACCACTGGACTCCGCCGTATGGCATTCCATATGGATGAAAGAGAAGCGCTTGCAGACTTCCTACCAACCATCGCTAAGAGAATCCCTACTTGATTTTAACATTGGGTATTTGGTAGCTTCTTTGCTTGGATTATTATTTTTCCTACTAGGGGCACTTATCATGTTTGGCAGCGGCACTTCATTTGCCCCAGGAAGTGTTGCATTCTCAGCACAACTGGTGGATTTGTATGGGCAAACACTTGGAGCCTGGAGTCGTCCAATCATTTCCGTTGCGGCATTTATTGCAATGATCAGCACTACACTTGCTGTCACGGATGCTTTCCCAAGGGTCATGTCCAGAATACTCTCCATAGATAGCACAGAGAAAAAAAAGGTGGTGGTCAGAAGACGAACCTACAACTCATTTTTGATAATTATTCCGGCAGTATCGCTGTTTATCCTTTTCAAAATGACAGGGGCATTTACCAATCTTGTAGATTTTGCAGCCGGAATTTCATTTCTTTCCGCACCTGTTCTCGCCTGGTTCAACTATCAACTGGTGACCGGATCGATGATGCCGGACTCTCACAAACCGGGTAAAAAACAACGGATATTCTCTCAGGCTTGCCTGATTGCCCTTATTGTCTTTGCTTTGATCTACATTGCACACATGTTGGGCTTCCTGGAGAAATTGTTCTAACTGTAGCTGTATTGCTCAAATTTTGAAGTCTTTCCTGGAATTTATAACTGTATTTTATTAACATTCCCGGTTAAAATTATCACAAGTTCTCAAAAACTTTTTGCAACTGGATAATATGGTGGCTATATTTGCTTTGAAAGTGGATTACAGAAAATAGGGGCAATGAATTACACCTGATCCACTTGTGGAATTCAAGGTTTTTTTTAACATTTTAAAAAAATCTCTTAAAAAAACTTGCACACATATTAAGAATTAGCTTAATTTGTACTCAATTTCAAATCAGGTCTTAAAATGAGTTTGGTCAAAACAACAAAGTGGGTAATCAGTTCAGTTCTCTTACTGTTTCTTCAAAGTTTGGGAGCAACTACAGAGGTCCAGTATCTCGAGGCTGAGGCCAGGGCCGGGGATGGAATAATTGTTTTATTGCAGCGCTATGGTCTCCATCAGCATGAATGCAACTACGACAAATTTTACCAGCTCAATCAATTGAGGCACAATCAAGCCTTGCACAGGGGGAGAACATACAAACTTCCAATAGCTGTTAAGGAATACAACGGTAACAATATTCGCTCAACAATTGGAATCGATGATTGGGATCAGGCGGTAGCCATACAGCAATACAACGAAAGGCAATTGAGTCGTGGGAACAAAACCAAAGACTACCGAACGGGTGGCAAATTATGGGTGCCGCACCACCTGATGGAATGCTACAGGGGTGAACCTGAGGTTGTCCAGGCATCAGTGCGCAGTATCAACGAGCCTATCTTTGGACCGAATCATGCTGAAGTTGTTTTGAAAAGCAATATGCTTAACGGTCGGGCATTTTACTTAAAGAGTGGACATGGAGGTCCTGATCCGGGGGCAATAGGCAGCTACAATGGCCATAATATATGCGAGGATGAATATGCTTACGATGTCACCTTAAGGCTAGCAAGGCGACTTATGGAGCATGGAGCCTCGGTATTTTTAATTGTGCAGGACCCATATGATGGAATCAGAGATGATCGGATTTTACTCTGTGATAATACGGAAATGCACTACGGCAACAGAAGAATACCTGCCAATCAACTCGCCCGTTTGCGCGAGAGGTCTCAAATCATCAATCAACTCTATCGCCAAAACAGGGCGAAAGGTTATTCGGACCATGTAATGGTTTCTGTTCACATTGATTCCAGGCCGGAAAATCAGAGGCAGGATGTTTTTTTCTACCATTATAATAACAGCAGAAAGGGTCGACAGGTGGCCCAAAATCTTCAAAATGTATTTAGGCAAAAGTACAGCGAACACAGGCCATCACGACCTTACAGAGGTACTGTAAGTGGAAGAAATCTATTTGTACTTAGAACCACTCATCCTCCGGCAGTATTGATCGAACTTGCCAACATTCGGAACAGCAATGATTTAATGAGAGTAATTTTACCCTCAAACCGTCAAGCATTGGCGGATTGGATGTTTGAGGGTTTAGCCGGATTTAGCCCATAATTTATTTTTAAACTTTTGTCATACAGGAAGGCTGCGCAGTCTTTTGTTGAATCTTCTGCTTCGTCCAGACTGCAACTTAGTTACAGGGACCAGAACGTATCCGTATAAAGTCAGCATGCCGATTTCATGGAACGTTGAAGTTCGCCACAATCTCATATTCAATACCTTGAGGATTCAATTTATAACTGGGATGCTCCTGCAGGGCCAAAGGGCATTCAATTTTCAGCTCCCTTCAAAAGGTATCAATGTACATATATATAAAAACCACTAGAGGCCTGTCATAAGAGTCTTTATCGTTTTCCATCAAACTAAAGGAAGGTCCTATGAAACAAGGACTTATTAGTAGAATTGAAGTAATTACGTCCGTAAACCCAAAAAAAATGCCCCGACTCGAAGGTTGAACCGGAGCATTTCAGTATTTCTAAAAAAATGCAGTATTTGATTTCAAGCTCTAAAGGCAGACATAGCTTGATCCAATGATTTCAGGTCAGCGAACGAGGGTGACATTGCCGGACTTGACGAATGTTCCTCCGCAAACACATTCAACCCATAAGTGAAAAGCATATACATCGGGAGGCATGTCGTCACCCCTCCAACTTCCATCCCATCCAAAAATTTGATTGACAGACCTAAAGACCTGGTGTCCCCAGCGGTTGTAAATAATCAACTCCATATCAACAATGTGTCGACCATTGACCAGAAGCACATCATTTTCATTGTCGTTATTTGGAGAAAAAGCATTGGGTATAAAAATGTAGGGCTCATCGCACGGCAATACCTCCACCTCTACAGTCACTGTATCTTTTGCAATACAGCCAAACTCATCTATAACCGTGACAAAATACGTAGTAGTTTTTTCAGGAGTTGCAATAGGATTGATGATATTTGGATCGTTTAAAGTAAGCGTCTCTGAAGTATCCTCCCAAATATAAGTCCAAAGTGGATTGCCTCCAATAACATCCAGGAAAGATTCTTCTCCCTTAAATACCTCATCAGGAGTAGCCACTGCTTCAATCAACATGCTCAAATCTCGCACGTCTATTGATACAGATTTTACCCGAACACATCCATCAGCATTGGTAACAGCAACAGTATAAGTCGTAGGCTCAGTAGGGAAAACCACCAGTGTGTCCGATCGATGTCCACTGATTATCGAAGGGTGATCGGCCCACTCAATGATGAAATCGTCTACAGGATTCAATCCCGTAATAACGATCAACACGGTATCGAAAGCACATATAACCTCTCCCAAAACCTCAATATTGAAGTCAAATAAGTCAAACAGCTCAGGGATAGTTTCAGTCAACTGGCAACCAAATTCATCCGTCACAGTTACTGTATAAAAGCTCGATTGGCCAGTTGTTATTTCAATTTCAGGAGTAGTACCGACTATCTCACCTGCATCATTTGTCCATACAATAGAAACATCAGCATTCGGTGGGTTGACATCAACACTTAAAGTCACCTGCTCCTCAGTGCAACTGATAATGGTGTCGGGATCCACAGAAATTGAAAATATCGGAGGTACGATAATATCAATGGTATCAAATCTAATACAGCTTGTATCCGCTTCAGGGTCAAATATTATCACGGTAACTCTGGTATCTTCATCCACCTGAATGGTAGGGCTGGCCTCAGTCGGATCACTAAAGAGGTCTTCCGGGCTCCACTGGTATGACAATCCGGGATCACCCCCGGGATTCAGCGTAATCGGATCTCCAAAGCAGGCGATAATGGTATCGGTTAGGGAAATATCAAAAAAGTTGATGACAATAGTTGCAGTATCACTATCGGGACAAAACCATGTAGACGTCAATGTTACCACGTAAACTCCTTCCTCACTATAGGTATGAACAGGGTTGTTCTCTGTACTGGAGTTTCCATCTCCAAAATCCCACAAAATGGGCGGATTGCCCGGCGTGGTGTTGAAAAATTGGACAGAACTGTCTCCACAGGTATATTCAAATTCAAACGAAACTTCCTCAAATGGATGATACTCAACAACGATGGAATCCCTGAGCTCACACCCAAATTGATTGAAGGCCTCAAAATACAGGACAGTGATTATGGGAACATCACTAAAAACAGTGATTTCCGTTTGGTCCAGATCAGAGACAATTAGATCATTGGGTTCCCAGGTAATGGTAATAGAGTCAAGCGGATCAATATTTTGGAGATTGATCACCCCAAACTCATTGATACAAAAATCGTATTTCGCATCGTATTCCAGGTTAACAATGAAGCTTCTTAGGTCAATACTATCCCGAATGAGGCACTCAGAGATGGTGTCAATACCCGTAAAATACACCCTGCGGGATATGGGCACGTCAATTCTTAGTGTATCTCCTTGCCCTATTTCATTGGAGTAGGAATTATCATCATACCACAGGCCGCTTCCTGGCACCAGGCCCTCAGCTATAACCACTCGCTCAAGATCACAGCTATCAGCTAGATCAGTGAGGATAATTTCGCTAACGGGTTTCACTATTACCATAATAGAATCTACTACTTCACAAATTCCATCCGTAATAGTAACTCTGTACAAGGCAGATGAGTCAGTAATAACTATTGGATCATGAGGATCAGTGAGATCAAGACCTCGCTCCGGCGACCAGGTATACATAAGGTTCGGGTCACTAATGAGTACGATTCTCGTAGGCTCCCATGGACATACCTCCACGGTATCCCCTACAAATTCAAAGTCAAAAATACCCAATCTAATATTTTCCTTAAAAATTGACTCTGTACAACTGTCAGATGAGGTCACTGTCAGTCTAATATCAACTGTCAATGGGTCGTAGAACACCCATTTTGGCGCTTGATCTGAACTGGTTAGGATGGAATCTCCGGTATCCACTTCCCAGAACCATTTTACAATTTCAGCTATGGAATCAGTACTAAGATCAACGGGAGCCAGCACTATGGAGTCCTGACACTCTTCCAGCACCACCTCAAAGTCAGGCACTATTCCACTAATAGTAATCTGAATGGGTTTTGTAAGGGTATCAAAACAAAGGGAATCCTGGCCGGCAATAAGAGTTACAAAGTATTGGCCGGTATCGGGAAACTCATAAGTTGGGGGATCTTCTTCATCGCTGAAGAAAACCGGGCCATCTCCTGAATCCACCCACCATTCAAAATTATTGGCATCCACGCTGGTATTGATAAAAGTAAGTAAGTTATCACATAACTTTTCAGGAAGTTCAAAATCAGCAATTGGTCCAAAATCGCAAGACCTAATATTCAGTTGAAAATCCCGCTGGAAGGAATTAATAAATCGCCCCTCTCTGTACTCTTCATAGCAAATTCCCACTAAAAATTGACCGTTCACAAGGGGTGTGCCGCTAATAACCCCTGTTTGCGGATCAATGACAAGCGGATCATTTGGGTTACCCAGCATGTCCAGAGTGGAATAGGGTGGGTTGATCCATGCAACAGAATCGTAAGGGGGAGGATTGGCAGGTTGAGGCTTTGGTTGATTGATTGTTGCACCTACAAATGGGGCACACAAGCGATAAACTACAGAGTCTCCGTCTATATCCGGACCACCCTGCGGAATGCTAAAGGGTACACCCCTGCATAAATAAAGCGGGGGAAAGTCTGCTATGTCAGGTGCTGAATTACAGGTTTCACGAGCTTCCTGAGTAAGGGTTAACCTGTAACTTGCACCAGTCTCCAAAGGCTCCTCTATATTGTCAATCAGAGTATTTCGACAACAGCGCTGATAGACCAAATGAAGGTCCCCCCGAAAAGAGGGAAACCGTGTAATAGTTCTTCGATATACAGCTCTTTGGACACAGACGTCCGGAGCGAGTTCTTCATCCAGGCAGCCCGAAGGAATTGGATCTCTCAAAGTATCTGCCCCATTGAAGAAAAGTAATATTTGACCAGAGGCTGTGGTTCCTCCCTCTAAATTAATGGTGGGAGTAAATAAATTATAGACACCTGATTGAGTTTTCCTAAAAACTGCAACGGAGGCAGGATCATCAAATTCAGCACCAGGGAGTGCATTTTCACAATCCCTGTAAACCGTTAGAATAATTTCAATTCGATTATTTCCAAGACAGCGATAAGTCAACTCTCCACCCACGATGTGGCTGGCGAAAGCTTCACCTGCTGAAAAAACACCAAGAAAAATAAAAATTGCGATTGAAAGCAACCATTTGTTGGAATTCTTTCTCAAACTCTTAACTTTATATTGAACACCTTTTTGCATGACGGTAATCTTTCGGGTTTTGATAACAATAATTATTACTGCCCCACCTCTATTTGAATAATCTCCACACGTCTTTCCTTGGAGGCCCCCAGGCTGTAGATGGAGTTTCTCTCATCATCGAGATCTCCAATGACATCCGGAGGAGCACTGGTTGAGCCAAAGGACTCTTCGCGAATATTGAGCAAACCATTGTCGATGTATTTACTCAAAATCCCGTCCTCATATTTTAACAGATCATTTTTAACACTGTTAATCCTTCTCAAGCCAAGAATAAAATTGTACTCCCTAGAGGCCCGTGGAGAAGCGTAACCTTTAAGGTAAATATTGACGCGGTCTCCTGCTTCGAGATGTGGCACCAAAACTTCCAAAAAGCTAAACAGATCCTCATGTCCTTTTTTAACCTCAGTTTCAAAGAATCTGGTCAGCTTCAATCCCGCTTCTCTGGCTTCCGGACCGGAAAGCGGTTCCGTGTAGGTAGCTACAAACTCGTCTCTCTTCTCAAAATAGGGTGGAAAGGTCTCTGAATAAAGCACGTCTGTATTTCGGTTCCAACTCCTCCTATCGGGCTCATCGTTGTCGAAATACAAAACAAGTGGCAGAAAATCGGCCAGACTTCCAATGTCGAGGTATATCCTCTTTTCCACTGTGGTCAAGCCCTCGTACTCCTCAGGCCGAAGCACCTCGGTGCCTGTAGCATATCCTTTTCTACTGGCCAATATCCTGTAATTGTCTCCACGCCTTATATCAAAGTTGAACCTATTATCATCCGAATTGAGCTGTTCTAATCTTGCGAAGTCAGGATCATCGGTATTGACCACTGCCACTGTTACACCAAGCAGAGGTTGTCTTGTTCTCGCATCAAAAACCAGCACATCCAATTCAAGAAAGTCAGGCTGAAGATAAATCTGCTTTAGGAGGTCCTCTTCATTGGGGATATTGACCGTATTGAAGTAGAGGGTATCGGGAAAATACCCTTCCTTATTGGTAATGAGCATGTAGTCCCGATCGCGATCTAATGGAAAACGGTACTCTACCTCCTCGGGATCAAAATATTCAATGATAAGATTTTCAGGATCTGCCAAATCAACTAACTGAATGACCGCACCGTAAACGGAATCCCGGGTTATTGCATCAAATGTCTGAGTGATCAGGTGGAGAAATGGCAGAATATCCACTTCATAGATGTCGAAACAACAGGCCTCCTTTTCAGGATCTATAAAAAAGGACTCCTGGCGATTCGAAGAAAAAAGGGCATTTCGACTGTCGTCTGAAAGCGTGTAATATGTTTCGTCATAACTGGTATTTAATGGGTATCCCAAATGAGTTACCTCTCCCCATTGACCATTGTCATCGTAGGCCTTGTAGATATCAAATCCACCAAGACCTTTATAACCCATACTGGAAAAATAAAGGGTATTGGTTGCAAAGTGGTAAAAGGGCGTAATATCGTCTTCTTCAGTATTGATGGATTCCAGGTTAAAGGGGTCTCCAAATTCCCCGTTGTCAAGAATTTCAGCAGCCCAAAGGTCCAGGCCACCAGCCCCTCCAGGGCGATCTGAAACAAAGTACAGAACCCTTTTACCGGTCATTGGATCCAGTCCAACACTTGGTTGGGTAGCCGTATATCCGGTTAAATTGATGGTATCCGGTAGTTTATTGGAAGCTCCCCAAACTCCATCAACTATGTCTCTAAAAAAAAGATCACAGCGAATACTTCGCCCACTGAGGTACTCACAAATAGTGTAATAAACTCTGTCCAATTCTGGGCTGAATGCAGTGTGAGCAGTATGTACTCTAGGTAGATTGATTGAATCCGGAAGGGGGATACTCATTTCCCCATCAGATAAAATGATGTGGGTAATGGGTCTTTTGGGGACATAATCATCCTTGGGATTGTCAAATCTCATAGATGAAAAATACATACTGTCTCCAACCTTGATTGCTCCAAACTCAGTAAAAGGAGTATTTAAATCTCCTCCGGTATGATTAATATTGAATTCGTCCCAGGGATTGTCGACTATTTCCTGGGCCCAAATGGCAGCTTCCATGAGTCGGTTTGCCCTTCTTGTGTATTCCTCATCGTCATCCTCGTATTCACTGAGGTAAATACTGAAATGCTCAGCAGCCTTTTCGTAATTACCCATTCTTTTATTCATTAGGGCAAAATAAAATCCTGCAAGTGGGTACTCTGCCTCTGTTTGATGGTCATACACCATTTGATAGTATTTCGCCGCCATGGAGAAACTGTTAAATTTCCTGGCTGACTCCGCCACCTTGTAGGCTACATCAATATTACTAGTATCAAACTCAAGTGCATTGCTGTAAAACACCAGAGCAGAATAAAAATCTTCCTTCTCAACAGCCTCCTCTGCAGCTCTGAGAAACGCATTGAGCGTCTGAGAGCTGCCTATAGCAGGGGCGGAAACAAAAAGGATCAAAAACAAGTATTTGAATAAATTCATCGATCTCCAGCTTAATTGGTTTAGAATATTGGGCAAGTCTTAAAGTCACTCAGTGGCCTGACATTCGCAATAATATATCTAAATGAAATTTCAGGGCCACCATAGCGATCTGTGGCTACTTTAAAGTCCGATAAATTAATGTCGTAACTTACACCAATGTACCAGTTGTTGAAATCAAAGCCGACCATCGGAATGATGGCATCCGTCTCCTCATCATTGAATCTGGCAAGACATCCAATATCCATAATAAATTTACTTCCCCGACGCTGACCAATGTGAAAACTTAAAAAAGCTCCGGGTACGTATTCGTGTGCGGGTCCCTGAAACTGCAATAATCCATAGAGTTTAAAATCCAGGAGTTGGCTCAACTGTATGGTGCTTCCGAGGTAGATCGAGAACCGGTTGGGCCAGTCAATCCTCCCATCCTCATAGAAAGTATGGTCAGGAGTATTGATGTGGTGAATAGCACCTCCGAAATCTACATTTGTCCGCTCTGTTTTTTGCCAGCGATAGTTGAGCCCGGCACCGAGAGTCACATTACCAAAGCCATCTCTACCCTCTTCAAAGGGTTCGCCAGAATCCAACATTGGATTGAACATCACTCCATCAAACTGATTGTGCCATTGCAGGTTGGAGCCATAGTGAAAGGAGCGATGGGAGTAACTTCCCTGAACGCCTGCTGTCAGCAAGTTGTTCTCATTTAAAACCATAGTGTAAGATAGAGATAATCCCCCCTGGAGCATCACCAGTCTCGAATCTCCTGCCCTGTCATAGTTCAGAAGTAGGCCTCCACTGAAAAAATTGCCAGACGGATCATTTCCAAGAAATTTTTGGTCGTAAGTCCCAGTAAAGGTAAGATAGGGAACTGGGACAGAATACCACTGATGTTTGTAATTCGCAGCAAATCTTACATCTCCGTTAAAAATACCCGTAAGTGCCGGATTTTTATTGAGAGGGCTATTGAAGAACTGGCTATAATGCAGATCCTGAGCCATTGCAGCACTGAAGGTAAATGCCATCAATGCGACCACTAAAAGATTGATTCTCATTCGTAAAAGTATTTTCAATCCGATTGATTTATCATTTGGTCAACAATTATAACTTTGTCGAAACATTACGTCCAAATACATTTCGACATCTAACATCTGCAAAAATCGTACTATCTTTTTAAATTTGGCATAGTTAGTACCAAATATTGAGAAAACAATCGACAAGTATTTATAATTTCATCAATGCAAAAAAAATGTTCAACCTTAACAATTTCTCTTTAAAGATACCGACAGCCGATCAAGTGTCCACTTTGGACCAATTCACTATTTTGAACGAACCCATTACCTCCCTGGAGTTAATGGAACGCGCTTCTAAAATTTTCTGCCACTGGTTTGTAAAAAACTTTCCCTCGCGGGAAAATAGAATTATGGTGCTAGCCGGTCCTGGAAACAACGGTGGCGATGGTTTAGCTGTAGCGAGATTATTGATCATCGAACACTACAATATAAATGTACTATTTCTCGGAAATCCCGACAAAGCTTCCGAAGATTGCAAGACAAACTTCGACAAATTTATAAAAATTTTTCCAAATCGAATTAAAATACTTTCAACTTTAACAGATTTAAGTCAAATTGGACCCGGGGATTTCATTATTGATGCTCTGCTAGGGTCAGGCTTAAACAAGCCTCTTGAAGGAAATTTCCTGAGGGTTGTAAGAAAGGTCAATTCGCTTCCAAATAAAACCATCTCCATAGATATACCCACCGGAATGTTTGCCGATGAGACTACTGTTGGAGATTCTATCCAGGCTGACCATGTACTCTCTTTTGAATTCCCAAAACTATCATTTTTGATGCCGGAAAGCGAAGAGAGAGTAAAACAGTGGGACTTCGAATCCATTGGTCTATTAAAAAGGGGAGTCGATGAGTTAGATTGCAATAACTTTTTTCTCTGCAAAGAAGCTGTAAAAAATGCGATCCCCCCCAGGGGGAAATTTAGCCATAAAGGAGTAATGGGAAAGGTGTTGCTTATTGCTGGTCAGCCGGGTTTTGCCGGGGCAGCTATCCTCAGTGGTAGAGGTTGTTTACGGGCGGGGGCAGGACTTTTATATATTCTCTCAGACGAGTCCTGTCTAACTCCTATTCAGACGGCCCTTCCCGAAGCAATTTTTTCTTCAATGGGTAAGGAATTCCAAGGTTTCAATGGCATCAACCTCAGTGATTTCGATGCAATTGCCTGTGGACCGGGATTAGGCCAATCTCCGGAAGCGACTGATCTATTATTGTGGTTATTGAATCAAATCCCTTCTGCCACAAAACTCGTATTGGATGCAGATGCATTGAATATTGTGGCATCTAATAAATTGCTTTGCAAGCTTCCACCGAATTCGATCCTCACCCCTCATCCCGGAGAATTTAGTCGTCTTTTTGGATTGGGTGCAAATGACTTTGAAACCCTTGAAATACAAAGGCAGGCATCAGTGAAGTACGGCATACATATAATTTACAAGGGAAGATACAGTCGTTTATCTACTCCTGGTGGAATAGCTTTCTTCAATCCGACCGGCAACTGCGGCATGGCAACTGCGGGTTCAGGAGATGTCCTCACGGGGGTCATAGCTGCACTACTTGGCCGAGGTTTGTCGGGGGAAAATGCGGCAGCAGCAGGCATGTATATTCATGGCAGAGCAGGTGACCTGGCAACTTATCAACTGGGTGAGGATGGCATATTGGCAAGCGATATTGCCCAAAATATCCCCATTGCAATGAAAGAACTAATTTAGCATATCAGCAAACGATTACTCAATGGAAATTGTCATTTTATCAGGAGCAGGAATAAGTGCAGAAAGTGGAATCCAAACATTCAGGGGAGCCGGTGGGCTATGGGAAGGGTACGATGTCATGCAGGTTGCATCTATAGAAGGGTGGCATAGGAACCCTGAGCTGGTGCTCGACTTCTACAATCACAGGAGACGACAACTGAAAAGCGTTAAACCTAACGATGCTCACCTCATTTGTGCTGAACTACAAAATTACGCGGATGTAAAAGTCGTCACCCAAAACGTTGATGATCTTCACGAAAGGGCAGGAAGTAAAAATGTCTTGCACTTGCACGGAGAACTAAAAAAAGCGAGAAGTGAAAAGGATGAAAACTACATTATCGATATTGAGGGAGATATAAATTGGGGAGACTCCTGTCCAAGGGGAGGGCAACTTAGACCTCATATAGTGTGGTTCGGCGAATTGGTTCCGATGATGGAGTCTGCTGAAAAATTAGTTAAAAGTGCTGATGTGGTAATTGTCATTGGAACATCCCTTCAGGTCTACCCCGCAGCGGGTCTGGTCTTACAATCCGCTCCTCACTCGCAAATTTGGTACATAGACCCCAAACCGACCAATGAACTTAATAAGTACTTTGGCAGCCGTCTAACAGTCTTGAAGGAAAGTGCTTCATCGGGAATGAAAAAAGTACTGAGTGAGTTCAAAAATTAGGTTTGACAATAAAACCCTTAATGAATTAGTACATTGGGTTCCCTTACCTGGTCTCAGGTCTTAGTGAATGGCAAATTGGAGTGAGTATTATATTGAGATCATAAAAATTAAAGGGCACAAATTATTTAGCAGTTACTTATGGGCAGTGGGAATAAAGGTTGAGCGAATAGCCGCTAGGAGTGGTAAAATAAAAATAACCTGGACACAGGTAAGCTAGCAGATAAGTATATCATTTCTCTTCTTCCATTTTTTCAGAACTCCCCAGGGTTTTCACTTTAATTTCTCCTTTTGAAGAGAGCAGCACCGCTATGGGACGAGTTTGAGGAAACTGGCCAAAGGTAATGATCAATACGGCCATAATTGGCACGCTGAATATCATTCCGGCAAAGCCCCAAATACTTCCCCAAGCTACTAGAGAAAATAGTATAACCAATGGACTGATATTCAACTGACTTCCCATAAGCAGAGGATCGATGTAATTTCCCACCAAAATTTGAATACCAACCAGTAGGATAAGCAGCAGAAAAAAAGTACTGAATGATTCAAACTGTATTAGAGAAAATAAAAGTGGCAATGAAGTAGCGGTAATCGAACCCAGACTGGGAATAAAATTGAGCAGGAATATGAGAAATGCCCAAAATAGCGCAAAATCCAATCCGAAAAATGTCATGACCAGAAAACTTAAAAACCCGGTGAGGAAGCTGGTAAAAATTTTAACGGTAATATAGGTTCTGATTGAGTCATTCACCTGTCTCATTACTCCAGCAAAGGCTTGATATCTCGATTCTGCAGTAAACATTTTCCTGAGCTTGGTTTTAAAGGTATTGCGTTCCAATATCAAAAAAATCACGTAAATAATGACCAGAATTAGGCTAGCAAAGAGGTTAGCAAGGGTGTCAACAAGGGGCCTTACAAGATTACCCACCTCAAATTCTCTCATTAGGTCACCAATAGCCGGCACTCCCTCGATACCAAAAAATCCCCCCACAGTCAGCATAAATTCCTCTATTTGGTCTTCATAACCTGTTACTGCTTTGGCCATGCCCTGAAAGTTAGACACAATTATTTGAACACCACCCAGAAAGGCCCCCATAATAATCACTGAAGAAATAATGATCGCCACCCAGCGTGGGATCATGCGGGTTTTGGTCTTACCAATTTTTATTGACCGCAAACCGATGGATAAGGATTCTATCAAATACCAAATAGCTACAGCAATTACCATCGGAATTAAAATTCGCTTTGCTGCAATGAGAAAAACAATAATCACTGCCACAGAAATGATCCAAAGAGGTATGGTCCAGGATTTCATGAGAATTGAGTTTAGCAGTATTTATAACGCAATAATAGTTAATAGTTTTAACACCACCTATTCTAACAAAATTTTTTTATTGTATTAGGCTATTAAATAATAAAGCTCATTTAGTCCTTGTTAATTTCACTCAAGACAAGTCAATGAGGGCCAATCTTAAAAAGTAAACACCAATTATCGGACGCTCCTTTCAGAATTATTTACTAAAGTTCCCCCACTTAACTTCTTTAAATTCGGTAGTTAAGATAGCAATATAATACATTGTCTAATTACCTTATCCATTTGTGCATCAATGACTTGTACACAATTTTTGCTTCTCATCAATCAAGTCCTTTTGCTATTGAATAGTTATCTCAAGTTTTCCTTTACTTTTTGTCTTGATACAAA
>REEI01000138.1 GCA_007695145.1 Saprospirales bacterium | reverse complement strand
CTCAAAAATCTTGGATTGACTTCGAATCGGGTCGTTTCGACTTCGCTCAACGACCACTAATCGACTCCGCTCTGTTCGACTTCGCTCAACGACTCCGCTCGTTGAGCGAAGTCGAAACGAGCGATGTCAGTTCAGTTCAGTTCAGTTCAGTTCAGTTAGTTTCGTTTCGTTTCGTTTCGTTTCGTTTCGTTTCGTGTCGGGTCGGGTCGGGTCGGGTCGGTGAGCGAAGTCGAACCGAGTCGAACCGAGTCGAACCGAGTCGAACCGAGCTGTCAAAGAATTATTTACCGCACTTATACCCAATAGTTAATTTGGTGGAAAGGAAGTTTGTCATCCCTTTAGCGTGGAAATGAGAGTTTATGGGTATAGTCACGTATTTTCTCTGTCATCCTCATAGTTTGATGAACTCTTTCCTCCCTGATTTAAACCTTTTTATTTCTCACAAAGATTTAGTAAATTTTAACGATTGACTCTTCTATGTGCTAGCGATACAGGGGTAATTCTTAAGCAGTATCTAAAATTTTAGCCGAAACAGTCTTATTTCGAATTATTCACAAAATTTCTACTGCAAAGCCAAACTGTCGGCTATAATTGAAAATGGTCCAAATTTGGTATTCTCAATATTGGGCTACATTTCTTTCGGATAAAAATTTCTGCTCTTCCCAATTCTATTGACATTTTTGCTTTTCGTAACAAAATCTAATGAATCATCCGGGTTATTATACTGATCCCTTGGCTAAGTTTTTCTCAAATAAGAGGTTTTTTTCCGATACACCTTCTTTCCCAACTAAAATATTTGATTTTGGAGATGCATTTTTGTAAGTTAAATTTATTTTGACAGCTTTGAGTAAGCTATATTTTTGGTCTGATTTCCACCTTTTTCCTTCTGATGATGGAATATTCACCTCATAAAAAGGTGTAAGCACAATTAACCGCTTTTTAAATATATATACTCAATAAAATGTGTGAATCTGCCCTGTAAATTGCAGGTAAAGAATATTAAACCCAGTTTTTTTTATTTTTTTTTTGGTTATTTCATTTAGCTGTTTTATATTTGTCTTTATTAAGTTCTTTCTGATATTTTTTAGTTTTAATCATTGTCTTCTTGTTGATTTCGATCATTAAATTCTATTAAATAAATAGACCTTTTTTTTTAACCTAATAAAAACCGTTGCTATGGAAACAATAGGCAAATTTTTTAGTACCTATGCGTGTCTTCTTTTTCTTCTTTTTTTCTCTTTTTATTCAAGTGGTATTTTATCTCAAACGAATCGGTATGTTGAAATTTCCGGGGTGGATTCAGGTGAATGTGATGACCCCAATCATCCTTGTTTGACTATTCAGTATGCTATTGGTCAAGCTAATGGAGGGGATTTGATTTATGTTAGTTCAGGGGTGTATAATGAGAATGTTAGCATAAACAAGCCACTTACACTAATTGGAGCAAACGAGAATAATGATTGTAATTCACGCGTTACAGAGTCCGTCATTGCCCCCGCTTCCGGAGCGCCCGTTACAATTACCTCTGATGAGGTAACCATCAATGGATTTGAAATTAATGCTCCCAATCATGGAGTCGCTATAGAACTTAGTAATACCAGTAATATATCAATATTGTACAACAATGTGAATAGTATCGGTACGGATATTGGATTTGGAGGTCCTCCAACCAACTCAAATACTGTTCATGCCATAAGATATCAATTAGATGCTGGCAGTTATGCTAATATTGATGTTTCTTATAACTGCATCAGTAATATAAGTCACAGTGGAAATACTTTCAACAGTGCCAGTGGTATAGGTTTTTTACAATCTACCAGTCAGGGTACCCTGAACGATATTACTATAGAGAACAATTCTATTGAAGATGTCAATGCAAATACTGGAAATTGGGGAGATGGAGGAAGGATTGCTTATGGAATTCTTATTAATGTTGGAGGGAATAGCAATTTTGAGACCAATGGAAAAGTAGAGAATGTTACAATTATCGGAAATTCCATTTCTAATCTGGAAGGGTATATATCAACAGGCATTGGACTAGAGGGAAATACTGAAAATACTGTGGTTTCTGGCAATACTGTTTTAGGTTTAACCGGACATAAAGTTAGTAACAGAGGAGGCGGTGGTTACGACCTTCAAGCTCTGAAGTTTGAGAATAACCGCTATGTGGGTACAGTAACAGTGGAGAACAATAGCTTTCAGACCAATACATTTATGCACAGTGACCCTGATGGGGTCGGCTATGCGGTGGCAAATTACGTTCCTGCTGATCCCCACGGAACGGTGGATGTGAGCTGCAACTGGTTGGGTACGGATGATGTATTTGAGATTATGGACAAGGAGGATTTGAATGGCAGGATACTTGCCAAAGAGGGAGCAGAAATTGACTTTACCCCTTTTCTTGTATCGGATGATATAGATGATCCTGATTGTAGTGGTCAAGGACCTGTTTTTAATGTCAATCAAGGGATTCATTTTCTTTCCATTCAGGACGCAATTAATGAAGCAGATGAAGGTGACGAAATAGAGTTGAATCCTGGTGTCTACAATGAGAATTTGATTATTGATAAGTCATTGACAATTTTAGGCCCCAATGCTACTGTTAGTCCAAATACCGGAAGTAGACAGACGGAAGCTATTATCAGACCCAATGCTGGCTCTTATGGCATAGAAGGTCAGATGGATGGTCTTGAGGTAGTGATTCAAGGTATTACACTAGATGGTCAGGACTTGGATGAAATTATGTTCAGAGTTCAGGGATTTTCTGATAATAAATGGACCTTTGAAAAAAATATAATTTCCAATTATGCTGGACCGTCCAATCATATGTTCCAGATAAACATAATGACTGATTCAGAATTTATCATTGACGATAACAGATTTATTGACAATGGAGTATCAAATGGCATAAGAATGCAGCAACAATCAGTAAAAGATATAACTATCACCAACAATGTCTGGTTGAATAATCAAGGGTGGGCATTGAATTTAACTGGTGTTAGAGGAACCATAGCTAACAATGAATTTATTGACACCGAAGGAAACCATAGTGAATGGTTTTATTATCAGCATGGTATGGCATTGGCTGGCAATCAAAACGATTTAACGATTAGTAACAATAACTTTGATGGTGTATATAAAGCAATAAACTTTTATGACGACGCAACTTATTTTGGAGGAACGGCAGTCATAACTGGAAATATTTTTGCAAATGCCGCGGATATTGCTATTTACGTAAGAAATGAAGATGCTAATCCCGGTTTGGATATTTCCGGTGTTTCTCTAACCGATAATTACTTTTCAGGAAACGAATTGGCTATTAGTAATCCTATTAGTCAAAACCTTAATGCCACTTGTAATTGGTGGGGAACGGTGAGCGCTAACGAGATATTAGATGCATTTGAGGGTGATGTAGATTTTGAACCCTTCCTTTCTTCCGGGGATGACAGTGGAAGTGCTGCTCCCGGATTTAGTCCAACGGGTGATTGTGATGGTTGTGTGGGTGGTACGGTAGTCAATATTACTCAAGGTACTTTTTATTGCAGCATTCAGGCTGCTATTAATGATGCCGATGAGGGCGACCAAATTGAAGTCGGTTCTGGTACATATGAAGAAACCTTGGCTATTGTTGAAGTAGCCGATATTACAATCATTGGTGAAGACAAGGAAACGACCATCCTAAAAGCAAATAATTCAGATCTTTTGAATTGGCCTGATTATCATCAACATGCTGCACGTAAAACTGCCGTCCTTATAGATCGATCAACGGATATTAATATCCAAAACATTACTTTCGACTTTGATAATGTAGGTACAGGTTCAGGTCATACCGGATTGATGATGTGGAATAGTACCGGATCATTTGAGGGTAATGCATTTATCAACAGAGGAATAGCCGGGCAACAAGTCGATATAAATGCTTATGTGGGTGCAGACGAAACTACTCTCTATGGTCACAGCAATAGGGCTAATGTTTCATTCATCGAAAATGAGTTTGTCAATACAGGTAGAATTGGACTAAATGCTCAGGATTTTGTTTTTCTTACAGTAGAGGACAATGACTTTACAAAAACATTTGATGATCCGGGGTATGGTGTGGAGATGGCTTCCTTATCAAACGGATTAATAAAAGGTAATTCATTTAGTAATTTCAATACCACCTTTTCAGACGGTAGTACATCCTCTGCCATCTATATTCACAATAATTTTACTCAGGATATTACAACTCCACTCGTTAAACAGGTGGATGTGGTGGACAATGCTATAGACAATTCTACTTATGGTATTTATATAGGGAGTACAAGTGGGGGGACTCACTGGGGCTTGATTGGAAATGTTACACTAGAATCGGAGGTAAGTGGAAATACCGTAACCAGTTCTGAAATTGCAGGTGTCTTCGTTACGGACGATGGAGCTTCATTAGGTTCAGGTGTTACGGTGGATTTTAAAAATAACAGTATCGATGGAGGTGATTATGGATATCATTTGAATACCTATTGGGGTGATGGTGATATCACAGTTTCTATATCTAATGATAATATATCAAACGTTGGTACAGGGGTATTTGTAATTGATTATAATAATTATTACAACGACCCATCGGATAGTGAATACGACATTGAAGTATTTGAAAGTTCGATTACTTCATTTTCAGAGTTTGCTATTAGGAATCAGTTTGATGAGATTACGGTTACTGCCACATGTAACTGGTACGGCAGCGCGGATGCGGGTATCATTGCAGCCTCCATTTCCGGTGAAGTTGACTTCTTCCCCTGGTTGACAGATGGAACAGATGACGAGCCCGGAGAAATGGGCTTCACTCCTCTGGAGGGAGCTTGTGATGTGGAGATTTTCGTCCAATTAGAAAATAGTACTGATCCCATTTGTCCCGGAGGAAGCGATGGCTCAATCGATGTAACTGTATCGGATGGTCAGCCGCCATATAGCTTTAGCTGGGAAGGCCCGGGCGGCTTTACCAGTACTGATCAAAATATTTCTGACCTTCCTGCCGGAGTCCATAGCCTGACTGTAACTGATAATGCCTCTAATTCAGCTGAATTCTCAATAGAGATTTTTGACCCAATAGGAGAAGTGGAAGTCGATCAGATAGCTGCTATTGGGCCCCTTTGTGCAGGAAATCAACTAGAAGTTTCATTTTCCGCAACCGGTTTTGGATCATCCCATACTTTTGAATGGAATAGTGACAACATTGAAATTGGGCCGGCCTCAGGTAGTGGCGACATTGACTTTACATTGAGCAATGCAACTTCAGAGGCTCAAACTGCAAACATATCCGTCGTAGCCACGAGTGACCTTGGGTGCGAAAGTGATCCCATGACATTTCAGGTAACTGTAGCTTGTGTAACCATCAGTGGAATAATAGCGGATTTGGAAGGAATTCCGATGGAAGGAGTGACCGTTACGATGACAGGTGATGATAATCAGTCAACAGAAACTGACGAATTCGGTGAATATACCTTTGATCAGGCTGCAGGTGATAATTTTATTGTTGAACCGGACTTTGGACAAGTTTTCCAGACACCCGCGGACTTAAGTAACTTTGGTGTTAGTTCTGCTGATGCGACAGCTATTCTCAATCACCTCAATGGAAGTGAAATTTTGAGTGGTATACCCCTCATTTCTGCCGACACCCGCTCTACAAATAATGTAACAGGTGCCGACAGAGCTGTAATTGTTTTTGGTTTGCTCGGCAATCCGGCAGCTATAAACTTCTGGAATATTCAAAGCTGGTTCTTTATTGAAGAAGATCACGATTTTAATAATCCGGACATCCCTTGGGATTACGCTTCATCTATTATTGTACAAGGCGCCAATGGAAATATTGACAATGTTAATTTTGAGGGAATAAGAAAAGGAGATGTAACCGGTACCATCGCGGCAGTCGATGACTTTTATAATGGAAGTACCCGCTACATGGATATAGTCAATATCCTAATGAAAGAACAAGATCTTCAATCCGAACAATTGGTTGAAGTGGAGGTAAAAGTAAGTGATTTTGTTGGTATAACTTCTTTGCAACTTGCCCTTCAGTTTGATCCCTATATTTTGGAATTTTCTGAGCTGATTATGGGAACCGCATTGCCTGAATTAAATGAACAGAATATTGGACTTTATAACGTAGACGAGGGTATCATTCGATTGGTTTGGGCTACCTCTACAAATAATGCCCAATCCATAAATCCTGATGAGGTTTTATTTACCCTTGTATTTGAAAATCCTATTTCTGACGGACTTAAGTTAAGTGATGTAATGAGTGTAGCAACAAATGATATTATGTCTATGGCATTCGCTCAGAATATAGAATTACCTATTGAGCTTCTATTTGAAGAAGCCCTGGCCACAGATGATTGGGGCAATGCTAAGAATCAGCTCTATGCAATAACCAAACCCAATCCTTTTAGTGAAAATGCTTTAATCGAGCTCAATATGCCAAAGGCAGGTGAAGTACAGTTTGAGATATTTTCAGCTGATGGTAAACTAATCAATAAATTCTACAGAATTCTAGGACACGGACCAAATCAAGTGGTAATTGATAATCAGCTGATCAGTCATCCCGGGCTTTATTTTATAAGGTTGAGCGCTGAGTCGGAAACGACAATAATGAGAATATTAAAATCTGAAAAATAATTTTATTAAATTAATTTTTCCTTTAATCCTGAACAGAGCAAAAAGACAATCATTATGAGAAAATTCTTTTTTTACCATTTTTCCGGCCAGGTATTTAATTTTTTCCCTTGCTGTTTATTTTTTTTATTGAGCTTCTCTTTCATAAATACCCATCAATTGGTAGCTCAAAATGAATTTCCAATGGCTGTTGAGTTCGCCGAAATGGATATTGAGTGTGGAGAGACATATTCACTTTCTGTATTAATACCCGGTGGTTATGGCGCATCAAGCGGAGAGGAACCAATCCTTACTTTGTCCTTTGGAGTACTTTGGGATCCCGATTTATTCGAATATCAGGGACATGATCTGGTCTTAGATGATTCAGATGATGATATAGAGGTTTTTATTTTAATAGCTGAAGAAGAGGGCGAACTTAGTTTCTCTTTTTCAGATTTTAGAACAGAGGACTTCCAAGCAATAGGAACCACTTTTTCTGAGGATGAAGTAATTTTGACAATTGACTTAATGGCTTTAAAGTCACCCGCTTCGACGGAAATTGTAATTGACAAACCCCTGAATACTACTCCTCCGGGAGCATTGGAGGTTATGGATGTCAATTTTGATGATTTGGATTTTAATTTAAGTGATCTACTACAGCTAGAAATAGAATCAGCTTTTGAATTAGATGTAGTTTCAGATGTAAATACTTGTGTTGATGCTGCTTTTCCATTGACTGTGGAATATGAGCTTACAGAAGGTAGTGGAGAAAATTCTTATGATATTATTTTTGATCAATCGGCCATAAATGCCGGATGGGAAAATGTTGAAGGGGAATCCATAGTCATTCCAGGCGGCATTTCAGTTGAAATTCCGGTAAATATAGATGCTGGAGTGTACAACGCTACCTTATTTGTAGGTGAAGGAGATTGTAAAAGTGAAGGGCAATCTTTTATCATCAATGTCTCTGATTGTATATTTACCCTTGATGCTTCTTTTGTTGGAAATCCGGAGGATTTAGACTGCGGGGAGACCTACACCCTTGAGATAAGAGTTCCCGAGGGTTACGGAATTAATCCCGGGGAAAATAACATATTGAGCCTGGATTATGGTGTGCTCTGGGATGCTGGACTATTTGATTATGAATCCCATAGTGTTGAGTTGGACGATTCCGATCCGGATATTATTATTTCTACAGCTGTAGAACAGACACAAGGCGAGTTGAGTTTTTCATTTCAAGACAACAGAGCAGTTGGGTTTAATCTCATGGGGTCTCAATTTTCTGCAGGTGAGTTGCTTTTAACCATTGAACTCACAGCATTGTCATCTAATCAATCCACTGCTGTTGAAATAGGTCAAGCACTTAATACTGTTCCCGCAGGCGCTTTGGCTGCTACCGATATTGGATTCAATGACCTGACATTGGACTTTAGCGATGCTGAAGTGGATTTGGTTTCCGAATTTGGATTGGCATCCATAGACGACTTCAGTACTTGCTGGTCCAATACCCCGCATGTGCTGGAATACAGCCTGATAGAAGGAAGCGATGAAACTCATTACTCCCTTATTTTTGAACAGGATGGACTGGATGCAGGCTTTGTCAATGCAGAAGAAGCTGCGATTTCCATTTCAGGCGAGATTGAAATTCCACTTCCGGAAAATGAAGTGGGTACTTTTTTAGCTACTCTGTTTATTGGTGAGAACTCCTGTCTTAGTGCAGGACAGGAATTTGAAATCACTCTGCAAAACTGTTTGGTGACCAATGTAACCAAAGGTGTTGTTTACCCCACTATTCAAGATGCCATTGATGCTTCTGATGACAATGACGTAATCACAGTTGGAACGGGTGTGTTTGAGGAAAATATAGTCATTGACGTAGCTGGTCTTACCCTTACTAATGCTTCTGAACCCGTTATCGATGGCGGTGGAAATGGAATAGTTGTATTGATCACCAAAGACAATGTTACTTTTGAAGGGTTTACTGTGCAAAATGGCGGGAACAACCCAATGGAGGATGCTCTGATAGGTTTAAACAATGTTAATGGTGTAACCATCAATAACAATACAATCGAAGATGGTGCTGTAGGTGTAGCAGTTGTTCAGGGCTCCGGAAATATAGTAACTAACA
Source organism: Saprospirales bacterium (assembly GCA_007695145.1). Taxonomy (GTDB): domain Bacteria; phylum Bacteroidota; class Bacteroidia; order Chitinophagales; family Saprospiraceae; genus PWJY01. The sequence continues at coordinate 1,407 of REEI01000138.1, read as the reverse complement.
ATACCATATCTGATGCTGAAATGGGAATTGTAATCCAACAATCTACCAATAATAATATAGGCATTGAAGCAGATGATTTGACAGCTGGTGGAAACACTATTAGTGATATCAGTGTCCGGGGAATTGCCTTATCCTTTGCTAGCAATAATACTATTGCTCACAATGTTATTGATATTTTTGATGCTTATGGAATTCAGTTAGCAGAAGAGTCCGACAACAATCAGATATTATCAAATTCGATCAGTACAGGCGTATTTTTTGATTCGGGAGGTTCTCCCGAGTGTGGTGAAAGAGGACATGGTATTATTTTCTTTGGAAAAGAGGGTTCTGCTGAGTACTCAGGGGAAAATAATTTGATAAAAGGGAATACCATTATTGTTGACAGTGATATTTGTTTTAAGTATGGAATTACCTTGCGTGATGGAGCAAATGGAAATTCAATTGAACAGAATAGCATTACTGCAACCTATGGCGGTATTTTTGCTGGAAAATATGAAGGAAGTACTGAGTTGATTACTCAGTTAAATGTTGAAGAGAATATTATTGTTGCCCCACTAGGAATTGAAATAGAAGAAGATGTAGACGGTGTAACGGCGGTGAATAACAGTATTACAGGCACAACTGCCTTTGCCATCAGCAATAATAGCGGCAATGTGATCGATGCCACATGCAATTGGTACGGGACTACAGATTTTGCAACTATACAAGCCAACCTTGATGGTGAAATCAATTTTCTACCTTTCCTTAGTTCCGGTGACGATAGTGGAAGCGCAAGTCCTGGCTTTAGTCCCGAAGGGGATTGTGATAGTGGTGTCTTTAACGTTAGTGGTGCTGTTTTTTGGGTTTCTGATCAAACCGAAACAGTAAATGATGTGGAAGTAAATGTTACCGGTGACGCTACAGAAAGTGATAACACCGCTTCGGCAGGTACTTTTGAATTTGTTCTGCCTCAAGACGGCAACTACACCATCACCCCCACCAAAACAGGTGTTTTGTTGAATGGAGCAGATATAGCAGATGCACAAGCTATTCAACAACATGTTACCTTTATCAACCCATTTACAGATCCCTACCAATTGATAGCTGCTGATGTAAGTGGAGATGATGTCATTTCTACCTTTGATGCCTTAATCATAGCTCAGTCTATCATCGGGAATCAATTCGCGATTGATCTTTTTGATCCTTCCTGGCGCTTTGTACCGGCAGATTATGTTTTTCCGGATCCACTCAATCCATGGAGTTTCCCGGAAACTATTGAGATAACGGACTTGCAAACTGATCTCGAGGAGGTGGACTTTATCGGCATTAAAATAGGTGATGTTACCGGAGATGCTGATCCGAGCGATCTGTTGCCGCAAATCCCCACCCGCGATCTGCAGGAAAAACTGGTTTGGCAAGTATCAGACA
>REEI01000047.1 GCA_007695145.1 Saprospirales bacterium | reverse complement strand
AGGTAATACTTTTTTAAGACTTTAATAAGGTATAAAATTTGTCGGGGGAGGGGATGCGGAAGATTGGTTATGATAGTTAGACGATTTAGTCCTAGCAGATATGGTTTTTTTGTTGATTCGTAAGTGGGGATAAGAAATTTGGAATGGGAAATGTGGGAGAGGTTGAATTGGGAGGTAAAGTTTTACTTCGCGATATTTGATCAACAGAAACTTGTTGAGGCTTAAAGGATTAATTTTTGATCAAGGCTTTTGTTTGTAATAACAAGGTCCAATTAAATTGTTTTAGATGAAAGAAAATTTTAATATCTAACCCAAATTTTTTATGTTTCTGATAAAAAGCAAATTAAGAATTCTAATAAAAAATATGTGAATTTTAACCACCAAATATTAAGGATTAATTAGTAATAATTTAGAAAAATATCTGATAAATAGTTAACTTTACCCTGAGAATTTTAAATCGTAGATGAGGAATAAATCTATCTAATGAAAATCAAAGTAGAGATGCCTGGTGCTAATCTACTTTTGGAGTTATTTTAGTCGGTTTGAATACAACCTCATAACGGGGAAAATGATGTGTTAAGTACTACCAAAATGACCAATTGCTATGACTGAATATGGACGAAATCTCAGTAAGAAGATAAACAATTATCTTGAGAAAAATTTTGATGCAATTGCATCAAAATACCCCAATATCACCGGCGCATACTGTTATTGGAAGCATACCAATAATGAAAAAACCGGCAGATACGCCATTGTTTTTCAGGTGACACAAAAGGATGCCAACCTGCCCGCTCATAAACGACTTCCAAAGAAGATGAGAATCCCGGTTGGAAAAAATAAGTTTAAAGACATCCCTACTGATATGGTAGAATCCGGAGAGTTAGAGCTATGCCACTATTCTCCAGGAGTGACCGTAAGAAATGTTGATACACCTAATTCACCTGGGAGATGCGGGATTATTGGTTATAGGGAAGAAAGCAATAGTAGGCAGTATTATCTCATCACTTGCATGCATGTGATAGGTAAAAAGTACTTTGATATGCCGGAGAAAGATAATCGGAATATTAGGATTCGGGCTCGAAATGGAACTTGTATTGCTCAGGTGAAGAATCCTTTCAGAGACATTGTTTCAGGGGTTGAACCTAGTAAACCTTCCGCTAAATTTGCTCTCGGCTTTTTTACCAACAACCTGGATGCAGCCATTGCTTTAATACCAAATGATGGCAACATAAGAATAAACAGGGGGATCAAGCATGGATTAAACATTAATAGTGTTAGGTTTGACTCTGTATTTAGGAAACTTGAGCTCCCACTCGATGTTTTTAATCTTACCGATAATCGTTTCAACATTCCTAGCGGGACAATCAAGTACGAGCCAGTTGCAGCAAGGTTTAAATCACCGATTATCACAAACTCCCACATAACCATTTTTAATTTGTATCAAATATTAAATTATCAGTGTAATTTGGGGGACTCAGGCAGTCCAGTATATTTTAAAGAAAGGGGTGGAGCAAGTATTGTTGGGATTGTTGTTGGAAGAGATAACTCCTCGACGTACGTACTTCCTTTAGAACGGATTTTAAAAACCTTTAATTTAAATATTTAAGCTATGAAAAGTTACTTACTATTCTTATTAATATTAGTGGGGTCCCTGGTAAGTTACTCTTATACTCATTCTCCCCATCTTATGGAGGAGAACTATGAAGACGATGAAATTATATGTGTCACTTCATTTACATCGATTGCAAGTATTGATTCGTTACCTTCAAATGGCAACCCAGATAGTATTGAGAATCAAACCAATAATTCTGAAGGTGGAACTGAACCTGAAGGGAGTGATGATGCCAATACAAATGAACCTGGATCTGAGGAAGGTGAAACCGACAATGAAGGAGAACAAGATGAGTCAAATGATACAAGTAGGAATGAAAACGGAACTCTGGATACTTTAGTTGTGGAATTTGGTGACCCCAATTGTCCTTCTGGGGACTCAATTTTTTGGCCCTTGGATAGCTTTTTTTTGATAGATACTATAAATTTGAATATTAGTAATACTTGTAACATTGTACATTTGACATTGTCAAATCATGATCGATTTGAATTTTATGATGTCTCCAGTGATTTGCAAGAAAATATTGCATATGCCAATGGAATTATACTGATTGAAGTTGGTCAAAGCGCCAGGAAACAAATTAGGATAATTAGAAAATTTAGTTCAAATGGGGATACAATCCAACCCCCGGACACACTTATACTGCATATAGTTTATGAGAATGGAGATAGAATAAGCTCCCTAACATCTAGTATTCCATCTTGCGATTCAATTTTGCCCACAAACGCTTCTATAGGTAAAAATATCTCTGCAGCCAAAGGCCCGAGCTCCATAAAATATCGAATGCAATTTGATCTGGAGAGGGGCGAAATAAAATATTTTAAAAAACAAAGGAAGAGGAGTTTTATTGGCAGGTGGCTTTGTTCATCCAAAGAGGAGAGGGAGCTTATTGGCAGGATGGTTTGTCCACCTAGAACAAAGAGTACCTATAAAGTAACAAACAAACTTCGGCCACAAACTGGATCCCTCTTTGCTATCTCATACATCAATCCGATAAAGGATTCACTTCCAGTTGATTATTCTTTTAAAGACTACTTTCAAGACGATGCAGAGCAATTCCGGACGGTCATGGGGATACTTGGGCCAACTGATAGTGAAAAAGATGATAAAATAATAAGCCCTGTTGCTAATGGACACTTCACTTCTGGTCGAATAGAGGGTGAAAGGATCACTTGCATCCAAAGAATCAATGACCAACTAAATGAGTACATCAAAAATCGCCATGAATATGGGATTTTTGATCAGACCACTCTAAACAGACAAAGGAGCTATATTGGCACTCGAATCAAGTTGGCACTGGGCATTTCTGAAATTTCTGTAGCCAGTTTACAGGAGCTGTTTCCAGATGGACCTATGCCGCCGGAGGCTGTTGACTTACTATCCTTATGGGAAGAAATACAGAGATGGCGGATTGCTACCATTCCTCCTATTCAGATTGAAAACAAAGATCGATTTTTTGTCCATCTGAATCAATCCAAAGCCGAAAATATAAACAATAATTTTACCTATGAATTCAAGACCAGTGGTGGTTTGAAGATTGATTTTAGCACCGGTTTTATTATTACCGGACTGACCGATAAAAAGTACTACCTCAAATCTGTAAGCCGTCTCGACACCACCTTTTTTGTGGATAATGGGCAACCTACCGATAGTATAGTCGGAATTGATACTCCTACACTTAAACAAATCAATGAAGGTAACAAAGATGATTATAACTTCGGCCTGGGGATTCTATCACATATTTATGTAAGGACAGGAGGGACCTTTAACTTTGCTCTTTCTCCGGGCCTCATGCTCACTTCCAATACAGACGTTAATATTCTTCTTGGAGGCAGTATTATGGCTTCTGATAAAAGTCGATTTGTACTAAGTGGCGGGGTCGCTTTAGGTAGAGTGGAAAGATTGCGATCAGATCTGGCAATTGGAGAAATATGGGATGACTCCAGTACTTCGATAATTCCTACTGAAAGAGTGCCACGGAAAAGTTGGTTTGTTTCTCTAACGTTTAATTTTTAACCTCAAAAAACCTAAAAGATGTTCTGGACCCCAGTGATCGAAACCATTATCAGCCTGATTTTTACCTTTTTGATCCTAAGTGTAATTTGTTCCGCCATTTACGAGTGGATATCGGAGCGCAGAAATCTGAGGGGGCAGTTGCTTTCAAGATTCCTACATTCCGCCCTTAAAGATAATACAGGCCGACTTCCCAATATTGCCCATATGGTGCTTCATCATCCTCTGGTTCGCTCAGCAACTATGAGTCCAAAAAGGGAGGTAGAAAGAATTGATCCCGAAATTTTTGCAGATGCTCTGGTGGAGGTTTCTGATCAGTGTATCGAATTTATGCTAGAGGACGATTCAGATCAATCAGGCAACTCGGGTTCATTGCCGGAAGGGGTGTTTAAATCTCTCAATTTTTCGCACGGAGAATTGGGTAAAAAGTTGGATGATCGCATTAGAAAGGAGAAAGCTATTGGATGGTACAACAGTATGGTTTCTATGGCCAGATACCACTATAAGAGGAAGACAAGGAAATATCTTTTTTTAACCGGCTTGTTGTTTGCAATAATATTTAATGTGGATTCTTTGCATTTGGTAGACCGATACTGGTCCGATGCCTCACTTAGAAGTGTAATTGTTGCCCATGCGGAAAAATACCTTGAAGAAAATCAGGATAATCTCAGTTATCAGTTAAAGTGGGAGGAATTGGCAAAGGAAATAGGCATACCGAATACGCAGAGAAAAGTCGAAGCTGATTCCACAAAAAGTAATAATTCCGAAACTGTAGAAGTTTCCACCTCACCGGTAAATTACCTCAGCTCTATGCCTATCGGCTGGAATTGGAGGGATTTATTTAAATGTCAATGTTTTGGTTACAAATTATTGAACCTTTTAATGATGATGATTGGCTGGATAATCACCGCCTCAGCCATCACCTTTGGCGCACCCTTTTGGTACGATGTATTGCAAAAGGTGTTTAAACTTAAGGACTTAAAATCCAGCTAGAAAATGAAGAAGAAATATCCCATTAATTGCCACACACATATTTTTTCCCTATCCATCATCCCGGAAAACGTAATGGGCCGGAAATGGGGTTTTGCCTTAAATCTTATGAAAACCGGTGAAAAAGATTCATTGGTTAAGTTTATAAGAATGGTATTTAATAGGTTCTCAGTTATAAAATGCGGCCATCGGTTAAAGGCCCTGGCCAAAACCATTGTAGGTTGTGATTCGCAAAAAGAGGTGCTCAATAAGTTAATCAAATCGTACAATGACCTCGGGTATGAGGACATGAAATTTGTAGTACTCTGTCAGGATATGGATCACACAGGGATCAAATCTCAGAATTATGTTGATGCCATCACCCAGATGTACGAAGTTTACACTATTATGCAGGATGACTATTTCAGCAAACGGATACTACCCTTTGTAGCAGTCGATCCAAGGAGTACAACTGAGCCACTTTCTCTGGTAAAAAAGTTTATTGAAAAGGGTGGATTTAAAGGAATTAAGATTTATCCAACAGTTGGTTTTTTTGGTGATGACGAGCGACTAATACCGGTATATGAATACGCGTGTAAGCACCATTTGCCTGTATTGGTCCACTATACCGGAGGAGTAATTTTTTACAGAGGAAATCTACCCTACCGCCCCGATAAATCAGTTTTCAATTACCGAAAGAACCATTTGTATCAATATAATTTTCTCAATCCCCATTATTTCAGAAAAGTACTGAAAAAATTTCCTGATTTGAAGATTTGCTTTGCTCATTTTGCCGGAACCATGGATAAAACCACACTCATAAACTTATGCAATTATAAGTTGGACCCCTACGATTATTTTGAGAAACAAAGATGGGAGACCTCAAAACCAGATAAGGAAGAAGTGCGCGCTTATATGCACAAGTACATAGTCCAACTAATTAAAGACAATGACTATCCCAATGTTTACACAGACATCGCCTTTGAGTTCAGCAAGCTTCATTTTGTCAACAAGGTAATCGAATACATGGAGGATGAGGATCAACCTACTTTAAGACGAAGAATTCTATTCGGTACGGATTTCTTTGTCAATGCCAAGAATAAAAACTACAAGGATGAGAGGGGTCTTGTGTCTCAATTGCGCCATAGAATGGATGAGGGGCTACTCCATCAAATGATGGTTCAAAACAATCATGAATTTTTGGAGTCGGATTTCCTCCATTTACCCTGAATTATCCATATATTTCCTTCTTGACTACCCTATAAAACTCCACTTTAGAACGGGTGGAAGTCTTAGTAAAAGGCTGAAGTGGTGTAGAGGTAGAAATTATTGGTGAGCTTATGATTAGAGTGTTTGAGACATTAGAAGTTAAGCTAAATAGTTTATCCATGGAAATCAATCAATCAAGTGAGGCCTGGATATTCGGTTTTGAATTGCAGCTTACCGAAGAAAATACTGAAATGCCGCATAGGTCAATTTTTGACAGGGAACAGTTCCTGTGAAATTATTTAACCAAACAATTATTAAACCATCAAAGAAACTTCTAATGAAACTACCTGACCTTTCCCCAAAACATGCTTTTACTTTCCTCAGAGCCTTGACCGGCTTCATTTTCGTTATGCACGGATTAGCGCGGATTTACTATGGAACCATCCCCGGTTTTGGTGGGTATTTGGACTCCCAGGGATTTATGATCGGCTTGCAATTAGCCTGGCTGGTTACCATCGGTGAAATTGTATGTGGCAGCATGCTGGCATTCGGCTATAATGTAAAATACTGTGCAATATTCCACGCTATTGTACTAATTACCGGGATGGTATTGATCCATATCCGACAGGGTTGGTTCACCGTTGGGCAAAACACCGGCGGAGTCGAATTCAGCCTGTTGTTATTGGCCGTCCTTCTGTTGCTCTATGCAAAGGATTCAAAACCTGGAGGTTCTTTGGGTTAGAGGGCAAATGGATTGAAAGACGGAATTTGAATCTTGGGATGTGAGGGCGATTTTGATTTCAGATGGAACACTGGCACTATATGGCCGGAATAAAGCAAGTGGTACCCGTTTTTCATAAATCCACCTACTTTGTACCCATTTTTCATACTAAATACCTGTTTTTCATGTACATTTGCAAAAACCTATATTTCATATGGTATGAGTAAAATTACCCGTTTTTCACTTAGTACAGCTGTTTTTCACGGAAGAACACTTCCGGAGAAGGCGAATATCGTGGGGTATAGTGCCATTATTGAAGCCTGTCATTTGGCACTTCCTATGCCGCATGTTATTGCCCTTATAAGTGAGAAACACAAAGTGTATGAAACAGCAGATTGGAAAGTGTTGACACCCCGCCATCAACCGGAAGAAACACTCTACCATCAGTTGGTTTTTGCCTTAAAGTACGAGGGTGTTCACCTGCTTTTTTTTAAAAAACTTTTTGAAAAACTCAGTGAAAGTGAAGTGGTTGAATTATTGAGCATAGAATCTACCGGGCAGTACACCCGTAAGATGTGGTTTTTGTATGAGTGGCTCATGCAGGAGCAATTGCCTATAGCTGATATGCGCATAAAAAACTATGTGCCCTTAGTTGATACCAGTTTGCAATATGCTTTGGAAGATGGAGAAAAGTCTTCCCGACACCGTATTATCAACAATTTGCCCGGCACAGTAAACTTTTGTCCGCTCATTCGCAAAACACATTTGTTGGAAGGGTATATCCAACAGGACCTGGCTCAACAAAAAGACAATTACCTAAAGGGAATAAGTAAAAATGTTTTACAAAGAGCATCTGCTTTTTTATTGTTAAAAGATTCTAAGGCGTCCTTTAGCATTGAAGGGGAAAGCCCTAAAAGTGCACGGGCAGCTCGTTGGGGACAGGCAATTAGACAAGCAGGGAAAAATGATTTGAGTCATGAGGAATTCGCCAGGCTCCAACAACTGGTCATAGAAAATAGTAGATTCATTGACATGGGATACCGCAAAAAGGGTGGCTTTATAGGAGACCGCGATAAAGATACCTTTTCTCCCATTCCTGACCATATTTCTGCGAAACACCAGGATATCGAGATATTAATGAATGGCCTGTTGGAAACCAAGGCCATACTGCTCGAAGAAAAAATTGATGCTGTCCTGGCCGCTTCTGTCATTGCATTTGGATTTGTTTTTATACACCCATTTGTTGATGGGAATGGACGTATCCATCGATACTTGATTCACCACGTATTGGCCAAAAAGCAATTTTCACAGCAAGGCATTATTTTCCCGGTTTCAGCAGCTATTTTGGATAGGATAATGAACTATCAAAAGGCATTGGAATCCCATTCAGCGCCCTTGTTGGATTTTATTGATTGGAGGGAAACAACTGATCACAATGTTGAAGTACTCAATGAAACCATAGACTTTTATCGTTATTTTGATGCTACTGTACAAGCTGAGTTTCTGTACCAATGTGTAAAGGACACCATTGAGATCATCATACCCCGGGAAGTTGAATATTTAAACAAGTACGAAGAATTTAAAAAGTATATCGATGATTCCTTTGAAATGCCGGATGATTTAGTGGCTTTGTTGGTAAGATTCTTAGAACAGAACAATGGCAAAATTTCAAAGCGAGCCAGAACAAAAGAATTTAAAGCTCTCAATGATGATGAAGCCGAAGAAATCGAGTTGAATTTCAATCTGATTTTTGATAATGAATGAGGGGACTCACCCTACGCCACTGGCAATGTCGGGAATATCCGATTACATTGCTGAGCAATCGCTTGAGAGCTTGAAAGAGGATTACAAAACAGTGGATGCAATTTTCGGAAACTTTTCAATAAGCTGGCAAAAAGCTATTTGGAATTCAACTTGTATGTTTTAGCTATAGCAAGCCACAATTTCTAATTCTGCTTTGTGGTTGAGAATATTGGAAAGGCAATGGTCTTGTTTCTCTCGAAGCATGACAGATATAGAAAAATGGGTATTAGTGGAGAAACCAGAATTGTATTGCCAAACTGAGTGTTTTCAAATGCTTCTGTTGCACGGATATGCCTCACATTCCTGTAAAGATTTGGCAGGCTGTGCATATATCAAACTTTGTTCCTGGTTTACTCGTTTTTCCAAAGGACAAGGATTGTCTATTCACCACTTTCCTGTTTTTCGGAAGTGCCGTCCAGTGCCATTGAAAAATATAAGCTGACAATAGTATAGACGTATGAAATGGAATGCTGCAGTAATTTCTACTCTCCTCGTTTTTCCCGGCATGGCTTCATCGCTTTTTGGCCAAACAAGAACTCCGATAAAGTCGCTCATCTCCATTGAGGGTCGGCATTTGTTTGTAAATCAGGATAATCCGCTGACGATTGTTGCGCAACAATGTAAACCGGTTTCCAGCGACCAATTATCTGCCTACATCCATACAGGTGATGCTGAGAAAAGGGCTTTAGAAATTACTGATATCAGTGGATACATTTTTATTCGACCTGATACCATTGGAACCGTTGAAATTAATATTTCAATCGGGGACACAATTGAAACTAAAACCTTTAGGGCAGGACCATATGAAGCAGTTGGATTGTTTGGAAGCAAAACCGCTAATAGTGATGAGAAATTTAGCGTAGGACACTTTAGGGCCCAAAGAGGTATAATTGCAAAAGTCGTATGTTGTAATATTGATGCGCGTTGTAAAATATTGGGGTTTCGTGTTATTCGAATAAGCAATCGCAATCTAGTAGAGAGGTCGGTCAATATTGGGGGAAGCTTTGAGGAGTGGACAAGAGAAATTATTGATAGAGCACAATCTGGAGACATCTATATTTTTCGACAGATAAGGTGTAGATGTTCAGAATTGACAGAACCACAGAGGCTTGATGATATGATTTTTGAAATTGAGTAGGGAAGGTGAAGAAACTATTATGGGTTAGCTTCGAAGAAGACCACGTGCAACCCTTTGGGGACTTAGAATTCCCCACCTGAGCAAATCTGGAGCACATTAGTAGAAGCATGGAACCCTGGAAAGAAAAAAATCGTTACAATAGTCGCTAACCAAAACGGTGGCATATGAGTGAAACAGAGATTCAACAATCTATAATCAATGCCTTGAACCGGATGACCCTGGTTCAAAAGGTATCGCTGTTGGAATTCGTAAACTCCATGCTTTCGGAGTCTGGATCGGAAAAACCCAAAGGCTTACTGAAATTTTCCGGTGTCTTCGATGATGTCACAGCCAGGGAATTTGAGGCTTCGTTGAAGGACTGCGAGAAAATAGACAAAGATGGATGGTAGGTATTTACTCGATACCAATATCGTAATTCCTTTTTTCAATGGTGATCCGGGGCTCAGGGGTAAATTTGCCCAAAGTGAGGAGATATATCTTCCTGTAATTGTTCTTGGAGAATTGTACTACGGAGCTTTCAACTCCAGCCAAAAGAAAGCCAATTTTGAAAAGATTGAAGGCTTCAAGGAGGAAATATTTATACTGGATTGCGATGAATACACAGCTAAAATTTACGGAGATATAAAAAATGGGTTAAAGGAAAAGGGCACACCTATTCCTGAAAATGATAAATGAGTCCACTCCAATAACCCCTTTTTTCATAGTGAATAAATTTCTTTCTGTTT
>REEI01000054.1 GCA_007695145.1 Saprospirales bacterium | reverse complement strand
TTCTTCGAAATGGAAGATCATCGCAATGTAGCCAGAAATAATCGCAGCAAGCCAATAGCTACTAATCGCAGCAAGCCAATAGCTACTAATCGCAACATACTCGAATTGAAACAGGCTGGACTGAATGCTTCCAGGCAGTTATAACCCTCTGAAATGAGGCCCGCCTGTGGTCGCAGTATTTTGAAAGAAATGTCCAGATACCTGAGGTAGATATCCCTGATTTTCACTTCCATACTGTTTCTTTTCTTGTGAAATGACTCAAGTTTGACCGCTCAATCCCCGAAAAGGTATTATTTTTGAAGGGTATTTGCAATGTCCATAAACTTCTATCAAATGAATCTCAGGCCTATCTTGCTAAGTATCCTACTTTTATTTGTTCTTAACTCGCTTTCCGCACAATCCTTTTTACAGAAAATTGATCCTCAGGGAAAAGATGCTTACCAGACCTTGAATAGTTTGATGCCTTTTAGCTTTTCAAGCGCAATTGATGCTGAATCCCCGGACTGGGGAGAAGCCATTGAGTATGGTTGGTTGTTGGAATTGGATCAGAGATCTAATAGGTATTTATTAGAGGCTCCACCTGAGCGACTTAGGATGGATTTACCTATACCCGACGGTGAGCCACTTCAACTACTGTTGAAAAAGGTGAATATATTTCAATCTGAAACAAGGGTTTTTGCTGCAAGTGACCCGGAATATCAACTGGAAGACTTTGAGGCCGCATTTTACTGGGGTGCGGTCGAAGGTTTTGATAACTCCATGGTCAGCATCAGTATTTTTCAAAATGAATGGATAGGCTTTGTTTATGCTGATGGAGTGGAGTACTCGCTGGCCAGGATGCATAATGATGACCGTCACCTCATATATCGAAATGATGACCTCAAGGTTTACAATCAGGCCACTTGCTTTTTCGATGAAAATGTTCATTCAGTCGGTGACCCTGTGCGATTAAGATCTGCAGACCCAACCAATTGTGTCAATGTATATGTGGAGGCCAACCACGACATCTATCTTCAAAAAGGTTCAGTCCAGGCAGCGGCCGCCTATGTTTTGGGTGCTTTCAGTCAGGTAGGTATTCTGTTCGCCAATGAAAACATTGAGTTCAATGTAAGTGAACTCCTGGTATGGGATGAGCCCAGTCCGTATTCCGGTCCGGGAGCTGGTCAGTATCTCACCCAGTTTCGCAATCATCTCGCAGGCAATTACAATGGCGACATTGCTCACCTTGTAGGATTTGGAGGGGGCGGTGGAGTAGCATATCTGAATACTCTTTGCAACAGCTATTGGTCAGTGGCATACAGTGGAATTGCTGCAAATTACAATGATGTGCCCATTTATAGCTGGACAGTGATGGTAATTGCTCATGAGATTGGCCACAATTTGGGGTCCCGTCATACACACGCCTGTGTATGGAACGGCAACAATAGCGCCATAGATGGTTGTGGACCGGAAGCGGGATATTCAGAGGGTTGCGATGCACCCTTGCCCTCAGCAGGAACTATCATGAGCTACTGCCATTTGATCGGAGGCGTAGGTATCGACTTTAGTTTGGGATTCGGCCCTCAGCCGGGAGACTTGATCCGAGACAATGTATACAATGCCAGTTGTCTGGGTGAATGTGAAACCATAGAAAACGATGCCGGTGTGGCTGGATTTTTAAAACCTTCATCTCTTGAATGTCAAAGTACTTTTACTCCTCAGGTTCTCCTCTTTAACTTTGGGTCAAATGCGTTGGATTCTGTTATCCTGGTATACTCAGTAAATGATGAGCCCGAAGACAGTATTTTCTGGACAGGGAACTTGCTTTCTTTGGAATTTGACACCATTGAGCTGCCTGAAATAAGTCTGCCACCGGGAAATCACTCCATCGCAGTATATACAACCCTGCCAAATGGGGTGCCGGATTCTAATCCCTCCAACGATTCCCTGGATTTTGACTTTGTCATCAGCACGGTGCCACTTCAACTCACCATTATACTGGACAACTATCCAAATGAAACCACCTGGGATGTCATAGATGAGGATGGGCGCATCCTTTTTACTGGAGGACCCTACGGTGGGTTCAATTCCGGAGATACGGTTTCTTACATATTTTGTATGGGTTCCGGTTGTTTTGATTTTACCATCTACGACAGCTATGGCGATGGCATATGTTGTGGTTATGGAGAGGGTTCTTATTTGCTTATCAATGAAGAAACGGGGGAAGTCCTGGCCGAGGGCGGGGAATTTGGACACGAAGAGACCACCGAATTTTGTCTCGACAGCCCATTGAGTATTTTCTTTGTGGAAGTTGGAGAAATAGAGTGCGGAGAACCTTCTTCCGGATTTGCTGTGGTAAACGCCTTCGGAGGCGAGGGAATTTATACCTATTCGTGGAGCAATGGGGCAACTGATTCTATAGCTGCGGGGCTGGATGAAGGCTATCACTTTATTACTGTAAGTGATGGGACCAGTGAAGTCTCAGATTCTATTTTTATCACGGATCCCAATTCTTACTGGTACGCAGATGAAGATGGCGATGGATTCGGCAATCCCAACGATAGCATTTATGCCTGCGATCCACCTCCCGGGTTTGTGGACAACAACCTTGATTGCGACGACACCAACCCGGACATCAATCCCGGGGCAGAAGAAATTTGTGACGGTATTGACAACAATTGTGATGGAGTGATTGATTTTGGCACTGGACCCGTGGCATTGTGTTTAGATGTCACCGTCTTTTTAAATGAATTTGGTGAATACCTGCTGGAGCCTGAAGACATCAATGCAGGTTCCTATGACAGCTGTGGTATAGATTCAATGTTTGTTAGCAGGGAGATATTGGACTGCAGCGATCTTGGGTCTGTCGAACTGATGTTGACCGTATTTGATCTTGCAGGTCGATCCGATAGCTGTTTGGCTGAAGTTGTCGTACAAGATACCTTGCCACCTGTTGCAGTATGTCAGACACTGGAAATTGAAATGGATGATCCGGATTCATCAGTTACTGTTGTTCCGACAGCATTTGATAATGGTAGTATTGGAAACTGCGTACCGCTTGAGTTTTCCATCGAAGGTCCTGAAGAAGTGAGTTGTCATTCAGCAGGCGAGTATGAAGTGATATTAACCGTAGAGGATCCTTCCGGGAATTCCGCTCAATGCACCACACTATTGATTGTGAACTGCGAATCGGTACTTTTTTCAGTATCAGGACAGGTGGCTACCGAGAGTGGAAATTTAATTGAGGGGGCGGGGCTATTGATCAATGGTGATTCCATACTTTTAACCAACTCTTCGGGAGGGTACGAAACTACACTCTACGGAGGGCTGAATTACTCTATTGAGATCTTTTTGGACGACATGACAGTAGAGGGTCTTAGTACCATTGACCTGATTCTGATTCAACGTCATATACTCAGTATCGAATTATTAGATTCGCCTTATAAAATAATCGCATCCGACGTCAACATGGATGGCGTGATTAGTACTTTTGATCTCGTCCTGTTACAGGCATTTATTTTGGGGACCATTGAAAGTTTGCCGCAAGGAATCTCCTGGTTATTTATTCCCAGTTCATACGTCTTTGATCAAGCCGGGAATCCCTTTGATACAGGATGGCCTGAAGTGATAGAATTGGATTACCTTTCTCAGAATGAATCAGATTTAGATTTTACAGCATTAAAAATTGGGGATGCGGCCGGGGCTGCGGGTTATAACGGCAATCGTCTGCATTTTGAAAATTATCCGATCACTGTAAATTTGGTGAAAAACACCAATAATCCTGAAAAACATGAGCTGGTTTTTAGTGCAGGGAAAGACAGGGGCATATCGGGTTTTCAGCTTGAACTGGATATCAGAGCAAGCCTCGAGGAAGGTTCAGTACCAATCTTGAACAGCGATCTTCCAGGATTTGGAAGGGATAATTTTCACTTTGAGAAAGATGAAGGAGTACTCAGAGTCAATTGGTGGCTAGCTGAACCATTGGAAGTGAACAAGGGAGACAAATTGTTCAGTATTTCCCGCATAGATGATGCCCAAATCCTGTCTTTAGAAGCAGGGGGGCGCTTTCAGTCTGAAGTCTATGATGAGCAATTATTGCCAATGAGACCAGTGCTTGATCGGTCCTCTGATTTGAGTAAAGAAAATGAAGTCCGACTCTTTCAAAATAGACCGAACCCATTCAGTAGGGAAACAGTAATTCCATTTTACCTACCGAAGGTTTCCGAAGTGGAAATAATACTATTGGATGTCGATGGACGTGAATTAAGGAGAGATGTGATAGATGGAAAAAGTGGTATGAATTATCACAGTATTTATTTCTCGGATTGGCCGGCTGGTGTTTATTTCTACAAACTAATATCCGAGGAAGGATTGCAGAGCAGGTCGATGATTCATCAGAAATAGAAGCTTGCAATTATTAAAGAGGTCAGTCGTTTCATAAGAAAAATTGATAAAAACAACTGACAGATGACCAAACAGTCACTTTATATATTAATAGCGCTGCTTGCAGCCGTTTTATTGGTTGGTGTGGCCAATCTTTACTTCATGCTAAAGAATGAGGAGCACATTCACGCAGTGAGTATTGAAGAAGAGTGGAACGAAGAATTAGAAGGTGAAACGACAGCAGTGGAGGCCCTGGAACAGCTACCCAATGGTGAAAGAGGCAAGAAATCCTCCGACAGGCCTACTACCGGCACCATGCAGCAAACTGCCGAAACACAGCGGCCTGCAGAGCAGCGCTCGACCACTGAGCCCGCTGCCACCCCGTCTCGCCCCTCCAGATCAGCCGAAATCAATGTGCCACAATGGGTAAACCGATCCATACCCTTGACTTTTGAAACCAGAGGTGGTGCTGCCGACTCTATTCGAAAGCAATACGAACACGTTGTTAAAGACCTTCAAGCAGCACAACAACATCTGATCAATGGAAATGCTGAAGCTGCAATGGCATTGATTCGGCCTATGCTTTGGGACCGATCTAACATATACCGCGAAGATGCAGAGTGGTATCAAATATTGGCAAACTTATCTGCAGGCAACAATGAAACTGCTACCAATCAACTGAACCGACTTTTAAGAGACAACATTCACCTGTACTATTTTTTGGGTAGAGAACTGCACGCAGAATTGGTCCCCATTAGAGAGTTGATGCAACAACAGGCCCGCCGTGAGGGCAGGAGCAGTCAGGACAGGACCGGTTATTGACTTAGGCATTCAGCTTTTGAGTTACCAGTTTGGTTATTTTAGTCTCTCTTTCAATGGCAGATGCCTTTAGAGCATCAGCTTGTGAGGTAATTTCATTCACATATTCTACATCATTGAGATCCTGACAGTTGACCACCACATTTAAGTAGGCTGCAATGGAAGCGGCTCTGGCACAGAGTGCTCCAACACCGGCATCGGTTATTGAGGTCGGGTTGCCCTCTTCCACCATTTTCTCAGCCACTTCAAAAACCTGATCTGCAAGTACCATAGTCCTGAAGGGAACCTCAATGGCTTGTTTGGTTGCATTTTCAATGGCTTTGGCTCGTACTGCCTTTTCTTCTTCACTACCCTTTGGGAGTCTGATGGCAGAAATAATCGCATTGAATGCATCGGTATCTTTGTCCACCAATTCGAGCAACTCTTCTTTTAAACTCTGACCCTTTACTGCCCAATCTGAAAAGTATTCCCAGCGATCATCCCATCCTCTTTTGTGGCCTGAAAGATTGGCAACCATAGTGGCGAGTGATGCACCGAGTGCTCCGACATAGGCAGCGATAGACCCCCCACCCGGAGCAACACTCTCGGAAGCAGTTTCATTGGCAAATTCACGAAGATTTTTGGAAACCAGCTCCCCCGACCCGGGTCTTTCCAATTGATATTCGATTATTTTTTGGTAGGGATCAAAGGGATACATTTCATCCAGTCCCATCGATTTAACTGCGATATGTATGATCTCCTCATCAGGAATCCCGTGAGATCGATTTTGCTGACTGAGGTAGTATTTTCCGGCATCTATCATCACCTGCCTGGGTACCAGCCCGACTAATTCTGAGCCCGTAACCCTCAGCCCTCTGGAAGTGGCGCTCTTTCTACAAGCTTCAAAAGCAATATGCAGTGGTGTTTGACGGGTATCTGTAATGTTCATGGAAATTTGCGCTATTCCATATTCATCTATATACCATCCTATGGCTTTTACTCCTTTGCATAAACCCGGTTCTCTTACCGGATTTCCATCTGCATCCCTTGCGATTTTTCCACTGATTGGGTCTCCCTCCCTCTTTACTCTGCCTTTTTCCCTCACGTCAAAGGCTACCGAATTGGCTCTCCTAACACTAGTTGTGTTGAGGTTGACATTATAGGCAATTAGGAAGTCACGCGCTGCAATGGCAGTTGCACCCGATCGCTCATTGAAAACTGCAGGACCGAAATCAGGCGCCCATTTGGGATCTTTCAGCTTGTCAGCCAAACCCTCGTACTCACCGGAGCGAACTGTTGCTAGATTTTTTCGCTCGGGTCTGGTGGCAGCCCCTTCATAGAGGTATACCGGGATGCCCAGCTCCTCACCCACTCTTTTTCCTAGCCTGGCAGCCCACTCGGCAGTTTCTTCCATACTGATATCCCTGATGGGGATGAGGGGGCAGACATCGGTAGCTCCCATTCTCGGGTGTTCCCCTTTGTGTTTGGACATGTCAATGAGCTCTGATGCTTTCTTTATGGCTTTGAAGGCCGCTGTGACAACAGAGTCCGGATCACCAACAAAGGTAACCACGGTGCGGTTGGTAGCACTGCCGGGGTCCACGTCCAATAATTTTACCCCCTCAGATTTTTTTATTTCTTCGGTAATTTGATCAATGACTAATTGATCACGACCTTCACTAAAGTTTGGAACACACTCTATTAATGGACTTTTACTCATATGTTATTTTTTTCTGTCATTTCAATTTAAGTGCGCGAATTTAAGGGAAATTCCTGACTTGAGAAAATTTCAGGGCTATATACTGCTATCTAAAAGACAACTAGCCATTGAAAATAAATCCCGAGTTTCGCATTTCTTAATGAATCAGAAATAGTATGCCTTACGGGCACCTAAAGCCAAAAGCCAACTGCAAATTTTTCAAAAACAAATACTTGACAGCCATGAATTTTTTTGTTGCTTTTGAACCTGTGCTGAGTTTTTATCGAAGTACTTGTGCTGGCCCGTCGAAGCACTTGTGCTGAGATAATCGAAGCATCCAAGCAAAAGGTAAAGGAAAATTCGAGATACCTATTAATCCAATGAGGATTAGATGGATAAGAAGTGGAAGATGAGTACAAGCCATGCATTTTGTTGCAAAAAAACAACCGACATTATAGCAGCTATCTAATGAGTAAATTTTGTTGATAATTGATTTTTTCATAAGCTGGTTGGCAGTTGTGTATGAAAATTTGAAACATACCCATTGAATTTTACATAAAATAGCTTTAATTATGCACCATTCCTGGTCGGGAGCGTTTACTTATATGTATGCAGCGTATAAAGATCCTATTGTTGTTCATAGTCGGGTATGGGTTGCTGACAGTTTGTTTGTCTGCCCAGAAAGTAACTGTTTCGGAGGAGATATCCATTCGGCAGGATGATCATTTTCGTATAATTGGCCAGGTAGGGGACAGGATTATGGTCCTATTGGTGAAATCCAATCGAATTGAATTATTGTCCTTTGACAACAGAATGCGGTTGCGACGTACAGTAGAGCCTGAAATTGTTGGCAGGAGCAGCAGGCTGGTGGGGCAACTCAATCAGGGGAATAGCTTCTATCTCTTTACCCAGCAACGAGATCGTGATGAACAGCACATTATCAAATGGGAGTTTGACGAACAGGCCAATTTGAGGGACTCCAGTACTATAGCTATTGCAGGTCATTTATTTGGTTTTACCAATTTTTTGTTTACATATTCAGAGGATCGCTCCAAGGTACTGTTTTTCAGGACGGATAACAGCCGGGAGATTCAGGCATTTTGCTACGACATAAATGATGCTGAAATACTTTGGGACCGCAACGTGAATATTGATGGAAATATCCGCTCCGACTTTCGTCGCATGTTGCTAGACAATACCGGTAGGATGATCATGGCGATGGAAAAGCGGGAGCGCAGATTTAGGAGGACGGGCATGAACTTTGAGTTTTTTGTTTTTGATGCCGATAGCGATCATTTTAGATTGAAAGAGGCGAGTATTCCCGATGTGTTTTCCTATTCCCTTAGCTTCCAACTAGACGGGCATAATAACCGTCTTATTGGCGCAGGTCTTTTTTACGAAAGGACATCAACACGGGCAGAGGGGCACTATGTGATTGTAATTGATCTCGATAGTCCGGAAGAATACCAGTTTTTTAAAAATCCTTTTCCATCTGAGATAATGGGTGAAGTTTCAGATCAGAACGTTAGCCGTGGTGGTATTGCAGATATAGAAGTCAGGGATTTTATGCTTCGAAATGACGGAGGAGTCGTTATCTTCTCTGAAATTTCCAAAGTGTATGAGAGAAGACCTACCTATGGGCAAAGGGGGTTTCACAGATCCTATGGAAGAATGGGCTGGACCGATTACTACTCTGAGGATGTAATCATTACTTCCTTCAATCCCGACGGCACCCAGCTCTGGAGCAATGTGCTATACAAAAGACAGTACTCCCAGGATGATGATGCCGCCTTTTCCTCTTTTTTTATCTTCGAAACACCCTCCTACCTCAGGCTGTTGTTCAACGATGAGATAGCCAACAACAGCACCGTAAGCGAATACCTTGTCAGGGCTGACGGCCGGGCCGAGCGGAAAAGCGTGTTGAATACGGAGTATCAAAATCTGAGACTGAGATTCAGAGACGCGTACCAACTCTCCAATTCTGCCATCGTTGTTCCCAGCGACCGCAAATCCCGATTAAATCTGGTGAAAGTGGAGTATTGAAAAGAGTTTTTTCAGTCTTTTTTTAACAATTCACCTTCAATCCCTGTTGTAAAAAATAAAACTATGGCAAATCTAAATCTGTTAAAAGACGGCCCAATTCAAGTAAAAGGTGACTTCTCTCTAAAAGATTCAGAGGGCAATGACGTAGATTGCAAAAATGTTGTTTTTCTGTGTCGATGCGGAGCATCCTCCAATAAACCCTTCTGCGACGGTGCCCATAAGGGTGCCAATTTTTCGGGCTAATTCTGAGAATCAACCCAACGATAATAACCACTAAATACAGCTTTGAAGATAGTTATCCTCTTGGTTGTTTAATTCGTTCAACAATTAAAAATGACCTATGGCATATACAGAAAGCAGCATGTTGCCACTTGGCACCAAAGCACCTGACTTTAAACTTCAGGACACCGTTTCCGGCAAACCCTTGACTTTAAAGGATGTAACCGGTGAGCGTGGTGTCGTTATTATGTTCATATGCAACCATTGTCCCTTTGTGAAGCACATCAATGCAGCAATAACAGAAATCGCCAGAACCTATTCAAAAAAGGGAATTGGCTTTGTGGGTATCAGTTCCAATGATGTCTCTAATTATCCCGATGACAGTCCTGAAAAAATGAAAGAAGTAGCAAAAAATGAGGGCTACACCTTCCCCTATCTCTATGATGAAAGTCAGACCGTAGCCAGATCTTATCAGGCTGAATGCACCCCTGAGTTCTATTTGTTTGATAGAGACCTCTACCTTGTTTACAGAGGGCAAATGGACAACTCCCGTCCCGGAAATGACATAACCCCCACCGGTGAAGACCTCACCACAGCCATGGATAATCTCCTGCGTGGAAGGCCCATTGACCCCAATCAACGCCCTGGAGGAGGATGCAACATCAAGTGGAAACCTGAGATGTTGGAGTCAATGAAAGAATGAGGGAATGACTGAATGGGTCTCTTCGACTGTCTCTTTGTCCAACATAGGCTTGCTTGATCGCATTGCCTGGAATAAGTTAGTTCACGGTTCAAGTTGCAATGCGTAAATGAGTGAATGGCTCATGGTTGTTGGCAAATTACAATTCGAAACTGCTTTGGTGGATAGGTCGCAGTTGAGGAAGCTGTTTAGATGTTTGATAGGTGGTTGATTTTTTTTAAAGTCGGGTTACATCCCCGTAATCTGTTAGCTTGCCTCATCTCCTTTCCTTACAATATGTGTAGACGATACGATTCTGACAGTTTTTACGGTTGATTTTTTTTAAAAATGGCTATCGATGAGAATTCACTCATTCAGTCATTGCAATGAAAAACCTCTCTGATTTGGAAAATTCCCTTTCTGTGACTACCTTTGGTTAGTGGCACTTTAGGGTATTTTTTTACAGAAACCATATGAAACCAATGACAGAATTCATCCTCAATGGGGAGTTGGTGAGGACCATTGAAC
>REEI01000133.1 GCA_007695145.1 Saprospirales bacterium | reverse complement strand
ATTACCCCTTCCGACTTTCTAAATCTTTCATCACATCGACCAATACCTGAACAGAATCTAACTCCATGGCATTGTACATGGAGGCCCTGAAGCCTCCCACTGAACGATGGCCCTTTATGCCCGATATTCCTGCGTTTTTACAGAGTTCAAGAAAATCGCTATCCAGAGAATGATAATCGTCGTTCAATACGAAGGTAGCGTTCATGCGGGATCTGTCCTCTGTTGCGGTTGTTCCCCGGAACAGTGGATTGCGGTCTATTTCACTGTAGATCAATTCCGACCGGGCAATACTTCTCGATTCCATGGCTTTTACCCCGCCATTCTTTTTTACCCATCTGAGGTTGAGCATGGATACATAGATTGGGAAAACCGGCGGAGTGTTATAGGCCGAATTCTTTTTGATGTGAATGCGGTAGTCAAACATTGAAGGCAAGTGGCGATCAGCTTTTCCCAAAAGATCTTCCCTTACTACAATAAGCGTGGTGCCAGCCGGCCCCATATTCTTTTGGGCTCCGGCATAAATTAAACCCACTTTATTCATATCCACCTCATAGCTGAATATATCAGACGACATATCGGCCACTATGGGCACCCGGGTCTCCGGTAATTTATGAAATTGCGTCCCAAAAACAGTATTGTTTGTAGTAACATGCAGATAAACAGCATCCGATGGGACCTGATAGTTTTTTGGAATATGTGTATAATTATCTGCTTTTGAATCGGCGACCACCTCAATATTCCCAAAAGCTTTGGCCTCTTTGATTGCTTTATCTGCCCAGGTACCTGTATTGACATAGGCAGCTTTTCCTCCTACCGGAAGCAAATTCATTGGCACCAGTGCAAATTGTGTTGAAGCACCACCACTTAGAAAAATGGTTTTAAATCCTTCAGGCAATTGGAGGAGTTCGTGCACCAGATCTACCGCCTCATTGAGCACCGCATCAAATTCTTTAGATCGATGAGACATTTCCAGCAGGGACAAGCCCGTATCCTGGAAATTGACTACTGCCTGAGCAGCCTCCTGTAATACTTCCTGAGCCAATATCGACGGCCCGGCACTGAAGTTGTGGATTTTCATAGATTTTATCATTCGTATATGAACCACAAAGTTAAAGAATCCTATTGACTTAATAGCACAATGGATCATCGAAATTTTATAGAATTCTTTAGTGCCACGATTTTTTCTACACAATTTATACTATTCATAAATTAAAGACAAGCACAGGATAAAACATAGCAAAAAATAATATGCATAAATTAAACATGATCTCTTTTTTTTTTTTTCATAAAAAAGCTTATATCTTTGTGTTTGAAGAATAATAAGTGATAATAAACTAAACAAACTTAAAACTATGAGAAATTTATTTTACCTTTTAGTGGCACTATTGTTTGTGATTGCATGTCAGGATGAACTTGAGGTTTCTGTAGGTAATCCATCGGAATTTTTACTTTTGGAGAATAATACTGAAGGTATTTCCATAAATTATACTGTAACTACCGCACAATATATGAGACCGTCAAATCTACAGGATACCAGCCTTATGACACTTTCAGAAAGGTCATTAATGGTTCCTGAGATTTGGAAAAGCAACGTAATTTTTGAATTGGACAAAAATGGTAATTTTGCCGGCGAGATTGATTTTTTGCCGGTTGAATCCCAGTTGCCGGCAAATGTAATAGGCAGACATGTGGCTCCGGAGGGACTTGAATTGGGCAAGATCGAATTTAACAATGAGATATCTACTTTTTACAATTTAGAGGGTGAGGTAAAAAACATTGATGCATTATGCATAAAAGTTAGAGACTATTATGTACAACTGTCATCCAATCTGGTCGAGAAAGTAATTATCTCCGAAGAGGCTTTTGAGACAATGATGCTGGCATGGGAAGATGCAGGGTATGAAGTTACTGACTATGGTGGAAATTATCAAAGCATAAGAATTGATTTGCCCAATGGAAACTATTCTTATGTTTTTGTTGATAAATCCATTCAAGCGGTAGTCGGCAATGCCAATTTTAATAAAGATGGAAGTCTTGAGAGCAGAACAGTAAGCTTTATAGAGACAGACGAAGAAGGCGAGTATGAAAACATTAAAAATATATTTGCCACCCCCTTTACCGGATCCTTCAGTGAGGTTGACATGGAAATTGTAGTTAGTTCTGAACTCTCAAATATTTCAATAAATTCAAACCTGTAATCATGAAAAATTTAACATCAAAAGTTTTTATTATAATTTCTTCCATTCTATTGTTGTTTTGTTTGGATTCATTCGCTCAGCCTGAACCTGAGCCTCGAGATATTATATGGGCGCATGGAACGAGTCAAACATCTAAAGGTTGGTTTAGATTTGCTCAGTTAACCAGTCAGAAAGGGTATCTATTTGATCAAATTTCAACAGGACCATTGTATGATGAAGCGATTGGAAATGGAGTTATTGCTACCGCTGAATACTTGGACAACCGTATAGAATTTCAAAACGGATCTAATGTACTCGGTATAGGTCATGGGTTTGGTGGGATAGCCTTGCGATATGCTCAATTAGAAAATGACAATATCAACGCCATGATTTTGTCAGCAGTGCCTAATCAGGGGTCATCTATAATGAGAAAAGCTACTGACTTTAACATTGGTAATCAATCAGAAATTCAAATTGTAATTGATAAGGTAAGCGCCATAAAAAATCAAAATGATTGCAATTTTAATTGTAATGTAATTGATTTATTCAAAACCTGGATGGATGCTATTGCAGCTGGAGAAAGTTTTCTTAAAGATTTAAGACCTGATTCTGATGTAATTACCGATATAAATCAGACCCAAAATCTACCTTCAGTTCCTTATATTGTGCTATATGGAACAGTAGAAGATTTTTCTTTAACGAGATTAATAGATGTTCGTGGATCAGTTACCCCAGATGCTAATCATTTAGTAGAGTGTATTCAAAATGCTGTAGATGATGCCAGACAAAACATTAGTAAAGATGAAAAGATAGCTGCAATCAATTCAGCTTCTGGTTTTTTAGCTAGTGTGTTAAAGTTCGCAGGTTCATTATTGAACATAGACGAAAATAGTGGACCTGGAGATGTTTTAGGGTCTATATCAACCTTTATAAATGAACAGAGCTCACTCGTGGTTCAAGAGATTCAAGCACAATTTGAGATCCAATCTAAAATAGCTCAATTATTAAGATGTCAGATGGCAGGTCAGCTTTTGGAAGCTGAGTGGATGCTAATGATGTTAGATGGTGCCTTCGAGGAGAGAGAAATTTTTATTCTAGACGATGTAGAACCCTGTCTGCTTGACTGCATCGCCCAATTTCCAGATGATCCCAATTCTATTCATCATTGCCAGAACTGGTGTTATGGAAATCTGGGTGGGCACTATATTGTGGTAGAATATTTCGTAGCAGAACCAACAAATGGACTTTTAACTGAATCAGAACAAAAATTAGACGGCCCAAACTTGGTGGCTGAGATTCATTTGCCAAATAGCAATCATCTCCAAATGTCTATGCGAGGTCACGCCATATTAGAAGAGGAGATTTTTGATAATTTATTTTCAGGTTCTCTTGGCTTGGCCTTTAAAGTGCCTAAGGAATAGAGGGAAAAATGCATTGTGGAATTTTTGACAATTATAATTAATCCATGAGTCCACACCAAAAACCCATTACTATTCCGAATGGCTGCAAAATCCCTTATCTTCGTTATCGCGGAAACTCTTTCCTCAACCTAGCTATGCTTCGACAGAACTCAGCAGCCATGGCTATGCCTGCGGAATATTTCACGCGATGCCTCGATCTCGATTTTGCCAGCCCGCCCGCTGTCGCGGTTCTCTCACTTGAAGGTCCACCGGAATGCCAGCCCGCCCGCTTCTCGGTTCCTTCCCTTGAATGTCCACCGGAATGCCAGCCCGTCCGCTTCGCGGTTCTCTCTCTTGAAGGTCCACTGGACCTTCACCCTATGGGATCGTTCGTTCACTCTTCGAGATCGGTCAGTCACCCTTCGGGATCGTTCGTTCATTCTCATGACGATAGGTTTTTTGGAGTGGACTCATCCATTTTGAACTGGATTTTTAGGTTGCTGCTATTCTTTTCGGCTTGTAGTTTTATTTGTTGTGATTCAAGTAATAATGTAGAATCGTTTAAGCAAATTCAATCAAGCATAGGTAAAAATATTTATCCTTACCATATTGGGAATTTGGTTTTAATAAGTTCGCAGTACGGGGGCAAAAATTGTTTGAAAGCAGTTGACCTTACTTCTTTTGAGATTTTGTGGAAAATGATGGATCCGGAAAATTTGATAAACTCACAATACACTAATTTTACTCCATATTCTTATGACTCTACCACTGTTCTACCAATGGTGAATTCCATCTGTGTGATTAACCATTATACCGGAATAGTTAGCGACAGTTTGAAATTTAATGGCATCATAGCTCCCAATATGTTTGGACATAAGGATGTTGTTTTTCCAATTGAAACATTGAGCTCTCCCAATCGCTTAATTATTCATTCCTATAATCTATGCAGTAACCAATTAGACACTGTGTTACTCATTCCATTTTCGGAGGATAAGTTGGTGGCAAAAATGGGTCCATTTTTGGATGGTGATAATAAGGATAGTTATTTTAGCTCATTCTTATCCTATAATAAATCAACGAATCAAACCAAAAATAATCTTATTTTTTGGAATAAGGATTATGGAGTTGTAGACACACTGTCTCTTTCTGCTGACAACTTAAAAGGATTTGGCGTAACAAGACCTCCTGTTGAGTTTTATGAATCCGGATTATACTTATGGCATCTCACTGACGCTTTGGTAGCCTATGATTCAAAAAAAAGGGAAATTGTATGGCACAAATCCTTAGGCGAGGTCATGATTTCATCGAGACCACTTATTTTTCAAAACAGAATAATCTATCCAACCGAGTCAAACATGTTTTTAATTATTGATGAACAAAATTTAATGCCTATAGATACCGTGAAGAAAACTCCCTTCTTACCGGGAAGATTAATAGAATCAAAGGATGAGGTTTTTTTTATTTCAGGTCTTGATGGCAAAATTTACAAATTATCATATCATCAAGATGAGAATAATTTTACCATAGATATGTATTCACCTGATTTAACTGAATTCCCATTTTTTTATCAGCAGTTTTTTGTTGATGATGATGTGTGGGTGCTTAATGATGGTGAAAAGTGGATACTAGCTCGGCGATGCCACTTATTCCGGTAATGTTGTGCCAGCTGTTCCGGAGGTCATTGTTCCACTTTTTAGTCAAGAGAAGAGAGTAAATATGTAACAGGTATTGAGTTTGAAATTGACGGAGGAATTTTCGCAGAGAGTGAATGAAACAAGGCCGAAAAAATAGTAGTGGTAAGCCGAATAATAGAGTTTGGTTTATGGATGGATGGCAAAATATCCCATCTAATTGTCAGCATCGATCAAAACTTTCAAAAGGGGTAAAGAAGTGCTTCAAAATTTTTAACTTTGCACGATAGTCAGGGCGCGAAATGCCCCAGCTTAACCGGCTTCATTTCAAAAGGTTTAAAGGATGACCAATACAATAATCACAGCTGCGGTTTTATCCATGCTAATAAGTTGCAACTTAACAACTAAAAATTCTGAAAATATGGCTGAGCAAAAAAATGAATCGAATGAATCAATTGCGCCACCAGACACAACACCCAGGGTTACTGGAATTGGTGGAATTTTTTTCTTCTCCGACAACCCGGAAAAGACAAGGGAATGGTATGCCGAAAATTTGGGTCTTGAAGTAAATCAATGGGGCTCTAGCTTTGAATTTAGAAACGCTAATAGACCAGACGAAATTAATTACTTGCAGTGGAGCCCTTTTGAGAGCGGAAGTGAGTATTTCGCTCCCTCTGAAAAGGAATTTATGATCAATTACAGAGTTCAAAACATTGAAGGACTGGTAAAAAACCTTAAGGCAAAAGGCGTGACTATTCTGGACAGCATTGAAACCTATGATTATGGAAAATTTGTCCACATTATGGATGCAGAAGGTAACAAAATAGAACTCTGGGAACCTGTTGACAGGGTGTTTACTGAAATGGGTGGTAAGACTACCAAATAGCACTGAAATTTATTGAGCTTGAGAAAGGGAAAACAAAGTGCCTAAGGAATAGAAAGTTCTTGGCGCGATCAGATTTTTCTCGGTGCACAGGGCAAACGGGTGTTTAGTTGTTCAATTCATATTGGAAGTTTTCGGGAAGGTCCCAATTCCGAACTTGTCACTAAAGGTCTGCGCAACCTTTAACCCGGACTGGATCAGTAAAGAATGCTCTCGATATATTCCTTTGGTATTCAAGTCCGCCCGTTATCAGCTTTCGGTAGTATGGCGGAAAATCGCCGGAGGTGGGTATAATCATCAGCACATCAAACAATAAATTGGATACTGAAAATGGACAATAAAATGGGAATATTGCTTATCAATGGTGCGGGGCTCAACAGCTCCATCTGGAATGATTTGAAAGCAATCATAAAAAATCCGATCTTGAGCATTGAATTCCCAAATAGAAAAGTGGATAATAATCCAAACTCCAAGCTGGCCTTTGAGGACTACTTAAATGCGACAACTTCACAGTTAGAGAAGTGGCCGGTAGACCAATTTATCATTGTCGCGCACTCCATCGGTGCTTGTGTTGGCTTAAAAGCTTTGGAACAGTTCAAAGATGACTTAAAGGGGTTCGTTGCCATAGGCTCTGTGATTCCAATAAGTGGGAGTTCTTTTGTTTCCTCTTTGCCATTTCCTCAAAAGTTATTTTTGCCGGTTTTGCTTTCCCTTTTCGGGACCAAACCACCCGGAAAGTCCATTGAAACTGAACTTTGCAATGACTTAACATCTGAACAGAAATCCGAAATTGTTAGCGGTTTTACCCCCGAGTCAAAGAAATTATACACAACGAAAATAACGTATGATCTGCCAGACATCAAACGCCTATATGTCAAATTGACAAATGACAAGTCAATATCAACCGCATTGCAGGACGAGATGGCCAAAAATTTAAGAGCTACAAAATTAGTTGCTTTAAATAGCGGCCATTTGCCGATGTTGAGCAAGCCAAAAGAATTGGCAATGGTTTTATCCGACTTTATGGAAAGTTTAAACCCATAGTATGATGGAATTCCTAATATGAGTAGTTGAATATGGAGGCGGACCGAATGTGAGAACAAGATGATAAATAAAGGCGTGATTATACCCGTAGACAGCTAAGAGCTTTTATTACCCGAATGATCATGTCTCATCACCCTTTAAATTACGGTTGCAGTTGATCAACGGGTTAGCGCAATGGAATATAAAGAGAAATTTTTAGTTTGACTTGAGAAGTATAAAGTATCCTGCGATTATTTGAAGAATAGAAGGTAATGTACCCCATCGCTTTGATAGTGACCCATTCAAGTTCCGGCCACTTTTGAAGTAACCATTCAAGACGGCTTGACCCACTCCACTGAGAACCAATTAATTTGCTATGATTTCCGGCAATGGCCTATAAATTACCATAGAATCCCACTGATTTGTTGGAAAACCCTTAGATTTGGTCTTCCGTTAAATGACCAAACGGATTTAAGCCTTTAAAAGGCAGCTCATCGGGATGGAAAAGAAGAAAGTCAATGGACTAGAAGCACTGTACTTGCTATCGAATGGGAATAAGTTTGCTTTAAATTAATCGGATCAAATTAGTGGCAAAAAAATCAGACCAATGAAGATCAAGGAATTAAGCCCAAGGCCGGAAGTCGAAAACAATGACAAACTCAAGAAAGCAGTTGGTCAATTTGAAAATCTCCTGGATGAATTGCGCCATAGGGATTTGCCTGATGAGCTGGTTTTGTCTATCAATACTGACATTGAAAAACTTAGTGCTTCCCCTATGTCGGGAGATGACTTGGTTAAAACCATTAAAAAGGTAAAGGCCAAGATTGTCAAATCAGTAGAAAAAGGAGCTAAATTAGTACCAATAAACTACTATCGAAACCTTTGGTTTCCACTTGGAATGGCTGTATATGGCCTTCCTTTGGGTGTTGTTTTTGGGATGAGCCTTGGAAATATGGCTTTTTTAGGCATTGGATTACCGATAGGGATGGCATTGGGAATTGCTGTTGGCTCTCAAATGGACAAAAAAGCATACAAAGAAGGTCGACAGCTTGGAATAGAAATTAAACACTTAAGCTGATCAGTGTCTGCTACCAATAAAGCTGGTGACGGTTTAGTAGTTTAATCAATCAGGTTGCTCGCATTCAAAATTCAAATCCAACAGTTAGGTGAAGTGCTAGATTCAACTGCGCTTAACACGGATCAAAATCCCACTCTTCAGATAGCTGTTATCCGTTTATATCTGTATAAAAATCCTACACATGAACAGAAGTAATACAAGTCCACTCACCAAATCCATTTCTATTTCAAATAGCTTTAAAATCCTGTTGCTTTCATTCCTCGTCATTGGTTGTGGAATCAACAAGGAAGAGGCATTAAACCATCAAGAAACGCCTCAAGTCGAAGCCTGCAAAGTACCGAAGGTGTTGCCATCCGACCTGGCCCTTGGATTTCCTATGGGTGATGAATTGGCGCCTTCTATTGGCACCGTTAATATGACCGTCCTATTTGTTGATTTTGAAGATGTGCCTGCAACCCAGTCATTAGACAGCGTTTTTTCAATTATCAGTCCCATTGCACCTGAATTTTTTAAAGAAATATCGTACGGGCGTATGGAATTGAACTTACTGCCTCATTTTGAATGGCTGCGCTTAAGCAAATCCTCCGAGTATTATGGAACGGCCATCTACAGAGGGCAATCTCATTTGGACTTCATTCAAGAAGCTGTTGATTTAGCAGACGATCAGGTAGATTTCAGCCAAACTCATATAGTACTAGTGATGACAAACCCGGAAGCGAAAGCACTGAGACAAGGTCCAACTTTTAAGTCGACCAATACCAATTACCAGATTCGGGCAGATGGGGCAAGTATCCCTACGGGCATTACATCCGGATACGATTTGAATTACTGGGGAGGACTGTGGTTGGCACACGAAACAGGCCATTCATTAGGCCTACCTGACCTGTATCATTATGGAACTAGTGACTTCAACAGATATGTCGGCACCTTTGGCCTTATGGGAACTATTGATGCCAAATCTCCCGGGTTTTTTGCCTTTGAGCGTTGGATGCTCGGATGGCTAGACGACTCTCAAATTTATTGTCACCAAGAAGGCAATATAATTGTAGAAGTTGAATCCATCTCCAATATAGGTGGTGCCAAAGCGGTAATGGTTCCCCTGGACAGTACTACCGTTTTAGTGGTGGAAAGCAGGAGAAAAACCGGACATGACAAAAATATGTCCAAAGAAGGAGCCCTTGTATATATCGTCAATACTTCCTTGAATAATGGAAGAGGACCCATTAGAGTTAAGCCGGGAGTTGATAATGGCGATTTAATGGAAGAAGCTCCAATGCAAAAAGGAGATACGTATACCTACCGAAACGTAACAGTTGAAGTCCTTGAATCAAATGGAGGCGGGGATAAGGTTAAAGTAGTCGTTGAATGATGAGTCAACAAGCCTTTCGCTGTGAACCAAATAATCTGGCCGTGCACCAAAAACTATGGATTGAGGGAATTCATTCTCCATTCCTACGAAATTAACCTCCAGGCTAACTTCGGACCCTTCCAAATGAAGTATCCCGTTTTCATGCAGTTTGTACTGCCAAAGTTGAATATTTACACCCATCACCTGGAGGGCGTAGAGTTCTTACTTTTTGTAGTCCGCAGTTGTGGAAGAGTGGGTACAACTTCCTCAGGAATACTACCATTGCCTTACTCTGGACTCACCAGCTTGAAAAAATGCCCGGGATATCTACCTCCATGCCAGGAAATTTTATAGCTTTGAATGTGAGATTATTGATCACATCTTTTTATAGAGGCTGACTTATGGAAAATATGCCCATGGTTTTTGGGAACTGCGTGCATATGGATGGTTAGGGGGTAAACTAAAGGACAATGACACCATTTCACTATATAGTCGGAAATTGGATTTTTAATATTCAGCGACTTGACTCGAACGTTGACTATGAATTACTTGTACTGATTATCCGAACCCTCTGAAATAAGGAATGCAGGCCCATATTAGTGAAGGAGATGGTGATACAGGGATACTCTATGGCATTGAGGTCCGAAATTCTGCACAAAAATTTGATGCTACCAACATAAGTTACTAACTTTATGCGTTATTACTGAAAAATTGATAAGTAGCTTTGCAGATAAGGAAACGGAAAAAATTTGGGTTGGTGAAAGATCAGGAAAACTGCCACCTGAAATACAGCAAGTGGCGCGTAGGAAACTCAGAATGATCAATAGCGCCGGAAGAATTAATGATCTGAGAATTCCACCGGCAAATCGCTTGAAAAAACTTAAAGGCGGATTGTCAGAATATTATAGTATTCGAATCAATGACCAATGGAGAATCATTTTTAAATGGCGAGGCAATAAAGCTATTAACGTTCAAATAAAGGATTATCATGAGTAGATTAAAAAATGTACACCCGGGTGAAGTCTTGAAAGAAGAATTTCTGAAACCCATG
>REEI01000081.1 GCA_007695145.1 Saprospirales bacterium | reverse complement strand
CAACGGCAATTTCTCTATCTTCTCCGAGGCTGACTTCAAGCAGTTCCGGAGATTGTATGAGCACTGCTTCAGTGCGAAGACACATATTGGCGTCCAGTACGGTTATCTCGTAAAGGCCCGGGGACAAGCCTGCAAAAGTATTTTCTTCGCTAAAATCGTCTGAATTGAGGCTGAATCGATAAGGAGGCACCCCTCCCGAGGCCAGCACCTGAATTCCACCCGCCCGATCGTTAAAGCAGTCAGGGTGAGTGATGACCAAACTGATCATAAGGGAATCGGGAGCCAAAAGTGCAATCTCCGCATCATCGGAACATCCATTGTCATCGGTCACGGTAGCCGAATAAATCCCTTCAGCAAGCCCACTCCTCGCCCATAATTCGCTCCCGTCACCCCAGAGGATGGAGTAGGGAGGCACACCATCCTCCACTTCCACTTCCAAAGCTCCATCCTCCTCGCCCTTGCAAGAGACCCCAAATCCCTCGTAAAGTACGAGTGGGTTGAGACTCAACTGAGGAGATTCTGCAAGTCGGGTAAGCGAAATCACCAGAGAATCGCAGCCAAAACGATTTTCCAGCAGAATAGTCGAGGAATCCACCTCTGCCAGATCGCAGGTATAAAACTCAAAAAAAGTGGTGTGCGAGGGCAGTAGCTCCACTACGGTAATGACTAAAGAATCACAACCAAAGGAATTGACTAGCTGCTGCACAAAGGTACCGGTATCTGCTGGATGGCAGCTCTCTTCTGTCAATAAAATATCATGAGAAGGCAACAACTCCACCTGTCTGATAATCACCGAATCGCAACCAAATTGATTCTCCAAAACCTCCTCAAAAACTCCGACATTCTCCGGCTCGCAACTGCTATCAAAAAGCAAAGTTGTATCTGGTGGAATAAAATCAAATAAAGTAACCACCACTGAGTCGCATCCGAATTGGTTGGAGAGAACCTCCACCACCGGGCTTTCTTGATCAGGGTCGCAAGTTATTTCGTGCAGCATTATAGAATCCGGCGGCAAAAAGACGAACTCTGTGAATACCAACGAATCGCATCCCTGACTATTGATCAGGGAATCAACGACCCACCCTACCTGTTGCTTATCGCAGGTCGCCTCTGACAGGAAGGTGGAATCGGCTAGAGCAAAGACCACCGTGGTAATCACCAGCGAATCACAACTAAAGGAGTTGACCAGTGAATCCACATATGCCCCCTCATCTTCTGGATTACAGGAGGAGAGCTGTATGAAAGTAGAGTCCGGTGTTATGTACTCCACCACTGAGATCACCACCGAATCGCAACCATATTGATTGGTGAGCAATTGCACGAAAACTCCGGAATCTGCCCGATTGCAACTGTGGGACCAGAGCAAGGTAGAATCTGAAGGCAACAGTCCAATATCGGAAAACACAATCGAATCGCAACCATGTTGATTGGTCAGGGTATCGATAAAGAATCCCTCCTCCGAAGGATCGCAACTGCTCAGCTCCACAAAAGTAGAATCTGGCGGCAGGAAAATGGATTGATAAAAGACCAAACTGTCACATCCGTGCTGATTGACAAGGGAATCAACATAAATTCCCGTCGAGTCCTCGAAGCAAGTAAATGAGGTGAGGAAGGTAGAGTCGGGCGGCAGATAAGCAGTACCACTTACAACGATGGAATCACAACCGAATTGGTTGGTGAAATAAAGTGTAAGTGTATCGTCATCGTTTGGATCGCAGGTAAAGGTGAGGGAGTTCATAAAGTGGGAGGGATGGACGGTAAGATCAAGAATGATCTGACTGTCACAACCGTGTACGCTGTAAAGATCAAGGTAATGTGTACCGGCTTCAAAGAAAAAAGTACTGTCGTTGAGGTGAAGAGAATCGCCCTGACAGATGGTGTCGCTTAAGGAAACCTCATAGGCAGGGGCGAACTCGAGCAATACCGCAGCTTCGGAAGAATCGATGCAAATGGGCGCATCCGTAGAGAAATTAATGAGGGAGAGTTCTGCAGCATACTCGATAGAGTAATTAAAGGAGTGCTGTCCAATCATATTGACTACCTGATGGATGATTCCATGATGCTCAAGATAGACATCAAAGCTGATGGGATGGTCGGTATCCGCGCTAAATTCAATCTGATAGAGCGTATTTTCACACAAAATATCGGGAGCATGGATGTGAACCTGGACTACGGGCCACTCCTCTACGATGACTTCCCCCTCATTGGGACAGAGACCCTCAGCAGAAACGGTAAGGGAGTATGTTCCCGGAGTAGAGACAGTAATTTCAGGAGAGTTCTGCCCTGTGGACCAGTTAAATTCAGCACTGCCCGGAAGGACCACTGGAGAAAGGGTGATTGAGCCTCCTTCACAAAAATGAACCATGTCGTCCATTTCCAGGAAAACAGAATCCAATTCTACGATTTCAATCATTCCATAGGCGTCATTGCTTTGCTTGCCGGAGGTGCTGGTAAAATTTACCCTCACCTGCCGGACTCCTTCATTGAGACTTTCCCCTGAATTGTGGTAATTGATGAGTTGAATCATTTCAATAAAATACGCAGATCCAACCGAACCACTATTCAGAAGAGTAAGTGATAGAGTTCCCTCACCGACTACATCAATACCTGCCACTGACCCCAACGTTACAAGGGATTCCCCACCAAAGGGCTGAGTATTTCGACATTCATCTCCTGAATAGTCTCGTCGGTGGCGATGAAAATTTTTTCAGCAGCTATGGGGAGACCGTCTTCAGTCAAACAGGTATAGATCTCATCGTGCAGATAGTCATATCCTCCGGCCCCGGATACATTCACTACATCCAGATCGATGATGGCTAAACAGTCTTCTATGGAGGAATGTTCAGCGCTTGAGGTTCTTTTGTGAATTTGATATTGTGGCATATCACATACAAGTGAATAACTGTGATTATCCACATTGTAAATGGCCCCTTTATTGTCTCCAAATAGGGGATGTTGTCTAATTGCAAAAACAGTGTTGCATATTGGTGTTCCTCCGACAGTTTGGCTTGAAAATTCCGCCCAGTTTGACTGAGGGTAAGGGAAAATCCTCTCGCTATTGCTTAGATTTAGAGCATCAAATTCATAAATTCCCTGCAAGTAAGATGGAGCTTGAGAGTTGGTAGTAAATATCATTTCATTCGACAAAACCCCTAGATCTGTCCCATGTTGGTAAAATTGAGTGAGGTTACCCACGACTGTAAGTTCCTCAGTTGTCAAACTAAATTTCCAAAGGTTAGGATGCTCATATGAATAAATGATGCCATCGACGCAAGCTATAGCGCTAAGACGAATATTGGTGTTTTGATAATGTTGGTAAAAAGCATCGGTAACATATTCAAATTCTCCTAAATCCGGGTCAAAAATGTAAAGAATCCCCGCTGATGGAGAGTTCCACAATCCTAGAGAATACAGTTCACCCGTTGGACAAAATCCTATTCCTGAATGAGTTTTTTCCATCTGGTCACCATAATCCTCAGTTATCGAGCACTCACCATTTTCAAAATCAATTTGCAGTCTGGCGAACATTTGATATTGGCCTTGCTGATACAATGGGGCAAAAATCTCAAAAGATTGAGCCATTCCTGCTATGGGCAAAGCGTGAAATGCGATTAGGAAACATACTTTTTTTAACAAATGAACCATGTTCAATCGCATTGGTCAGGGACACAGTTGCCATTTACTTCAATGGTCACAAACTCATTACCCAAACTAATGGGAATTACAACAGGAGGTCCGGAGGCCTGTTGGCATTCAAGCTCGAAAGAAACTGTAGCCTCAGAATAATTTCGAATAATAAATGCCTCATTCTGCGGAATACAAAAAAGCAGGGTGTCATTAGTCTGCATTGTAGTGTTTAGAATCAAAAATCCATCAATCGAAGGGCAAGTAAAGGTTCCATCAATATTGCAAGTCGGAATTATGGTGCCGCACCCTAAAAAATCACCGCAAAACCTTACATCAACCGTCATTGGTACATCTGTAACTCGTAATTCACAACAACAATGCGTCATAGTCGGGCAGTCCTCACACCTATCGATTCAACGTTCCTGAGCTTCCACAGTTGTATTGGGAAGTACGACCTCCTCAATAACTTG
This sequence comes from Saprospirales bacterium, assembly GCA_007695145.1. Lineage (GTDB taxonomy): Bacteria > Bacteroidota > Bacteroidia > Chitinophagales > Saprospiraceae > PWJY01. The sequence continues at coordinate 177,465 of REEI01000081.1, read as the reverse complement.
CTCTTTTTGACAACTCACCATCAGCATCGCAAAGCAAAGTAATGTAATGTAATGTAATGTAATGTAATTGATTTTTCATGGTTTGAAGTTTTTGTGAAAAAAATAACAATTGTGGCAAATATAAGACATGGGAATAACTTTTGCAAGAAAAAGGGAAGAAAATTTGTAAAGTGAAAAAAAATTGTATTAAGCTTTCTCGGTTCGCAAGTAAAGGGGATTAATAAAGATATGGGTAGGTTCATTTTTTGGACAATCCTCAATTCACAATTCTAAATCCTGTCGGGTATAAATTGGTCCATTTTTGGCCGCCGATATGGATTTTTATCAACCCCAAAACTGCATTTTGATATGCCAAAAGTGCATAGCCGCCATCCCGGGGAAGGCCTTCGATAGTAAAGCTTTTTTTTCTCAAATAATCTAAGGCTGATGAGTGGTCCACTTCTATTTTTGGCAGGTAGGTTAATGATGCCGTACTCATGGCTGTGAAATGGGCTGGCGCGTAAAAGTTCTTTTTTAGACTTCCAATGGAGAGAGGACGGCAATTTATTTTTGCCAACATCATTTGGGCTTCATGGAAGATGGTATTTTTAAGAATATAAACTTCATCAAGAAGCTGAAGTACTGTATTTTGGAGCAAAAATTCCTCTTTCAAGAATGGCCTAATCGCTTCTCTCTCCTCTTTTCCAGGTCTTGTAAAACGATAGACTCGAGAGAGGTCTATTGATTGATGATTGTTCCCGGTTACTCTAAAGCAAGTGTAGGTCATTCCTTCCCCCTTTACCCTGTGGTGAAGAAATCGGAAAAATTGCAATCCTGAACTTGTAGTTTCTAAAACATTCCATTTTTTCGGCAGGTTTATGAAAATCGGCTCAAAGCAATTGCGTTGTGGACTTGTTTCAATGACCTCTTCGTTTTCTCTTTGGTTGAGGGTACAGGTGCAATAAATAACATATCCACCGGGTTTGACCAACTTCAAAGCTTCCACCAATATTTTTTCCTGCCGGCGGGCATTCATCTCAACTGTATCAGGGGACCAGGCCAGTCTTGCAGCTTCACTTTTTCTAAACATCCCCTCTCCCGAACAGGGCGCATCTATTACGATTAAGTCAAAAAGTGGTCCGGCTTTACTCATTGTTTCAAGAGGAAGACCCGAGATCATTACATTGGGATGACCCCACTTGCTCAGGTTTTCGACCAGCCCTTGTTTTCTCTTTGGGGTAATTTCATTGGCAAGCAAAAGACCACGACCTTCGAGTCTGTTCAGTATTCCAACTGATTTACCCCCGGGTGCCGCACAGAGGTCCGCGATTATGGGATTGGCCCCCAGTTCTGGAAGTAGATTTTCAAGCAGGAAATCCAAAAACATGGCTGAAGGATCTTGCACGTAGTAGTGGCCGGCGTGGAATATAGGGTCAAAAGTAAATGCAGGCCTTTCTTTTAAGAGTAACCCCTCTTTGCACCAGGGAATTTCCATTGCCTCCACATTGTCAAAAATGTTGTCCGCTTTTGCTGTATTGCGCTTCATAGCAGTGACAGGTTCATTCTCGAGTAATTCCAAATACTCTTTTTTCTCTGAATGCGTCAGAATCGCGCTAAGCGTCTTTTCAAATCTACTGTCAATTTGATTGTACTTCATAGATACATTATCACTTTTGCTGCTTCAATGTTTTTAAAACATATGTCTCAATACATTCGCTAACCTGCCACATCAATGGAACCAAAAGATTTCTAGACAATACTGAAATTTGAGGAATCAGTTTTTTCATTAACTTATGCCCCCCTTTTCAGCTATATTACACCCCTTGTTCAGACTTTCAAATATAGGATAAATTTGTATACAAGAATTTTTCATATGTTTGCAGCGTAATTCAGTCCATCATATTTTTAATAAGGGCTTGGTCAATAGTTAATGATGCAATGGTTCCTAATAGAGGGACGATTGCAAAAAAAAACAGGGTAGTGAGAAAATATTTGGATTTACTCAATCACATTATTGAAAATGGTAACGAGAGAGGTGACCGCACCGGAACAGGTACACTGAGTGTCTTCGGGTATCAGATGAGATTTGATCTCAGTGAGGGGTTTCCGCTCCTCACCACTAAGAAGGTTCACTTCAAATCGGTAGTTCACGAACTTCTCTGGTTTCTAAAGGGTGACACCAATATAAAATACCTTCGGGAAAATGGGGTTAGGATATGGAATGAATGGGCGGATGAAAAGGGTGAACTCGGACCTGTGTATGGGAAACAATGGCGCTCCTGGGAAAAGCCAAATGGTGACAAAGTGGACCAGATAAAGTATGTCATTGAGCAGATCAAAAATAATCCGGAATCCCGAAGAATTTTAGTGAATGCGTGGAATGCCGGTGAGTTAGATGAAATGGCCCTCACTCCCTGTCATTGTCTGTTTCAGTTTTACATTGAAAATAACCGTCTGAGCTGCCAATTGTATCAGCGTTCAGCGGATGTTTTCCTCGGGGTACCCTTTAACATTGCTTCCTACAGCTTGCTCACTCATATGATGGCGCAGGTTTGCGGACTAAGGGCAGGCGAATTCATCCACACCTTTGGTGACGTTCATCTCTACCTCAATCACATTGAACAGGCTCGAATTCAGTTGAGCAGACAACCTGGAAAATTACCTAAATTAAAGCTTAATCCCGCAATTAATGATATAGATGGCTTTAAATATGAGGATATCAATCTCTTAGATTACGCTCCGGCATCACCAATAAAAGCCCCCATAGCGGTATAACTAATTTAGAAATGGTCTAAATAAATCGGTTTCCATTCAAGCTGTTGTTAATGATAGAGGATTCGATTAATTTTGCCTCGTATTTTTGCATTGTCACATTTTTGTTAAAAGTAGTACCTATTATAAAGATATATACATGATGAAGTTACACTGGCTTAAATTTCTGAGTCTTTCCTCCTTCTTTTTCTTGTTTTCAGCCTATTTGTTGTATTCGGAAGTTAATCTGGATGAAGGGAGAGATATTTTCCGGACTCAATGTGCATCTTGTCACAACCGGAATATGGTTGATGATCTAACGGGTCCTGCACTTGGTGGAGTCCAGGAGCGATGGGCTGACTGGCCGATTGAGGATTTGCGGTATTTTATCCGCTTTTCTCAACGTATGATTGAAGAGGGGCATCCCAAGGCCGTTCAGTTATGGGATCAGTGGCGACCCAATATCATGAATAATTTCCCAAATCTCACGGACGATGAGATAGATAATATACTGGGATATATTGATGCTGTGTATAAAGGGGAATATGGAGCTCCTGCTGTTGCTGTTACCGATAGGGTTGTTGTGGAAGAAGAAGCGGACAATACGTTATTATTTATATCGCTTTTGTTTATTCTTGCACTGCTAGCTGTTATACTAGCGAGAATTGCGAGTGTATTGAATTCTATCCAAAAGGCGAAGGAAACAGGTTCGGCTCCCAGGACCAAGGGAATACTCGACATTCTTACGAGTAAAACAGCCATTGGGATATTAATTTTTGCAGCGATTGTTATGGGTGGTTATACTACCGTCAATAACGCTATAGATATTGGGAGGCAACAGGGATATGCTCCTCAGCAGCCCATTAAGTTTTCACATGCTGTTCATTCAGGGTTACACCAGATAGACTGTCAGTATTGTCACGATGCCGCAAGAAGAAGTAAGAATGCTCTGATTCCTCCGACTTCCACCTGCATGAACTGTCACACAGCCATTAAAGTTGGTTCAGAATACGGGACAGCGGAATTGGTTAAGATATTTGCTTCAATTGGTTTTGATCCCAATACAGACCAGTATATTGAGGATTATGAAAAAATGCCAATGGATCAGATCGCCGCAATCTACAAAGAGTGGATCGAAAGTCAGTATGTGCGTGCAAATGATTTAATGTTTGTGGATGCTGCAGGACGAGAAGAAGTGGAGCGCCAATGGGATGAAGTTGTTGCGAGTCTTACACATGAAGACAGAGATCACGTAGCAGGTCCCATCGAATGGGTCAGGGTCCACAATTTGCCTGACCATGTTTACTTCAACCACTCCCAGCACGTTGCTGCCGGGAATGTAGATTGTGCTACCTGCCATGGTAGAGTGGAAGAAATGGAAGTGCTCGCGCAGTATAGTACGCTTTCCATGGGTTGGTGCATCAACTGTCACAGACAAACTGAAGTGCAGGGATTTACAGATGGAAATGAGTATTATTTACAGGCCTATAAAAAGTATCACGATGCCCTTTCCGGCGGCGATATGCAGAGAGTAACTGTAGAGAATATTGGTGGTCTTCAGTGCCAGGCATGTCATTATTGATTCATAAATAGCATTTAAAGTCATTATAAAATGAAGGAATTTAATTCTGAAGTGTGGGTAGGAACAGAGGAAGTCAACAATCCTCAGAGACTCAAAGAAAGTTCCTCAGAGGAGTTTTTTGAAGCACCGGTTTTAAACGACCTCTCTAAAGAAGAAGTAGTTGAAAGTGAAGATAACGGTGCTTCTCGTAGAGATTTTCTAAAATATTTGGGTTTTGGACTTGGTGCAGCAACGATTGCTGCTGGTTGTGAGGCGCCTGTTAGACGAGCACTTCCATATCTTGTTCAACCTGATGCCATAGTTCCCGGAGTTGCTACTTATTACAGCAGTAATTTCGTAAAGGGATCAGACTTTTGCCCGGTAATTGTAAAAACAAGAGAAGGTCGCCCCATCAAAATTGAAGGCAATCCTCTATCCGGCTATGCCAATGGTGGTACTTCTGCCAGGGCGCAGGCGTCTGTTCTTGAACTTTATGACAGCAGTCGCCTTCGATATCCCGGAAAGGTTAAGGAGGAGGGTGGAGTTGAAAAAATGAGCTGGGAGGAAATCGATGAAATGATTGTCGGGAAACTGAATGAATCTTCCAACGTTCGAATTCTCTCAAATTCTATTCACAGTCCTTCGACTCTTAAGGTCATTGAAGACTTCAAAGAAAGGTTTCCCAATACTGCTCATATAGAGTATGATCCCGTCTCTTTATCTGCCCTCATTGAGGCACATGAAAGTGCATTTGGGGTCAGAGCAATACCCACCTTTGATTTCAAAAAGGCAAAAGTTGTTGTCTCCCTTAATGCTGACTTTTTGGGCACATGGTTGTCCCCTGTTCAATTTGCCAATCAATGGGCGGCCAATCGAAAGATTCGCAGGGTAGAGAATGCTGAGATGAATAGGGTTATTGCAATTGAACCCCATTTCTCTCTTACGGGATCAAATGCCGACAACAGAGTTCTTGTTCGACCTTCGGAAATGGGTCTTGCAACTGCAAAATTGCACAATGAAGTTGCCGCACTAACCAATTCCGGTGGGGCTGTAAGTGTGAGTGGAGCTTTTAAAAATCCGAAAGCGGAGAATGGAATTAAGCGCGCTGCAGCGAATTTGGTGGATGCCCACAGAAATGGCAATAAAACGCTTGTAGTCTGTGGTACAAATAGTCTCGCTGAACAACTAATGGTCATCCGATTGAATCAGATGCTTGGAAATTATGGCGAAACCCTGGACATTGCTCAACCGATGTACTTGAAGAGGGGCGTAGATAGAGATGTGGTCCAACTGATGGAGGATATGGAAGCGGGGAATGTGGACGCATTATTTGTACTCAATGATGCCAATCCGGTTTATGATCTTCCTGAGGGAGATAGGTTTAAAAATGCTATGAGGGGAGTTGATTTGACTTTATCAACCAGTACGCTTCCAAATGAAACCGTTGCTGCATCAAAATACTCCTGCCCATCAAATCATTTACTTGAATCCTGGGGGGATGTAAATCCAATGCATGGTTACTTCGGTATCGTACAACCCACGATTCACCCTCTTTTCGACACAAGGGAATCTGAGGAAAGCCTCCTTCGCTGGAGTGATTCCATGCCTGAGATGGTTGGTCCGGGGCGAGCATTTTACCATTATATTCGCAAGCATTGGGAGGATGAAGTATTTCCGAAACAAAGCCGATTTGCTGGATTTGATCGTTTTTGGGATCATTGCTTACACAATGGTTTCGCGCAGTTAGAGTTAGACGCGGTTGATACCCCCAACAATAATGACGGTGGGCTAATTGATGTGAGCGGGTCGGGCAGGGAGATTACCTCTCCATCCTCCTCAGACCTGGAATTGAGTTTCTATGAAGCTGTTCATGTTGGATCGGGGCAATATGCCAATAATCCCTGGCTTCAGGAAATGCCTGATCCATTGTTGCGCACGGTTTGGGATAGCTGCCTGTCCATTGGAGTGGAATGGGATGGTAGAAACACCATAAAAGGTTTTAGGGGATTTACAGATGGCCAGAAAGCTGATTTGACGATAGGTGGTCAAACTTTTGAACTGCCTGTAGTTACTCAATTTGGTCTGATGGACGGTCAACTTGCATTTCCAGTCGGATACGGAAGGACTGTATCAGGGCCTGCCGGAACAGGTGTTGGAACGAATATATTCCCTACCCTCTGGCGTGATAACAATGGCAATATTCAATATTATGCTTCTCAAGTGGACTTAAGCAATCCAAAGGGTGAAGATAGAACTTTTGCCTCTGTTCAGTATCACCACACATTTGGAGTATCAGATACTGATCCTCGAAGTGGAGAAGAGATCAATGTTGATGAGCAGTCTATAGTAAATCTTGGAGCTGGTTTTCAGGGAGCGCTTACAAGACGGACGATTATTCGCAGGGCAAATCTTCCCAACCTCAAAGAGGCTGTTGAGGATTTGCAAGAAGAGAGAAAGCATCATCAGTACTTAAACGCAGCCGGCTTATATCCCGGTTTTGATGACTTGTATAAAAATGGGCACCACTGGGGTATGACAGTAGATATGTCGTCCTGTATAGGTTGTGGTGCTTGTCAGGTGGCCTGCATGGCTGAAAATAATGTTCCGATTGTTGGAAAAAATGAGGTTCGAAGACATCATGAAATGACGTGGTTGCGGATTGATCGCTATTACTACGGCGATTTTGACAACCCAAATGTGGTGTATCAGCCAATGATGTGTCAGCATTGCGACAATGCTCCTTGTGAAAATGTCTGCCCGGTAGGTGCAACCAATCACTCCTCAGAGGGCCTTAACCAAATGACTTATAATCGATGCATCGGTACCCGTTATTGTGCCAACAACTGTCCTTACAAAGTAAGGAGGTTTAACTGGTTTGACTACACAGCAGCAGATATGTTTCCCGTAAACGAGAACAATCCATTTGGCACTGAAGTACCGTTTTATGGAGACAATCTGACCCGTATGGTTCTCAATCCAGATGTGACTGTTAGGACCAGAGGTGTCATTGAAAAGTGCAGTTTCTGCGTACAGCGAATTCAGGAAGGTAAGCTGAAGGCAAAAAATGAGCGCAGAGCACTTAGAGACGGAGACATTAAAACCGCCTGTGTGAGTGCATGCCCCACTGGAGCAATTCAGTTTGGCGATATGAATGACAAGGAAAGCAAAGTATCGAAAGATAAGGAAAGCCCCTTGAATTTCTATGTATTGGAAGAGGTAAACGTCCAGTCATCAGTGGGATACTTGATGAAGGTCATCAATAAAGACGAGAATATTAACAAGGAAGCCTAATATTTAAAATATACTTGATTTATGGGTTCAATTACGTCACCGATTCGGGAGCCATTAGTTACCGGTAATAAGACTTACAGTCAGATTACCGAAGACATTTGTGCTCCTACGGAGAGGGCACCGAGTTTGTCCTGGGTACTTGCTTTTACAGTAGCCAATGTATTGTTGGGAGTATTTGCATTTACCAGTGTGTGGACAGTTTATTTTGGTATTGGTACCTGGGATCTCAACCGGACAGTTGGTTGGGGTTGGGATATCACTAACTTTGTCTGGTGGATTGGTATCGGCCACGCCGGTACCCTAATCTCTGCAATTTTGCTTCTCTTCAGACAGAAATGGAGAACGGGTGTAAATAGGGCTGCTGAGGCGATGACTATTTTTGCCGTTGCCTGCGCTGGTCAGTTTCCTTTGATCCACATGGGAAGAGCCTGGTTTGCCTTTTTTATCTTTCCATATCCCAACACTAGAGGCCCTTTATGGGTGAATTTTAATTCTCCACTTCTATGGGATGTATTTGCGATCAGTACCTATGCTATTGTGTCAATACTATTTTGGTACACCGGACTGGTACCTGATTTTGCGACCATTCGGGATCGTTCCAGGGGATTGAGAAAAAAGATATATGGCTTTGTTTCCTTTGGGTGGACAGGCTCTGCAAAACACTGGCAGCGATGGGAGTCCCTCTCGTTGGTTTTAGCCGGTCTTGCAACTCCTCTCGTACTTTCTGTACACACCATTGTAAGCTTTGACTTTGCCACCTCCGTTATTCCTGGTTGGCATACCACCATCTTTCCGCCTTATTTCGTTGCGGGAGCTATTTTCTCAGGTTTTGCAATGGTTCAAACGCTAATGATCATCACGCGATATGTTCTAAAGCTGGAGGATTATATCACCATTGGGCATATTGAATCGATGAACAAGGTTATTCTGCTTACTGGAACCATGGTAGGTATAGCCTATCTTACAGAGCTTTTTGTTGCATGGTATAGCGGTTATATATACGAGCAGTTTGCATTTTTCAATAGAGCTACCGGTCCTTACTGGGCAGCCTATTGGATTATGATGACCTGCAATCTTGTGACGCCTCAAATTTTCTGGTTTAAGAAGATGAGAAGAAATATTTACGTCACCTTTATCATGTCAATATTTGTAAACATTGGTATGTGGTATGAGCGATTTGTGATTATAGCTACCACACTCGCAAGAGATTTTCTCCCATCTTCCTGGAGTTTGTATTCTCCAACCTGGGTTGAAATAGGTATTTTTATCGGCTCTCTCGGTCTTTTCTTTACTCTTTTCCTCGTGTTTGTTAGGGTGGCTCCGGTGGTAGCCATAGCTGAGATCAAACACATTTTGAAGTCAAGTGGAGATCAGTATGTTGAGAAGCAGAAGGAACACATTAAGAAACATCAGTTTACAGAAAATAATTGATCATAAGTAATTTTAAAGATCATGAGTAAAAACAAGCATGTATTATTTGGACTGTACGACGACGATGAAATATTGTTGGATGCAGTCAAAGAGGCCAGGAATCAGAAACTGGACATAATGGATGTTTTCACTCCATTTCCAGTTCATGGACTTGATCCTGCTTTGGGCTTGTCGGAATCCAGGCTGCACATATCGGGATTTGTTTTTGGTCTTCTGGGTGCATTGACAGCTTTTGGATTTATGACCTGGATTATGGTGGTTGACTGGCCGATCATTTATGGTGGAAAGCCTTACTGGGCTGTCCCATCCTTCATTCCCATTACCTTTGAGTTGACCGTACTGTTTTCCGCTGTTGGGATGGTAATTGTCTTCTATACTATTTGTGGACTGGGACCAGGAGTTAATTCTGTGATTTTAGACCCGAGGATAACAGATGACAAATTCTGTATTGCATTCGATGTAACCAATGTAGATGAGAGTGAGCAAAGTGAACTCAAGAAGTTTTTTGAGCAGAGTGGAGCATCCGAGATCAACAATAAAACTATTTGAAAAACATAGAGATGAGATATAGACTTTTTTATTTCAGTCTTTTTGCGGGCTTTTTTGCGATAAGCTCCTGTAAACAAGCCGGTGGAGATTTTCCTGGTTGGGAGTATGTGCCAGATATGGCGCACAGTGTTTCTTACCAGGCTAATTACTATAACTATTATGGATTGAATACCTGGGGGGGGACTGCTGAGTACTATCAATTTGCACTTCCTCGCACTCCTGTAGAAGGTACTGTTCCAGTTGGTGCGGTTGGACTTTATACTGCCCTTGATGAAACAGAAGCCCAACAGATTAAGAGTTCACTTCAGGGATTTAGTCTCAGTGGGTCAGTTCCATATCGCTACGAAGATTCTGAGGAAGGAAGACAAAGGGCAATGGAAGAAATTATTGATAACCCTTTTCCAATAACCGACGCTGGTCTTGCCAGGGGAAAAGAGCTTTATGAAATATTTTGTGGCATCTGTCATGGAAATCAGGGAGATGGAAACGGATATCTTGTTAGGGATGACGGTGGAGTTTATCCGGCTATGCCTACTAGCTTTTTAACTGAAGAGTTTATTTCTGCCAGTAATGGTCGTTACTACCACTCAATTATGCACGGTAGGAATGTAATGGGTGCCTACAATGATAAGTTGTCCTTTGAGGAGAGGTGGCAAGTCATTCACTATATCAGGTCTCTGCAGGCAAAGGAGTTGGAGTTGGTTTACAACGAGAATGAAAATACTCTAAACGATATTGACAGGCCGTCTGGATTGATTCAATAGAGGTGATTCGTCTAACGAATTGGTCAAAATAATTGATAAAGATTTAAAATTAAATAGATGCAAACCTTTTCATTTGCCGCGAACGAACGGAAATTCTTCGGAATATGCATGGTAATTGGAGTCGTAAGTCTTTTGGCGATCTATCTCACAGATGATCCGCTTCACAGCAGATTTTGGAGTAACATTTTGCAAAATGGAACCTTGTTTATCGGGGTTGCTTTTATTAGTCTTTTTCTCTATTCTGCTAAAATTATCGCCTATTCTGGTTGGCACGTTCAGTTTAAGAGACTTTTGGAGTCCTACTCCCTTTTTCTGGGTATTGGAGTTATTATTATGGCAATTCTGGGACTTGGTACTGTATTCGGTTTCCACAGTCTTTACGAATGGAATCAGCCACATCTGGTTGAGAAAGATGTAATCATTCAGGGTAAGAGTCCATTCCTAAACTGGCAGTGGTACATGTTTGCCACTATAGTCTTCGGAGGGTCATGGTATTTTGTATCGCGACAATTGCGAGCCCTCAGCCTTAAGGAAGATCAGGAGGGAGATATGAGCTTCACCATCCATAAGAAAATGAAGATTTGGGCAGCTATCATGCTACCGCTAGGTGGGTTTACCAGTGCTGCTGCTATTTGGCTTTGGACGATGTCGCTCGATGCTCACTGGTACAGTACATTGTATGGCTGGTATACAGCAGCTAGTTGGTTGGTTATTGCTGTTGCCTTTATGATCTTAACCATAATTTATTTGAAATCAAGAGGCTATTATCCCAAAGTTACTTCTGACCACATGCATGATCTGGGGAAGTACCTCTTTGCTTTTAGTGTTTTCTGGACTTATCTTTGGTTCTCACAGTACATGCTTATTTGGTATGCCAACATTGGGGAAGCAACCATTTACTTTCACCATCGTCACGAACACTATCCATTTTTGTTCTATGCCAATGTCGCAATCAATTTCCTCATTCCCTTCTTTGTTTTACTGAGAAATGACACGAAACGCAAGAATGGAACCCTTATTTTTGTTAGTATAGCAGTTATTATAGGACACTGGATCGACTTTTTCCTGATGGTCAAGCCTGGTGTGCATTACACAACAAACAAAATACTAATGACTACAGGTGCTGAATCCGCCGCTGCTGAACTCACCAGATATACTATTCCCGGTATTTTAGATTTTGGTGTTTTCATCGGTTTTATTGGATTGTTTGGATACTTTGTATTTACCTCTTTGGCTAAGGCCCCATTGGTTCCGGCAAAGGATCCTTATCTTGAAGAAAGCCTTCATCACCATGTAGTTTAATAAATTATAACAGTAAAAAAATTAAATAATGATCGCATTACTTGTTTTACTCTGCCTTATTTTACTGGTCATTGTGGTTATTCAAATTGGCCGGATCAGTGAAGTAGCCGGAATGATCAGGGGTGAGGAAGATATCGAGAGAGATAGCAACTATTGGAATTCCAGGCTTGGACTGGTTTTTATGGTGTTGTTTCTACTCGCTTCTGTAGGTTCCGCAATTTATTACAAAAACTACATGCTTGGGTACGGTCCCCATGAGGCTGCCTCTATCCATGGTTTGGCCATGGATCAACTCTTCAACATGACATTGTTCTTTACCGGAATTGTATTTATCATTACCCAAATCATCCTTTTTTGGTTTGCCTATAAATATAGAGGTGTCAAGGGACAAAGAGCATTGCATATCTCTCACGACAACAAACTTGAAGTAATTTGGACTGCTATTCCAGCAGTAGTTATGGCAATTCTAGTTGTTTTCGGATTGAATACGTGGAATGAAATCATGCAAGATATTGACCCAGACGGAGACCATATTGAGATTGAAATGACCGCCTATCAGTTTGGTTGGATCGCTCGTTATCCCGGGGCGGATGGAGTCTTTGGAGCGAGGGATTACCAGCAGATCACCGGGCGAAATCCGCTTGGTCAGGTATGGGAAGACCCCGCTAACCATGACGACATGCATACCAACGAGATTGTTCTTCCTGTCAATCGGCAGGTGAAGTTTCGCCTGACTGCCCGCGATGTTTTGCACAGTTTCTTTTTGCCCCACTTTAGAGTAAAGATGGACTGTGTACCCGGCACTCCCACTTTTTTTGTCTTTACTCCGACCAAGACTACCGAAGAATATCGCAGAGAGTTGAGTAAATATGCTGAATATCAGGTGAGAGAGGATCCTAATGATCCGACAAGCCCAATGCTGTGGGAGACTTTTAACTATGAACTTGCCTGTGCTGAACTATGCGGGACCGGACATTTTAGCATGAGGATGATTGTTCGTGTAGTGGAAGAAGCAGAGTACAAGGCATGGCTTGAGAATCAATCTTCTTACTACCTGACTTCCATTCGAAATACTGATTTTGATCCGTTCAAGGGTATGGAGATAGAAATAGATGAGTTATCAGAAGCATCCGAAGGTGGTGATGAGGAAGAAGAAACTGATTTATCTGATTATGATGAGTTAGAAGCTGAAGCCGAAGGAAGCGGGAGTTTATCTGAAGTAAATACTAATATTGATTAAGTAAATCTGTTGTTTATTTATTTTGATGGAAAAGGACCCATCATTTAGTAACAGAAAATTTTTTAAAAATGGCACAAACACAAGTAGCTGTACAAGATGTAACCGATCAGCTTATTGAAAAGTACGGGTATGATGATCATTTTCACGATCATCACGATGGTGACAAGTATCAATCAAACTTTATCACCCACTACGTTTTCAGTATGGATCACAAGATGATCGCCAAACAATTTCTTATTACCGGAATGTTTTGGGCTTTTATCGGTGGTTTACTCTCGCTGGTATTCCGCCTTCAATTGGGATTTCCCGCTGAAGACATGGCCTGGTTGAAACCTTTCTTTGGAAAGTGGATTGTTTTGAATGATGCAGGGGTAGGAACTCTTTCGCCTGAATTTTACTATGCTATGGTTACTATGCATGGAACAATTCTCGTCTTTTTCGTATTGACTGCGGGCTTGAGTGGAACCTTTTCAAACCTGCTGATTCCCTTGCAAATTGGTGCTAGGGATATGGCATCACCTTTCCTGAATATGCTCTCCTATTGGTTCTTTTTCCTCGCAGGAGCTGTTCTGTTCTTTTCTTTGTTTCTGAGTACAGGAGCATTTTCAGGAGGCTGGGTAGCCTATCCTCCGCTCAGTGCACTTCCGCAAGCCGCCTCTGGTTCCGGTGCGGGAATGACCCTTTGGTTGCTCAGTTTGACGCTATTTGTGGTTTCTGTTTTGCTCGGAGGTATCAATTACGTAAGTACCATACTAAATATGCGTACCAAAGGATTGAGCATGTGGAGACTTCCACTTACCATATGGGCATTTCTGGTTACCGCTATTATTGGGCTTTTATCCTTCCCTGTTTTGGTATCCGGATTCCTTCTGCTGTTTTTTGACAGAAGTGTGGGAACTTCCTTTTACCTAAGTGAAATTTATATCGGTGGCCAGGCTCTTGACCACGTTGGTGGAAGCCCCATTCTGTACCAGCACTTGTTCTGGTTTTTAGGTCACCCGGAGGTTTATATTATAATTTTGCCGGCAATGGGTATTGTGTCTGAGGTTTTAGCCATACATAGCCGTAAACCAATTTTTGGTTATAAGGCGATGGTGTTTTCCATTTTGGCTATTGGGTTTCTCTCTTTCCTGGTATGGGCTCACCATATGTTTGTATCCGGGATCAATCCTTACATGGCCATGATCTTTGTACTTTTTACACTAATTATTGCAGTCCCTTCTGCAGTTAAGGTTTTTAACTGGCTGGCGACTCTTTACGGAGGAAGTATTAGATTTAATTCTGCCAACTTATTTGCTATAGGATTTGTATCCATGTTCATCAGTGGTGGACTAACAGGTATTTTTCTCGGTAATTCTGCCATCGATATACAGCTTCACGACACTTATTTTGTTGTAGCCCACTTCCACATAGTTATGGGAGTTGCTGCATTTTTTGGATTGTTCGCTGGTGTTTATCATTGGTTCCCCAAGATGTACGGTAGATTTATGAATGAATTCCTAGGAAAGGTTCATTTTTGGTTTACCTTAATTGGAGCTTATCTAATCTTCTGGCCTATGCACTATCTTGGTATAGCAGGTGTGCCTAGAAGGTATTACAGCTTTGATAACTTTGAGTCTTTTGCGCATTTCGGAGGCATGAATCAGTTCATTACCATTGCTGCAGTTTTGGTATTTATCGTTCAGTTGATATTTGTCATTAATTTCTTTTACAGCATTTGGTATGGCAGAAAAGTAAAAGTAAAGAATCCATGGGGCGCAACCACGCTGGAATGGACAACACCAATCAAACCCGGCCATGGTAATTGGCCCGGTAAGATTCCTACCATTCACAGGTGGAGCTATGACTACAGTAAAGATGGTCGCGATTTTATATCTCAGATTGAACCTCTTTCTGAGGAGGAGAAAAAAACAGCTCACCATTAAGGCACTTTGTAGTGGGATGAGCATTTTACCTTATAATTTGAATGGCATATATTTGTTTATATTGTGAAAAAACCTGTAACATTAGTAGAGAGTCTTGACGCACATGCGAGTAACAGTCTCTTGAAAGATCTGCTGATTCTTTTTAAGTTCAGACTTTCTTTGCTGGTAGTATTGTCATCTCTGTTTGCATATATTATTGCAGCACCAGTCTTGTCGATGCCCGGTATGTTTTTATTACTACTCGGAGGATTCTTCGTTACTGCAGCTGCCAATACTATCAATCAGGTCCTTGAAAAGGATTATGATTCGCGAATGGTAAGGACAGCAGGTAGACCCATAGCAGCAGGTAGAATGACCTCATCTTCTGCTTTGCTAGTAGCTGGTTTTCTCAGTTTATTTGGCATAACTATATTGTCTGCATTCAATCCACTCACCGGGTTTTTGGGGATGGTAGCTCTTATTAGTTATGCCTTTATATATACTCCCCTTAAAAGGGTCACTCCTTTTGCTGTTGCAATTGGTGCCTTTCCGGGTGCCTTACCGGTTATTATTGGTGTAACTGCAGCTGTTGGTGAAATTAACACACTTGCAGTATCGCTTTTTGGTATTCAGTTTCTGTGGCAATTTGCGCATTTTTGGGCTATTGCCTGGCTTGCGGATGGTGATTATAAAAATGCAGGTTTTGTACTACTGCCCGGAAAGGATGGTGAGAAAGACAAATCTGTAGGGATGCACGCCTTCGTGTATTCGTTCCTATTAATTCCATTCTCATTTCTTCCATGGTTTTTTGGGTTCGGAACTGTTTTGGCTGGGCTTCTAGCCTGTATGATTTCTGTATGGTACTGCAAGATGTGCTGGCAGCTTTACTTGAAAGCAAACGATGAATCCGCAAGAAAACTCATGTTTGCATCCTTTGCTTATTTGCCCCTGGTATTGATGGTATTTCTCTTTGATTCAATAATTGTGTGATGGAAAGTGTGAACAGTAGAACCCAGAGAAATTTCACAGTTGAGCCTGCATTGTTTGGGATGTGGGTAGCAATCGGCAGCATCGTTATGATGTTTGCTGCCTTCACCAGCGCTTATGTAGTTCGTCAGGCTCAAGGTAATTGGTTGGAATTCAGATTGCCTGAATGGTTCTTTTTAAGTACTGTTATTATTCTGTTGAGCAGCTTGTGTATTCATCTTTCTTACAAAGAGTTTTTGAAGGGTAATACTGCAAATTACCGCAATCTTTACATTTTGACCTTTGTCCTCGGTTTGGGATTTGTCATTACTCAATATCTCGGTTGGAATGCGATGCATTTATCAGGGGTTGAATTGACGGGCAATCCGGCTGGAAGTTTTGTATATGTTATCAGTGGAGTGCATGTATTACATGTTCTCGGTGGAATGGCGGCCCTTATGGTTGGATTACTAAAGGCATTTATTTTACCCCATAGGGTTACAGCGAAAAGGGTAACCAGATTTAGAATGATGGCACATTACTGGCATTTTGTCGATGTGCTTTGGATATATTTATTACTATTTTTTATGTTTCAATAATTTTTGACTGACAAAAATCAAATACTCGATGTCTGAAGAAATTACAGTAAAAGACCCTGAGACTGCCAAGACAGGCAAAGCCTCATGGGAAGGGGGGAGCGAACCCTTTAAGGCTAGTTATGGAAAGCTGATGATGTGGTATTTTATCATGTCTGATGCATTTACTTTTGCCGGGTTTCTAATCGCCTACGGCGCACTTAGATTTAGTGTTCCCACCTGGCCGGAACCAGATTTTGTGTTTCAGTCATTTCCCGGTGGTTTTACCGGTATGCCTCTGATATTCGTCACACTGATGACTTTCGTGCTCATTGCAAGTTCTGCGACTATGGTTCGGGCTGTGCAAGAGGGGCAGCGGGAGAATAAAAAAGGTGTAGTTTTCTGGTTGCTAATGACCATTGTAGGTGGTTCGATTTTTCTCGGCTGTCAGGCCTGGGAGTGGCATACTCTTATCGTAAAGGAGCATATGACCATATCCGAGAATCCATTTAGTCGCCATGTTGAAGCAGGGACATATCTCGCAGGGGATGGGTATTCCATTCAAGCGGGAGATACTTTTGAGCCAGGAGATGAATATTTGATCCATAAAGTAGATGGCGAGTGGAATCAAATTCCTTACAGGACTGCTGCGGGTGAAATTAAGTTGCAGGAATTTGGACCACCGGCCTTCGGAGCCTTGTTCTACTTTATTACCGGCTTCCATGGATTTCACGTACTGTCCGGGCTCATTATTCTTCTCATTATCACCATTAATGTGGCCAGCGGACTGTATGTAAAGAGAAGAAATGGGTATGAAATGGTCGAGAAGGTTGGACTTTATTGGCACTTTGTGGATTTGGTATGGGTTTTTGTTTTCCTGGTTTTCTATCTATTGTAAAAAAATTAAACTTTATAAGTTATGGCACATGATTACGAAACGGCTAAAAAGGTAGTGCTCAAAGGTTTGATACTCCTTGCCCTGGTTACTGTTGCTGAAGTATTTATAGCTCTTCTCGGGAAGGGTCATATTATATCTGGTTTTTATTTGCCCAGATGGTTTATATATCTTGCAATGATTGGTCTTAGCGTTTATAAGGCATATTTTATCATGGGTGAATTTATGCACCTTAGGTATGAGGTTAAAGGCCTCGTTTCCAGTATTCTTCTTCCATTCTTATTGTTGGTATGGGCTATTATTGCCTTCCTTTGGGACGGCAGTCACTGGGGGCAACAAAGAGAGGACTATAAAACTCCTTTTGAGCGCGAGCGCCAGGGAACCATTATTGATGAAGCTGAATTGGAAAGGATATTAGAGAGGACAAAAAATCTTGACTAAAGAAATCCAAACATAAGTATGCCCAAAGAATTTTGTAAAACCTGTCAGCATTTTGACAGGTTTTTTTATAATATTTCGCTTTTCGAACAATTTGATAAATAGTCTTAGGCTTTGTTATCACGTCTAAAATATTCCTTGTTTCATTGCTAACTAGTTTTGGAAAATCCCGACAACTTAGTTTTGTTCCATTTGTTCCAAAATAAAAATAATCGTGAAAAAATCACTTATTAGATTGCTGGTAGTTCTGTTAATTCTGGCGCTCTTCCCATTTTTGTCCTGGTACTATTTGCAAAAGGGAATTGACTACAGAATGGAAGCCATTTCTGAGCTGAGTGATTTTGGAAAATTTCATTGGCTTGATGGATATGATGAGGGTGGTCGATTTGTGGATAATGCCTATTTTGAAGGCAAGTTTATTATAGCTTCTGTGGTGGATGGTAATAGGCAAGAAGTCGATTTACTTCAATCGAGATACCTGGGTCTTATTGAGCAGTTTGGAAGTCGGGATGAAGTCATTTACCTAAATATCCTTCCCTCGGATTTAAATATCTATGACTATGCGCTTGAACGCCTGGAAGAATTGGGTAGTCGGGGATTTCACAGGAATCAAATAGTAATGACCTTCACAAGGGAAGAGATTGCAAATCTCAGCGATGTTTGGGCGAGTGAGAAGGATAATGCTTTAGGGATTGAAAAATATATTATCTTTTTTAATGACAAGGGGATAGCTACCCAGATTTATGATTTTCGAGAGGAGAACCGGGTGGCCAGATTGGTTGAACATGTAGCAATGAATTTACCCAACCGACCCGGAAGAACAGATTATTCCGATGCGATTAGAGATAGATTAAATTAAATAAATTATGGATTTAAAAAGTATTCAGCCGGATCCTGTACTTGAGAAGAAACTCAATTTCGCAGCGGTAATCATATCAATTATCCTTTTGGCGGTTGTTATTTGGATGAGGGGCCCCGAGCCCAGATTCGACTTTGGAGTTGACTTTGGATTTCTACCACCTCTTCATTCAGCGATGAATGCTTTAACTGCAGTGGTTCTAATCGCCGCTGTGCGATTTGTTCGCAAGGGGCAATACGAGATGCACAAAAGGTCTATTTATTTAGCTATGATTTTGTCGGTACTTTTCCTGGCCTCATACGTTTTGTACCACGTTACTACCCCGGTCACCACTTTTGAAGGCGAAGGTTTTGTGAAATGGGTTTACTTCTTCTTTTTGATTACTCACGTCGTTTTAGCAGCTGTAATACTACCTTTCATTCTATTTACCTTCAACCGTGCTTTCTCCGGTCATTTTCAACGACACAAAAGAATGGCTCGCTGGGTACTGCCCATTTGGTTGTATGTCGCCATTACCGGCCCCATCTGCTATTTGATGTTATTACCGTATTATTAATAGTATCCATTTTGTCTTTGTTTTGATATTGAACGGATCTAGTAGGAGATATACTTTTGTCATCAATTTTTCAAAGGCGATCTTTCCTCAATCGATTCAGCTGAGTAATTAAACTTTGTGTATTTTTGTAGTGTTAGCAAGTAAAATCGATGATTATGAGGTTTTTTAAAGTTGTATTGCTTGCAGTTTTTATTATGCTGCTGTTCGTGGTAGAAGCGTTCACTCAATGCCCTATGTGCAGAATGACTGTCGAATCAAATTTCGCTGATGGCGGAACTGCCGGCCTTGGATTGAATAGGGGAATTATGTATCTGCTTGCTGCACCTTATCTTGTTGTTGGGACCATTGGTTTTTTGTATTGGAGAAGCCAACAAACTTCCGGTGAAAAGACAGAAAACAAATAAAACTGTCTAAGCAAAATGCTAATGCGACAGTATAAAGTCCTTGAATAATCTTTGTCCACGCATCAAGGTAGTCAATTTAAGGTTTCCAGATAAGTGTCCATCATTCCGTTAGAAGAAGATCTCCGTTAAAGTCCTTAGTGTTTCCATCTACATATCTTACCCGCAGCTGATAGACAAATATACCAGGATTGAGTCTCTCTCCTCGGAATTCACCGTTCCATCCAAAAACTGGGTCATTTGGTGGAATATTTGACCTCTCAAAAACCTTACTTCCCCATCTATCAAAAATCTTTATATATTCAATTTCAAAAAGGTTTTCAGGACCATATACTATGAATACATCATTAACCCCATCTTTATTTGGGGAAAATGCATTGGGTATGTAAACATCTCGATTAATAGTAACCGTTATTAGGATTTGATCAGAATCGAAACATCCATTGATGTCCGTTACTATTAAACTGATAAGACCACCTTCGGGACTGTCAAATAAAAGAGTGAGTTCTTCACAGGGATCACATTGTGGAATTCCATTTATCAACCATTCAATACCTGCTATCCTTTCAGGACCTATGCTTACATCACCTTCCAGAAATATTTCTTCTCCAAAGTTTATATTGATATCAGGTCCCAACTCAACTATGACTGCAGGAGGATTGGTAAGAGTAATCAATGTATCTACTTCGCAGCCCTTATCATCCCGGATTACAATATTGTAGCTCCCATTAGGTAAGTTGGTAAAAATGCCGGCATCTGAAATTTCTCCGTTTAACTCAAAAATGAAGGGAGCTGTTCCCCCATCAATTCCATCAATTGTAATTGCACCATTATTCTCACCAAAACACAGTGGGTTGTTAAAACTAATTTGAAATCCGTTGATGTCGGTTGGGTCCGACAACACTGTGACCTGATCCTCATTCGTACAAGCTGTATTGTTGTCAGTAACTACCAGTATAAAGGTTCCTGCATCGGCAGTTTCAATGATGGGATTGTTGGAAAAAGGATTCTCTATTCCTTCTTCGAACCATTGATAAGACAAATGTGGAAGACCATCTGAACCGAGGAAAACCAAATCAGTCAAACAATCAAGTACTTGGTCCTCGCCTGCGTTTGCGATTGGCAGAGGTATTGTCACTAGTGTAAACACACCTTCTCCTGTGCAACCATTTTCATCAGTTACAGTCAAATAATAATCCCCTGCAGAACTAGTGGTTATTGTAAGATCGGTGTTTCCATTGCTCCACAGATAGTCCGAAAACCCTTCTTCCCCTTCGATGGTTGCAAAATCTCCTTCGCAAATATCAGCTGGACCTTCAATCAGAGGTATAATCTCCTCATTTAGAACCACATTAAAATCGGCTGTACCGGTGCAGTTATTTTGGTCAGTAACTGTGACGAAAAAGTTTCCGGATTGGTTTACAAGGATTGATTGCTCAGAAGATCCCGTGCTCCAATCATATGATTCGAAAAGCTCTGTGACTTCAAGAGTAGTACTTTCTCCAAAGCAAATGAATTCATCACCCTGAATTTCCGGTTCAGGAAGTTCGTACAGCACCACACTTATTGAGGCTGATCCAGTACAACCATCAGAATCGGTGACGGTAACGGTATAAACTCCAGGACTGTTCACTATGATTTGCGGGTTATTGGAGCCAGTACTCCATGCATAGTCCTCGAAACTATCACCTGCGTTTAATTCCGTCGAATTGCCTGGACAGAAGCCTGGTTCACCTGATATTACAGGTTGCAATTCTTCATCCTCATTGATGAATATTTCTGCTTCATTGGAACAACCATTTTCATCTGATACTGAAACAGTGTACAATCCCTCTTCATCAATAGTAATAGAATTGTCATTAGCTCCAGTACTCCAGTTTATTTCGGGAAAATTTCCAATAGTGAGAGTGGTGGAAAAGCCGGTGCAGAATGTAGTGGACCCGGTAAAATTGATTTCGGGCAGGGGGTTTACAGTAAAATTAATTACTGTAGTATTGCTGCAACCATTATCATCAAAAACCTCCAGTTCAATAGGGCCTGAGACTGAAACAATGATTTCATCCTCGATAGAACCAGTGCTCCATAGATATGAAGAAAATGACTGACTCACTCCCAGGGTGGCATTTTGGCCATCACAAATTTCGTTGGGGCCTGTTATTTGAGGTTGCGGTAGTGGGTTCTCTGTTACAGAGAACAATGCAATACCTGTGCATTCATTTTCGTCTGTAACCGTAATAGAGAAAGAGCCTCCTGAGCTAATTGTTGTCTCATTGGTCGTGTCTCCTGTTGACCACTGATAATTGTCAAAAAAATCATCAACAGAAAGGGTGACTAATTCTCCGGAACAAAATTCAGTAAGTCCATCAATTTCAGGAATAGGAGCATCAAAATCTACAATCGCAATATCAAATGTTGCTTTGCATCCTTTTTCATCCGTAACCGTCAATTCGTAAACACCTGAAGCATTGACAATTAATGTGTTGTCAGTGGAGCTGTCAGACCAGAGAAATTCACTGATATTATTAGAGGTGACAAAAACTAACTCCAGATTTTCTCCCGGACAAAGGCCTTCCTTATCTGCAATCAAATCTCCTTCGGGTAGTTCATTGACTATGAGATTAAATTCAGCAGTACCGAAGCAACCTCTTCCATCTCCCACTTCAACGGTATAGGTTCCTGATTCACCTATTACCAGGGTTTCCTGGATCGATCCTGTACTCCATTCATAGGTAGCAAAAGAAGGGATTGTGGATAAAATTGCTGTTTCTCCTTCGCAAATTTCATTGGGTCCCGTGATGGCAAGTTGTAATTCCTCTTCGAGGGTTATCTCGATGGAGGCTGTTCCGGAGCATCCAAGAGAATCAGCTACACTTGCAGTTACAGTTCCTTCAAAGTTGACCTCTATAAATTGACTCCCCTCTCCGGTACTCCATAGAATTTCAGAATAGGCTTGATCTAAGCTGAGTTCAGTAAACCCCTCTTCACAGAAAACTGGGGAACCTAGAATTTGAGGTTCTGGATTAAGGGCCTCATTTATTTGAATTTCTGCCGTACCATTGCACCCCAAACTATCCACCACGAATAGAGTAATGGTTCCACTTTGACTGACTATCAGGCTGTCAGACTCTTGTCCATTCCATTGTATCAACTCATATGAGGAGTCGGTAAAAAGAGTAGTGCTTTGACCTTCACAAAAGTAGTTTGGTCCAATAATTTCAGGAATAAGACCATCTGTAACCTGAATTACAAAGCAGGAATCGGCAATCAGTTCGGGGCAGTCAGGGTAGAAATAGTTGATGCATATTTCCACGGAACCGATAGAATCAAAACGGATGAGTGCTGAATCAGCAGCTTGAGT
The DNA here is from genome assembly GCA_007695145.1 of Saprospirales bacterium. GTDB lineage: Bacteria > Bacteroidota > Bacteroidia > Chitinophagales > Saprospiraceae > PWJY01. Next base: position 154,645 of record REEI01000081.1, on the reverse strand, counting down.
TATGAAGGTCCCCGGACCGCTTAAGCTCCAGTTGACTGAGAGATCTCCTGTATAATTGGTTGTGAAGATTTCCTGAGTAGTATTGATGCAGGCTTCCAGTGGGAAATGAGGCAATGGTTGAGGTGGGGTGATAAAATTTTCGGGAATGGTAATTGATGCTGAATCTATGCAAATGATATCATTGTAAAATGCCGTCACAATTAATGTATATTCACCTGCCTCATTTACTTCAATGTTTCTTCCCTCCAGATCAGGACGCGCTTCCCCATTAAAAAACCATTCAAACTCTACTTCTTCCACTATGGTCTGTTCCGGGTTGTCAATTATCGCTCCAAAACCAAAGTCAGAAATGGCTATTGATTCTGAGGGACAAAATAAAGTGTCCGGTATACTAAAAAGTTGGATGTCTATTGAGAGAGTATAGAAATTTATGATATAAGAGCTGTCGCAGCCAAATTGGTCAGTTGCTGGCACAAAATAAGAGCCAGGCCCAATAACCGTATTTTGAGCAGGCGGATAGAAGAATGGAAAACTGTCCTCACAGACCACGGTATCCTGGTCTTCCGGCTGATTATCAATGATGATAATCTCGAGCTGCTTGAATGTGTCACATCCATTCGGGCCTGTAACTATATATTCATAGAACCCAGTTTCGAAATATGGGATGCCATCAACAATGAGGGGAGCATTTTCAATGCACTCTATGAACTCTCCCAAATCTTCGAATGGTGAAAATACTTCAACTGTCATGCAAATGGGGTCAGGGTCATCAGTAACTTCTATACAAGGGAGATTGCTTACATCAACGCATAGTTCAAAGGTTCCCTCCCCCGGAAAAATAATTTCATTATTGGGCTCTTCAGTGAGGTCTACCTCTACACCATCAATATACCAATGATATAAAGTAGCTGCCTGGAGATTATCCACTGAATAAAAGGCAGAAGTGTTTACACAGACGCTATCAGGTCCGTCTATGGGGTTGGTCCAGGGTTCTATCTCGGCATTGCCACAGGTGCCAACTACATTGATTCTTACATCACAGGCTGATCCTGCGCAACCATCAACCATGAAGTAGTAAGTCCCTCCAATCTGCAATCCTTGCAGTTCCAGTAGTTTATCGTTTTCGTTCCCACAATCATTGACATTACAGCCAACTTGCTCATTGTAACCACAATCCCCGTAAATAGCAATTTGAATTCCTCTTGTACAATTTCCAAATAGCCCGCAGGGGAAAGGACCTCCTCCACATGGTGTGCCGTTAGTACCTGCGCAGACATTGGTGCAGTTTTCTATTTCAACCAAAAGAGTCAGTTCTTCGCACCAGGCTAAAAATCCAAACCAGGTAGGATTATTGGGTACTGATGGTACTCCTATACATAGCGGTTGGGGGCCATCTTCGGGATGCATATAAGTCGACATTGAGTACTCAAATCCATCCAGGTCATCTATGGTGCAAAGAATTGGGGCTGTTTCGCATTTGCAAGTAGCTTCACTGCCTGTATCACAGGGGTCGGGTGGTTCCGTAATTTGTGCAGAGAGCATAAAGGGAAACAACAAAAGTAGAGGGAGTAGTACCAGGTAAGAATTACTTGATAAGCAAAATCGACTCACTTCTCTAAAAAATAGGGTAATCTCAGCCAATGTTCCACGACATAGACTGTAACATTTGACCATAAGCAATGGTTTTTCCTGTTGATAATAGCAGATAATCGCAACTGTTTTGGCGCAGAGTTGTGCAAATTCAATAAGTGATGAGTGGTTTGAGGAAAGTGGGTTAGCAATTTAACCACTAAGGTCGGTCATGGTTTTGTCAGACCATCATAAGAAAAACCTAAAAGGTGATTTAGCTTGGTGAATGGACCGATTTAACCCAGGAATGCTATGATTTGATCGGCCAACTCCATTCCAATCCTCTGCTGAGCTTCTGAAGTTGATGCACCTGTATGTGGACTTACTGAAATATTGGGATGATTGAGTAATTCTGCAGCTGGTCTGGGTTCACCTATGAACACGTCTAAGCCTGCTGCTGCAAGTTTTCCGGACTCCAGGGCATTGAGAAGGGCCACTTCATCAACTACACCTCCTCTTGCGGAATTGATCAAAATAGCCCCTTGTTTCATGAGATTGAATTGCTCTTTTCCTATGATGGCTGTATTGACAGATGGGACATGAACCGTAATAAAGTCTGCCTTTGGAAGCATATTTTCCAGTAATTCTGATTCCAATTTCACCTTTAGCCTTACATCCTCTGATTTGAAAAGGTCGATTTCAATATCGCTAACTTTTACCCTTGGGTCTACCGGTATCACATTCATTCCCAGGCCAAGACCCATTCGGGCTACTTCCTGTCCAATTCTGCCCAGACCGACAATACCCAATGTTTTTCCGTATAATTCAATCCCCCTGGAGTACTCCTTCTTGAGGTTTTTAAAATCATCAACGCCCTTAAGTGGCATTTCGCGATTGGAGCGATGTAGAAATCTGGCAAGGCTAAACATATGGCCAAAGACTAACTCTGCAACTGACTTGGATGAAGCAGCCGGAGTATTGACGACCTTTATCTTAAACTCTTCGGCAGCTACAAGATCAATATTGTCAAGACCTACGCCCCCTCTTCCAATCAATTTTAGCTGTGGATTTGCCTCCATGATTTCACGAGTTACTTTTGTAGCACTGCGAACCAATAAGACATTGTATTCTTTTAATCCATTTAATAACTCTTGTTGAGCTATTTTGTCTGTATTGACTTCAAAACCAGCTTCTTCCAGTTTAGCTTTACCATCCGCATGAATGCCGTCATTGGCCAGAATTTTCTTCATTTCTATAATTTTTCGCAATCTTAAGGATAAAATACTTACACCGCAAGTATTGTCAATGATTATTTTATTGTTATCTACTCAGATACTCAAAGTAGGCTCCCCAGTCCTTCCGTTTTTTTATCACAAGTTCGATGTACTCCCTCCAGGGGGCTTCATCAGTTTCTCTATTCTTTACAATGGCTCCTTCAAGACTTGAAGCCAAATGTTCTGTTTTTAAAGTTCCATCACCAAAATGCGTACACATTGCAAGCCCATTATTTACTACGGCTATGATTTCAGCAGTTGAAATAGTTGAATTGACTTTCTTTAAGCTGCTTTTCTTGTCGATGGTCTGGCCATCTCTCAACTCTTTAAAAATGGTTACTACTTTTCTGATTTCCTCTATGCTGTTTTTTCCGATTTTTTTATTCAATTGAATCAGTAAGTCAGGGGAAAGTCTCTCAAGGACAATGTTTAATTCTTCATCCACCGACTCGGGCAAGGGCAGTACTACTATGTTAAACCTTCTTTGCAGTGCTCCGGACATTTCGTGTATTCCTTTATCCCTGTCATTAGCAGTTGCTATTATGTTGAAGCCATTTAAAGCACTACACTCTTCGTTTAATTCCGGGATTGGCAGGCTTCGCTCTGAAAGTATGGTGATAAGAGAGTCTTGAATTTCAAAAGGCATGCGAGTCATCTCTTCAATTCTCACAATTCTTCCCTCTTCCATGCCGCGCATTACGGGAGAGGGAACAAGAGCCTCCCTAATTGGCCCTTTTGATAACAAAACCGGATAGTTCCAACCGTACAGTAATTTGTCCTCATGTGTTCCGGCCGTGCCTTGAACCAACAATCTGCTGGTTCCAGAAATGGCGGCGGCCAGATGTTCTGAAACCCATGTTTTGGCAGTGCCGGGTACCCCTGTAAGCAATAATGCCCTGTCCGTTGTTAGGGTTGCTACTGCAATCTCAATCAATCTTCTGTTCCCAATATATTTTGGAGAAATTACGGTACCATCTTTCATTGTGGTTCCCATAATGTAATCTACCACAGCTCGTGGAGAAAGATTCCAATTATCCGGCCTTGGCAATTGATCATTTTTTGAGAGCAATTTTAATTCCTGCGCATACAATTTTTCAGCCGGTAATCGCTGCATTCCTTTCCTGGGAGATTTTTTGCTCATGTCGTTTGATTTTCACTCTTTGCAATTTGATCAAATGCCACTCTCATTTCCTTTCTGAATTCCCAGGCCTCCACCAGTTTTTTTAGGCTGGCATTGGTTTCGCTGAATGGGAATTCAGTCAGAAAAAGATTTAAGGTCTTTGAAAGAAGTGGATTCGCCCTGGCAGCAAGATATTGGATAAGTTTATCCCTATCTTCCGCATTTGTAGTAAATCTCTCCTGATCCTTTAGTCTCTTAAGTACCAAATTGCTCAGTCGATCCGGCCAAAAGCCCGTATGAAGATCACTAAGTATTATAAAAATCTTCAAATCCTTGTTTGTATTTTGCTCAAGAAGTGGAATAGAAGTTTTCAGAAAAAGTTCTGCTGTGATATTGATCTTATTATTTTCTGAAACTCTCTTGAATAGTTCGTGGTATTGGTTTGAAGTCCTAATCTGTCTAATTATGATTTCGAGTGCTCTATGGTCATCATTTTTCAATACAGAGTATAACAGATCATTTGCTGTAATCTCTACTGCAAGTTTGTTAGGACTTTTAAGCAGATCAACCAACTCATCTTCTGAAAAAATGGCAGAAGGCCGGGTATTAAGTAATATACGCTTGAACAATTCAGAAACCTCGCATTGGTATTTCTGACATAAACTTTGGACGCTAAGATTTCCATTGACTTCCTTGCCGGTCAGTTCATCTTTTAATTGATGGAGATCAGTGGTACCTTCGCTAAGTTGATCCAAATATTCATATGTAGCTAATTCGATATTCAGTTTTTGAGAACTGTATGGAGCCTCCTGAAAAAGTTGAGCCGGGAGGGATTTAATGTTTTGCAAGCTGAGAATTTCCAGTAATGTTCCTCTTTGTTTATTGGATAACCACTTCCAGAGCTGAATTATCTTATTGTTCATTTCTGATTCAGAGAGGGTGATTCTGTAATAAAGATACCAAAGTGATAGTGTTTTTTTTGAGGGTTGAGAATTCCATTGATCAATAATTCTCAAATCGTATTCAGGAAAATTGTCCATCAAGAATTGCCTCTGTTTCTCATCTGAAAGTAATAAAACCGAGGCGATATTTTCGATTTCCTTGTGCTTTAGGAGTAAATAGGTAGCTATGATGGGGTGAATTTTTAAGTGGTACTTTTTACATAAGTGTAGGTATTCATGTGCCGGGAAATTCTGGGTTTCTAATTTCCACTGATTTCTAAAGATAAGAGGGGAAAAAGGTAAATCTGAACCGGATCTGGACTCTCCTTTTTCCTTGCAAAATGTGGAGTGGAACGCGCGATGATCGGCGAGATGAATAGACTTAATGCTATTGGCCAAAATTTTTAAATGGTGATCATGTACCTTTCCCTCAACTTCAGACCGGTTGCTATTGTCCCACTTCAAGTTCGACAATCCCCGGATAAAATTTTTTAAGATGTCTGTTGATAAGGTCATTTCAACAAAAATAGTACACTTCAGGGTAATTTTTTAGCTTTTTGACCACATCTTTTTTCATGACTGGAGAGCTAATAGCAACAATGACTTGAGAGTTTCTTGCTTTGTACACAGCTTTTTCATCCTCAATGATTATTCCGTAAATACTGAGCCCTATTTTCTTCATATTTCCGCTTGCCCACCGAAATTCAATACGGTTTGCGATCAGTTCCCTTGCTAATTTTTTTCCTTTAGGACCTGCTCCATAAAGGAACAAACCACTCCCGGATTTCCTGTCTAGTTCCATAAATCTTTGGACTTTCAAGAAAAAAAATGTTTGGTCGGAATATACCTCCAAATTTCGGGATGCTCTGGCATCGTGATCTCTCCAGAATAATACCGTATCCCGTACTGATGCCACTTTGAATTTAAATCGATAGAGCCGGAAGACAAAGTCGTAATCCTCCGGATAATTAAGTCCTGTAAAACCCCCGATCTCATTGAATTCTTCAAAACGCATCAGCCAGGAAGGGGAGGGGATTACGCACTCCTTATAGATGTGCTCGTAATGAGTTCCTGCCTTACATAAGTTGTTGAGCCATTGCTCATAGTGCTTAAATCCTGCACCAAGTTCTTTGTCCTGTCTAAAGTATTTTACTGGTCCGGTGACTATCGTTTTCGGAGGATTCCTTTTGAGCAATTGAATTTGGTCCTCTAATCTTAAGACTGACATGAGGTCATCAGCATCCATTCTGGTGATATACATCCCATTGGCCTGTGATGCTCCAAAATTTATGGCATCCAATATTCCGTTTCCCGGATTTTGAAGTAGCTGGATACGGGAATCTGATTTGGCCAGATTGCTCATAAATTCTTCTGTAAGGTCGCTACTGGAATCATTTACGGCTATTAGTTCCCAGTTTTTATGGGTTTGCTTTTGGATGGACTCAATCGTTGCATTGATGAATTCCGCAGCATTTTTCACTGGCATTACTATGGAGACTAATTCTGACATAAGATGATCTTTAGCAAAAAAAGAAGCCCGAAAAGTAATAGATACCTTTCGGGCTTACATGATAAAAAACAGATTAAACTTATTTGCTTGATTCAATTTCCTCATAACCCTGAACCAGGAGCGATATTTCATTATTGAGCATTTCAATAAATCCCTTATCCACTTTAAATGAGAAGGTCCTGTCTTTGGTTTTTACCCGAACCACTCCGTAACTTATGGAACTGACAATAGGGGCGTGGTTATTGAGGAGTTCAAAAGAACCGGAGGTTCCAGGTACCTTTACTCCGGTCACCTCTCCATTGAAAATTTCCTGATCCGGTGATAATATAATTAACTTCATTCTTATGTTTTCAATCGTTATTGCTAAAAACTAATGTTTTGTAGCCTCCCGAGCAGATAGATTAAATCTTGTGGCCGGGGGAATTATTTTAATTCGGCCATCATTTTTTCACCGGCTTCAATCACTTCATCAATAGTACCCTTCAGGTTGAAAGCGGCTTCGGGATATTTGTCCATTTCCCCATCGATGATCATATTAAAACCTCTGATGGTTTCTTCAATTGGGACCAAAACTCCTGGTATGCCGGTAAATTGTTCAGCAACATGAAATGGTTGAGATAGGAATCTTTGTACCCTTCTCGCTCTGTGAACAACTTGCTTGTCTTCCTCCGAGAGTTCTTCCATACCCAGAATCGCAATGATGTCCTGCAACTCATTATAGCGTTGAAGAATATTCTTTACCCTCTCAGCAGTATCGTAGTGTTCTCGTCCAATAATGGAAGGTTCTAGAATCCTGGAGGTGGAATCCAGGGGATCCACGGCAGGATAAATACCGAGGGAAGCAATTTTTCTGCTTAAAACAGTTGTAGCATCCAGGTGGGCAAAAGTTGTTGCCGGAGCTGGATCGGTGAGGTCATCCGCGGGAACATAAACTGCCTGAACTGAAGTGATTGAACCTCTTTTAGTCGAGGTGATACGCTCTTGCATACTTCCCATCTCAGAGGCGAGAGTTGGCTGATAACCCACTGCAGAGGGCATGCGACCCAGTAGTGCTGATACCTCGGAGCCTGCCTGGGTGAAGCGGAAAATGTTGTCGATAAAGAAAAGAATGTCCTTTCCACCATTGGGATCGGTCAAATCTCCATCCCTATAATACTCGGCGACTGTCAATCCTGATAGTGCTACCCTTTGTCTTGCTCCGGGAGGCTCGTTCATCTGTCCAAATACAAAGGTAGCTTTTGACTCTTTTAGTTTTTCAGCGTCCACTTTACTGAGGTCCCAACCACCTGCTTCCATTGACTCCATGAATTCCGGCCCATAATTAATAATACCGGCTTCAAGCATTTCTCTTAAAAGATCATTCCCTTCCCTGGTGCGTTCTCCTACACCAGCGAAAACTGAGATTCCATCATATCCCTTTGCAATATTGTTGATAAGCTCCTGAATAAGAACTGTTTTTCCTACTCCTGCGCCGCCGAAAAGTCCAATTTTTCCCCCTTTTTGATACGGCTCAATCAGGTCAATAACCTTGATGCCGGTGTAGAGCACCTCAGTTTCTGTGGAGAGGTCTTCATATAATGGTGGATTCTTGTGTATGGGGTAAGATTTACCACTTTTTCCTACATCACCAATTCCATCAATGGTTTCACCAATAACGTTGAACAGCCTGCCTTTGATCTCATCTCCAACTGGCATAGTAATCGGACCCCCCAGATCTACAACCTCTGCGCCTCTTACAAGACCATCAGTAGAGTCCATCGCTACAGCTCTTACAGTGTCTTCTCCGAGGTGCTGCTGAACTTCGAGGATCAAATCGTTCTGGTCTTCTCTTTTTACTGAGATCGCATTTAGAATATCAGGGAGCTTATTGCCTTCACCCGCAAAACTAACGTCCACAACTGGACCAATAACCTGAGTAATTCTGCCTTTTAAAGCCATATTTTTAAGAATTCTTTTAGCATTTCAAAAATCGGTGCAAAGATAAATCAATTATTATTTGTGCCAAGATTTCTGCTCCTTTTCCAATAATAATTTTGTCCTCAAAGTGTAATTTTTTATCTGTTTCAAATTCTTTTCCTGGTCCTCAGTTGGTGTCAGCTTTTAAGAAAAAATAAAATTATATAAATATTATGAAATAATCAGAAAATGTTAACTTTACGCAAATCTTTTTCAGGTGAAACAACTAATTTGTAGGTACTATTTTTTTTCAGCTATTCTAATGGCTTTAATCAGCTGTGGTTCTCCTGATGTTGATGAATTGATAATGGATGCGTTTAATTTGAGGAAGAGCGGAGAATTAGAGTTGGCAGCCAATAAATTGACAAAAGCATTGAAACATGATCCTGGTGTTAAGCAAGCCTTATATCAGAGGGGAATTGTCTACATTGAATTAAAGAGATTTGAGGAATCCATAGAGGATTTCTCCTCATTGTTAGAATTAGATCCAGGCAATACCGACGCCTTGCTTCATCGCGGAGTTGCTTTTGGTCGAATAAATAATTTAAAGAAGGCTCAAATAGATTTTGATGAAGTTTTGAGATTATCTCCGGGAGATATTGAAGCTTTGTATAACCGGGGCTATGTTCGGATTCATCTCGGCAATTTTGAAGGTGCAGCCGACGATTTCAATTCCTTTCTTTCTCATAGATCTCTAAATCCTGAGGCTCATTTATTCAGAGGCGTAAGCCGAGTTAAAATAGGGGAAGTAGTTGCCGGCTGCGAGGACATTAATCAGGCAATCAGGCTGGGTCATGAAGGGGCTAAACGCGCATTTCAGGATTTTTGCTCACCTTTGCAGTAAGTTGAAGAATTTTTAAAACAAGATGCGGCAATATTTTTACTCAGATGGGGAAAGCCAGTTTGGACCCTATACCTATGAAGAACTATCTTCCTTTGATCTCAGTCCGGATACTTTGATTTGGTATCCTGGACTTGATACATGGGTAGAGCTGAAGGAGTCAGATAAGTTGAGATCCCTCCTTTTTAAAGGCAAAAAACCCATGATTGATTTGCCCGAAGAACAGGTACCTGAAATTTTTCAGCCGAATGAGCCTGAGGCAAGAGCAGATGGAATCCCCGGCTTGGATAATGAAGGTACCGCAAAAAGAAAGCCCCCAAAGAATTGGTTATTGGAATCTTTACTGGTCACATTGTTGTGTTGTAATCCGCTGGCCATAGTTGCCATCATTTATGCAGCTCAGGTCGATACCACATTTTATGAAGGAGATAGGGAAAAGGCTGAACAATTTTCTTCAAATGCTGCATTGTGGGTAAGGGTTGCTTTTGGAGTGTCGGTAATTGTTGCGTTTTTTTACTTTTTCATACTTCTTTTCAGTTATTTGTCCGGTTGATCTACGGTGTTTCTTTTATCAGAATGGCTGTATTTAATGGAATTCAAAGAGTTAAATTAATTTCATGACCTATCACATCAGCATAGAGGAGTTTGAGGGTCCTTTTGATTTACTGCTGTTTTTTATTGAGCGGGATGAATTGGATATTTATAATATACCCATTGCAAAAATCACCCATGACTTTTTAGATTATCTGCGCCGAATGGAGGAGTTGGATATCGATCTGGCCAGTGAATTTATTCTTGTAGCTGCGACTTTGGTCAGGATCAAAGCAAAAATGCTACTACCCAGAAGAGAGTTGGATGAATTTGGTGAAGAGATTGATCCTAGAGATGACCTTGTGCGCAAACTATTGGAGTATAAAAGATTCAAGGAGGTGCTTGGCGATTTTGAGGCTTTGGAGGAGGTGCAATTAATGCGAGAAAGAAGGGGTAGTGCCATAAGTGAGTTGGAAAAATTAGGTCAAAAAGTACTGGTCGAAGCTGAATTAGAAACTATAAGCTTGTACAAGCTTTTTGAAGTATTTAATGATGTGATGAAAAATTATGAGAAAAGGGGCAAAAGAGTGGTCCATAAAGTTTATAAATACCCTTATAGAACAGATGAAATAAGAAATTCCATTACTTCCTCATTAAAGGAGAGAAAGAGAATTGGGTTTGTGGAATTACTAGCTCAAGCGGAGAACAGAATTCATGCGATCTTTAATTTCTTAATTGTACTTGAAATGATCAACCAAAGTGAAATTGGGATTATAGCAGGAAAGGGATTCAATTCTTTTTGGATTGTGCGAAAGTAAAAGCCCCTGTTTTTTAAAGAAATCGAATTAAGCTAATAAATAATATCCTTGAAAGTTGATGGTTATTAAAGCAATCAATTGAATAATGGGAGCAAAGTTTAAAAGTCTTGCTGTTTTTGTACCTGCAATAATAGCAAAGACTACTCACTAGCTTTCAACTGAAGACCTAATTGTCTCACACTTGCTCTAAAGTCTTTCGGCATTTCAGCTTTAAATTGTAATCTATCTCCTGTAACAGGATGGTTGAATGAGATCATATCAGCGTGTAGGGCGAGTCTTTCCATCAATGGTTTTTCAGGTCTGTCAGCAGGAGGCCTGTATTTTTTCTTGAATTGCGAAAGGAAAAGAAATCCCTTATTGCTGTAAAGTGGATCGCCAACAATTTCATGGCCAATATGTGAAAAGTGAACCCGAAGTTGATGGGTCCTCCCGGTCAACAACCTGGCTCTAACAAGGCTGTAGCGACCCCAATTTTGCACTGTTTCAAATTCAGTTACTGAGGCTTTTCCCCCTTTTTTTACAACTACCATTTTGTTTTGAGTGGGATGTATACCGATATTTACTTCAATTCGGCCACTTCCTGGGCAACTTCCATGTACCAGCAATAAATAAGATTTTTCTACCGTCCTTTCCAGAAATTGGTTATTGAGGTGCTTGTGAGCTAATTCATTCTTCGCAAAGACCATAATTCCGCTGGTTTCTCTGTCCAACCTGTGGACGGTGAGCACACCAGAACTTTCAGCTTCCAGCAGGGACTTGGCGGAGGGGAGCTTATGCCGATACCTATCCGGTATGGAGAGCAAACCTGAGGGTTTGGAAATAACCACCAGCTGATTGTCCTCGAATATGATCTCAATGACGGGATGCTTCATTTTGTCTCCAATTTAGGTCGGAAAACTTCTTTTTGTTGCGAATAAAAAATTGCCAAACAACTGAATAGTAATACCTGCCAAATCTGGTTCTGGATTTTTGGAATTTCATTTCAGCTATGCGCAAATTGTATCTTCTCCTGGAAACTGTAATGGTTGGGAGATTTCTGATCATTTCAAACTTTGCTTTCCACACCATTTTGAAGAGTGCAGATTTCCCCTGAAGCAGGAATTTGAAGGAGGCGGCAATATCCAGCAATATTCGCGAAGGCAATAACCAAACCAGCCTTCTCTTGGATTCATTTTTGAGTATGGTGAACAAACTGTTGCGAAAGTTTAAAAAGGTCTTTCGTGGGTTGTCGTAATCCAACGTCCCACCGCCGAGGTGATAAACCTTTAAGTGAGGAAGGCATTCAATCTTGTAGCCGGCCTTTTTGAGCCTCCAGCATAGGTCTATTTCTTCCATATGGGCAAAATACATCTCATCAAATCCCCCTATTTTTTTAAACAAGTCGTTGCGGACTATAAATGCGGCACCAGATGCCCAGAAAATTTCCATTTTTTCATCGTATTGGCCTTCATCTTTTTCCAGGTAATCAAAAACCCTTCCTCTGCAAAAGGGGTAGGAAAGTATATCCATAAAACCACCTGATGCCCCTGCATATTCAAAACGATCCGGGTTTTTGAAACTCAATATCTTAGGCTGTATGGCAGCGACTTCCTTTTCCTGATCAAGATAATCCAGTGCCGGACTCAACCAGTCAGAATCAAAAGCAACATCAGTATTGATCAACACAAGGTATTCTTCATCCAGGAGTTGAAGTCCTTTATTATAACCTCCTGCATAGCCTTGATTGTCGAGGAGTTCAATGATCTCGATTTGCGGGTGATTTTCCCGAACCCACTGTACAGAGTCGTCGCTGGAATTATTGTCAATTAGGTAGATTTTGCAATTTGATGGGCAGTGGGTTACTACCGAGGGAAGAAAAGTAGGCAGGTGCTTGAGGCCATTGTAATTCAATAGTGCAACGGCAGCGCGGAAGTCAGATTTTACTGCATTTTTCTGCTCGAATTCTTCCAGAATTATTTCTGCATTGACTTTGTCGGACTTTAACCCTGCTCGCAGCGCTTCGAGATCGTCAAATTTCTCATCAGCCCTCACGAAATCAATCATTTCAATCAACAGTGAATCGCCGTAAATATATTGATTGAAATCAAAAATGTGTACTTCTATACTCCTTTGTCCATCGTCCTGTACAGTAGGACGACTTCCGACGTACATCATGCCACGGTGCTTATTGTCACCGTGATACACCAGTACTGCATATATGCCCGATGCCGGAACAATTTTTTCCTTGTCATGTATTTTCAGATTGGCTGTCGGAAATCCGAGGTCTCTTCCCAGTTTTTTACCATGTATTACCTCCCCAATAAAGAAATAAGGATGCCCAAGCAGCTGATTGGCCTTAGCGAGTTGGTTGTTTGCCAGAAATTTTCTGATCTTGGTGGAGCTGATTGCAATGGCATCGCATTCTTGCTTTGGAATTTGGACTACTTTGAAGTCGTACTCCTCCCCATAACTTTTCAACATGTGAATATCTCCTCCGCGATTGAGTCCAAATCGGTGATCATATCCAATTACAATGCAGTAGGGATTGAATTTTTTTATCAAAAAATTCTCAATGTACTCCTGGGGTATAAGTTGGGCAAACTCCACAGTAAACGGCACGATGACTAAATGGTCGATTCCTGACTTTTCAAATAAAATGGTCTTTTCTCGCAGTGTAGTTATCAACTCCAGAGACTTGTCAGAAGGAAAAATTACCTGACGAGGATGTGGATCAAAAGTAATTACAACTGACGGTGCATTGTACTGTCTGGCATAATCATTAACCCTCTCAAGGATTTTTTTATGACCGAGATGAAGTCCATCGAAAGATCCGATGGTCACAACGCATCTTTTGAGGGGCGACAAGTTTTCTATGTTTCTGTGTACGATCATTAGAAGGCAAAAGTATTAAAAACTTATATTATATGTATCCCATATTTCTTTAAATCATCTCGCAATTAAAAAGTAAAGCGTATGTTAGCATTATTTATTCAGTTTTTCCTGTCGACTTAAGATAGCAATCAAGCGAAAAAACAAAAGGTCCGGAGAATTTTTTCCAGGAGATGTTTTTATTATCCTCCACCTTTTGAAACGAATTTTCAACAAGCTGAATGCATGCTTCGTTGTATACTTTAATAAAATTTCACGAATGATTGATCACAATAAAGTAGTCCAGGCCCTAAGGGGGGTTCCTGATCCGAGTTCAGATGCAGATTTAATTCAGGCGGGTCGCGTGAGTGAATTAAAGGTTGAGGATGCCAACATATTTTTCGCTTTGAATACCTCAGGACTGGAAGATAGGCAAAAAGGACAGCTCAATTTCAAATGCCAGGAAGTGATACTCGCTATCTATCCGGAAGCGAATATTCACATTCACATGAAGTCGGTCTCCGGTGGAGGTTCTAATAGTCCTCTTCCTCAAGTTAAAAATATCATTGCAGTTGGAAGTGGCAAGGGCGGTGTTGGAAAATCAACCATCGCTGTAAATCTAGCCCTAACCTTGCATAATCTTGGGTATAAAACTGGATTACTGGATGCTGATTTATACGGTCCATCTATTCCGACCATGTTCAATCTGAAAGGGAAGCGCCCCAGAATATATGAGCACTATGGGAAGCCTGTTCTCGAACCGCTTGAGCAGTATGGTTTGTACTTGATGTCTATTGGTTTTATTGTCGAACCCGAGCAGGCGGTGGTGCTTAGAGGTCCCCGACTCAGCGGAGTGTTGAAACAATTTATCGGTGACGTAAGATGGCCTGGACTCGATTTCATGATCATTGATCTACCTCCGGGCACCGGAGATATTCAATTGACCCTGGTTCAGTCCCTTCCGCTTACAGGAGCCATTCTGGTGACGACTCCTCAGGAAGTGGCCCTGGATGATGCAATCAAGGCCGGGAATATGTTTAGAATAGAGAATATTGATGTGCCCGTACTGGGTGTTGTAGAAAATATGGCCTGGTTCACTCCTGTCGAATTGCCCGATAATAAATATTATATTTTTGGCGAAGGTGGCGGCAAAAGGCTCGCTAAAACTTTCAATAGCATTTTATTAGGACAGGTTCCCATCATTCAATCCATAAGAGAATCTGGTGACTCTGGTATTCCGGTTGTCTTATCACAAGGGCCGGTAGAGAAGCTCTACAAAGAGTTGGCAGTAAAACTGGTCAGACAGACCATTCTCAGAAATGAAATGCTTGGACCAACCAAAATGGTCAATGTCACATAGGAAGTCCAGGATGTCCGACATAGTTCCTAATTTTTAGTTTGCCGAGTTTTCGAACATTTAGGTTTATTAGAGATGGTTTTTTTTATTATTTTTGCACAACAATCACAATAGCATGCCGGTTAGCGAATTGAGAATAGCAATTGAAAAAGCACTCGACAGTGTGAGACCACATCTGGAAGAGGACGGCGGCAATGTCGAAGTCATTGATATAAGTGCGGATGGAGTAGTTACGATAAAGTGGCTTGGAACATGTCGTACTTGTGACATGTCTGAAATGACCTTAAGAGCCGGAATCGAACAAACCATACTTCAAAAAATACCTGAAATAAAAAAAGTCAGGGCGGTTTTATGAGGGTCCAATAGCGGTTTGATACCTGTTTATTTCAATTCTTGAATAAAGACTTATAGAACGTGCAGATTTCCAATATTGTCGACCATATCCATCAAAAGAGAAGTTTTTTGTGCGTTGGCCTGGATTCGGATATAGACCGTTTGCCGGCAGAGTTTGATCGCTCTTTAAAATCTCTGGTCAGGTTCAATGAAGACATCATCGAAGCAACGAAAGAATATTGTGTTGCTTACAAAGTCAACACGGCCTTTTATGAGCGTTATGGTTCTAAAGGTTGGAAAGCCCTTGAAAAGACGCGAAAATTACTGCCAGATAGTCATTTTTTGATAGCGGATGCAAAACGAGGGGATATTGGAAATACCTCAAGGCAGTATGCACTCGCCTTTTTTGATCACTTAGATTTTAATGCGATCACCTTGTCACCCTATATGGGCAGGGACAGTATTCAGCCGTTCCTCGAGTTCGATAATAAATGGGCCATTTTGCTGAGTGTGACTTCTAATCCGGGGAGTGCAGACTTTCAGAGAATGAGGAATTCTGAAGGGAAGGAGCTCTTTCAAAAAGTAATTGAGAAGTCTGTTCTGTGGGCAGGTCCTGACAAGATCATGTTTGTCTGTGGAGCAACCCAGTCTGATCGACTGCAATTTGCAAGGAAAGCAGCCCCCAATTACTTCTTTCTGGTCCCGGGTGTGGGGGCTCAGGGCGGCAGTCTGGAAGTGGTCTATAAATCTAGTGCTACCAGGGGGGCAGGCCTGTTAGTCAATTCCTCCAGAAGTATCATTTACGCCTCTTCAGGACCGGACTTCAGAGAGGCTGCCTCAGCCAAAGCAATGGAACTGGCAGACCGCATGGGTGAGTTATTGCCCTAAAGGGTATAGATTGTAATTGTCGGTTTTAAAACCGGTTTCAGATGCCTCAAAGTCCATGTTCAGTATCTCAAAATTTTAATCTTCATTTCCCAATCAATATTTTTCCACAATACCTATTATTAGTCTTATTGAAGCAAGTGATATAAACTCCCGGGAGCAGGAAATCAGCATTGACAAGATGAATCCTATCAAAGGCGATGCTTTCCTCAAAAATAAGTCTACCTGCTATATCATAAACGTAGAGATTTCCTGAAAAGGGCCCCAGGTCATTGGAAAACAGGGCAATTTTACCGGCATTGAAAAGATAGCTGAATTGCAAATCAGAATCTTGACCAACAGAGGGCTCATGCCCCATGGGCGGTAGACAGGCATCACTCTCCAAAAGGGGTTGTCTAAATGAAATCAGGCTGGAAAGCATACGCTCCCTTTGTCCGTGGGTAAACATCGCCAGACAGTCATCCTCAGGATAATCCATAAAATTAGTCACGATGTCTTCAGACCCGCAGGAGAACCGATCGGATTCATCGCAAGAAAAATAGGGGCCAATTTGAAGCGGAGTATCCTCCACAAAGTCATCTACATCGCAACTGCCACTGCCTGGACCCCAGGGATGAAATAAGTTGAAATAATGTCCGATTTCGTGAATGAGGGTCTTGCCCCCATCGTACGGTCTGCTTTCCACTGCAGTACCTATGCTTCCAACATAGCGGTAATCAATGACCACCCCTTCCGCTTCTGGATAGGGCATCGCATTTGGGAAAGTTGCATTGCCAATAAGTCCTCCCCCAATTCTGCAAACCCAAACATTTAGGTAGCGGTCCGGATCCCAGTGGTCTACCCCTCCGGCCTCACTAAAGTGAATAGCTCTTCTCAAAAAATCAATGCGCTCACTTCCCACATTCTCAATTGGGGTAAAGGTTCTCGTTATTCCGGTGGTCGGATTGCCATCAGGGTCGCGGGCAGCAAGACAGAACTCAATATCAATATTGGCTATCAGGTTTCTGAATTGGGAAGGTACGGTGTGAAGATTCCGATTATTCATATTGAAAGATCGGTTGAGAATTTCCAACTGATCGAATATTTGCAGATCAGAAATGTTTTCCTCCGATCTATTCCA
The DNA here is from genome assembly GCA_007695145.1 of Saprospirales bacterium. GTDB lineage: Bacteria > Bacteroidota > Bacteroidia > Chitinophagales > Saprospiraceae > PWJY01. The sequence goes on along the minus strand of REEI01000081.1, from coordinate 137,543 downwards.
AACCACATGAAAGACCACTGGGATTGCAATGGAAGACCTTTTCTCAGCCCAGCTTCCCGACCTTATGTTTTCTTGCAAAAGGGATTCCATTTCTTGCAGATGCTCAAATAAACCCGGATTGGCCTCCAGTGCCTCCTGAAGAAAGTCGTCTGCCGCGCAGCGCTGAAGTTCCTGGGTGCCCGACTGAGCATTTGAGCTGGAAATGGCGAAAAGACAGATGCCAAACATCAGCATTGCATGTAAATACAGCTTTTGCAGATTTAAGACTTTTAAAGCCTCCCTGATGAGGTTATTGTTCATTAGTATTGAATACTTTCTGGACTTTGAGCAATGGATGCAGCCCGTTACAAAGACTAGCTCCTGGTGGACAAACCTTAAAGATGTCGCAAAGGGCTTTGTTTAACCTTCAGCCCATAACGATCCTATCATGGTCAAACTTACAAATCAACTCTGAATTAAGTCATATAATTTACTCAAATCCGGAGATAAAATAATCTCGGTTCGTCTATTGAGGGCCTTATTGACTTCTGTATCATTTGGTGCCACCGGGTGGTAAAGGGCTCTACCTGCTGCGGTGATCCTCTTGGGGTTAATACCGGCTCGTGTCAGAATTTTGACCACAGCAGTAGCTCTGCTCACCGACAGATCCCAATTCCTGTCAGCACTTCCGTCGCTGTCAGTATGTCCCTCTACTGTAATGGCTATGTCAGGGTTGGCATTGAGTACCTCAGCGAGCTGAATGACTGCACCTCGTCCCTTTGCATCGATAACATCGGATCCCTTGGCGAAGAGAAGTTCCTGACTCATAGAAATATAAACCCTCCCGTCTTTTTGAGTAACCGTGATGTCTGTGTCGGAAAAACCTAGCAGTGCTTGATTGATGCCTGCCATAACATTGTCCAGAATTTCTCTCTGAGCGTTTATCTGATCATTTAATTCATTGATTCTTGCTTCTCTCTCCTGTAGTGAAGCCTGAAGCTCATTCAGGTTCTTTTCCTTGGCTTCTAAATCCCTTTCAAGGCGCTCCAGTCTTCGTTCCTTTTGGGCTATTTCGTTTTCCTTCCTACCCAATTCCTCCACTAGTGTTTGCCTCTCCTCAGTGGCCGAAGACAATAACATCCTGTTCTGATTGACCAATTCTTCATACTCCCTGTTCAAATCATCCAGGCTACTGCGCAAATTTCCTGCCCTGGTCTCCAACTCTGCCCTCTCAGCAGAAACTGACCTGTGTTGTTGTTCCAGATTGGAGTGCTCAACCACCAATTGATCATAGGATTGGCGAACCTGCTCCAGGCGATCGATCCGATTTTCCAATCTTTTATTCTGAGCGAGCAAGTCATCGTATTTTCGTTGGCTGACACATGATCCCAGCATGAGCGCTATCATGGATAACAAAAGGAAGTTTTTCATTTGCAGATAGTAATGAATTGAATGAATTAATAATATAATGGTATTTCATACCATTAACTGCATATTGGTAGGGAATGTTTTATGAAGAAGGAAATTTGTTTGACTATTTAAAATTGATTAATCCTTAAGATTTATAGATATTTATTTCTATTTTGCTTTATATTCCACAAACCAATAATAAAGCCCTGATGCTAAGGACCATTTCTTATTGTGTTTCAATCCAAAAGTGCATCTAGTCTTTTGGTTGAGAAATTCCATAAACAGGGCAGATGTACTTAATATCCACAAAAGTTATTAGGACTAAGAACATACACCTATTTTTGCAGCTTAATTCAGTCAATTGGTATCTATGCACTTGTACGCTCATATTAGTTCTCTGATTTCGGATTTTTTCAGCGATGAGTTAAAACTTGAAATAGAGTCTTCTAAGTTTCAATTCACACCTACCAAAAAAGAGTTTGATGGTGACTACACCCTGGTGGTGTTTCCTCTGGTTCGGCATATGAAGAAAAAGCCGGAAGAATGCGGTGAGATAATTGGCCAGTATCTCCTTGAGCGGTCTGATTATGTCGAGGCCTTCAATGTGGTAAAGGGATTTTTGAACCTGTCATTGTCTACTACCTTTTGGAGAGAAAGTCTTGAGCTGGTTTCTGATCCTGAAAAATTGACTTATCCGGATACGAATAAGGGAAAGTTGGTTCTTGAATACTCCTCGCCCAATACGAATAAGCCACTGCACCTCGGTCACATCAGGAATATCCTTATAGGTTGGTCGATGTACAGAATCCTTCAAAGGGTTGGTTATGAAGTGATTAAAACGCAGATAGTGAATGATAGGGGAGTGGCTATATGTAAAAGTATGTTGGCCTGGAAAAAATTTGCAGGAGGGGAGACCCCGGAAAGTTCTGGTAAGAAAGGCGATCACCTTATTGGAGAGTACTATGTGACTTTTGATAAGGCCTTGAAGGAAGAGTACGAGCAATGGCAAACCGGAGCCGAAGCAGAGAAGATTTTCAGAGAAAAAAATGATGGAAAGATTGATCGGAATGCCTTTTTTAAGAAGTGGAAAAATGAGTACTTCAATGAAAAAAGCCAACTCGGGGCCGAGGTACGCCAAATGCTGCGAGACTGGGAGGATGGCGACCCGAACGTGATCGCTCTATGGGAGAAGATGAACGCCTGGGTGTATGCGGGCTTTGATGAAACCTATGCAGGATTAGGAGTAGATTTTGATAAAACTTACTTCGAATCGGATACTTATAAGCTGGGTAAGGACATAGTCGAAGAAGGCCTTCAAAAAGGCATATTTTATAAAATGGAGGATGGGTCAATATGGGTGGACCTTTCGGACTCAGGAATGGACCAAAAGTTGCTGTTGAGAAGTGACGGGACTTCGGTTTATATTACTCAAGACCTGGGCACTGCTCGAATCCGCTACGAGGACTATAAAATGGGGAGTATGGTGTATGTTGTGGGTAACGAACAAGACTATCATTTTCAAGTGCTTTTTGAAGTCTTAAAATTGCTGGGTGAGCCTTATGCTGATGGACTTTTACACCTTTCATATGGCATGGTAGACCTTCCCACTGGAAAAATGAAGAGTCGGGAGGGTACGGTGGTGGATGCTGATGACCTGATGGCTGAAGTGGTGGAAATCGCGGCCGCCAATGTAGAGGATCGGGGTGCAATGGACGAACTGAGTGAGGAAGAAAGGAGGGAGGCCATTCGAAGAATTGGAATGGGTGCGCTGAAGTTTCAATTACTGAAAGTGAATCCTAAAAAGCGAATGGTCTTTAATCCGGAGGAATCAGTAGATCTCCAAGGACATACCGGACCTTACATTCAAAATGCCTATGTGAGGATACTGTCGGTATTGAGGAAGGCAGGGGATTTTGATCAAGACCATTTATCCACTCAGGATTACTTTAGAATAAGTGGGGATGAACGCGAGTTGATTCAGATGTTACTCTCTTACCGGGAGGTTATTGAAAGAGCAGCCGGTGAGTTCGATCCCGCTCATCTCGCCGGTTTCAGTTATCAGCTGGCAAGGGCTTATCACCGTTTTTATCACGATCATCAAATTATTCGGGCAGAGTCAGAGGCTGCCCGGAACTTCCGACTAAAGCTCTCAGTTGCTGTAGCAGCTGCTCTGGAAGATTCCCTAAGCTTGCTGGGTATAGCTATGCCCGTGAGGATGTAACTTGAAAAAAAATCAAAGAATGAGTTCAAAAGAATCAAAAAACTTCATAGAGTTAATCATAGAAAGTGACCTGGCTGAAGGGAAATTTCCAGAGGGAATAAAAACTCGTTTCCCTCCAGAACCCAACGGCTATTTGCACATAGGTCACGCCAAGTCAATAGTCTTGAATTTTGGTCTAACGCAAAAATACAAAGGCACTACCAATCTTAGATTTGACGATACCAATCCTGAAACGGAGAGTACTGAATACGTTGAATCCATCAAGAGGGATATTAAGTGGCTGGGTTACGATTGGGAGGAAAGGGAGTACTATACCTCCGATTACTTTGATCAACTCTACGACTTTGCCACCAAACTTATTAGAGGTGGATTGGCCTATGTGGATGATTCTAATACCGAGACCATTCAAAGTCAGAAGGGTGCAGTAGGGCAAGCTGGAACGGAAAGCCCCTATCGAAATCGCTCCGTAGAGGAAAACCTCGATTTGTTCGAGCGGATGAAGGCAGGGGAATTCCAGGAGGGGAGCCGGGTGCTAAGGGCTAAAATCGATATGGCTTCACCGAATATGCACATGAGAGACCCGGTCATTTACCGAATTAAACGGATGCCACACCACCGTACCGGCAGTCGGTGGAATATTTATCCCATGTACGATTTTGCACACGGGCAGTCGGACAGCATAGAAGAGATTACGCACTCGCTCTGTACTCTGGAGTTTGAAAATCACCGTCCCTTATACAATTGGCTGATTGAAAAATTGGGAATCTATCCCTCGCGCCAAATAGAATTTGCCAGGCTCAACCTCAATTACACGGTAATGAGTAAGAGGAAATTACTTCTCCTTGTTCAAAAAGGACTGGTGAGCGGATGGGACGATCCTAGAATGCCTACGATATCCGGTATGCGCAACCGGGGATATAGCCCGGCATCAATTCGCGCTTTTTGTGAAAGAGTGGGAATAGCTAAAAGAGATAACGTCATTGACATGTCTTTATTGGAGTTCTGTGTGCGGGAAGATCTGAATAAGATAGCAGATCGCAGGATGGCGGTACTGGATCCTGTTAAACTCATCATAGAAAACTATCCGGAAGGTCAGGAGGAGTGGTTGCCTGCGGAAAACAATCCTGAAGACGATTCGGCAGGAAGCAGGGAATTGCCTTTTAGTAAGGAGCTGTACATTGAGCGAGAAGACTTTATGGAAGACCCCCCAAAAAAGTTTTTTAGATTGGCCCCGGGACGAAATGTTCGCTTGAAGCACGCTTATATCCTGCATTGTACCGGTTTTGAACGCGACGAGAAAGGACGTTTAACTGAGGTCAGGGCTACCTATTATCCAGATTCACGAAGTGGAAGCGACATTTCCGGCATAAAGGCAAAGGGTACCTTGCACTGGGTGAGCGCAAAACATGCTGCAGAGGGGGTTGTGCATATGTATGACCGGCTCTTCAAAGTGCCGGAGCCCCTGGCGGATAAGAATGTAGACTTCCTTGAATATTTTAATGAAGAGAGCCATAGAATCATCAAAGGAGTAAAGCTCGAACCTTCCCTCACTGAGGCTCAATCGCTGCAGCCTTTTCAATTCCTTCGCAAAGGCTACTTCGTTCGTAATACTATTGAGCATAACGGACTGCCGGTATTTAATATGACTGTGGGACTGAGGGATAGTTGGAAAAAGTGATGCCCCCCTTATTTTTGTCCTGGAGAACTTAGACCAAACCTCCAGATAGGTTCATCTGCAAAAAGAGGTTGCTCTATTAACCACCCAGGTTTCTCACTTCTTTTTGAATGAAATAAGGCGAGTGTTACGAGAAATTTTTTTTTCGAATATCTGGTGACCTTGATTTTTTCCATCCCAATAATAACAAGGGATATCTCAAGGTGGGAACCTAGTCATATTAGCTGTTTCTTGAGGTCAGCAACCATTCACTTGAAACCTAGAATTCGTTTTTGTATGTTTGCGGCTCCTAAAACAACTAAAAATGAGTGAGAAGAAAAGCACAGTGGCAAAAGAATCAAAGATTGATATAATTGTTGGATTGAACCAGGAAAATGTCCCGGTTAAAATCAGCTGGAAGGCCGACGATAATCCTGAGGCGAAAAGCTGGCAGGATACAAAGGCTATGTTTTTGTCCTTTTTTGATTCGGAGAGCAAGGATACTCTTCGTATAGACTTGTGGACAACCGAACTCCAGGTCATGGAAATGGATAGATTGGTATACCATACGCTGAAAGGATTGACAGATAGCTACTTTAAGGCTACAGGCAATCAGGAACTCGCCCAGCAGATGCATCAATTTGCTCAATACTTTGGAGAAAAAACTGAAATACTTCCACCTTCAGAAAAGAAAGGTTGACGTATACAATTTTTCCCAAACCAGGGTAAAATTTTAATTCTTCATACTCTTGGGAACTTTTGGTCCCACTTAATCATTATAAAGAGTAGTTCTTTGAAAATTTGGGGCTGAATTGGAATCGACAGGAAAGATCATTTTGTAGTAAGCATGTCGGAGCAGGTTGGATCACTCCGCAACAAATGTCCTTCAACTCAATTTAAATGGCAAGTCTAACTTCGCCATGGCTGCCTGATCAAACTAGATCACTAAGCCATTGTGCCGCAGCATCTGATGCCTGATATAGGATCTGCCGCATATCATCTAAACTTCAGGCTGGCTCGGTTGGTGCTCTGACATCCGGGTGAGACTTTAAGAGATAAGGAACGGATTATAGCCGGTTGTCGCGCTTATCCCGTTCTCGAAAAATCAAAGTGACAACTAAACATGTAGAAAGCTTCAGAATACTTTGTCTGGACCGGGGTTCGAGTCCCCGCAGCTCCACCATTTTGAGCATTTGAATCAATGGGTTTTGTTCCATCCTTTCATTCGTTTGCCAAGCATTTCATTTGTAATTATTTTGACCCTTTCCGGTAAATCCATAGGATCATGTCGAAAAATTATCGGACTTTTCTCTCCAGGTGCGTGGGTTAAGATTGGCTATTTCCTATCTATTTTTATACATTTGCAGCTTAAAGAAAAATCATATGAGCACAACGCTAGTTGTCCTTGCTGCAGGTATGGGAAGCCGTTATGGAGGATTGAAACAATTAGACAGATTTGGTCCCTCTCGTCTGACCATCATGGAATACAGCATTCGCGATGCCATAAGGGTGGGTTTCTCAAAAGTAGTATTTGTGATCAGGCGGGATTTCGAACATGAGTTCAAAGAGAGGATAGTTGATGCCTACAAAGATTCTGCAGAGATTCGTCTCGCATTTCAGGAAAATGAAGTAGATGGAGTGACTATCCAGCGGAAAAAACCCTGGGGAACAGGTCACGCAATACTGTCGGCCTCCACCTGTGTTCAGGAGCCCTTTGCAGTAATCAATGCAGACGACTTCTACGGCAGACAATCATTCGAATTGGCCCAAAATTTTTTACTAAATGAAGCCAATAATCGATTGTATGGAATGGTAGCTTATATATTGTCCAATACCCTTTCACCCAATGGAAGTGTTTCCCGAGGCCTTTGTTCAGTCGATAAAAACCACTTTCTTTCCACTGTAAGAGAGCACACAAATATTCGGAGAGTCAACCACCTGATCCAAGGAGAGATCGAGGGCAATGTCGTGGATCTCTTACCCCAAAGTTTGGTTTCAATGAACTTGTGGATGTTCGATCCATCTGTATTTGAAAGTTTGGGAAGACGCTTTTTGCAGTTTGCAAGGGATAATGTTCACATTCCCGATGCTGAGTTTTACATACCATCATTTGTCGATGAACGCCTGCAAAGTGGCGAAGTCAAAGTTAAAGTAATTCCAACGAATGAAAAGTGGTATGGAGTGACCTACCGGGAGGACAGGAAGCGGGTTAACCTCGCCCTTCAAGCATTGCATGAGGCAGGGATTTATTGAGTTGATGTCATAAATTTGAAATAGTCAATTTTTTGTACCCATTTCAGAGGCCTCGGATTCTTCATCAATTTCCCTGATGATGTCGTCTATACTGACCTTTATGTCTTTGATCTTTTGGTTGCAAAATCTCAGCAATATTCTGGCCCTTTTCATCTTGTCTTCCAGTTCCTCGATATTATTCAGTTCTCCCTGGAGGCTCAGGACAATTTGCCTGAGTTCTTCAATGGCTAATTCATAAGTCATTTCATGTTCATTCATTCTACCCGCTTAAATTTTCTTTACTCTTAAATTTCCTTTAAAAAGTCTAATTTCCAGCTCATCCTGATCCAATACCTGGGTTTCATTTTTGATGATCGCCCCATTTTTGGCGGTGATGGAAAAACCCCGCTCCAAAATCACCTTTGGGTCAGAGAGTTTGAGTTCCTGCTCTATGGAATTGAGGTTATGGTGACTCTCCCTCAAATGATATTGAACATTTGCTTTAAGTGATTCCTTGAGTTGCATGATTTTATAGTGCTGTTGAAGTAAAGGGTGCCGACCCGAATGTACGAGATCTTTGTGCAGGGAAATGAGTTTGTTTTCTTCGGAAACAAGGACCTGAAAAACTCCGGAAGTCAAGGTATCCCTGGCTATCGAAAGCCGTTTCAAAAATGCGAGGTTGTGATCGATGATGAATTGGGCGGTGGCAGTGGGCGTTTTTAGTGAATGGTGCGCCACAAGGTCAAGGGCACTTTGATCAATTTCATGGCCAATCCCGGTCAGCACTGGGAGGGGCATCATAGCTAGTTTTTCTGCCAGTAGAAAATTATCAAAATCGGCAAGGTCGAGTTTACCTCCACCACCCCGAATGATTACTACTGAATCAAAACTACGGTAGGAACACTCAATTTGGTCCAAAGCTTTGAGCATGTCTCTCTCAACCAATTTTCCCTGCATGGAGGATTCAAAGAGAAGGTGATGAATGTCCATTTTGTCTCTTACTTCTTCAAGTTGCTGACAAAAATCTTTATAGCCCGCAGCCTGGCTACTGGAAATCACAGCAATTCGCTGAAGGACATAAGGTAAAGGGAGTGATGCCTGAAGCCTGTTGAGTTTGCGTTCTTTGATCTTGTTGAATATCTGCTGTTTTCGGGAAAAGTATTTTCCAATGGTAAAATTGGGATCAATATCCTGTATTTGCAGGTTGAAACCGTACTCTTCGTGAAAGGTAACCTTTACCAGTACCAATACCTCCAGGCCTTCTTTTAGTACCTCATCCAGCTGCTTTCCTCTTGATCGCCTTAGCTTCGAGTAATTTCCCGCCCAAAGACTGGCAAAGGCCTTGCTGATTATTTTCTCCCCTTGCTGATCCTTCTCCACCAGTTGGAAATACCGATGTTCTCTTCTCAACTGCAGGGAAGCAATTTCAGCTTTCACCCAAATTGGGTTGGGGAAATTAGCAGCGAGTACCCGATTAATCCGGTGGCATAGTTCATACAGGCTTATGCAGTTAACTCCACTTCTATCTACCGGATTTTCCAACGTCAGACCACTTTATCCCAATACTTTTTTTACCAATTGTGCAGCCTCTTCTAAAAGTACTGCCGAGTGTACTGCAAGACCTGAATTGTCTATGATTTCTTTGGCGATATCGGCATTGGTTCCCTGCAATCTAACAATAATGGGCACATTCAGGTCGTCCATATTTCTGCATGCATCCACAACACCCTGGGCCACTCTATCGCAGCGTACAATCCCTCCAAAAATATTGATCAATATGGCCTTGACGTTTGGGTCACTTAAGATGATTCTAAATCCCTGCTCAACTCGTGCTGCATCTGCTGTTCCACCAACATCCAGGAAGTTAGCGGGTTCACCACCCGACAGCTTAATGATGTCCATAGTTGCCATTGCAAGTCCTGCTCCATTGACCATGCAACCAACATTCCCGTCGAGCTTTACATAATTGAGGTCGTATTTTTTTGCTTCCACCTCCGTGGGGTCTTCCTCGTTTATATCGCGCATTTCTGCAATCTCCTTTCTTCGATAAAGGGCTGATTCGTCTATGGACATTTTACAATCAACAGCCAGAATGCGATCATCTGCTGTCTTTAACACCGGGTTGATCTCAACCAAAGTTGCATCGGCATTGATGAATGATTTATAAAGATTGGCCACAAAGCGGGTCATCTCTTTAAATGCTCTGCCACTCAGTCCGAGATTGAATGCTATTTTTCTTGCCTGAAAGGCTTGCAGACCAAGAGCTGGATCAACAAATTCATTGTGAACCAGATGGGGAGTTTCCTCGGCCACTGCCTCTATATCCATACCGCCTTCGGTGGAGTAAATGATCACGTTATTTCCTGTATCCCTATCTGTGAGGATGGACATATATATCTCGTCGCATGCATCAAAATCAGGAGCATAGACATCCTCAGCTATGAGTACTTTTCTCACCAGTTTTCCCTCTCCATCCATTCCACCGGGAGTTTGAGGTGTTTTCAACATCATTCCTAAAATTCCACCACCTATTTCCTCTACCTGATCTCGTTTTTTTGCGAGCTTTACGCCTCCTCCTTTGCCTCGACCACCTGCGTGAATCTGGGCTTTGATTACGGCCATTTCAGTTCCGGTTTGTTCCCTTAATTGATCAAATGCACTGAGTAACGCATCTTTACTTTCTACAACTATTCCCTCCTGAATGGGCACACCATTAGATTTCAATATTTCCTTTCCCTGATATTCATGTAAATTCATATTCGCTGTTTTTTTGAAAGCCCAAAGCTAATGAGTTTTTTGAAAATGCGAAAAGGTTGAGCTCATGAGTTATTGAATTCTGGTGTACGGGCATTATTCATTTGAGCACGTTTATGCAATGACCATGCCGCCACACTTAATTACTGAGTAACCTTAATTTTTCACCCCTTGAGAGAGTACATCTGATTCTAAATTATGATTCTGTTAATTTCAGTATTGGGATTTCCTATTGCCTGCAATGGGGTAGAAGGGTAAGTGCCTAAACGAGGAACTTAACGGGAAAATCGTATTATTTCAGTCAGGCAGAGGGAATTCATTTCAATTATTTACAAATGAGATCGCTCCCTGATTTTACTATTTTAGAGAAGTTCAGAATCTCATTTCAATCTACTCAATACCCATCGTTTTGCTGCAAATTGGGATTGCTGTTGAGGTCCGAATTTGGTATAGGGAACACATTCCTGTGGGCTCCGACCTGAGTTCCCTCTTGTACGCCTCCTTTCCATTGCCATACATAGTCCCCATCGCTGAATTGACCGAATCGGACCAGGTCGGTTCTTCTGTGGCACTCCCAGTAGAGCTCTCTCGCTCTTTCGTCGAGGATTAGGTCCAGGTTGAATTCTTCCATGGTGACATTCCCTGCTACACTTTGGTAAGCTCGCTCTCGGACCCGGTTGAAGTATTCTATCCCTAGAGAAGTGCTTCCGCCACCTCTCAATGAAGCTTCAGCTGCCATCAGATAAACATCGGCCAACCTAAACATCGGAAAGTCAGTATCAGGAAAAGTAGCGTTGGAACCCGGGACCCCAGTAGAGCTTATATTCTTAAATTTCGTTACTGCATACCCCTGGGTAAATTGGGTGACATCTTCGATATCGAGAGTGTGGCCCTGAGTGTAAAACATGCCTCTTCGATCGAAGGCATTGGTAGTAATACTGTAAGAGTAGTCCGGCTGCTCTACATAGAGGAATATCTCATAAGTTCCTGCAACTTCTATGGTGGTAATGGGCTCTCCCCCAGGGTTGAGAATGCGGTCACCACCATTGTCTCCAAGCGTTACAGCCGGATCGTTATTAGCGATAAAAGTAAACTCCCCTGCCAGAAAGTCAGCCTCTAACTGGAGTGCTCGCCTATCCGCATTCCAGCTCATTGGCAGAGGTTCAGATCCCTGGACTATAGATCCTTTAATGGCCCAATCCCTTCTCTCAATGGTGTAGGTGAATTGATTCCAATCAACTCTTATGTAGTGAAGTCCTGGTTCTGGTACTACAATTGGGGCGCCGTTTATTTGGAGGGTGCCGCCTCCTGTATTGTCACCGTAAATAGGTGCAGTAGAGGAAGGAATCCTCGTAAATCTTATTTCTGTATTTGCTTCGGGAAAGTATTTATGCCCCTCAAAGATATTGTTACTCATCGGAGAAGAAAGAGAATTTCTGGTATCCGTTGGATCATTGCCCTGATGGGTACCAGGTACATATAATTTGGGATAGGCAACGGTTTGCCCCATGTTTCTGGACACAACAGTCCCATCAGATCCCTCGGGAAACTTTTCTACAAACTGCCGGGTTGCGCGGGTTCCTCCCCATCCACCTCCCATACCGAGTGCTGATGGATTCATATTTCCACCAATTGCGGCATTGATAATAAAGGTCATTCCACCCCAGGTTCTGGTATTATCTCCGTTAAAGGCGATGGGAAAAATGATCTCTCTGGACTGATCATTGTCTGTGAGGAAAAGATGCTCATATTCAGGTTCTAACTCATAACCTGCATTGATGATCCTCTGACAGTACTCAAAACATTCAGCATATTTGGGCTGCCCGATGTAAGTCTCTGCATTCAGGTAGAGTTTAGCCAATAACATCCAGGCCGCAGCCTGGTCAGCCCTGGCATATTCATTGGTTCTGGGCGGAGGAAGCAAATCTTGTACCTCCAGAAGTTCACTTTCTATGTATTCAAATAAATCTTGCGTAGAGATTTGCTCAGGAAAAAAAGCACCTACCACATCATTTTCTGTGACAAAGGGTACATTTCTAAAGATGTCCAGGGCGTGCCAATAACTGAGAGCCCTCAGGAATCTCGCTTCCGCTCTGTAGCCCTGAATTTCTTCTCTCAGGGCGGCCCCAACCCCTCTTTCATTGAGCTTGGAATTCGTGGTTTCTCTGAGGAATTCGTTACAAAGTGCTATTTGATAAAAAATTCTACTGTAGAAAGCAAAGGTAAATCCGTCGCTAGCTGTCCAGGTCTGATTGTGGAAATCAAAGATGGTCTGATCATTCCAGCCGATAATAGCTTCATCCGTGGTCAATTGTTGATGGTACCAAAATCCTCGGAGATATTGACCAAATCCTTCGTCAATTCCGGAAATATCCGGTCTCCCAGCCGGACCTTCCTGTCCGGAAACAGCAAGCCCCGCATATAATTTGGCCAGGACGCCCCTGTAGGCCTCAGGATTGTCAAAAACGGTACCTGATGTCACTTGGGTCGGATCTAAAGGAACTGTGTCCAGATCTTGAAAACATGAGGTTGCCGTGAGACTTAAGAGAATTATTGCGATGATAAATTTATATAGTTTCATGATGGATCGGTTTTAGATTAAAAGGTAGCTGATATTCCAAATAATACAGTCCGTGGTCGCGGGTAAAAATTATTGTCTATTCCATTGGGTATCTCCGGATCAAGCCCATCGTAATCGGTAATTACAAATGGATTTTGAACAGTGGCATACAATCTCAGTGAATTCAGCCCTATGGTTTGGATCAATCCGGGACCTGAAAGTTGAGACAGATTAAATGTGTAAGCCAGGGTAATGTGATCCATTCGGAAAAATGATGCATCGGTTACAAAATGATCACTAAAAAGGACTGAGTTCTGACTTTGAATATTGTTGTCTATAGCTGACCGGTGAATGTTTGACAAATAGTTAGTGGGGTGATAAAGTGCATTAAAATTGCCCATATCGGTAGCCACATTGTTATAAACGTAATTGCCAAAGTGAGCTCGCCCGGCGAATGAAAAGTCGAAGTTGCCCAGGCTTAGATTGCTTGTTAGGCCAAAGGTAATGCGAGGAGCGGGGCTTCGGAATCTGTATTTGTCGTCATCATTGACCATTCCATCTCCGTTTCTATCTGCAAACTGACCTTCTAATAAATTTCCTTCCTCATCGTACAGTTGCTCAAATACAAAGAAAGAAAAAGGTTCGTGACCAACTGAATGTATTTGGATATTTGATCCGACTCCACCGGCAATTCCTCCCACTTCCACACCGGGGAAATCCGGGTCATTGGTGGCAGTCAAACGACTGATTTCATTGGTGTTGTAATTGAAATTTGTGCTGAGGTCCCATCTCAGTCTGTTGCGAATTACCGGAGTGGTAACCAGTGAGAGTTCTACTCCCTCAGAAACCATATTACCCACATTTGTGAAAATTCTATTGGTCAGATTGGTGCCTGCGGGCACATCTACAAAGCCGAGAAGATCTCTGGTGTCCCTTCGATAAATGTCTAAAGAGCCTTCAATGCGGTCTTTGAGTATTGAAAAGTCTATTCCAATATTGGTAGTTGTAGTTTCCTCCCACTTGATGTTTCTGTCATATCCATTGGGGCGAATGGTGGTATAAAACTGATCACCCAGTCGATAGCGTGCATTTTCGAGACTCTCCTCATACACTGCCTGATAAATATAATATCCCCCAATTTCCTGCTGACCGGTTATTCCCCATCCGGCACGCAACTTTAGATTGTTGAACCAGGTGTTTTCGGTTTCAAATATTTTAACTGCTGCAGCTGCCGCAGGGAAATATCCCCAACGATTTTCAGAGGCAAAGCGGGAGGTGGCATCAGCCCTGAGGGTAAAGGTGAGCAGATAGCGATCCCTAAAGCTGTAATTAATCCGCGAAAACATAGAAAGTAAATACAATTCACGTGCGATGTTGTCCTGCTGCTGGGTTTCGGAAGGCGTCATGGCTGCATCTGTTCTGAAAAATGAATTCTCATCAAAAAAGTGTTGCCATGAATATCCTCCCATTAGGTCGATGGTGTGTTGCCCGTAGTTTTCTCTGAAATTGAGATAAAATTCTAAAAGTTCATTTTTTCGAACCTCCTCATAAGTACTCATAAGACCACCCTCCGTATTGGGGTTGAAGCTGTAGGCCACAATATTGCCTCCCAGGATATCTACACCACCACTTCCCTTTGAATAATCATAGCCGAGGTTGAGATTGGCACGTAGAGCTGGAAGGAATTCAAAGCGGTAATCAACCGAGGCATTAACAATATAGCGATTTACCTCTGAATTGTCCTGTCGCAATGACCTGTCCAGGAGTGAAAGCGGATTGAAAGGAGCGAGTAAATTGGGGTTTCCATTGGGCAAAGTCCACACACTATAACCGCTGAATTGACTTTCTTCATCAAGGATGGGTTGAGTAGGGTCGTACCTGACTGCCGCACCAATGGCACCCCTCTCGGCAAACTGGTTTTTATTGAGCATGCCCCTTAATCCGATATTAAACTGAAGGCGACTGTCAAAAAAATGTGGACTGAAATTAAGGCCAGCAGTATATCTTTGGAAATTATCAGTACGCAGAATGCCATCCTTGTTGGTGTAACCGAGAGAAAGCCTAAAGGGCATAGTCTCCCGTATGCTACCACTTAATCCTATGGTGTGATCGGTTCCCACAGCATTTCGGTAAATTTCATCCTGCCAGTCCACATTGGCATCGCCCATAAATTCAATCCTATCTGGTTCTTTTTCCAGCATCGCAGCTCTGAATTCCTCTGCACTCAATACGTCCACTTTGTTTATTGCTGTGCCCACGGAAATGTTGCCATCATAAGTGACCTGAAGGCGACTACCCATCGACCCTCTCTTCGTAGTGATGAGAATTACTCCCGCTGAACCACGGCTACCATAAATGGCAGTTGCAGAAGCATCTTTTAATACGGTAATACTCTCAATGTCATTGGGGTTGATGATGTTCAGCGGATTTCTGTTTCCTGAAATGCCTCCAGACGCCAGAGGAATTCCGTCTACTACAATCAGCGGATCATTGCTCGCATCCAAAGAGGACAAACCCCTGATCCTTATTTGTGCTCCCTCATCGGGACCACCTCCGCCGGTGACAACTGTTACTCCCGGTACTTTTCCGGACAACAGCTCTTGAGGACTGGTTATTGCTCCCTGATTAAATTCACGGGATGTGATTGTTTGAATAGAGCCGGTCACGTCTTCGCGCTCTACAGTTCCATAGCCAATGATAACTACTTCACCCAGCACAGAGCCAGCTGACAGTTGAACATTGATCTCAGACTGATCGCGAATTTCAACCAGGACCGATTGGAAACCCACATAACTGTATCGCAAATGAGTGGTAGCCTCAGATATGTTTATTGAATAGTTTCCCTCGAAATCTGTAACTGTTCCTACCGAGGGGTTTTCAGGGTCTTGAACGGTCGCCCCAATAAGGCCAAGTCCCGTCTCTGCTTCAGCCACTTTCCCGGTAATAGTTCTTTGTCCCCAGAGTATGCTACCGGAAAGTAAGAGGATGCCCAGGAGCGCAACTAGCTTAAAATCAATAGTAAAAGTACCCATGTTTAGGATTTTTTTAGAAAATTTCACAATCACTTGCCAAAGTTAGTTATTTTTAAATTAACTTTGTGTATAAAGTACACTATTTAATAAATTTCTTAACCACAATAAATTAATGATGAAACTAAAACTACTTTTCTTGACAGTTTGCATGGTCCTTACCGGGCTAGTGCACGGGCAGTTTTCCACAGTTGGAATTATAGGAACTGCCACTCCGGAGGGCTGGGATGCCAGCACTCCAATGGTTCAGGATGTTGAAGATCCTGATTTATGGACGATTTCCGTCGAATTGGTGGATGGAGAGCTTAAATTTCGCGCCGACGACGATTGGGCAGTGAATTGGGGAGGGATTGACCTCCCTATTGGAGCTGGAGAGCAAGATGGTCCAAATTTCCAGATTATTGGTGGAAATTATGAAATTACTTTTAATTCAGCTACCGGGGATTACTTTTTTGACTATGCCGGGACCATTGGTATAATTGGGGATGCTACTCGATTTGAATGGGATCGGGATGTATTCCTTTTTCCGGACAGGGACAATCCCGGGCTGTTTTTTGGCACCATGCCTCTAAATGCTGGTGATGCGAAATTCAGAAAAGATGGTGACTGGACTGTAAATTGGGGCAGTGATGAGTTTCCGGCGGGTATTGCTGTTCAGGATGGACCGAATATTCCAATTGAGATGGCTGGAACTTATCGCATTACCTTTGACACTACTTCGGGTGAATACCTTTTTGATGAAGTGGTAGGATTCGATAGTTTGAGTATAATTGGAAGTGCCACTCCTGGTGGATGGGATGAGGACACTCATTTACAGAGAGATGCGGGCAATCCCGATGTTTGGAGGACCACTGTGTTTTTGGTGGAAGGTGAATTGAAGTTTAGGGCAGAAAACGACTGGGCTATCAATTGGGGTGGCGAGACATTCCCAACTGGCATTGCAGTACCCAATGGTGATGATATTGTAGTGGATCAAGAGGGAGACTATTTGGTTACTTTTAATGTTGCTACCTTGGAGTACAGTTTTTTGATAATTGAGGATTTTGATGTGGTGAGTATAATTGGGGACGCGACACCTGGAGGCTGGGACGATGATACTGATATGGAAAAGGACACGGAGGATGGCAGTGTTTGGCGGCTTCGAGTAGTATTGAATGATGGAGAGATGAAATTCAGAGCCAATAACGAATGGACCATCAACTGGGGTGGACCGGATTTTCCCACAGGTGTTGCTACTCAAGATGGTGTAAATATTCCCGTAGTTGGCGGGGAGTACAGAATTACTTTTAACTCTACCACAGGAGAATATCACTTTGATGAAATCATTGAATTCAATTCCATCAGCATTGTCGGTAGGTCAGGTCCTTTTGGCGAATGGCCCGATGAGAATGACGGGGGTGCAGTTGATTGGTTTATGGACAAAGATCCCAACGACGGGAATTTGTGGAATACTGCGGGTGTTCAATTATTTGACTTTGACCCAGATGACGATGGAGGTATAAAGTTCAGAGCTGATACTGCCTGGACAGTTAATTGGGGTGCTGCTGACTTTCCTGAGGGTGTTGGTACGCAAGATGGACCAAATATTGAGCCTACTGCAGGTTTATATGATGTGTTTTTTAATGCTGCTACAGGCGAATATGTATTCAGTCCTTCAACCTCCACGGGTGAAATTTATATTTCACCGGAACAGGTTTCTCTCTACCCCAATCCCGCCGGGAATGAGGTTCACATTGATCTGAGAGATATTGAGCCAGGTGGTAAATTGGTCGTTCGAATTTTTGATATGACAGGTAAAGAAGTTTTATCGAGTGTCTTTGCAGATGCCGGTCAAATAGCTTTAAATGTTTCGGACCTGACTTCCGGAATGTACATTGTAAATATAACGGATGGAAGCTTTTTTATAGGAAAGAGACTTTCTATCAGTAGATAATTGATGTTTTATTGCGGGTTTTGTGAACAGGGGAAGGCCGGTTGTAATTGACCAGTGCCTTCCCTCGTTTTTTTGTGGGCTTGGTTCAATATGAAAAAAATGCCTTTTCTAGCCATTAGTTAATGGCATCCAGATTGAATTGCCAAAGGATCAATTAATGGATTGCGATTGCGAAAAGAAGTGCATTCTTGTCTCACCAGGGCATACAGGACTATTAGCAGCAGCCAGGTAACAGTTAAAGCCCTCCAGAATCACCAACCACCAACCGCAAATTTTTAAAAAACCAAATATATACAACAGGCTTGATTTTATGTTACTTTTGAACCTTTGCTGAATTTATCGAAGCACTTGTGATAGCCTGCCGAAGCATTAAGAAAACAAGTAAGGGAGAATCTTTAGTTGATAAAAGGGTTTTGCAGTAAGAAAGAAAAATCCTTTTTAAGCTTTTTCTCGTTGACAGCATAGAGCTTGGCAGGTCGATGGGGTACATCTTTCTGCATTTTTCCAACTTCGCGAACCAATTCGAGATTGGAAATTTTCTTTCTGAAATTCCTCTTATCCAGGGTAGTGCCAAGAATGGCCTCGAATAGATTTTGCAAATCCGGGAGAGAAAAATACTTTGGAAGAAGCTTCATCCAGAGAGGGTATTCGATCAACCTTTTTCTTAGGAGGTGAAGAGAACTCTCAAGAATAAGGCGGTGATCAAAAGCCATTTCTTCCAATTGATTGAGGGGAGACCATTTGGCTTGGTGTTGTCTCAAAGCCCCATTGTCATTTTTAAACTCATCGACCTTAATCAATGCGTAATAAGCTATAGTGACTACTCTTTCCAGTGGATGGCGGTCAGTTTCTCCAAAGGCTTTTACCTGCTCAAGAAATATATCTGATATTCCCGTTCTTTCGTAAAGTATCCTGGTGGCTGCCTGGTCGAGATTTTCATCTTCATTGACCAAATCTCCAATTAGCGAGGGCATCCCAACATAGGGGGCCATATTGCATTCCAAAGTAAGTACTTTTAGTTCCGATTGATCGTATCCAAAAATGACGCAATCAACCGATATGGCAGCTTTCAGGTGCTCGTCTATCTCGCGGAGTTGAAAGTTAATATTTTCTCTTTCGATCATTAATTTTGTACCAATTTAGCTGACTCATTTTAATTGAACGGATAATTTTTGGTATTAGGGTCTTTCAAAATAATTGCATCGTTTTATAGGTCAGTTACAACTTTATTTACCTAAATTTTTTATAGCTTTTTGAAAAATGAATATAAAGATATTATTTTTTTAGATAGTGTACCAAATACACTAAGAAATCCTTTGAAAATTAGTTTCTTTGCCTTATAATTACAATTATGAATGACTTAAAGAAAATTGCGCTTTTGACCTCCGGTGGAGATGCGCCCGGGATGAATGCAGCAGTAAGAGCAGTGGTCCGTGCTTCTGTTTACTACAATACTGAGGTTTTTGGGATTTATGAGGGATATAAGGGGTTGATCGAAGGGAATATCCGTCAGCTAAGTGTCCGATCGGTAAATAACATTCTGGGCAATGGAGGTACTGTTTTGCGAAGTTCGAGAAGCCCTGAGTTTAGGACTGAAGAAGGTAGGAAAAAAGCATATTCTGAGCTAAAATCAAGAGGTATTGATGGTCTGGTAGTCATTGGAGGGGATGGCTCGTTTGCAGGGGCGCATATATTTAGTAAAGAATTTGGCTTGCAGGTTGCAGGAATTCCTGCAACCATCGACAATGATATAGCGGGTACAGATTATTCAATTGGCTATGATACAGCCTCAAACGTAGTCGTAAGTTGCATAGATAAAATCCGTGATACGGCACTATCTCACAACCGGCTGTTTTTTGTCGAAGTAATGGGCCGCGACACAGGGTTTATTGCTCTGAGATCTGGAATAGCAAGTGGTGCGATCTGTATTATGATGCCCGAGCGAAAGACCTCAGTGGAAGAGCTGGTGGCTTTACTGAGGAAGGGATATCGCAACAAAAAATCTTCCAGTATCGTGGTGGTTGCTGAAGGAAATGAGAATGGAGGAGCCTACGAACTGGCAAAATCTGTACGCGAAAAATACAATGATTACGAGACCAAGGTCACGATTCTGGGCCATCTCCAAAGGGGAGGAGACCCTACATGTTTTGATCGGGTAATCGCAAGTGAAATGGGTGTGGGAGCAGTTGAGGGCTTGCTGAATGGGAATTCCGGATTCATGACTGCTTATCAATGTGGAAAAATTCATGAAGAACCGCTTGAAACTAGTTACACTCAGAAAAAACAACTGAACGAAAATTTGGTTAAAATTGCTCAGATACTTTCTATTTAATAAACTTTAGTAAAAAATTGGAATATGACAAAGATAAGAGTAGCTATTAATGGATTCGGAAGAATTGGTAGATTGAGCCTCAAAGCGATGATGTTGAACGATGCTATGGAATGCATTGCGATCAATGATCTAACTGATGTAAAAACACTTGTTCACCTTTTGAAATACGATTCTGCTCACGGGCATTTTCCTTACAAGGTAGAAGCAGATGGTGCTGACATGGTAATAGATGATCGCATCAAGATCAAATGCTATAACGAAAAAGACCCCAGACAACTGCCCTGGACAGATTTGAATATCGATGTTGTCCTTGAGAGCACTGGAATTTTTCTCACTAAGGAACTTGCTTCCAAACACCGTCAGGCAGGTGCTAAAAAAGTGGTTCTATCAGCTCCCGGAAAAGGAGGGGATATACCTACTATTGTAATGGGAGTGAATGAGAATACCCTGCATCCTGAAGATACCATTATTTCAAATGCTTCCTGTACAACCAATTGTCTCGCTCCGGTTGCAAAGGTGCTTGAAGAAACTTTTGGAATTAAACAGGGTTTCATGACCACTATTCATGCCTATACCGCTGATCAGCGGTTGATGGATGCTCCTCATAAGGACTTGAGAAGGGCCAGGTCTGCAGCGGTCTCCATTATTCCCACAACGACTGGTGCCACCAAGGCCACCGAGATTGTGCTGCCTTCTCTTAAGGGGAAACTGTCGGGGTCGGCAATGAGAGTCCCGGTTGTATGCGGATCTGCCACCGAGTTTACCTTTATGTTAGACAAAGAAGCCTCTGTTGAAGCTATTAATGGTGCAATGAAAGAAGCAGCTGATGGCTCACTCAATGGTATACTTCAATACATAGACGAACCACTAGTCTCTACAGACATCATCGGTAATTCTCATTCCTCAGTATTTGACTCGCTACTGACTTCTAAAGTGGGCGACCTCTACCGTGTCATGGCCTGGTATGACAATGAGTTTGCCTACGCCCAAAGGTCCGTAGAATTAATGGAGTATGCAGTGAGATTGTGAATGAAAAAAGCCGATCGCTTTTTGGGTAGTGGGTGAAGATTAAATTATGATGATTTATGTGGTAATGAATTTTTAACCCACTTAGCATCAAGTCTGGCTTTTTGCAAAACTTAAACGGATAGTTCAATTGCCACTACTTTTTAGAAAGAGGGCAACTACAACACAGTCTAATGGAGATAATCCATTGATTCATCTGTTGTTTCAGCAAAAATGAAATGCTTGTCCCTCAATTCTACATTATGCGATTTAGGCCTGATAGGTGGTGGAAGAGATTGGGTAAGAGTCTTTTTTTTAAGCACGGTTCCAACAATGGTAGACTCCTTTTATTGATGGTGTTAATGGGTGGTATTCCCCTGGCCTTTTCGTCCATGTTCATCATTTACATCGAGGCCAATCCTCAATTATTTGAGTTGGAACTTTTTCCGCTTTTGGTATTATCTACCATCAGTGCAATATTTCTAATTGGACTGGCATTAATGCCTTCCACCGTTGCTGCCATTGTACTGGGGTACTACCTACAATATTGGGGATTAATTCCGGTTTTTATTTCTTATCCCCTGGCAGCTTTGCTTGGTTTAATGTTTTCTGGCTTATTACTTCATTACACTGGAACCCGCCCCCTTCATCATTTTGCTGAATTGAAGGATTATGTTGAAAAATTGGAGAGTTATTACTTTCAGATGATTGTATACCTTCGAATCTCACCGGTCTTGCCTTTCGCCATGATGAATGTGTTTCTTGCGTCCCTACCTATAAAGATCGGATGGTATGTTTTAGGAAGTATGGTTGGAATGTTACCACGGACACTGCTCTTTTTCTGGTTAGGGATGAATGCCCGCGATTTGTGGGAGTTTGTTAAGCAACCCACTCTGGAGGGAGTTTGGCAACTTTTCCCAATTGTGTTCGTATTATTGTCACTTGGAGGTCTTCTTTTTATCGCAAAAAAAGTGTTTGCAGTAAAGTCGCGTTAATTTCGAGGATAAGTGTTAATTTCGCACCCCTTAAATGCAATGAGAAGGATTATGGTATTCAGCTGTACCGAAGCGGGGATTTCTTTCAGATACCTGGCAAGTCAAAGTGGTGGTGATTGTAGGGAGGATATTTTTCCGGGGCCCAACGATATTTTGATCATCAACAGCCTAGAGGGGAAATGCACCATTGATTCAGAATACAACAATTCCTTCTATATTCTGAAGGAGAATGAGTCTGTCACTCTGTTTTACCCTATGGGCTCCTGGAAAACCCAACTGATAGCCACAGGAGAGTATGCTGTAATTCTTATAAAGGTTGATGTAGTGGCACTCCATTCACTGCTCACAGGTGACAGTGAGCCCGACTACAAGAATATTGTCAGGAAGGGATATTTTCCTATCAACAAAGGGGCTGCAGTAGAGGTCACAAAAATCTCCCCACAATTAAAACTAGTGCTCCATCAAATTATCCACCCACCTGTTGGGAATAAAATGTTGATGACCTGGGTAAGAGCAAAAATAACTGAATTCTTTGCTATGTCATTAGACAGTGGGGTTCAGAAGTCAGAGGGAAGCAGATGTCCTTTTCTTCAGCATACTGAGTTGTTTGGAAGAATGAAAGAGTTGAAGAACCGGCTGACTGAGTACCCTGAACCAGATTCCATCGTTAATATTGCTGCTGCTGAATGGAAAATATCTGGTCATGCATTGCGCACAGGTTTTAAACAGACCTTTGGTAAATCAATACGTGATTTTTGTCATGAGATAAAAATGGAGCGGGCAAGGGAATTGCTCTATACCGCTGATGTTTCGGTAAATGATGTTGCCTACCGGGTTGGCTACAGTAACCCCAGTCACTTTATTGCTGCCTTTAAGAAGAGGTTTGGCAGCACTCCCGCACAATTTGCTTTGGAGGGTAGGATGAAATAAGTTGACTATGTTTGTGAAGCCCGATGCTTGTTGAAGAAGTTGTTTTAGATAAGAACCGTTCTGGAATATATGTACCATCACTCAGATAATATAATTGCGAGGAGTACTCCACCCGGCCGTTCTGCCATTGCTGTAATCAGAATGAGTGGACCTGGTGTATTTGATCTGGTTGCTAGAAGAGCGGGTAATAAAAAATTTAAAGCACCTCCAAAAAGACAGCTTTTTTTTTCCACGCTTTTTGACGACAAAGGACAGATTCTGGATGAGGTGGTATTGGCTTGTTTTCCCGAACCAAATTCATATACCGGAGAGAATATTATTGAAATAAGTTGCCACGGGTCAAATTTCATCGTTCAACAAATCATCGAACAGTTTGTCCGCGATGGAGCCCGACCAGCAGGTCCGGGTGAATTCACAATGCGGGCATTTTTTAATGGGAAAATGGATTTGGCACGAGCAGAAGGAGTAATCGATTTGATCGATTCTGAAAATAGGTCACAGCATCAGTTGGCTATTGGTCAGTTGAGAGGGGGATTCAGTGAGAGAATTGCCGGTCTGAGGGATCGCCTCATTCACTTCGCCAGCCTCATTGAATTGGAATTGGATTTCGGAGAGGAAGATGTGGAGTTTGCCGACAAAGGAGAATTAGAAAAGTCAGTCATTGAAATCAATTCATTTATTTCAGACTTAATTGACTCCTTCTCTATGGGAAATGTCATAAAAAAAGGAATATCCACTGTGATTGCCGGGAGACCTAATGCCGGTAAATCAACCCTGCTGAATGCCATACTTGAAGAGGAAAGGGCCATAGTATCTGATATTGAAGGCACTACACGGGATGCGATAGAAGAGGTCATCCACTTAGATGGTGTTGCCTTTCGGCTGATTGATACGGCGGGTATTAGAGAAGCTGGAGATGTCGTGGAGGAAATGGGCATCAAGATAACCCTGGAAAAAATTGCCCATTCCGCTATACTTATTTATCTCTTCGATCTCGCCTTAAGCTCGATAGATGAGGTGTTAGCCGATTTAGAAAATGTGGCGAAACCCGGCATTAAAGTTATCGTCGTTGGCAACAAATTAGATTTAGCAAATGAATCTCAGTTGAAAGCGGCCCAAGGTAAGATTGTATTACCTTATCATTTTTTGCCTGTTTCATCGGTAGAAAAAAAAGGGCTTCAGGAATTAAAAAACCTCCTTATTGAACACTTTCACGAGCTTGATTCCGGACAAACGGATACAGTATTGCATAATTCCAGACATTACAATGCATTGCTTAGGTGCAGGGAGTCTCTTGAAAAAGTTATAGAAGGACTTAAGGCAGGGGTTCCAGCAGATTTGGTTGCTATGGATATTAGACATGCTATGGGGCAGCTCAATACAATTCTCGGGAGAGGCATTAGCAGTGATGACCTGCTTCAGAACATTTTTTCCCGCTTTTGCATTGGGAAATAAGTACGCCAAAAGCCAACCGCCAAGTACTTGACAGCCTTGATTTTTTTTCTTTTTGAACTTGTGCTGAGCCTGTCGTAGCAATTGTATCGAGTGTTTATCGAAGTATCAATACAAAAAGAAAGGGAGAACGCGGGATAACTATTAATACCAATAAAGATCTAATGGATGAGAAGTTGAAAATGAGTACAATTCGTCAATAAATAACTGAAAGGATGATTAAATTATGTATTTTATTGCTATATAAACTATAGATATCCAGCTAATTACCTAATGAGAAAATTCAGTAAACTATTTGCAGTTGTATGGGTTTTTTACTCAGCAGATAGTGATTGAATGTTTTCAGAATTTGAAGAAAAAGTAAGGGAAGGTCTCAGTGGGAATCTTCCCGGTCACGAGGCACATCTTGAAATGGCCGTAATCGGGCACCACGGTAGAAGACAGCCACCAGTCAACGCAAGCCATGCAGCTGTAATGGCTTTATTCGTGCCAGGTGAAAAGGCTGGTATGGAATTGGTTTTTATAAAACGTAGTACTCAATATCAGGATGACCGACATAAGGGACAAATTGGTTTTCCGGGAGGTAAGAGAGAGCCCGAAGATATCGATATCCTTAGAACTGCACTAAGAGAGACTGAGGAGGAGATTGGAGTTTCTTCTGATAGCATCAATGTACTTGGGAATTTGAGCCACCTTTACATACCCGTCAGTAATTTTTTGGTTTACCCTTTTGTGGGTGTGATTGAAACCCGGCCTGAATTTACACTTCAGACGGCCGAAATCAATGAGATCATTACTTTTCCATTGTCCAGACTATTATCCAAAGAGTCACGTAAGAGGACCCGCATCCAAATATCTAGTGGAATCCATCTTGAGAATGTGCCCTATTTCGATTTGAGAGGGAAGATTCTCTGGGGTGCCACCGCAATGATGACGGCTGAACTCATTAGAGTTATTGATTGTTGCGGCTTTAAAAAAAGTATATTTTTGAGAAGAGAATTTAGGAAGGAATAGTGAGGGGGTGGGCTTTAACTTTACAAAACCATGGATATTGCAAAATCGAATAAAACCGCCCTGGTGTTTGGCGGAACAGGTCTAATAGGTAGCTATTTGCTCAGGCACTTATGCGCCAGTGAGCATTACATCAAAATATTGAGTTATGGCAGACGTAAAGCTTCCTTTGACCACCCAAAATTAGACCATCAAATCATTGATTTTTCAAAGCTGGACAGTGAGCTTGAAAATATGAATGGACATGATATTTTTATTTGTCTGGGTACTACCATCAGGAAGGCCGGCTCCCGGGAGGCCTTTAAAAGAATTGATAAAGAGTATGTTCTGAAGATCGCGGAAATAGCCGCAGAGAAAAAAGTGAATCAACTTTTTCTGGTTTCCGCAGTGGATGCTAATTCATCTTCAAAGGTGTTTTATAGCCGGGTTAAAGGAGAGGTTGAAATAGAGGCGGAAAAGCTCAACTTTTGGGCCATTCACATTTTCAGGCCTTCTATTTTGTTGGGATCAAGAGATGAGAATAGACCGCTTGAAAAAATAGCAGTGATTTTAGGTGGAGCTTTGAATAAGATATCAAATTCCATTCTTGGAAAGTATCAACCGGTTCATGCTGAAAGGGTTGCAATTAAAATGGTAAGATCTGCTTCAGCTTTACAGGGAGGAGTGTTTTACTATGCTTCAGATGAAATCAATGCAATCGAATAGGAGGTTAATATTTAATTCCCTTTTTTAAGCACCGTTTCGTACCGTCTAATATTTTCTCCGGTCTGGTCTTTTTTTTTGCTCTGCTTTAGAATGGTTAAAGGGCCTGTCCTTTTTTTATTTTGAACAATACTGAATTAAGAGTTTCCTATCTTTTTAAGGATTAGGTGATTGCCCCCTCTCTTTTTAAGTATTTGTCCTGCTTCAATGGGCACCCTTTTGTGAACCAGTAGTTTATAATCTTTTTCAAAAAAGTTCAGCGAACTTAGTGTATAAAATACAATAAGGTAGTACATTTACCTCAATATTTCATCTAATCACTTGACCATGAAGCGAAAATTGGCTGCCTGTATTTTCGATCTAGACGGCGTTCTCACGGATACTGCACATTATCATTTTATTTCATGGAGAAGACTGGGAAGAGAGATTGGCTATGAGTTGACCGAGGAAAAAAATAAATTGCTCAAAGGTGTTAGCAGGGGGGGCTCTCTTAAATTGATATTGGAATGGGCCGGACTTCAAATGGGTTTGGAAGAGAGGAGGAGAATGATGGATAGGAAGAATCAGTGGTATCTCGAGGAAATTGAAAAGGTGTCTGAAGGTGATCTTTTTAAAGGCGTGACAGAATTTCTGGATGAGCTAGAAAATGAGGGTATCAAGTACAGTCTTGGGTCGGGTAGCAAAAATGCACGGAAAATCCTCAACAAAATTGGGTTGGCAGAGCGGTTTAAATGGGTAGTAGATGGAAACGACATAAAAAGAGGAAAGCCTGATCCCGAATTGTTCATTAAGGCCGCCGATTTGATGAATGTGAGAAGATCCGAAACCGTGGTGTTTGAAGACTCAACTGCAGGTTTGTCTGCAGCCCTTAAGGGTGGTTTTCTGGCAGTAGGCTTTGGAGATGATCCTGAACTGAGTGAGCTCGCCCATTTTACGCTCAGATCCTGGGAGGGTTTTGGCCTTTGCAATTTATTGGATGGATTGCCGTCTTTGTGAAATTTGATGCCTGAATTTAAGTTTTCTCGAACTAAATAGATAATTTGGTATAAAAACTTTGAATTACAACAGATGAAAAACTATTTTGAACTACACGAATGGAAAGTGATTGAAAGAGGCTATAATGCTGACTTTAACAGAGCAGCCGAGTCTGTTTGCAGTATCGGCAATGGTAGAATGGGGCAGAGGGCCAATTTTGAAGAACACTTTAGTGGAGACAGCCTTCAGGGAAGCTATATAGCGGGGGTCTACTTTCCGGATAAAACGAGGGTCGGTTGGTGGAAAAACGGCTATCCGGAATATTACGCCAAGGTCATCAATTCGGTAAATTGGATCGGCATCCGGGTTGCCATCAATGGGGTTGAACTGGACCTGAATACCTGTAAGATATACGATTTTGTGCGTGAGCTGGATATGGAGAAGAGCCTGCTCACCAGGGAATTTACCGCCAAATTGGCTGGAGGTGAAAAGATCAAGGTGGTAGCTCGCAGGTTTTACTCCATCAAAAGGTTGGATATGGGACTCATAGACTATAGTATAGAGGCTTTGAATTTTAGTGGAGAGATCAGTCTGACCCCTTATCTGGATTTTGATGTGG
Source organism: Saprospirales bacterium (assembly GCA_007695145.1). Classification (GTDB taxonomy): domain Bacteria; phylum Bacteroidota; class Bacteroidia; order Chitinophagales; family Saprospiraceae; genus PWJY01. The sequence continues at coordinate 109,750 of REEI01000081.1, read as the reverse complement.
TGAATGAAGATTCCAATTACGAGGAGAAGTTCTGGGAGGAGACTTCAAAAGATCAGGATGTTGATTTCCCCTTTGTTGAGGCGCGGACTAAAAAATTGGATTTTAGGGTAAGAGCAACCATGGGATATCGGATTTTTAAAGATGGACAAGAGTTGAAAGCCACTTTTTTGCCATCAGGCAGAAAAAAGTATGTAGCTCACCAATTAAACATCCCGGTTTCTGAGGGTCAGGTGTTGAGAATTGAAAAATTTGCCTCAGTTGTATCTAACTTCTACTATCCTGTTGATGACTTTGAGGGAATTAGCCGAAAACAATTGAAGGAGGCAAGGGACCTCGGATTTCAAAAAATTTTGGATGAACACACAACCCTGTGGAGAGAAAAGTGGGACCGACACGATATAGTGATTGAGGGAGATCTCGCAGCCCAGCAGGGGATTCGGTTCAATATTTTTCATCTCTACCAAACCTATACCGGGGATGATCCCAGGCTGAATATTGGACCAAAGGGATTTACCGGGGAGAAGTACGGGGGATCTACCTATTGGGATACAGAGGCTTATTGTCTGCCTTTTTACCTGAGCAGTGCTGAACAACAAGTCGCGAGAAATCTTTTGGAGTACAGGTACAACCACCTTGAAAAGGCCATTGAGAATGCTAAAAAATTAGGTTTTTCAAAGGGAGCTGCACTTTATCCCATGGTGACGATGAACGGTGAGGAGTGTCACAATGAGTGGGAAATTACCTTTGAAGAAATTCACAGAAATGCCGCCATTGCCTATGCTATTTTTGACTACATTCGGTACACGGGTGATTATTCCTATTTGCACGAATACGGCCTGGAGGTGCTCATTGCCATCAGTAGATTTTGGGCGCAGCGGGTCAATTTTTCAGAGGCAAAAAAGCAGTATGTTATGCTGGGAGTGACTGGCCCAAATGAATATGAGAACAATGTCAACAATAACTGGTACACCAATTATGCTGCAATTTGGTGTTTCAGATATACCATAGAGGCATTGGAGTATGTAAAGAGTCGAAAAAAAGACGACTATGATCGAATCCTTGAAAAAACGGCCTTTGATGAGGAGGCTGAAATTGCCCGTTGGGATGAGATCAGTAAAAATATGTATTATCCTCGAAACGAGGAACTGAATATCTACCTTCAGCAAGAGGGTTTTCTCGATAAAGAAATCATCCCCGCAGCTGAATTACCAGCTGATCAGCGGCCCATTAATCAAAATTGGTCCTGGGACAGAATTCTTCGCTCCTGCTATATCAAACAAGCTGATGTGCTCCAGGGTATCTATTTTTTTGAGCATGAGTTTTCCGAGGAACAGATCAGGGATCACTTCAATTATTACGAACCATTAACCGTTCACGAGTCTTCTCTGTCTCCCTGTGTTCACGTCATTCTGGCTGCTGCTATCGGAGAATTAGAAAAGGCATATGAACTTTATCTGAGAACCAGTCGCCTGGATCTTGATGATTACAATAAGGAGGTAGCTGAAGGACTGCATATCACCAGCATGGCCGGCACCTGGATGTCAGTGGTGAAGGGTTTTGGTGGCATGAGGATTAAGAATGATGCCATTCATTTGGATCCTTTGATCCCGGAACATTGGAAGGAATGCAATTTTAATGTCTTTTTCCGAGGAGCAAATATTAAGGTCAGCATCAACCACTCTACTGTTGAGGTGTGTAACAATGCAGAAGAAGAGGCAAAAGTTGTTCTTTTTGACCGGGAATATTTGTTGAAAAAAGGGGAAAAAGCTGAACTGTCATACCCTGTTAAATAAAAGTATTTTAAGATGAATTTTAAGTACTACACAATGTTGTTGTTATCCTCTTTACTTTTAGCTGCCTGTAGTGATGAGGAATTTGAAGAGGAAGTTGCCTTCACTCATCCTGTGAGTATCCAATTGCAGCCTAAAGAGACTGTTTTACAGCTATCTGATTATTTGAATGATTTCAGTGAAGTGAAAATAATTTCTTGTACTGAAGGTCTGGATTGCTTTCTCATGGATGGAGACAGTATCTTGATTGAGGCGTCCGCTTTTCCTAAGGTACTTGGAATTTTATCCCTCGAGACCCAGGGCAATAGGATTGATTTTCTTCTCAAAAGGTCTGAAAAGCAAAAGGTTGAGTTCGAACTGGCTGACCCAAATGCCGAGTTTGCAGTTGTATCAGTGGTAGGGGACATCAACTCCTGGAATCCTGATGAAGGAACTATGCAACTTGAGAATGGAATCTGGAGAACCGCTTTGTGGGTGAATCCTGGAACTTACGGCTATCAGTTTGAGGTGGACGGACAGAGAATACTAGACCCGGAGAATCCCAAAGAATTGGACAATGGCATGGGAGGATATAACAGTTTGTTGAGTTTGGAGTCTCCGCCTCAAAGTGAGCTCCCCCATATTTATACATTTAGAGATGAATCAGGCTCTTTTTTCATAAAGGTTGAGGGTGAATTCGATCAGCTATTTGCTATGATGGGTGGAAAATCGATTGAACTTGAGGTTGATGTGGATGGGACCTATTACCTTGGTAAATTACCTGAAAGATATCGACTTTCAGAGGGCTTTATGCTGGTTCAGGCCGCCAATGAATTAGGAGCAGGACCGGATTTGCTTATCCCCGTGAAAAATGGTTCATGGGTGGAGAATCCATTTGTGTTGAGTCCTGAGGATTGGCACCGGACCACCATGTATTTTCTGATGGTGGACAGATTTATCAATGGAGACCCGGACAATGACCGGATAGTAGAGGATGACCGCATTTTACCCATAGCAAATTACTTTGGGGGTGATCTGGCAGGAGTAAATCAGGCCATCATTAGAGGGTATTTCAGAGATTTGAATATGAACTCGATTTGGCTTTCCCCAATTATTCAGAACCCTGAAGGGGCTTATGGTTTTTGGGATAAAGGAGGAGTGCAGAGTATGTTTTCAGGATACCACGGTTACTGGCCGATTTCATTTACCCGTATTGATGATCGCTTTGGGACCGAGGATGATTTAGAGAGAATGGTCAGCCTGATCAATCAGAATGAAATGACCCTGCTGCTCGATCTGGTTGCAAATCACCTGCATGAAAAGCACCCATTTTATCAGGAAAATAAGGATAGGGAAAATTATTTTACCGATTTGTATCTGCCGGACGGCAGTCTAAATACTGAAAGGTGGGATGATCATCGACTTACCACCTGGTTTGACACCTTTATGCCCACCATGGAATTGAGAAATCCAGAAGTGGCGGAAGTGGTGTCTGATTCTGCCGTTTTTTGGTTGAAACGCTTTGGAGTTCATGGATTTCGTCACGATGCTACCAAGCATGTGCCACTTTCCTTCTGGAGAATGCTCACAAAAAAAATCAATGAACTATCTGCTACTACCGGTAGAAATTACTTGCAGATCGGAGAAACTTACGGTTCCCCGGAATTGATCAGTTCCTATATCAGTCCCGGAATGTTGAATGCTCAATTTGATTTCAATGTTTACGATGCGGTAATCAATTCAGTGATTAGACCTGAAATACCTATGAGCCGTCTGGCTGAACGCCTGCTGGAGAGCCAAAAATACTATGGCACCAATCACCTGATGGGGAATATGAGCGGCAATCAGGACAAGCCGCGAATAATGTCATTGGCCACCGGTGAAGTTGCTTTTGATGAGGACAGTAAACTCGCGGGCTGGACGCGCGATATTAACAAGACCAACGAAGAAGGTTTTTCCAGGGTAGCAATGATTCATGCCATCAACTTTTTTATTCCGGGGATTCCGGTATTGTACTATGGGGATGAGATCGGCATGCCCGGTGGAAATGATCCCGACAATAGACGGATGATGCAGTTTGAAAATCTGGATGCCGATCAGGAAAGCCTCAGGAGTGCAGTTTCTCGTCTGGCCTATCTGAGAAATAACAGAATGGAACTCATTTATGGCGACTTTCGCATATTGGAAGTCAGCGATGAAACCATGCTGGCCTCCAGAAACTATTTTTCTGACCAATCCTGGATGCTCCTCAATTCAGGTGATGAACCGGTGGAAATTGAATTCGATTGGTTGGAAAAATACGGGACCCCTATTTTTTTTAACGACCTGGAATATGAATTAAAGGATCAGTCCTTGTCAGTGCTTTTGCCGCCCCGGTCTTTTGAAATAATTTCAAGTGAACCACAATAAATTCTATGATGAAAAAATATTTATCTTTTTTGTTTGCGGCCTTTTGCCTGTTAATGATGGTCTCCTGTGGCGACAGTTCTTCTTATCAACATGAAGCTGATGATTTTTCAGCAAAAAATGTCGATATGCAACAAATACTTAAAAGCGGGGTGATTTACGAGGTCAATATTCGCCAATTCAGTTCTGAAGGTACCTTTAATGCGTTTTCTAGTCACCTCCCCAGACTTGCCGGTATGGGGGTCGATATCATTTGGTTAATGCCCATACATCCCATTGGAGAAAAGGAGAGAAAGGGTGAACTCGGATCTTATTATTCAGTTAGGGACTACAAAGGAGTTAATCCTGAGTTTGGAACTGAAGATGACTTAAGGAGGTTGATCAGCAAAGCTCATGGTCTGGGCATGATAGTCATACTGGATTGGGTGCCCAATCACACTTCATGGGATGCTGTTTGGACCGAAACAAACCCAGATTTTTATGTGAGACAGAACGGCTCCTTTATTATTCCCCCCGATACGGACTGGACAGATGTCATCCAATTGGATTACAATAATCAAGAAATGCGCAGAGCCATGAAGGATGCGATGATGTATTGGTTGGAAGAGTTTGATATCGATGGTTACAGATGTGATGTGGCTGGTTTTGTACCCAATGATTTTTGGGAAGATGCCATTGCAGAATTGAGGTCAGTAAAGCCTATTTTTATGTTGGCAGAATGGGAAGACCCTGAGCACCACGATCTGGGGTTTGATATGTCCTATGCCTGGGAATTGCATCACATAATGAATCAATTGGCTCAGCGGGAAGCCTCCATAAGTGATTTGATGCAGTACATGGAAAGGGAGCGAGAGCGGTTTCCTGAGGATGCCATTAGGATGGTATTTATTGATAATCACGATGAAAATAGCTGGAACGGAACCATAGAGGAGCGCATGGGCCTGAATGCTGATGCGATGGCTGTTTTTAGCTTTACTTTTCCAGGGATGCCCTTGATATATACCGGTCAGGAAGCTGCACTTGACTTCAGACTTCCCTTTTTTGAAAAATCTGAAATCCCATGGGGCGAATATTCTCTTCAGGAATTTTATACCGACCTGATTCGGCTGAAAAAGCAAAACCCTGCGCTTTGGAATCAGCCCCATGGTGGAGAAGTCCAATTTTTCAATCAGGTAGACCACCTGATTGCATTTTCCCGAAGTGCCGGTGAAAATGAGGTGTTGGTGCTTTTGAACTTAGATGAAAACCCTGTTCAGTTTGTTCTCCAGAATTCTCCAGGTTCCGGTGTGAATTGGTTCAGCGGAGAAGAGGTACAGATGTCTGAGGGGGATGCAGTTGAAATAAGCTCAAACGAATTCCGAGTATTTACCTTTAATAATCACAAATAAACCGACACGTCATGGCAAGTAAACCCAGATTGTCATTTTGGCAGATATGGAACATGAGTTTTGGCTTCCTCGGAATCCAGTTTGGTTTTGCACTTCAGAATGCAAATGTCAGTAGGATTTTTGAAACCCTTGGAGCTGATATAGCTCTAATTCCTCTTTTGTGGATTGCCGCACCTGTGACCGGACTGATTGTACAGCCCATTGTTGGGTACCTCAGCGACAATACATGGAACCGTCTGGGAAGAAGGAGGCCATATTTCCTCATTGGTGCTATTTTCGCCTCCCTGGCTCTATTTGTCATGCCGAATTCACCCGTTTTGTGGGTTGCTGCCGGAATGCTGTGGATACTGGATGCATCCATTAATATTACGATGGAGCCCTTTAGGGCTTTTGTCGGGGATATGCTACCATCTGAACAGCGGACCAAAGGATTTGCAATGCAATCCTTTTTTATAGGTGTTGCCGCCTTTGTGGGATCATTCCTACCCTGGATCATGACCAATATTTTTAATATTTCTAATACAGCACCGGAGGGCATGATTCCCGACTCTGTAAAATTTTCCTTTTACATAGGCGGAATTATATTCTTTCTGGCTGTGATGTGGACTGTTTATAGCACAAAAGAATACAGTCCTGAAGAACTCAAAGCATTTGAAGAGGCTGAAAAAGAGCGACTTGGGGTGGATGATGATCAAATCCGTGAAGAGGTTCCTGAGAAAAGTCTCATTCAGCAAAAACTCAGGCATGGACCTATGGTGACTGCTATTGGATTGTTGAGTTCTTTTGCTGTATGGTTTTACAAGCTCGAGCAAGAACTCTACATTTTGACACTAGGCCTCGCATCGGTAGGTGTTTTGCTCATTATTACTTCACTTTTACAGCGATCCGGAAACAGAAATGGGCTGGTAGTGGTGTCTGATGACCTTTATATGATGCCTAAGACTATGAAGCAATTGGCCGTTGTGCAATTTTTTTCGTGGTTTGCACTTTTTGCCATGTGGATTTACACGACAGCTGCCGTTACTGCTCACATTTACGATATGGGAATTGAAGAATCTGAGATCATGGAGATGGAGGAGGCCCTTTCTATACTTGAGGATCAGGTTGATGCTGAATGGTACAGGAGGCTTCCGGCTGTGCGCTCTGACCTTGCAGCTTTTAGGAAAAAAATCGATGCTGGAGAAGCTCAAATTCCCGCCACTATGAGGGTGGTCAATTTCTTTTTAGAAGAGGGTAGGGTGGACTTGAGCCCTGAACTGAGGTCCAGTCTTCACAGGGTTGAGTCTCAGTATAATATTGGCGCTGATTGGGTGGGGGTTGCCTTTGGAATTTACAACGGATTTGCTGCCCTTGTCGCATTTCTTCTACCGGTGATTGCCAGGAGGACCAATCGCAAAATAACCCACGCCATCGCTCTGGTCGGTGGTGCCATTGGCTTGATTTCTATTTACTTCATCACAGATCCTCTGTGGATATTGGTTTCAATGGTAGGGGTTGGCCTTGCCTGGGCAAGTATTTTGTCCATGCCTTATGCCATTTTAGCCGGATCGCTTCCCGCTGCAAAAATGGGCACCTACATGGGTATTTTTAACTTTTTCATTGTATTGCCTCAAATTTTGGCCGCTTCTGTTTTGGGATTTGTGGTTGGCTCCTTATTCGGCGGCCAGGCAGTTTATGCACTCATCCTAGGTGGTCTAACATGGGTGTTGGCAGCAGGACTAACTTTTCTTGTGGATGATGTCGACGATCCCGATCACGCCAAAATTCAGGAAGGCTAATGTTTATTTGAGGGTTTAAAATAATTTATATTGATGTACAGACTTGTTGTGAAATTTTTACTTACTTTACTCCTCTTTTCTCCATGGCAGTACTCCTTTTCACAGGAATTGATTTATGAGACTGAAAGTGACCTGAGTCTCGAGGAGAAAGAGAGACGATTGCCTCCCGGTATCGATAGGTCCCCTCATTACTTTCCGCTAATACCCGGGGAATTTAGCCACGCGCGAATCAACCCTCCAAATTGGTGGATCGGAATGGAAGAAACTGTTGTGGAATTGCTAATTTACGATCGGAATATAGCAGCTTATATGGCGCAGATTGATCACCAAGGTGTTACTGTTTTGGAATCAATCAGGATGGAAAGTCCAAACTATAAGGTTTTGAGAATTAAGATAGATGAAGATGCCTTAGCGGGCAATGTGGATATTCATTTCAAAAAGAACTTCGACGAAGAAATCAGTAGAAGTATGAACTGGGAACTCAAGGACCGAACTGACCATCACCTGAATATTCAGGGACTTTTTCCAGGGGATGTAATATATCTTATGATGCCAGATCGCTTCGCCAATGGCGACTATTCCAACGATAGCTTCAAGGAAATGAATCAACAAGGGATTGATCGAAGAAGGATTTACTACCGGCACGGAGGTGACCTTCAGGGGATAATTGATCGATTAGATTACCTGGAGGATTTGGGAGTTACGGCCCTATGGCTAAATCCTGTTTTTGAAAATGACCAGCCCTATGAATCTTATCACGGTTATGCCATCACAGACCACTACAATGTGGATCGTCGGTTTGGGGACAATGATCTGTATCGCTCTTTGAGTGAAAAGGCACTTGATAGAGGTATCAAGATGGTTCACGACGTGATTTATAATCACATAGGCGATCACCATTGGATATTTCGTGATTTGCCGGACAAAGACTGGTTTCACTGGCACGATGAATTTACCAGGACTACATATCGGTCTACTACCTTGATGGATCCATATGGATCTGGTGTCGACCGCGACCTTTATCAACAGGGTTGGTTCGATAATCACATGCCTGATCTCAATCAGAACAATGAGCGGGTAGCCAATTTTCTGATTCAAAATACCATTTGGGCCATCGAGTACTTCAAATTGAATGGGCTGCGAATAGATACCTACTCTTATTCAGATCTCGATTTTATGTCCGAATTGGTGCAAAGAGTATACAATGAATATCCCAAAATTGGCATTTTTGGAGAGACCTGGGTACATGGTCCGGGTGTCCAGGCCTGGTTTGCTGAGCAAACCAATCCCTTCTCACCATTCAACTCCGGAATGGAAGGCCTTACGGATTTTCAATTGTACTATGCCATATTAGAGGCTTTGAATGAACCCCATGGCTGGACCACCGGCATTGAAAAACTTTACTACACTCTTGCTCAGGATCATCTTTACAAGAATCCCTTTGCCCACGTGACATTTGTTGATAATCACGATCTAGACCGCTTTCTTTCAGCCGTTGGGGATAATGTCGAAAAATTCAAAGCCGGTCTGGTCTTTCTTTTTACTACAAGGGGAATCCCAATGATTTATTACGGTACTGAAATTGCGATGAAAAATAGGGCAAATCCAGATGGTTGGGTCAGGGAGGGCTTTCCCGGCGGATGGCGAGAAGATGCTGTGAATAAATTTGAGGAAGCAGGAAGAACAGAACTAGAAAATGAGGTATTTGGATTCATTCGCAAACTTATTAACCTGAGAACCTCCACCCCTGCATTTCAGAATGGGAAAATGATCCAGTTTGTTCCAGACAATGAAGTATACGCATTCATCAGATCGGATGAAGGGGAAAACTATTTAATATTGATTCACGCATCGGGTAGTTCGAGGACCCACTCTCTTGAGAGGTACCTTAGTGAATTGAATTGCACCCCTTTAAAAGTAATTAATGTTTTGACCAATGAAGCAATTGAGAATAGAACTGATGTGTTTTTACCCGAAGCAGGCGGAATGATACTGAAGTTGATTTGTGATTGAGAACTAGGATTCCGTTGATGACAAAATAATTTAATCTATTGAAACCTTTGTGGTTGTTGAGTAATTTATTAATTTAGCGCTGCTGCATTGGAATGGAATTTCAACGCAGCTTTTTCAGCATCCGAATATTACCTCAATTCATCAACCCAGTGAAGATAGATTTACTAGTTACTTTTTTTCTTCTCATCACTCCCACTTACCTCTTCGGTCAATTAACTACTGTTAATGGAATTGTCAGGGATGCAAAAAGTGATGAAGTGCTGGAGTTTGTGCATGTTGTTTTTGAGGGGAGTAGTACAGGTACCACAACTGATTCTCTGGGCGAATTTTCTCTAAAAACGGATAGGGACTTTGAAAGAATTGTTGTCAGTTTTATGGGTTACAAGTCTCAGGTTTTTGAGATAGAAACAGGTCAGGACAATCATTTGGAAGTCATTCTTCAAGCAGAAGAGTTTGCGCTAGATGAGATTTTGGTACAACCTGATGATGGACCAGTTCGACGTCTTTTGCAAAAAGTACAGGAGAATATCGAGAGAAACAATCCCGACAATCTCGGCAGTTATTCTTATCAGCGTTACAGCAGGTGGGAGTACCAGATAAACAATGTGACTGATCGCATGAGAAACTGGCGCATTTTTCGCGATGCACAGGGGGCATTTCAGTATGCGGATGACAGTACCCGCTTCCTTCCGGTTTATTTTTCAGAACAGCTGGTTTCCAATCAATTTCAGAAGGACCCAAGGAGACAACTCTCAATAATTGAGGCAGACCACACAAGGGGATTGGGAATGCTGGAGGACTCAGAGATAGCAGGAGTAACTGCTGGTTTGGAGGGAGGTGTAAATGTGTACGACCCCTCCATAAAATTTTTAGGACATAACTTTATCAGCCCCCTTGCTCCGAACGGATGGTTTTACTACGATTATTACCTTTTGGACTCCATCAAAACTGAAAGTGGTTACGATCAACTAGTGCGTTTTGTACCAAAGAGAAGAGGCGACAATACACTGAGGGGAGAGATGTTGATTGAAGATAATTTCTATTCAGTAAGGGAAGTCAATGCGAAGCTCTCCAATACAGCCCATCTCAACTTTATTAAACATCTTTCCATTGACCTTTCCTACCAACTGGTCGATGATTCCATTCCATTTTTTTCGAACTTCATTTTAAATACAGTGGTGGATTATTCTCCCATTGAGACAAGGAAAGACCAGCGTGTAGAGCTGAAGGCCATTCAACACAGAAGTTATTCCAATGTGCAAATTGGTCTGGAAGAAGAGGTTAAATTGAGTCACCGCAATCTCACTTACGAATCACAAAGGGTAAGAGATTGGTACAGTAGGGGGGAGGATTATTGGGAAGGAGTGAGACCTGCCGACCTAAGCGATCAGGAGCGTTTGTTTATGGCTGCCATAGATTCGGTAAATCAACTCGGATTTGTTCGGTTTCTCGATAATATTGCTCAAATGGCCATTACCGGTTACTATGATTTTGGCAAATGGGAATTGGGGCCTTACGACTATTTGATCAATTTCAATGAAGTTCAGGGAACCCACTTGTTCCTAGGAGGAAGGACAGGACGTAAAATTTCTGAAAATTTTTCAATCTGGGGTGGGGTAGGTTATGGAACCAGAAATAAAAAATGGATTGGAAGGCTAGGGGCCGGTTACTTGTTTCCCTCTCCAAGAAGAACAATAATGAAGGCTGAATATACCGATGATATTATTCAAGTCGGCGAAAACGAAAGGATTCTACTGCTATATGAAAACAAACAACACAGTTCGGAAAGCAATTTGCTTTCTCATATCCTTAAGCGAAGAATCATAAATGAATTACACCAAAGGCAGCGTCTAAGAATTGTTGCAGAGAGGGAGATTCGTACGGGATTTAATGTTTCAGCTTCCGCTTCTTTGTTGCGTATGCATTCCCCGGAGTTTTACCCCTTCCTCAATAACGATCAACCCGTTAATAACTTTGAGGGTGCTGAAGTGGGGGTCAACTTCCGGTGGTCATGGGAGGAAAAATTCTTCGACCATGGATTTAGAAGACTGTACCTGGGGACACCACACCCCATTGTCAACCTATCTTTGTCACTTGGAATGACTCAAGTAGGTAGAGGCAGTGAGCCATTCAGCAGGGTTCACGCCAGTGTGAAGCATCATTTTTTTACCGGCCAGGCACGACTGAATTATGCCCTTGAGGGAGGTTTGGTCTTTGGAGCCGTTCCCTATCCTTTATTGGACATGCCGCGTGCCAACCAAACCTACGGTTTTCAGACCTACAACTTTAATATGGTAAATGCCATGGAGTTCCTTCACGATCGCTACATAAGGGTCTACGCTGAATATCGTCTCAATGGGTTTCTTTTTAACAGGATTCCACTAGTGAGGAGCCTGAACCTAAGAGAGGTTATTTCATTCAAGGGATTTGTTGGTGGATTGGATGAGCGTCACAGAAGCTTGCTTGACCTTCCACTTAGACTGGCTGAAGGGAATACCCAGCCCTACGGGGAATTAGGGTTTGGAGTGGAAAACTTGTTTCGCTTCTTCAGGGTGGATGCCATTTGGAGGGCCACCCATCAATGGGATTCGTCACCCATTGGCATCAGGCTTAGAATGGAAATTCGAATTTGAAAATATAGAAATATGACTAAAAGTTTATTGCTGACCTTTGGTGTTATCCTCCTCGCATTCATTTTCTCATGTCGGTCGGATGCTGGAGAGGGAAATGGAAAATCGGGAGATAAAGGCGATCCTCAATTGATTCACGGGATTGAGGTAGAATGGATATCCATAGAGGGAGGAGAGTTTACAATGGGAAGTCCCGAAAATGAGCCTGAGCGCTTGTTCAATGAGGTACAACACCCGGTGGTATTGAATTCTTTCAAGCTCAGTAAGTACCCTGTAACTTTTGCACAATTTGATGAGTTCTGTAGAAAAACCGGCCGGGAATTACCCGATGATAAGGGTTGGGGCAGGGGGGAGCGGCCGGTAATAAATGTCAGCTGGGAGGATGCAGTCGCTTTCGCGGAATGGATGGGGTTGCGTTTGCCAACAGAGGCAGAGTGGGAATATGCCTGTCGTGGAGGTACTACCACACCATTTAGTACGGGTAGGTGTCTAAGTACCAGTCAAGCCAACTACAATGGAGGTAATGCCTACCACAATTGTGATCCCGGTCAGTATAGGAGACGCACTGTAGAAGTTGGAAGTTTTGATCCAAACCCTCTTGGGCTGCACGATATGCACGGAAATGTCTGGGAGTGGACCCAGGATTGGTTTCATCTTTATCCCGATACTCTTCGGGTGAATCCGGTAGCCAGGGAAGTGGCCGAGCATAAGGTGATTAGGGGAGGTGGATGGAACAGCAGTGCGAGTATGTGCCGATGCGCCCGAAGAATGAGTGCGGATCCGGAGGGTACTTTCATTTTCGTAGGTTTTAGGTTGGCCAAGGATATTTGACCTCAATAATGCCTCAGAATTTTAAATTATTCACAATTCGTTATTCCCATTATGGACTACATTATTTATCACAATCCCAGATGTCGAAAAAGCAGGGAGACCCTGGAAATCTTATCTGAAAATGGAATAGAACCCAAGGTGGTCAGGTATCTCGATGAACCTTTGGGAGTCGATCAGCTCGATCAGCTATGTCGAAAGCTTGGAATAGAAGCAAGTCAGCTCCTTAGAAAAAATGAAGCCATTTTTAAAGAGAAATTCAGTGGTGAAAAAATGGAACACCAAAAGGCATTGAGGGCGATGGCCGATCATCCTAAATTAATGGAGAGACCCATTGTTGTAAAAGGCAATAAAGCTGTCATAGGCAGGCCTCCTCAAAAGGTGCTTGAATTGATCAGTTGAATTTTCAGATGATTAGGTGATCAGCTTGAATATTTCCCTGGCAGCCCGGTCGCTTGCTCCGGGGCCGCCTAGTTTTTCTCTCAAACGATTGTATCCCTCACGGATTCTTTGTCTCTCTCTATCATCCTGCAATTTTTCAAAGGCCCTTTCAAGTACCTTTGGATTGACCTCTGACTGAATGTGTTCATCTACCAGATTCTCATCCAAAATTAAGTTTACCAGAGAGATGTAAGGTACTTTTACCACTCTTTTGGCTATTTGAAAAGAGATTGGATTGCCTTTGTAAATTACAGCTTGCGGTACTCCGAGTAGAGCTGCTTCGAGTGTGCTGGTACCTGATTTGACAAATGCAGCATAGCAGTTCGCCAGTAAATCGTGCTGCCTTCCTCTAAATAAGTTTACGTTTTTGGCACCCTTAGTAAACCGTGAATAAAGACGCGGTTCTTCCATTAATTTTGGGGTTGCGGATAATCCGAACTGAATATCGGGATTTTTATGAAAAATAGGGGAGACCGGAGGTAGAATGTGTCTTACCTCTTGCAAACGACTGCCGGGAAATATGCCGAATAGCTTGGGCAATGCTTCAAAACCAGTTTGATCGGCTTGAAATTCACTAAAATGGTCCAGCAAGGGATGTCCGACGAATTTTGCCTGCTCAACTCCCTTCTCATGAAAGTAAGTCTCTTCAAAAGGAAGTATAGTCAATAATAAATCGCAGTATTTCTGTATTTTACTGACCCGGTTTTCTTTCCAGGCCCACACCTGGGGCGCAATGAAATACGCTACTTTAATTCCTTTTTTATGGGCCCATTCAGCCATTCGGAGGTTAAATCCCGGATAGTCAACCAGGATCAGACAGTCAGGTTTGAAATTCAGAATATCAGCTTTTACCTGCCTGAAGTTTCTCAGGATGGACCTTAGGTTGATAAACACTTCCCAAAATCCCATAAATGCCAGCTCATCTATGTGCTTCTCAGGTGCTGAACCGCTTACAGCTGCCATGCGTTCGCCACCCCAAAATCTAAAAGCTGATTCAGGATCAATATTTTTTAGAGATCGAATGAGGTAGGCTGCGTGTTGATCACCGGAAGATTCACCGGCGATGATGTAGTATTTCATTGAAATGGACTCTATTGATTAAGCAAATTTATCTGCTCTTGAATGTTATGAGAAAAGTCCGGGCACATAGAAATATACCCAGAGACCCACATAAATAATCATTGGAATGGTAAGGCCCCTGATTGAATCGGTCATGTAGTTTTTTTTAAAATACTGTGCTGGAATAATGATGAGACATATAGAAATCAAAGCAAGTGTCCTCTCCCTAAAATTAGGTGAAAGACCCATATCTGAAATCACTCCAATTGAGTCCAACTGATCGTATATTAACAACAGAATAGCATACCCCACAAAGGGAAACAAAAAGCCTGCTGCCAGACCTTTCCAGTACTTGTCTGCAGGTGGCTTCTTAGGCATTGGTCTTCTTACCTGATTCATGTGAATTTCTTTTATTTAGATAATGCAGCCGATTTTATAATTTTGGGCCCTATTCCGAAAATGATTCAAGGCCCTTATTTGATTCGATGGCCGGGTACCTGGTCAAATCATGCCAGGAGGGTACCACGGAAACATAGCCATTCTCCAGCGCGTGAATGTCGGTGTCTTCTCCATTGTCATCCACTACAAAGTTTCCTGTGAGCCAGTAGTATTTTTGACTTCTCGGGTCGAGCCCCTCAGTAAATTCCTCTATCCAGCGTCCCTCTGCCTGACGACAAACTTTTATCCCCTTAATGTCACCAAGCGGCAATCTGGGAATATTAACGTTCAAAAGATTGCAATTGGATATTCCATGCTCCAGCACAAACTTTGTAATGATGCGGGCGTAGTGGACAGAAGCGCTGAAGTCCGCTTCAAACGAGTAGTCCAAAAGACTGAACCCAATAGAGGGAATCCCTTCTATCGATGCCTCCATAGCGGCTGACATAGTGCCGGAATAAATGATATTGACCGATGCGTTGCTTCCGTGATTGATACCACTCAGGCAAAGATCAATACTGCGCTCTTTAAGCAAAACATGTTTCGCCAATTTGACACAATCCACCGGGGTCCCGCTGCATTCGTAAGCTTCAATTTCAGGGCCAAATGCCTCTACTTTATTTAATCTCAATGGTAAACTCATGGTGACGGCATGCCCTTTGGCCGATTGTGGTGAATCGGGAGCAACCACAACTATGTCTCCAAGGTCCTTAGCCACCTGTATGAGGTTTTTTATTCCCGGGGCAAACATGCCATCGTCGTTGGTCACCAGTATCAATGGTCTGTTCTTCATTCCTAATATTTAATTTACCTGCAAAATTAGCCGAATATTTCAGCTTGTGAAAAATAAGCTCAATTCATTTTTGGTAAACCCGGTCTGCCTGAGCAAGCAAAAGACAGGATTTTGCAGCCATTTTTTCTGGCCACAGAAAATTTAGTTGGTCGAACTATCTTCGCAGCTTTTAAGGTGGCGCGAATTTGCTATAACTAGGTGAGTGCCCATTGCATTTACCCGACCATTGCAGTTTTCCACTATTCCACCAAAAAGCAAAGGCCATAATTTGAAGCACTATTGCCAGTGTAATAATTGTAAGCCCAAGGTGCATTTGAAATCCACTGCGAACAAAGAAAGGTTGTCCATCTTTATCGATAAATTGAGCAAACCTATTCAGTCCAATATTTTTAGTATTGTAAGTTTCGTAAAAGTAGATGTCAATTTTGTCCCCAATCTTTAAATCGTCTATGGACATTTCCGTAGGCTCACTATTTGGTTCGTAGATTTCAAAGAGATATGGATAAGAGTTGATTTTTAGATATCGAAAGTCTCCTTTGTGTCTTGATGGTAAGTTTTGATATTCTTTGGCGAAATATTCAATGATTCCTGTAGATTTATCGTAGGTTTCTTTGGCTTTGGAATGAAGGTTAACCATGTAAATCCCTAATCCTGTGAAGATAATTGTTACTAAGATTATGCCTCGAAAATTCAATATAATCGGTATTGCCATACCCCTATTTTTTTGACTTGTGGAAAAGGATTTGCGAAGATTACTATAAACCAACAAACATCGCTTTTCTGTCAGTTGATTATTTGGTGTAGAAAGGTACTATCATTCCAATTTTTACAAATTCCAACTTCAAGAGCACTTGCCAGGTCTGGATATGCACAGGTGGTGCGTGGTTGTGTATATTTCTTCTGGGGCTTAATTACCTGGGGAAAATATTAGACACAAATTTAATTTCCTTTATGAATTACTTGACTGCTTCGGTTTTTAATGCTTTCTACCTTGGTTACCTTCTATCGGGCACAGTCGAACTTAAGCATTAATCGAAGATTCGAAACAAAAAGTAAGATCATCAAGATAAAAGAGATGCAACTTTTCTGCACCGAGCTTTAGATCTATTTCAGCTGGTAAATCGGCATAATATGCTTTTCAAAAATACTTCCCTTCAGCACACCTCATTAACCTCCTATACCGGCAAATAGATTGTTGACAAAGTGAAAAAAGAGAGAGGGATGCAACAGCAGGGTAAAGGCGACACCATAAACTGCTCCGTAATAGTGCGCGTCGTGATCGATTAGGTCTCCGCCCTTTTTGCTGGCCCAACTAGAGTACCACAAAAATAGTACACCTGCAATTATGCCCGGTATGGGTAAAATTCCATATAGGTAAAGCATCGCCCAGGGATCTTGAAGAATGTAAATAAACACAACGCCACTGACTGCTCCCGAGGCTCCAATACTGGCGAATGAGGGATTGGCTCTGTGTTTAAGAAAGGTGCCGATGTTGGCGACAATTACGCAGCTCAGGTACATCGCCACATATAATAATATTCCCATGGTATTGCCAAAGAGGACCATATACATTTGTTCCACAATTTCACCAAATTGCCATAGCACAAACATATTGATCAACAGATGCAGCCAGCCCCCGTGCAAAAATCCGGAGGATAGCATACGGTAGAACTCACCCAGTGAAGCCTCCCTCACAGGGTAGTGTTTGAACTTTTCGATCAGATAGGGATGATTAAATGCCCTGTAAGAGACAATGCAAGTAAAAATGACGATGACTATAGTTGCCGAAAAATGTTCCATATTTATTCGTGATGATAAGATTGATTGTGGATAATGGTCTGAACTCTGTAAAGTTGTTCAAGGGCAAAAAGTCTCACCATCTGATGAGAAAAGGTTAGGGCCGACAGTGAAATAGTATCATCTGCTCTTTTATAAACATCAGGCGAAAATCCATATGGCCCCCCGATGACCAGTATCCATTTGCGGTGCGAACTTAGTAAGATTTTAGAGAAGTATGCAGCAAATTGAATTGAATTAAACAAGTCTCCTTTTTCATCCAAGAGGGTCAATCGGTCTCCATCGCTGCAATTTTTTAAGATCAAGGCAGCCTCGGCCTCAAGGATTTTAGCCTTTTCTTTCCAACTGTATATTTTTGAAGGAACTGGAATCTCTTGATAGTTTACTGCAGGTTTAAAATGCTGAAGTCGCTTTGTGTACTCAGCTATCCCTATTTTAAGGTACTTTTCTCCCGTTTTCCCCAGGGCGATCAGGTCTATCTTCATAAAGCTTGTTTATAAATCTCTTCCGTATTTTGAGACACTTTTGCGATGACTGAAGTTGGATCGCAGGTTTTTTTCAAGACTGTCTGCGATTGCATAGGCACCATTATCCCTGAGACCCGATAGAATCTTTCTGATGTGTTCAATGCTCATTTTACCTATGTGCGATTCAAGGTATTGATTGATGTATTCCGAGTAATAATTTACGAGTACTTCTTTCAAATTTCCCTGTAGTAAAGAGCTGAACTCAATCATTATCCAAATATTTCCGTAGTCCCGAATCAACTCAAACGTTTGCTCTAATTCATTGACCCAGGTCAAAAAAGTGGCGTAAACCCTTAGGGTTGCAGGAGAAATTTTCTGATCCGGAATCAGCTCAGCGGTAATTTGAATAAATAGGTCCCTTTCGTCTTCTGGTATTTGCCTCAATAGTTTTCTCAGAGTTTTATAATCCTGAAAAGGTGATTTTACAACTTTTAGCATACAAGCCCGGGCTTTTTCGGGATAGCCGTACTTTAATCCAATGAGTAGCCGGGGCTCTAGAAAGTAGTGTTCTAGTTTATTACCATAGTGCGCAAGGCTCGCCTCAATCAACATTTCCGAGAAAATAATTTGATCCTCATCCATATAATCAAAGATCAATCGATAGACCGTTTTGCCCCTCAATTTCTCAAGGCTAATCAGGTGAATTAAGTGGTCCTTATAGCCGTACTTCAGGCTTTGGTGAATGAGAGCTACCCAACTGTTCTTGAGTATTTCCGGCTTCAGGGCTTTGTGTTGGAGGTAAGCTGTGTATTCCACCAGCAAACTGAGTCGCCTGTCATCTGAATCTGCTCTTTTTAAAAGGAGATCCAAAGCATTGGATCGAGGGTCCAATAAAAAGATGCTGCCTGACAACAACAAATTTCTCATGTCTTCCTCCAGCTCGAGTAAAAGTGGTCTTGGCACATCCATTTCGAGCATCAAAGAAAAGGATTCCATGAAGTCCCTCTGAAATTCATCAAACTCTACCGGAGTATCCGGCGAGGTTTTTTCTATAAGGAGTGAGTTGTAAAGCATCAGATTGATAAAAATACCGTAGGATTCAATGTAGTTCTTGACGGTTATCAGGTCCTTTGCCTGTTGTCTTAGTTCTTCTAAGGCCCGGTATATCTGTTTGGAGGATCGACTGTTTATTTTATCTGGTCGGTCCAGATATATTCTGAGAAAATGAGATAGAAAGTGGGCATACTTCTTTGCCGGGTTTTCATCCGGCAGCAAGTGTAAAAAGCGCAGATGCAAAAAGTTTTTGAAATCCTTATTTTGTCGTGCAAATTGAGCAACCGCATATCGGAGATCACTCTCTGAAACGTTATCAAGAATTTTTCCAGTAAGTCCCCTCAATTTAGTTCTTTTAACAGACATGGTTTACACCTGGCGAGTTTAATTGACGAAATTGTCGATTTATACACAACTAATTAAAACTAGCTCCGGAATGGAATTTTAAAAGTACAAGCCGGACAAACCGTAAAGTTAGCTTGATTTTTAGAAACTGTCCTTTGAAAAGGCCATTTTTTTATCCGTAAAGCGTTTTCAACCAAAGAAATGTGACTTAAGTTGTAATTTTGACCCTGATATGAAAAAATTATTCATAGTGCGCCATGCAAAATCAAGTTGGAAGGACCTCAGTAGAGGGGACCATGACCGTGTACTCAATTCAAGAGGAAAAAGGGACGCTCCATTGATGGCTGAACTTTTGACCAATAAATATCCTGAACCCGAATTTTGGGTTTCTAGCAGTGCGGCAAGAGCCAAGGAGACTGCCAATTATTTTTTAAAGGCTTATGGTAGAGAATCCACTGATCTAATAATCGACAGAAGCCTCTATCACGCTTCAGTTTCAAGCTTGATTTCTGTTGTTCACCGAATTGATGAGCAAACTGGCAGTGCCATTGTATTTGGTCACAATCCCGGACTGACTGATTTAGTGGATCGATTGTGTTATTTTGCTGCAGGTCATATGCCTACCTGTGCTATCGCGGTGGTTGAATCAGATGCGGAATTTTGGGCTAATTTTGAAGACGGGAATTGCTCTCTGAGGCAGTTTCTCTACCCAAAAAATAATTTGCCTCAGTTGTATGGATAATCCGGTTGCCGGCTTAAGCACTTTTTTCAGCATATGCTTTTTGAATAATTATCTGCGCAATAGTCTTTCAATACTCTACAAAACTGCAAGAATTATTTTGATGATAGACCCGTTTGAAAATTAAATCTCAATGTGCCATATGGAAAAGCTAATTCTGCTCCTGCTTCTCTTTATCCCGTTATTATCATGTGCCGGTGATGATAAGCCCTTAGAAAACTACCTGAATGACGATGAAATTATTGAGTTGCTGGTTGATTTGAGTATAGCACGTGCTGCGGTTTCACAACTTCCTGCAGAAATTGGCGACAGCATTAGGGTGGGATATTATGAGCAGATCGCCACTATTCGCAACATCCAGGTAGAACAGATAGACCTAACATTGGAGCAATTAAGTAAAGATCCTGTGAGATTTCAACTATTTCTCAATTCGGCAGCAGATAGTATCCGGGCGAGAAATGAGAGACGTGAGTGAAGATTGCTAGCTTACTTTTTTAGCCATTTGATTGAGGTCTGATTGATTAGTCCACTAGTGATAATCTGTGCCGCTTTCAAATTAACACAGAATTAATTTAGTTATTGAATTTAATGCCGTGCATGGTAGTAATTTTGACCAACCAAATCTTAATAAATGGAGTATAAAGCCAATATCCTTTTGGTAGATGATGAGGAAGACATCATTGAGTTTCTTCGTTATAATCTGGAAAAGGAAGGTTATCAGGTCAAGTCCGCTCTCAATGGAAAGCAGGCACTGCAAACAATTGAGACCTACAAGCCAGACCTGATCATTCTGGACATAATGATGCCCGAAATGGATGGGGTTGAAGTATGTCGGCAAATTAGAAAGCAGGCTGGAAATGAGCAACCAATAATAGCTTTTCTCACTGCCCGCGATGAGGATTATACCCAAATTTCCGCTCTTGAGACCGGGGGGGATGATTACATTACCAAGCCGATTAAGCCGGGGGTCTTTATCAGTAGAGTGAAGGCATTATTGAGGAGGACCTCATCTAATGAGGCTGCTGAAGAGGAAGGAATGAAACTACAAGTGGGTGACCTTTTGATAGATCGCGAAGAGTACCTGGTCTACCAAAGTGGAAAGAAAAGAGAACTCGCCAAGAAAGAATTTGAACTGTTAAGTTTGCTGGCCGGTAAACCCGGAAAGGTTTTTAAACGTTCTGAAATTTTGCACAAAGTCTGGGGCAAAGATGTAATCGTTGGCAATAGAACCATTGACGTACACATCCGAAAACTCAGGGAAAAGTTGGGCAGCCAGTACATTAAAACCGTAAAAGGCATTGGTTATAAGTTCGATTTCTAAATTCTTCGATGTATAAAAATTTAACGCCACATCAGGTTACTATTTTCTCAGCGTTTTCTATCAGTGTTTTATTGGTAGCGGTCTACCTGTTTTTTTCCCTTACAGGATTGATTCTCTTTTCTTGGTTTTTCCTATTGTTGTCTGCGCTTGGGACATTTCTCATAAGCTACTTTGTCAATATTTTTTTTCTCGAAAAGTACATCTATCGGAAAGTAAAACTCATCTATAAAATTATACATCGATCGAAAGTATCTGCCCGGGAAGACCAGGATATAAAACTGAGTGAGAATGTAATTGACAAGGTGGAAGACGAGGTTAAAAGGTGGATGGAAGACCAGCATAAAGAAATTCAATCACTTAAGAATCTCGAAAAGTACAGGAGGAATTTTTTGGGAAACATCTCACATGAGTTAAAAACTCCGATTTTCAGTATTCAGGGTTATATCCACACCCTTTTAGATGGAGGTTTGTACGATGAAAAGATCAACTATGACTATCTCCAGAGGGCAGCAAATAATGTTGAGCGATTGCAAACCATAGTCGAAGACCTTGAAATTATCGCCAGACTTGAAAACGAGACTATGGTGCTCGACTTGCAATCTTTTGATATTAAGTTGCTTTCACTGGAAGTAATTGAGGACTTGGAAATGACTGCAAAAGCGAGAAACATTACAGTATCTTTGAAAGAGGGGGCTGAAAAGAGTTTCTGGGTAAGGGCAGATAGGGAAAATATCCGCCAGGTCCTAACCAATCTGGTTGTAAATTCCATCAAGTATGGCAAAGAAGGTGGCCGGACCAAAATTGGGTTTTACGACATGAATGACTACGTACTTGTCGAAGTTTCTGACAATGGCATCGGCATTGAATCCAAACATTTAAATCATGTGTTTGATCGGTTTTACCGGGTGGATAAAAGCAGATCCAGAGATCAGGGAGGTTCTGGTCTGGGGCTGTCAATCGTTAAACACATAATGGAAGCTCATAAGCAAACCATCACCGTCAGGTCAACAGTAAACGTTGGTTCCACTTTTGGGTTTACCCTCGCTAAGGGCTCAACGACTTTAAATTAACTTTTGAAAGAATTGTGAATGGGCTATTTGTCAATAGCTTATACCGATGGTTTGAATTGATCTTCCCATCATATTTTGATAGCTGCTTTCGTTAAGGTTAATAATTTGTATATTTGCCTGAAATTTAAAACAGCCATGATGTTAAACAAGTCTTTTCTGCTCTCTTTTGGAGCCTTTTGCCTTTTCTTATTAATCGGATGTGCCCAACTTGAAACAGAGCACCCGATAATGTCTGTAGAACTCAGCGAAGAGAACCTCGAACGCCACATTGCTGAATTGGCTTCTGACCGCTACATGGGAAGATTGCCGATGACTGAATCTGAAGAACTGGTATTGAATTACCTGACCTCTGAATTGGAGGCTATAGGGGTTGAACCCGCAAATAACGGCTCCTTTTTGCAGGAGGTTGGATTGCTTGAGGTTACTTCGAAATCGGACGATCAACTTACCATTCGCGGAGGAAGTGAGCCTCTCACTATCACTTTTGGCCCCGACTACGTTATTTATTCTCAACTTCAAGAGGATGAAGTAAGGGTAGAAAATGCCGAAATCGTTTTTTGTGGATATGGTGTTGTTGCCCCAGAATATGGTTGGAATGATTTTGAAGGTATTGACATGACCGGTAAAATTGCCCTCGTCCTTGTAAATGATCCAGGTTTCTTGCTTGGAGATGACGATCTGTTTACCGGAGAAGCAATGACCTATTACGGACGATGGACCTACAAGTATGAAGAAGCTGCAAGGCAAGGAGCTGAAGGTGTGATCATCATCCATGAAGATGCTGCTGCAGGTTACCCCTGGGCAGTGGTAGAAAGGAGTTGGTCCGGTCCAAAAATGCAGCTTGATCTTCCTGCCGGAACTATTCAGCGGTCACCATTACAAGGTTGGATCAACTCGGAAGTGGCAGCCCGCTTATTTGAAATAAGCGGTTTAGATCAGGAAGAACTATTCAATAATGCTCTCAGCGCTGATTTTACTCCCGTACCAATGGGGCTTACTTTGAGTGCAACGATGCACAATTCTTTTGAAAGGGGTACATCGAGCAATGTAGTCGGTATCATCCCAGGATCGGAAAGACCGGAGGAGTACATCGTGTACAGCACTCATTGGGATCATTTGGGTGTAGGAGCGCCCGTGGATGGAGACAGTATCTACAACGGTGCAGTAGACAATGCAACCGGTGTAGCCATTCTTTTGGAAATTGCCCGCGCAGTAAAAAATCTTCCTGAAGCGCCTGCAAGATCATTGGTCTTTTTGTTCGTTACTGCCGAAGAACAAGGCCTTTTGGGCTCATCTTATTACGCAAACAATCCTCTTTTCCCAACTTCTTTAACAGTATCCAACTTAAATGTAGATGGAATTTATCCATTCGGCCCAACCAATGATTTCATTGTAATGGGCTATGATCAATCCGAATTGACCGATTGGGGAAAGAAAATTGCCGAAACTCAAGGCAGGTATTTGGTGCCTGATCAGGAGCCTGAGAAAGGATTTTTTTACCGATCAGATCAGTTTAGTTTTGCAAAGGTGGGAGTGCCTGCCTTTTACGGCCTGGGTGGCACCGATCTGGTTGATGGTGGGCACGAAGTAGGCCGTCCTCTCAGAGAACAATACAATCGCGAAAGGTATCACCGGCCCGGAGATGTTTATGATCCCGATACATGGAATATTGGTGGAATTGCACAGGATGGACAGTTGTTTTTAAGATTGGGAGTTAAATTAGCTGAGAGCGATGATTGGCCTGAGTGGAATGATCACTCTGAGTTTAGAGCCATTCGAACTTCTGACCTTGAAGTCGGGGACTGGAGGTAAACAGTTTTCCGCAAAGCAATCCCGTGAATTTCATGATAATCGCTCAACAAAAGAAAAGCATTGTTGAATTATTTTCAATGTTCTGACGTGGCTGCGACCTGCTGAATTGTCACGAACAATCTCAGTAATTTCTGATCAATATTCCAACAGACTTTTCATTGCCTTTGCTACCTTCTTTGCATTGGGTATCATAGTTTTTTCCAATACTTCATTGAGGGGGATGGCAGGCATGTTTTCAGAGCCGATAGTTCTAACCGGAGCATCAAGGTATTCAAAGCAATTTTCCTGGATTCTGGCTGCAATGCTTTGTGCAAAGGTGTTGTGAACCGGTTCTTCGGTAATCACAAGGCACCGGTGGTTTCTTCTTACGGAATCAAAAATAAGCTCCTCATCCAGGGGATACAAAGACCGCAAATCAAGGATTTCTATTTTGTCCGGAAATTCATTTGCAGCATTTAGAGCCCAATGAACTCCCATGCCGTAAGTGACTACACTCAATTTGGGATGGCTTGAGTTTTCAGCCGCCATTTTTACCATTCGTCCCTTTCCGATGGGTATCTTATAATCGCGGGAAGGTTCAATGGTTCGAGCAGCATTAGTTCCGGGGACTTTAGACCAGTATAGGCCCTTGTGTTCTAGAAAAACAACCGGATTGGGATCTTCGTAGGCAGCCTTTAATAAACCTTTTAGGTCTGCTCCTGTGCTGGGATAAACCACTTTTATTCCTCTGATGTTAGTGAGAACCGACTCTACACTAGATGAGTGATAGGGCCCTCCACTTCCATATGCACCTATGGGAACACGCAGTATCATGCTGACCGGCCACTTTCCTTCGGACAGAAAACAAGATCGACTAACTTCAGTAAACAATTGATTCAAGCCCGGCCAAATATAATCTGCAAATTGAACCTCCACTATTGGTTTTAGACCTACTGCTGACATTCCTACAGTGCTGCCTACAATAAAAGCTTCTTGTATGGGTGTATTAAATACGCGGGCATCGCCAAATTTCTGGGCAAGGGTGGCAGCCTCCCTGAATACTCCGCCTAGTCTAGCCCCTACGTCCTGCCCGTAAAGAAGGCATTCTGGGTGATCTTCCATTAGTTCCTGTATGGCAAAAAGTGCACAATCGACCATTACCTTTTCCTCATTTCCCTCTGGTGAACGTTCTCCCGTTTCCAGGGTAACTGGTGTTGGAGCAAAATCGTGTGTAAACAAGTCTTCTGGCATAGGATCCGCAGCACTCACTGCCCTTTGATAGTGATCTCGCACCAGGCTCCATTGCTCGAGTTCAACCTTTTTTAGTTCATCTTCTTTAAAGCCATAACTCAACATCAGATTTCGCAACTTTGGGTAGGGATCCCGCAGTTGATGCTCTTCGAGATCGTCCCGATACCATTCTTTTCGAACGCCGGAGGTATGGTGGTTCAAAAGTGGGACTTTAGCATGGATTAAAAAGGGTCTCCTCTCATTTCTGATAATCTCTATGACCTTTCTCAGAGTCGTATAGGACTCGACAAAGTCTGAACCGTCAATAGTCAGAGCTTCCAGACCTTTAAATCCCATAGCAAATTCACGGGCGTCCTGGGCCCGCGTTTCAGCGGCATTTGCTGAAATGTCCCATTCATTATCTTGCACAAGGTAAAGAATAGGCAATTGTCGAAGGGCTGCCATTTGAAAGGCTTCAGCAACTTCTCCTTCTGTTATGGAGGCATCCCCAAGTGAGCAAACAGCTATGGGTTTTTCATGGATTTCATCGAACTTGCTCAATCCGGTTTGTTCACGGTATTGAAAACCCAGTGCTACTCCGGTTGTTGGGATGGCCTGCATTCCGGTAGCAGAAGATTGATGCGGTATTTTTGGGAAGCCATCTCTTCTAAGGGAGGGGTGGCTGTAATAGGTCCTACCTCCGGAAAATGGATCGTCCTTTTTGGCCATCAGTTGCAACATCAATTCATAGGGCTCCATACCAATGCCCAGTAAGATGGACTCATCCCTGTAATAAGCAGAAAGATAATCCTGAGGCTGTAATTGCAAGCCAAGTGCTAGCTGAACAGCCTCATGGCCCCTGGAGGTCGCGTGCACGTACTTTGAAACCACCTTAAAATTTTCCTCGTAGATTTCGGTCATGGATTTTGAGGTGGCCATTAGACGGAAAGCCTCCATTAATAGGCTTGAATCCAGTTGGGTATCTTTGTTCTTATTTTTATTCTTGATGGTTGTTGGCATATTCCTCCCTTTGAGTTTTTTTTATAGATTGGTAGTTCAGGAATCAATTATTTTTCCTGGCAGCCTTAAATTCTGACATCATTCGCTTGGAAAAATCCGATAGGATTAATTGACCGCTAATAGTGGCCCTGGTTTCCAATAATTCACCCCAATTTTCAGTGCCTTCCCAAAATACGCGCTTTAGTTCATTAAGTGCCTCCGGGTTATAGGCTCGTAGTTCATCGAGAAAGGTGGTGATGGCGGCATCCATTTCCTCAGCTGATTCGTGAACTGAACTGTAGAGCCCTATTTCTTTTGCTCTTTGAGGGTCCTCCCAATGATTTGGGGTTAGTGACATTTTTGAAAAAACTGCCAATCCGGTTTTTCTAGAAACAGCAGGCCCAATAACAAAGGGTCCAATGCCTACAGCCAATTCACTCAGTCTAAGAGCTGAGTATTTTGTAGCAAAGCAAAAGTCGGCAGCTGCTATGAGTCCTACTCCTCCTCCGACAGCTTTTCCCTGTACCCTTCCAATAACCAGTTTTCCACAGCTCCTAATGGAGTTGATTACATTGGCAAAGCCCATGAAGAATCTCTTGCCCATTACTCCGTCTTCTATTGATATCATCTCATCAAAGCTGGCCCCCGCGCAAAATGTTCTATCACCTCCGCTTCTGAGCAGTATGACTGATACTTCTTCCATTCTGCCCGCCTCTGATATACTGTCTGCCAATTTTGCGAGGATATCACCCGGAAGACTGTTATGTGAGGGGTGGTAGAATTCAATTATCGCGACTGATTGGTCGATTCGCATCTTAACATAAGCTTCTTTTGCAGCCTGGCTCATATGGTTTTAGTTTAAATTTTAATTACTTTGGTCTAACTTCTTCACCATGGTAAGAATGGTTGCAATAGCCACAGTTTCACCGGTTTCGTCATAGACATCTACCAGGTACTTTACGATTCCCTTAGCGATATCATCTTCAGCTCTCTTTTCCTGATCTACTTTTTCTTTTACAGTGAGCTTCACGCCTATGGTCATGCCTGCGTAAACTGGCTTGGTGAACCTGCATTCTTCAAGTCCATAGTTCAGTAGAACAGGCCCTTTGGCTGGGTCTACAAAAAGACCAGCTGCTGCTGAGAGAATAAAGTACCCGTGAGCAACTCTTTTTTCAAAGATGGTTTCATCCAAAGAGGTTTCATCGGTATGAGCATAAAAGTGATCCCAACTCACATTGGCGAAGTTGATAATATCCGCATCTGTAATGGTCCTCTTGTGGGTGATTACAGTCTCTCCAACCTCCAGTTCCTCAAAGTGTTTTCTGAAAAGGTGTTTGCCTGGATCTTTAAATTTTCCACCAACCTGATATTGCTGAGTGATTTCGGTCAAGGTAGTGGGACTTCCCTGTATTGCACATCTTTGCATATAGTGCTTAACTCCTCTCAGTCCACCCATTTCCTCACCTCCTCCTGCTCTTCCCGGTCCTCCGTGAATTAAGAGGGGCATTGGCGATCCGTGGCCAGTACTTTCCCTTGCACAATCCCGGTTTAATACTAGAATTCTACCGTGATGTGTTGCTGCACCAAGTGTGTATTGCCTCGCGACTTTATTGTCGTAAGTTGCTATGGAACTACAAAGAGAGCCCTTACCCAATTTTGAAATGTGAATGGCCTCCTCAAGAGTTTTATAGGGCATAATTGTACTCACAGGGCCAAAAGCCTCAATCTCGTGTACAGCCTTGTTTTTCAGAGGATTTTTTTCAACCAGCACTATAGGAGGTAAAAAGGCACCTCTGGTTTTATCACCTCCGTTCAACTCAAAATTCTCCGGATCACCATATACAATACTAGCTGTTTTGGTGAGTTCTGCAATTCGCTGTTTTACTTCCTCTACCTGATCCTTGCCGGCCAGAGCTCCCATCCTGATACCATCGACTCGAGGATCACCGATAGTAGTTTTTTCCAATTGCTTGCTGAGGTGTAATTGAACGTCTTCTACAAAATTTTCCGGAACAATTATTCTTCTGATTGCTGTGCATTTTTGTCCACACTTGACGGTTATCTCCCTTCTCACCTCCTTAATAAATAGATCAAATTCCTCAGTGCCGGGCACAGCATCAGGGCCAAGGACAGAGCAATTGAGAGAATCTGCCTCCATGTTGAAGGGGACTGATTCAGAAATAACCCTCGGATGTGATTTGAGCAGTCTTCCGGTATCTGCGGAACCGGTGAAAGTGACCACATCTTGAGAAGTAATGGTATCCAGTATATTGCGGGCTGATCCACAAATTAGTTGTAGGGCTCCTTCCGGCAAAATTTCAGACTTGATGATATCTCTTACCATTGCTTCTGTCAGGTATGAAGTCAAGGTGGCTGGTTTTACCACTGCAGGTATCCCTGCGAGCAAATTGACTGCAATTTTCTCCAGCATACCCCAAATTGGAAAATTAAAGGCATTTATGTGAATGGCGACCCCTTCCTTTGGTACCATAATGTGGTGGCCGATAAAAGTATTGTGACGGGAGAGTGGTGCAACTTCACCATCAATAAAATAGGGCTGATCGGGAAACTTTTTACGAAGGGAGGCATTTGCAAATAAGTTGCCAATACCCCCTTCAATATCTATCCAACTATCACCTTTCGTAGCACCGGTCTGATAGGATATATCGTAATACTTGTCTTTCAGTGAAAAAAGGTGTAGTGCAAGGGCTTTAAGCATTCTACCCCTCTCCTGAAAAGTTAGATTTCTAAGAGCGGGGTTTCCTATTTTTCTGCCGTATTCCAGGACTTCCCCAATATCAATTCCATCTGCGCTAGCGTATGTTATGAGTTGTCCTGTGGAAGCATCTTTTAAAGGGGTGCCCTCTCCTTCTCCCTCAGTCCAATTTCCAAGTACGTAATTACCTAATTTTTGCATGAAATGAATTGTTTAATTAACTAATGCAGATTTTTTAAGAGGGTTCAAAAGTATGAAAATCATTGCTGACCACAAAACCTTTTTGCCTAAATTGGGGTAAACCACCCGGGTGTAATAGGGCTAAAAATAATTATCCAGACCTGAGGTTCTAAAGTGAATAGGATTTGACCAGTGATTAAAGCCCGCAGCTGTTGGCAGGAATGGGAAATAATTTAGACCAATTGAGGCATTTATTTATTCAAATGAAATAGTTTTCCTGATCAGGGAGTATAATTATGCCTTTACTCAGCTTTATTATTATAGGCTTAAGTCTATCTTTGCGGTTTATTTTTAATTGATGATTAAGTAATTTGGATGAATATTTCATACAATTGGTTGAAACAGTATTTAACAATTGATCACAGTCCTGAACAGCTTTCTGAAATTTTAACCGCCATAGGTCTTGAAGTGGAGGGGGTGCAAAAATTTGAATCTATAGAAGGAGGGCTGAAAGGATTGGTTGCCGGCAGAGTAATGGAGTGTCAACCACATCCCAATGCCGATAAATTGAAGCTTACAAAGGTAGATGTTGGAGGGGGTACCTTATTGAGTATTGTTTGCGGAGCGCCAAATGTCGATAAGGATCAGATGGTAGTGGTTGCTCCGGTTGGTTGTACCATTTATCCTTTGATTGGCCATCCTTTTGAAATAAGAAGGGCAAAAATACGAGGCGAAGTTTCAGAGGGCATGATATGCGCGGAAGATGAAATCGGATTGGGAACATCACATGCGGGTATAATGGTGTTGGATCCTGATGTTGAGCCCGGGAAGATGATAAGTGACCTTTTTCAAATTGAAATTGACTATGTTTACGATATAGGTTTGACTCCCAACCGCTCAGATGCTACTTCTCATCTCGGTGTAGCCAAGGACTTGCTCGCCTATCTCAGGGTCAATGAGGTTTATAATCACAGTATTGCTTATCCTGAAGTTCAACAAATTTCTGAGAGGTTTCCGAAGAACTTCAATGTAAAGGTGATAGATGCGCAGCTTTGCCCGCGATATGCTGGTGTCATTTTTGAAAATATAGAGGTGAAAGATAGCCCAGAATGGCTAAAAAACAGATTGAGTTCTATTGGGGTCCGCCCGCTGAATAATGTGGTGGATATTACCAATTTTGTCCTTCATGAATACGGTCAACCCCTTCACGCATTTGATTTGGAAGCGATTAAGGGAGGCGGTATAGTTGTACGTACCCTGGATAAAGGGACTCCATTCATTTCTCTGGATGAGAAAGAAAGGGTATTGCATGAAGATGATTTGATGATTTGTGATGCTGAAATGAATCCCCTGTGCATGGCAGGGGTCTTTGGTGGCCTCGGCAGTGGAGTCACTAAAACAACAAAAAGAATCTTTCTCGAATCGGCTCACTTTCATTCCATTACAATCAGAAAAACCAGTACCCGGCATGTATTGAGGACCGATGCCGCAAGGATTTTTGAAAAGGGTAGCGATCCAACCATTGTTGTTGAGGCACTAAAAAGGGCCGCCTTTCTTCTGGAGAAATATGCAAATGCCACTGTTGCCTCTAAGATTTATGATCTTTATCCACAGCCTGCCATTCCAGTTCAGATTGATCTGAACACACAACGCGTCCGAAAATTAATCGGTTTAAATATAAGTGATTCGGAGATTGAGAACATTCTCGAGGCAATGGACATGAAGGTGAATGTATTAAGGGAAGGAATTTACAAAGTGGAGGTTCCCCTTAACAAGGCGGATGTAACCAGAGAAGCTGATTTGGTGGAAGAAATTCTCCGCATATACGGCTACGATAGAGTTCCATTCAGTAATCACGTTAGTATTCCGCTTATTTCAGATGAATTTCCTGATTCCTACACTCTAAAAAATAGAATTGCTGATTTCCTGAGCGGAAGGGGTATGCTGCAGATGATGAACCTTTCACTTGTCAGTTCAGATTACTATCCAAAAGGGAGAAAAGATCTTGTATATATCCACAATACCTCTAACGAAAGTCTCGATATTATGAGGCCGGATATGATCCACCCGGCTCTCGGCACTATCGTTTACAATTACAACCGCAATCAGAAAAACTTAAAACTCTTTGAATTTGGGAGAACCTACGTTTTGCAGGGAAAAAAAATAATTGAAAGGGAGCATCTTGCAATAGTTCTTAGCGGGCTTTATTCAGAGGGGAATTGGCGGCTGGCGAAAAGGAAGTCTGACTATTACGACTTGTTGGAGATAGTAGAAAGTACGCTGTCCAATCTCGGGATAAAAGCTTACAAATTCATTGATTCCGGACCAGATGATCAATTTGAATATTCAGTTGATCTGGTCCTGGATCAGCAAGTTCTGGCAAGGCTTGGAAAGATTAGCCCCGAGATAACGCATAAGCGCGATTTCAGTGAGGATGTCTTTTTTGCTGACCTGAATTGGACTTCAGTTGAAAAAGCCAGTAAAAAATACGTTGTTCTCACAGAACCTGTCAGTAAATTTCCTGTGGTTCAAAGGGATCTTGCATTGGTTATTCCCGAGGAAATTAATTTTTCTCAGTTAGAAGAGATCATTGTGAAAATTGGCGGTTCAAAAATAATGTCGGTCCAATTGTTCGATATCTACCGGGATAAAGATAAACTCGGAGAGGGTATGAAGTCATATGCCGTAAATGTAGTTTTCTCGGATCGAGATAAAACTTTGAAAGATAAAGAAGTGGATAAATTCACTTCAAAAATTGTTCAATCCCTGGGCAGGGAATTGGGAGCCAAACTTCGTTAGGAACTAAATTTTAGTACCAGGACGTTAATACTTTTTAGAGCTTTTGAAGCAATGCAACAAAAATATTATAAAAAATTTATATAAATAACCTAAATTTGCCGTGAAATTTATCTCTAAAGTGCTTCTATGAGTTCCGCAGTTAATGATCTAAACCAAATTCAACAGATGGTCAGAGCGTTAATTGACCAAAAGGAACAGTTGAAAAGAGAGAATGAGCAGCTTAAAGTAGAGCTCGACCTTTCTCAAAAAACTATAGATAAACTTAGGGATGGCAATAACCCTTCAAAACAGAATGTGGGGAATGGGAACGGGGAGCGAATGGAAAGATTGAAGAGGGCAATCAAGCAATTGGATCAATATACGAAAGAATTGGATGACTGTATCCGGTGGATTGAAAAGAGTTGAACATGAGTGAAATTAATCTTCTTAGTGTGTCTGTTACCATTTGTGGCAGAACTTATCCGTTGAGGGTGGAGGAAGGCGATGTAGAACTCATGAAGTCCATCGCAAAGGAAATCAATGAGAAAATCAGGGAGTTTCAATCGAGTTATAAAAATAGAGACCTCCAGGATTTGCTTACAATGACTTTATTGACTTATGCACTGGATTTTCACCAATCAGAGTCCGATGGTCAATCCATTGAAATCAAGGAAATCATCCACTCCATAAATTCCGACTTGCAAAAGGCCCTTTCCTCTTGATTAAGGTGTAATTCTGTTTTGAATTTGATTTGTTACAAACTGGTCTTAACCGCTGTTAAACGGTTATGGCTTATATATCATATAATAAATAGAATCATGGAAGTAAGTATAATTATTATTGGAATCATTGCTGCTTTGGTCGGAGGAATTATCAGCTATTTTCTTGTCTCGTCTAGCTTAAAAAAAGTTCAGAAGCAAAAAATTGAGGAGATCAATAAGAAATCAGATCTTGAAATACAAGAAGCGAGACTGACTGCCAAGCGGATGATTGATGAGGCTGAAACCAAGGCAGAGAAAATTTTATCCAGAGCTGAGACCAAGCACGAATCGATCAAACAGAAGAAGATTCAGGAAGCCAAAGAGCGCTTTTCCAAATTGAAATCCGAATTGGAAGAGAAGCGGGCACAGTTGAAAATTGATTTTCGAGAGCGAGAAATTGCAATTGTTGACAAAGAAAAGGAGATCAACCGCAAAAATCAGAGTCTAAGTGACAGACAGGACAACCTTGAACAACAGGAGGCTGAAGTGGCAACCATAAGACAAAATCTCGAGACTCAATTGAAAATCCTGGCAAAAAAGAGAGAGGAACTGGAGCACATCAATGAAGAGCGAATCAAAAAACTGGAAACCATCGCCAAAATGTCTGAGGCAGATGCAAAAGAGCAGCTTTTGGAGGCAGTTAAGGCCAAGGCTGAAAGCGATGCAATGGCATTGGTGAAAAGCACCATTGAAGAGGCAAAGATCAATGCATCCAAGGAAGCTAAAAAAATTGTCATTCAGTCTATTCAGAGAATGTGTGCTGAGGTCGCCATTGAGAATACTGTCACTGTTTTCAATCTCACATCCGATGACCTCAAAGGACAGATTATTGGAAGGGAGGGCCGAAATATCAGGGCGCTGGAGTCAGCAACCGGTGCTGAGATTGTAGTCGACGACACACCTGAAGCTATTGTAATCTCTAGTTTTGACCCGATCAGAAGAGAGGTTTGTAAGCAGGCGCTAAAAAGACTGGTTGCAGATGGCAGAATTCACCCTGCAAGAATTGAGGAGGTAGTCAACAAGGTGAAAAAGGAGTTAGATGAACAAATCGTTGAAATAGGTGAAAGGAGTGTACTGGAACTGGATATACATGGATTGCACCCTTACCTGGTTAAGATGGTAGGAAGAATGCGCTTCCGGTCTTCTTATGGACAGAACCTGCTAAAGCACTCAATTGAAACTGCTAACCTATGTGCCATGATGGCTGCAGAACTTGGATTGAGCCCCAAACTGATCAAACTGGCGAAAAGAGGGGGTCTCCTACATGATATCGGTAAGGTAGCTGAAGAAGAAACTGAACTCTCTCACGCTCTGGTGGGAATGAAAATGTGCGAAAAGCATAAGGAAAGCAATATTATTTGCAATGCGGTGGGTGCTCACCACGATGAGATAGAGATGAACAATATTATATCTCCCATTGTGCAGGCTTGTGATGCCATATCCGGAGCAAGACCTGGTGCACGTAGAGAAATCCTGGAGAGTTATTTACAGAGAATTGGTGAACTGGAGGAGTTGGCCATGTCTTACGACGGTGTGCAGAAAGCATATGCACTTCAGGCAGGTAGGGAATTGAGGGTGATCGTTGAGAGCGAAAAGGTGACTGATGAGTATGCCGATGACCTCTCTTTTATGATTTCTCAAAAAATTCAAGATGAGATGCAATACCCCGGTCATGTTAAAGTGACGGTTATTCGAGAAAAGCGGGCTATTAGCTACGCTAGATAGTAATTTTTTAAAATTTACTTAGATTTTACAATAGCCGAAGGTGGGAAATACGCTCACCTTCGGCTTTTTACTTTTAAACGCCCTCTATATTCTTCCAAAATTTACATTATTTTAGGTGAAATAATAGGGAGAAATTATACCTTTGCAGCGATTTTTGATAACCGTTAGGAAAATAGATATATAGATGAGGGGACTTATCCTTTCTTTATTCAGTTTTTGTTTGATTTTTGGAATCACCTTTGGTCACTTGACTGCCCAAACGGACGATCAGCCCAGTCCTTTGAAAGAAGTGGTTGAAGAGGTTTATGATACCAAGGCTTTTGATCCTGGCGAAAAAGCCATTGGGCATATCGTGGATGCCAATGCCTTTCACCTCTTTGCTGACTATTATTTTCACTTACCTGCTTTCCTTTTCGCGCCGGGTTATGGATGGACCATTCTATCTTCTACCAGGAAATTCAAGCCTGCATCCAAGGGCAATGGAACACTTGCAATAGACCGATATGTATTATACTACGGGGCAATTTACAGGGTGAACGATCCCTCATTTCCTCTTGAGACGGTTGAAATAGATGGTTTTCACTACGATTATCAAAAAGATGATGATGGTAATGAAATAAGTGTTTTGCAGGTGGTATACCGGGGTAATAATTATGATCTTGATTCTAAGAGTACTATAGATGGTGGATTCTTTGGTGGTAAAATCACTTCTTACTACGATTTTTCGATTACAAAGAATGTCTTCTCCATGTTGTTGACCTTCATCCTCTTGACCTGGGCGTTTTTTAGTGTAGCTAAAGCCTATCGCAGGAGGGACGGAATGGCTCCAAAAGGATTTCAATCGTTTATAGAACCAATTATTGTATTCATTCAGGATGATGTTGCAAAGCCTTTCCTCGGTAACAATTACCAGCGGTTCATGCCCCTTTTATTGTCTCTGTTTTTCTTTATTTTGGGACTGAATTTATTGGGGCAAATACCATTCTTTCCCGGTAGCGCCAACGTAACTGGGAATCTTGGGGTTACCCTGGTTTTGGCATTGTTTACCTTTTTTGCAGTTAATTTTAGCGGCAATAGGCACTACTGGCAACACATATTGTGGATGCCGGGTATTCCAGTCCCAGTAAAATTTATTTTGACTCCTGTTGAGGTTGCAGGAATGTTCATAAAACCCTTCACCTTAATGCTGCGTTTGTTTGCAAGTATTACTGCAGGCCATATCGTTATTGTTGCTTTTGTGAGTCTGATATTTATTTTTGGAAATGCAGGGGAAAGCCTGAGTGGCTCAATGCTTGGTTTATTAGTTGCATTCCCATTAACACTTTTTATGTTGGCGATAGAGTTGGTCATAGCTTTGGTGCAAGCCTTTGTATTTACTATTTTAACCGCCTCCTATCTGGCCGCTGCTACGGAAGAAGCACATCATTAATTTTTTCATATAAAACCTGTTAATATGACTGGTACTTTAATTTCTATTGGGTTGGGCCTGGCTGCATTAGCTGCCGCTATTGGTATTGGCCAAATTGGCGGAAAAGCAATGGATGCCATTGCAAGACAGCCTGAGGCTGCAAACGATATTCGAGGAAACATGATTCTCGCTGCTGCTCTCGTTGAGGGTGCTGCTTTGATCTCTATGATCCTCATGTTCGTTTCTGCCTAATGATTCATTTGTTGCACTGACGGTTGGTCAGTGCAACATTTTTTTCCTAAAAAATTAATACTATGATTTTTTTAGTAGATTTCTCTGTGATTAAGCCAGATCCTGGATTGGTTTTTTGGACTACTATCATTTTTGCTACTTTTTGGATTATTGTAGGAAAATTTGCCTTCAAGCCGATCGTAGCTGCTTTGCGGAAAAGGGAGGATGATATTCAGAATGCCCTGGATGCCGCTAAGATTGCTCGCACCGAGATGGAAAATCTCAAGGAAGAGAACGAGGAACTTTTGGCCCAAGCCCGTGAAGAGCGCACTCAGATTCTAAAGGAAGCCAAAGAGGCGAGGGAGTACATGATCAGTGAAGCAAAGAAAAAAGCGAAGGAAGAAGCCGCAATAATTGTCCGCAATGCCAGAAATGATATTGAAAGCCAAAAATCTGCCGCTATTAAAGAATTGAAAATGGAGGTAGGTAACATGGCATTGGAAGTAGCTTCAAAGATTATTCGTGAGAAGCTCAACTCTGATGAGGCTCAAAAAGAGTATGTTAAAAAACTGGTTGACGAAATAGGAATGAATTAATTTTTGTCATTCCATGCTGATTGAACCGGTCTACCTTAAAGTCTAATTGAAACTATGTCAGCTCACAGAATTATACAGCGATACGCAAAAAGTCTGATCGATCTCGCTTCGGAGCAGAAAGTTCTGGACGAAGTCATTAATGATGTCAATCTAATCTTGGATTCTTTTAATGATCGCGATCTTTACCTGATGGTTAAGAGCCCTATTGTTAAACCAACTTCCAAGAGAAACGTCTTTTCAGCTCTCTACGAAAAAAGGGTCAATAAAATAACTTTTGCCTTTATCGATATTCTCGTTCGAAAAGGGAGGGAGCAAATGCTTCCTGAAATTTTGAAGGGAGCTATAGAGCAGTATATGGAAGTTAAGGGTATTACAGCCATGACTCTTATTACCACGGTTCAGCCGGATGATGAACTTATTTCTAGGGTCAAATCGGCTATTGAAAGTATTCCATCTATAAATCAAGTGGAAATAAAAAGCAAGGTTGATCCAGACCTTATTGGTGGTATGGTTCTCGACTTTGGTGATAAGCGAATTGATGCATCGGTTAGGCATGAATTAAATCTATTGAGAAAAAAGTTTGCCACAGCGAGTATCTCTGCTTAGGCAGTTTATTATATTTTGATCAAACGTGTAAGTATTAAATTCAATAAAGATGAGTCAAATTAAACCAGACGAAATTTCAGCAATCCTCAAACAACAATTAGCCGGGCATAAATCTCAGGCGGAGCTCGAAGAAGTAGGCTCTGTTTTGCAAGTGGGTGACGGTATTGCCCGAATTTATGGCCTCACAAGTGTTCAAGCCGGGGAATTGGTTGAATTTGAAAATGGAGTACAGGCCATCGTTCTCAACCTTGAAGAAGATAATGTTGGAGTGGTTTTGATGGGATCCGGTGAGGGCATTCGTGAAGGTTCAACCGTAAGAAGAACCAAAAGGATCGCTTCCATTGAGGTGGGGGAAGAGTTCATCGGAAGGGTAGTCAACCCCCTTGGACAACCAATTGATGGGTTTGGTCCGATAGAAGGAAAAAAATATGAGCTTCCGCTAGAGAGGAAGGCCCCTGGTGTTATATACCGCCAGCCTGTTTATGAGCCTCTTCAGACCGGTATCAAGGCAATAGACTCTATGATTCCCATCGGTCGTGGCCAGAGAGAGCTCATTATTGGGGACCGCCAAACCGGTAAGACCGCAATCGCTATTGACACCATCATAAATCAACGTGAATTTTATGAGAAGGGCGAACCGGTCTACTGTATATACGTCGCTTCCGGTCAAAAAGCCTCAACTGTGGCTCAGGTAGCAAAAGTATTGAAAGACAACGGTGCAATGGACTATACTGTTATAGTCTCTGCCTTTGCCTCTGATCCTGCACCGCTTCAGTTTTACGCTCCCTTTGCTGGTGCGGCAATTGGAGAGTTTTTTAGGGATACTGGTAGACCTGCTTTGATCATTTTCGATGATTTGTCTAAACAGGCAGTTGCCTACCGCGAGGTATCTCTGCTTCTAAGAAGACCTCCCGGTCGTGAGGCATATCCGGGCGACGTTTTCTATCTTCACTCAAGACTGTTGGAAAGAGCTGCCAAGGTGATTGAGAATGATGATATTGCACGGGAGATGAACGACCTTCCTGATAGCTTGAAGAATGCTAAGGATGCAAATGGTCAGCCCCTGGTTAAAGGAGGAGGGTCTTTGACGGCACTTCCAATTATTGAAACTCAGGCAGGTGATGTTTCTGCTTATATTCCGACCAACGTAATTTCTATTACGGATGGACAGATATTCCTTGAGTCCGGTTTGTTTAACGCTGGTATCAGACCAGCCATTAACGTTGGTATTTCAGTTTCTCGTGTAGGAGGTTCAGCTCAGATAAAATCAATGAAAAAGGTATCTGGAACGCTGAAGCTCGATCAGGCTCAATACCGGGAACTAGAGGCCTTCGCAAAGTTCGGATCTGATTTGGATGCAGCGACTACAGCAGTCCTGGATAAAGGTAAAAGAAATGTTGAAATACTCAAACAACCTCAGTATTCTCCTGTATCAGTCGAAAAGCAGGTAGCTATGATTTACCTCGGCACAAAAGGCTTATTGAGAGATGTTCCAGTGGAGCATATACAAGAATTTGAAAGTGTATTCCTGAATAATCTAGAGCAGCGTTTTCCCGAAGCTCTAAAAGATTTCAAAGAAGGTAAACTCACTGATTCAGCCATAAAAGCTGTAGTAGATCTCGCAGCAGAAATGACCGCAAGATATAAATAAGAATTTAAGTGAAATTCGGACTGATCGATATGCCGACTAAAAAATTAATGCATGGGCGCTAACCTTAAAGAAGTAAGAGAGAGAATAGCTTCGGTAAACTCTACCCAGCAGATTACCAAAGCTATGAAAATGGTTTCTGCTGCCAAACTTCGGAAGGCTCAGGATGCTATTACCAGATTAAGACCTTACAGCCAAAAGCTTGAAGAAATGATGGCTAAACTATTGGCTGGTCTCGAAGGTGATACCTCTACGGTGTACAACCAAAAGCGAAATGTCGATCAGGTGCTTATGGTTATTGTTACCTCAAATAGGGGTTTGTGTGGGGCATTTAATTCAAATATCATTAAAGCAGCAGTAGCAAAAATTGAAAGCGACTATGCAGAAGAGAGGAATAGTGGTAAATTGGTGTTGGCCTGTATTGGAAAAAGAGGCTATGATTACTTCAAAAATCGATATAGGAAAGTAAAGGTTGTAAACGATTATGTCGACCTCTTCTCAAATCTCTCATTTGAAAATGTGTCGAATCTAACTAAACTCATAATGTGGAGATTCGAACAGGAAAAGTATGACGTGGTCGATATCGTTTATGGTAGCTTTAAAAATGCAGGAGTGCAACTTCCGGTTGTAGAACAGTTTCTCCCTGTGGAGGTGATTCAGGCCACAGAGGCAAACGAGAATGAAGATGACTTCAATGCTGATTATATCATAGAACCGAGTAAGGAAGAACTGGTGAAAGAAATGGTGCCCACCATCCTACAAATTCAGTTCCAGAAATGTTTGCTCGATACTCATGCCGCTGAACATGCTGCCAGAATGACCGCCATGGACAAAGCAACTGAGAATGCGAATGAACTTTTGAAGGATTTAAAGATACACTATAACAAAGCTCGTCAGGAATCTATTACAGGCGAATTGCTTGAAATAGTTGCAGGAGCAGATGCCCTTTCTTCTTAGTAAGAACTATGCTGCCTCAGTTTTGTTATTTCACATTTGTTGTGTGGGGAATACCGACTCTCATGTGAATACAAACTCCTTAGACTGGGATCCTTCTCTATGCGCAGATTATGGAGAAGAATGGAGGTGATTTTCTCTCCATTTCAAGTCAGGATCGGTATGCCTTTTTGATGAAAACTTTGAAGGACCTGCTGCCTTCGGTCTTTCCTGCGACCAATCTGCCAAATTTAGAAAGTGATTTTGGGAATAAATTATAAAAGGGAACGATTAGTTGGCGGTAACTACTTTTAAGTTCGTTTCTTGTTTAAAGACTAATTTAACTTATTATTCCAGCCACAATTTTCCTTCCTGGAGCACTGTTTCTGAATTCACACAAGTATATCCCCTGCCAGGTTCCAAGGGCCGGACGGTTTTGAGTGATGGGAATACTGATGGAACTTCCGAGGAATGCAGCCTTGATATGTGCAGGCATATCGTCGGGTCCTTCAAAGGTGTGTTCAAGTCCCGGAAAATTCTCAGGGACAATGGCATTCAACAGTTTTTCAAAGTCTCTTCGTACTGTAATATCAGCGTTCTCATTGATGGTGAGAGAGGCGGAGGTGTGCTGAATGAAAAAGTAAAGAAGTCCCGTAGTCGGCAAAGGGGAAATTGCTTGAATTAGTTTCTCTGTTATCAGATGAAATCCCCGTGGATAGGGAGGTAATTGAATGCTTGTATAACGGATCATGTTTTGATTATCTTCGATACAATAGGTCTGGACGCGAAATGCGCGGACAATCTAAGCGCCCAAAATAATAATTTAGGCTGATTATACCAAAAGCGTAGGAATCGTTCCTCGAGGCATCCCCTCTTTGACGGCCGGGCTCACCGATCTGAAAATCACCATTGACCTCAACTGATCTGTCTGACAGTGCAACTGCAAGATCACCTCTTTGTTGTCTCAGTTGATTGCGATCCGGGTAGGTAGTGCTTACATCGTCAAGATAGTCTGTGAAAAGTAACCTGGCATTTATTTCAACGTTGATGCTCCACCTGTAACTAACGGAGAATTTCAACCCCCCACCGTACACTATGGCAGGTTGAATAGCATAATATTCCTGACCGCGCCTTTGCCCTTCAGTCCCGAGCGGCCGAAGTTCGTGCCAGGTGCCATCTAGTTTTGCCTTTGGATTGAAGTGAAAAACACCTAAGCCTGCTGAAACATATGGAGAAAAAAAGAAATCTCTGTGGCCGTGGACAAATCTAAAAAAGTTGAACTCCAGTTGGGTAGTGGCGTCCCATACATTGGATCTGAAACTGAGATTTCTAGCAAGTTGAAAGTTGTTGTCTGAGCGGGTATCGTCCCCATCAATCAGACCGTAGCTCAATGAAAACCTCGCTGCAATCCGGTCGTTGAAATTATAACGGCCCAATATACTTGCCGCCGGACCGGGATGCCCCAAATCAAAATTGGGATTGAGATCACCGAAATACCACGCAAATCCAAGTCCCGCACCAACTTCCCATCCTCGCTGGGAGTAGGCATCTAAAGTACAGAAGTATAAAACAGAGAATATGATAATTAGCCTCAATTCAAAAATTTTCGCAAAAGTAAGCAAATGTTTAATTGACCGCTATAGAACGGCAAGCAAAGCAATATATTATCAAATTATATACTTGTAAATTATTGACTTTCGCTTGACCTTTTACCTTTAACAGGCCCTCTAGTATTTGTTGAATTGATGGGTGGTAAAGTGGTCGCTGTGCGAAATCTTGAAAATGGAGATGCCTCCACACTTACCAAACAATGGAATAAACCTCTTTCAATTGCAGGCACATCCTTTAGATTTTAGCTATTTTGGAATCCTAAAACCACTTGGCATTTTATTGCTAAAAAGTCTCAGGCCAAAGGTTAGAACAAGCCAATTGTGAGATGAGCAGAAAATTGTTTCAAAAAATTAGTTTGAAATCCAAAGCCAAACCACTGCAACCCCCAATTGAAGTCTGTGGCCTTTAGGCCAATTTAAGGCTCTGATAATTCAAAGTCTCTAAGAATAAATTCTTTTGAATCAACCAATTCCAGGATAGCTTCCGGGAGCGAAAAATATACTTAATTTAAGATGAGGCGAACTACTATCCAGAGTCCTTTGAATTACTCCCCGGAATTGACCTCTTAAGGATAGAATAGATTCAGGAGATGTGTAGTAGGATTGGATGGATAATAGCTTTTAAATGATCATTAATCAATTGGAAATTGTTTAAATAACATAGCTTTGAATTTCCTGAAATACTCATATACCATGTATAAAATCACAGCCCTCATTTTACTTATTCATCTGGCAAAGATCATTATTGTA
Organism: Saprospirales bacterium; assembly: GCA_007695145.1. GTDB lineage: Bacteria > Bacteroidota > Bacteroidia > Chitinophagales > Saprospiraceae > PWJY01. The sequence goes on along the minus strand of REEI01000081.1, from coordinate 67,453 downwards.
CCCACAGATTTATGCGCTGATTCATTTGCGATCACCGAAATCTATCGCGAAGAAATCACCTTAAGCAAAAATGTGAGTATTGTTGAAATACGCAGCTTTTTTGGTGACCTTGCAATTGTTCCATCTGAAGGAGAAGAAATACTGATGATAGTTAATTTGGCTATCTCTGAGAGTGTTGTTTTTCCAATGGATGAATTTCGCGAGTACCATGCAATAGGATTGTACGAGCAGGACTACAAGTTGAAAATAGATAACCTCATTGCTAATGCACCATCAATGTGGTGGAGAACATTCGGTGTTTCATTTGCAGATAAGAATATTTCCCTTCGCATTGAATTGCATCTTCCACCTGATTTGAAAATAATGGTTGACCATAGGAATGGAGATATTTCTATCCGAAACTTTTCTGGAGCTTCCCATTTCAACTTAAACAATAGTACGCTCAGCGGCGGTGTCTTTACTGGAGGCACCACTTTCATTCTGGATCACTCTGAGGTTGAGGTAGAATTTGTAGACTCTGCCAGCATATTTTCTACCCACTCCCGGCTTTTTTTTCTCCAGAGTAATCACCTTGAAATAAATAGTAGTCATTCGGAAGTTGTTGTTTTTCAATGCAACTCAGCTGACATTGCATCTGTCCTTGACCCGGAGTTGAGATTTTATTATTGTGGCAATGCAAAGGTTGAAAGCGCTTCTTCAAATTTTTTCTTTCATCGAATAGGTGGCCTTGAGGTATTGCAATCTATAAATGACAGTCTCAGGGTAATGGAATTGGAAAAATTTGCCAATATTACTTCCGAGGAAAGCTATGTTTTTTGTGGTCTTCAACAATGTGCAATGATTTCAATTGATTTGCAAAGTGTGAAGTCGAATTACATTTTTATTATGCCATTAGCATGTGGGCTAGTACTTGAGCTTAAAAAAGATGAATTTACTCATCTTGTTATTCCAGATATTGAATGGGAATCACCTGGCAGCAACAGAACCATTATTAAGCACAAAAACGGAGAGGGACTCATTAGATTTTCTGGAGAGATAAAGGGAGGATCCTTTTTACTGAATCTTTTGAGTCCATAAAGTATGGCCCCGCGCTTAAGGCGCCCTTTGCAATAAAAAAAACCGGTACAAGCTCTTGTATTTGGGATGAATAGAACTTGTACCGGTTAGTATTAAATCAGTCTTCTTTAAATTGGTTTCCCCTTCGAGCCGGGAATTAGCTGTTAGACTGATTGTCTATTTTCTTTATAAATCCATCCTTGCCCTGATTCCTAAGAGTAGTGAGAAATCGTTCTGCTTCTATGCGGGATTGAAATTTTCCACCCAGGAGTAAATATCGCTTTCCACTTGCATTTTCCTCGGAAAGCACAAGTAACTTATCAGCTATTGCTTTATCGAAATTATTTATCATTTGCTCAGCATTGGATTTTTGGCTGAACGCACCCAATTGGATAGAGTAGAAATCTTTTGCTGAAATGGAGGGGGTACTCGAGCTTATTTCGATTTCTGTCTCCGGGGATGTTTTAGATTCTTGCTGAGAATTCTCCGGAGAGTCATTTATCCGCTCCATCAGACCGGGACTTTCATTTTCTTTACTGCTCGCCAAAATTTCTCCTTCCCAATCAATTTCCATATTTAAAAACTCAGCCAACTCCTCCTCATTCATAAACCCTCTCTGGCTCCTCAAAACGCGCCCATCTGGAGTGAAAAGGACCAGAGTTGGAAGATTTTGAATATTGTAGTGCTGTGCCAATACATACCCATCAAAATCATCGATATCAACCAAAGTAAAAACCAATTCTTCCATCAAAATTTGGCGAATATGTTCATTGCGGTAGGTTTTACCGAACATCTTCGAACAGGGATTGCTCCAACTAGCTGTGAAGTGAACCAACATATTCACTTCTCGCTCTGCTGCTTCCTGCTTGGCCTTTAGAAAGTGTGGCGTACTCAATATGCTTTGAGCCGAAACTGCAATGCTGGTGAAGGTTAAGGCAGCAATTATCTGGATGATCAGTATTTTGTTTATCATGACATTATGATTTATTGATATTCTTAATGACCGTCTTTTGAAACTAGAACATATCAATAATTATACCAATATGTTTTTTGGATGAATTATCCGGTAAATTTGTTTATAGTTTGGGGTTTTTTTAAAATTAAAAACCCCCTGCCTGGTAGACAGAGGGTTGCGGTTTTGGTAAACAATACTATTTCGCAGGGAAATAGTAAGACCAAGGAGCTCTTTTGTTGTGTTGAATAAATTGGAGTTAGCTCAAAGCAAATAACACAACTCAGAAAAAATTTTCTAGATAGACAAAACTTTCGAAACCGGCACATAATCCAATCCAAAAGCCTCAGCTACTGCCTTGTAAACTACTTTCCCGTGGACAACATTAAGCCCGGGGAGTAGGGTAGCGTCATTCATGCAAGCTTCCTGCCAACCTTGTTCTGCAAGTTGGAGAACATAGGGTAGAGTAGCGTTGGTCAATGCAACCGTGGAAGTGTATGGTACTGCTCCCGGCATGTTGGCAACACAATAATGGACCACATCATCAATGATATAAATGGGGTCGTCATGGGTTGTGGGTTTGGTAGTTTCAAAACACCCTCCCTGATCTACCGCTACATCGACGAGCACGGTACCCGGCTGCATAGTTTTTAGCATATCTCTGGTTATGAGGTTTGGTGCTTTTGCTCCGGGTATCAATACTGCCCCGATGATTAGTTCATGGGTCTGTACAAGCTCTCTGATGGTATACTCGTCAGAAAACCTTGTGGTCACATTTGGTGGCATTATGTCTGCCAACTGTCTCAAGCGCGGAAGGCTTATATCCAGAATTGTCACATTTGCTCCAAGTCCTGCAGCCATTTTTGCGGCATGAGTACCGACTATACCGCCTCCAATCACTAATACCTTCGCCGGACTGGCCCCGGGTACACCTCCCAGTAAAATTCCTTTTCCCCTCTGAGGTTTTTCTAAATACTTTGCACCTTGTTGTGTAGCCATTCGGCCTGCAACTTCTGACATGGGTATGAGAAGCGGCAGACTCCTATCCGGATTTTCTACTGTTTCATAGGCCAAACAAACCGCTCTGGATTTGATCATAGCCTTCGTCAGTGGTTCGTAAGAGGCAAAGTGAAAGTAAGTAAACAACAACTGGCCTTCACTGATTAAATCGTATTCTGGCTCAATGGGTTCCTTTACTTTGACGATCATTTCCGCCTTTTTATACACAGACGCAATGTCTGGCAAGATTTTCGCTCCCGACTCGATATACAAATGATCCTGAAAGCCGCTCCCTTCACCAGCGGTAGTTTGAACATATACTTCATGACCTCTCTTGGTCAGTTCCAGGACTCCTGCAGGTGTCACTGCTACGCGATTTTCGCTCTGTTTAATTTCCTTAGGTACTCCAATTATCATCTTATACAAATTTTGAGGCCGCAAGATAGTAAGTCTCTACCAATAAGGCTATACACTCGCAGAATTTTAGATGGAATTAAGGTTCATCTATGCAATTTAAATAGAAACCAGATGGATTTTAATTGTGCTATTTGTTGCCTAAAGACTCGGATATATCTTGCCTGGCAATTATTGGGGAGATAGAGTATTTGAATGTTCTCAGCTTAATTAGAAGGGTTCTATATTGGAAGGAGGGCTAAAAAAAGCAAGTGCCGGAACGTCATCCGGCACTGCATTTAAACAATACTAACTAAAACTAAGAAACGCATAAATTTTTTCATGAGATCGCCCCTTTTAGGAGAGATTATTACGGTCTGTCCCCTACGTCTTTTTAATGAGGACAGCGCAAAGGTAAAACATATTAAATTATTATGCCATATGTTTAGCGTTGAAAATGTGTAAAATTCATAAATAAAATAAATTTAATATGTATCTCATTGAGATTAAATCGTGCAATTCAGTTTTGGGGAATTAATTTTTTTTGAGATAAAAGTGGTGAGGTGAAACCATTCTTTTAATGAGAGGGAATTTGGCAAAAGGTATGATTAGGTCAAAAATAACCAGTTAAAAGAATGACCTATGGAGTTGAAGTGTGAGTGAATTAAAAAGGAATTAGTCGCAGCGAATAAAGATGGGGCCTGCTGTAATGGTGTTACTCTGATGTCCTGCCTCGTCAAATAGGTAAAGGTCGTAATAAACTGTATCCGTGCGCATAGGGATAGCAGGAGTACAGGGTGGTTGGCCGGATTCATAGAGACAGCAAATATCCCCTCTCAAGAAGGATGCTCTCAACTCAAGGGTACCTCTTATTCCATTTCCTGATCCTTCAGTAGGGATCGGTGGTGAGGCAAAGGAAAAAGCAATGGAACTGTCGCGCTGATCCCGAAGAAAGACATTGGGGCTGCCATTTTGATCCGGTCTTAAGTCTCCGTCTCCATCCTCAAAATAGATGGTAAAAACAATGGTATCTGCCATATCTGTTTGAGCAATATGGTAGTTTCGCACTTCTCGAAATTCAATAAATGGTTCCCTGGGAAAATCGGGTGCCTTGGCACAGGAAGCAACTATAAGAGTAAGCGAGAAGAGAAATAGGAAGTATTTCATAACTGCTTAACGCATATTTTGGTCGATCTGTTAAGTCAGAAGGAAAAATTATTTTTTCCAGGCCCATAATTATGTTCAATACATTCAGCAGCCATTAGGATCAAATTTTCACCTTACATTTGTCTTAAAGTTTCATCTCGGTGAGTAAGCGTAAAAAGTTGGTCCATCTTCTGGAAAATTTAATCAATGGCAGTGGTGATTTTGAATCCGTAGCCCTTGAAGTGTTTTCTTATCAGGCTGAGAACAATTCTGTCTATAGGGAATATTTGAATTTGCTTTCTATTCAAATTGGTCAGATCTCCGCCCTTGAAGAAATACCTTTCCTCCCGATAGAATTATTTAAGACCAGGGATGTGAAAACGGGAGAGTGGAAGGAAGAAAAATGGTTTCTAAGCAGTGGCACAGGCAGTTCTGCCAGAGCTAGACATGCAATACGTCATCTTCATTGGTATGATCGTATTGCCCGGAAATCCTTTTTACCCTATTTTGGTCCACCTGAGGAGTTTTGCTGGGTTGGGCTACTGCCAAATTATTTGCAACAGGGCCAAAGTTCGCTTGTTCATATGGTCAATAAATTTTACAAGACCAGTAAGTTTCAGATGGGAGGTATTTTTGAAAAGCCCGACTCTAAATTCAGGCAAGAGATACTCGAAATTCAAAAAAGTGGTGTTCGCGGGATGTTGATAGGAGTAAGTTTTGCGCTCTTGGACCTGGCAGAATCTGGTAAGTACTCCTTTTCTGATAACTGGCAGATAATTGAAACCGGTGGAATGAAAGGGAGGCGAGATGAAATTACCCGTGAAGAGCTGCACAGTATGCTGATAGCAGGCCTTGGTGTTGCAGAGATTGGTTCAGAGTACGGAATGACCGAATTGCAATCTCAGGCCTGGTCCAGTGCAGGGGGAAATTTTCAAGCTGGACCGCTCATGAAAGTTTTTGTAAGAGAAGCCAACGATCCCTTTTCTCCTGAACGCCCCGGATCTACTGGTGGGATTAATATTATAGACCTCGCTAATCTTGACAGTTGCAGCTTCATCATGACTATGGATTTGGGAAGAATTTCAGGCAATGGCTTCGAGGTATTGGGTAGAATGGACGGTAGTGATGAAAGAGGTTGCAATTTGATGTATTTCGATCATTAAGATTGCCGTCAGAATGGTTTGAGATACATTAAAGCTTATACTGCCCTATGGAAAATGGTAGGAGGACTTGAGAAGAAATTTCTCTTCAAGCAAGCTGGACTCCCAATTGACTAATTGCGAAGTGGAGAGGATGTACAACTTCAGAATTATTAATCGGTGATCGGTGTTCCTTTTTTTGTAAACCAGTCGTCAGTATCAGATTGATCTTGCCTGAAGAAGACCTCAAAATAAATAAGTGTCAGACCGCTAAAATTCTGAAATGAGAGGTTAATTTGCTAAGCAGAAGTTATTTTTGACACTCAATCGCAGGTAATTAGAGGTGTCTTTCAGCGTGGTAGGAGGATCTCACCAGGGGACCACTTTCTACGAAATTAAACCCCTTTTCCATTCCCACTTCTTCGTACATTTTGAAAACATCCGGATGGACATATTCAGCCACCTCTATATGCATTTTGGTTGGTTGAAGATACTGGCCTATTGTCAATACATCGCAGCCGTGCTCGAGCAGGTCATCCATGATTTGAAATACCTCATCGTGTGATTCTCCAAGGCCAACCATGATGCCACTTTTGGTCCTTTTCCCATACTCCTTTGTCCTTTTGATCTGCTCGAGACTGCGGTCGTATTTTGCTTGAGGTCTCACCTTTCGATAAAGACTCTTAACAGTTTCCATATTGTGAGACACCACTTCCTGTCCGGCAGATATCATTCGCTCCAAAGCCCACCAGGTAGCTCTTACATCGGGGATGAGGGTTTCGATGGTTACATTCGGGCACCTGGCTTTGGTTTTTGCCACAGTTTGGTACCATATTTCAGCGCCTCTGTCCTTTCTTTCATCCCTGTTTACACTGGTGATTACAGCGTGTTTTACCCCCATCAAATCGATGGCCTCAGCTACTCTATCCGGTTCGCCCTCATCGTATTCAGGGGGTCTGCCTGTTTTTACAGCACAAAAGGAACATGACCTCGTGCAGGTATTTCCCAATATCATAAAGGTGGCAGTTCCTGCGCCCCAACACTCTCCCATATTTGGGCAGTTTCCCGACTGACAAATCGTATTCAGATTGTATTTGTCAACGAGATTTCGAACTTTTTTATAATTTTCACCAATGGGAAGTTTGACACGAAGCCAATCCGGCTTTCGCCTTCTTTCCCGTGGTGATTCAACTATTGGTAATTCAACCATTATGCTAATTCTTTATATTAATTCACCTTCTACTTCCAAACTGAAAAGTTAGGTAAAGGTTGATGAAATAAGGTTTATTATCTTCAATAATCATAATGGGGACATCTCCGAAAAAAAGGTCTACCATAATTCCCAATTCAAGGGCTCTCACTTTTTCGTCGAATGCTCCCCAGGCGAAATGAACCCCACCTTTGAGGTGAACTCCGGGTACGAATTGCAATTCATCCAATCCGGTAAAAAAACCGCTGTAACCCTCGATCAGGGTTTGATCCAGAAAACGGTCCCTGTTATCTTCACTAAACCGCTCACTTTTCGCCGGCCCAAAGGATCCATCTTGTGTGCCCCTCAATTCGAGGTAGTAAGGTTTTAAAAATCCGAGTGAAACTCCTCCCTGATAATTAATTCCTACTGCAATTCCCTTTCGCTTTGCCTTCTCGGAGTAATAGCGAAGGTTCCCAAGACCGGCTCTCAAGGTGGAAAAACTGTTTTGTTTTCCGTAAACATAGGGTCTGGAAAGTACGTTGAAAAGACTGACCCTGTTGGATTGCCTTACCTCTTTGGCATGCCGCATTGTGCTGAATTCGATATGATAATAAGAGGTTCTGTAAAAGGTCTCCAGTTCTCCAAACTTTATACCAGCTCCTAAGCCTGCGGTGTGGAGGAACAAATCAAAAGCCGTTTCTTTGGTATAGACAATACCAACCTCGGGGGGACTTATTTCCTTTGGTTGGAAAGTCACCTGGGCTTCCATCCCGGGAGTGAAAACAAGTGAGAGAAATATTGCAATTGAGAGGGCTACTCGCATTTTGCCGGTATTTGTATTACAATGGTTTTGCAATCTTTAAAGTTCATGAAAACCCCTATCGCATCTTTTTAACAAACTAAAGATAGGAATATATTGCAAACTGCTGTATATATTTGAGCGAAAAATTGTATTTGACTTGCAGATGACCATTTCATGAAAATAAGTGTACTTGCCGACATTTCTTCCCCAAGACTGAATTATACGCTCGAATTTATTTTTGGCTTGTACGGTCTTGACTTTGAACTTTGCAAGGAGGAAGTTCTGCCAGATGGCGATTCACTGCTGGTTTACTATGGGCTGAAACCCAACCCAATTGAAACTCACAATTGCTTGTTTATTCCGCGATCTTCTTTGATAGAGAGCTATTTTCTCACTAATGATCCAGATGAATTCATTCCCGAATCGGATGACCAATTATTCAGATGGGTGGATGGAAATGTAGAAGCAAGCTTTGATCTTTTTGGCTGGGTATTTTTTTTTCTCAGCAGAATGGAAGAGTATGAATTTTCCGGTGAAGATTTGGATTTAGGGCGTTTTTCTTATAAAAGGTCTTTTGTTGATAAAAAGGGCTGGTTATTTAAGGCGGTTGTTGATCGATGGTGCGGCGAACTGGTAGTTTTCCTAAAGAAGATGGCTCCAGGTTTACGCATTTTGGGGCCGGAGAGAGACGTTATCCCCACCTGCGATCTGGACATTCCTTATGCATTTAAGGGTAAATCTCTTTTTCGACTAATGGGCGCTGCGCTAAAATCCCTGTGCCAAGCAAGAGCCGGGGAATTTTTCTTCAGATCGAAATATCTCTTTGTCGGAGGTCAAGATCCCTTTGACACTCTAGAAGAATTATCTCAAGATGCTGGAAAATTTCGCAAAAAACTCAAGTGTTTTGTCCTTTTTCCATATACCGTTGAGGACTACAGGGATAAAAGCGGCCAGGCAGTAAAAAATTTGGGTGGTTCTTTTTTTATAAAGTGGGCAAATAGTATTGATTGGGGAATGCACCCCTCTATTTCAGCTGGTGATAAGAAGTCTCGGATAAGGGCTGAAAAATTGGGCCTGGAAGGGCTGATCGATTGTAGTATAACAAGTTCACGCCAGCATTTTCTCAGGCTCACTTTGCCTATGACCTATCGCGCTCTAATAGATGCCGGAATACGCGAAGACTACAGTATGGGTTTTCACGACTCCCCGGGTTTTAGAGCGGGTACTTCCAGGCCATTTTATTGGTATGATCTTGAAAAGGAGAAAGCGACTTCCCTAAAGGTATTTCCACTTCTTCTCATGGACGGCAGTTTAAAACATTACCTTAAGGCCGATCCTGTTAAAGCCATAGAAAAAATTGATGTTCTGATAGAAGAGTGTGCAATAACCAATGGAATTTTTTCTTACCTTTGGCACAATAGTTCAATTTCTGTAATTGATGGCTGGGATAGATACATTCCCGTTTATAGTCATTTGATAACAAAGTGTACTGAGTTTATGAAGCAATCCAAATAGACAAAATTTTAAACCCGACCATATGTTGCATAATTTATCTAAAAATTCATCGGTGATCAATCACTACCTAGCTGAGATTCGCGATGCCAAAAAACAGGTAGACCGGCTTCGCTTTAGAAGTAATATTCGAAGATGTGGGGAGATGATTGCATATGAATTGAGTAAGACTTTGAAATACAAGAGTGTGGAAGTGGAAACTCCGCTCGGTGTTGCCAAATCCGAGGTTCTGGATCAATCTGTTGTCATTGCTTCCATATTGAGGGCGGGTCTTCCCTTTCATCAGGGTTTTTTAAATGTTTTTGACGAGGCCGATAATGCCTTTATCTCTGCTTATAGAAAACACCACAAGGACGGAACTTTTGAAATAGACCTCCAATACCTGACTTGTCCACCATTGGAAGACCGTGTATTGATTCTATCCGACGCCATGCTAGCTACTGGAGCTTCTATACAAAAGACCCTCCAAAATCTAGAGTCCTACGGAAAACCCTCCAAAGTTCACATTGCCACCATCATTGCTTCAGTAGATGGAATTAAGTATATTAGAAGGTTGTATCCCAATGCTGTAATATGGGCATGTGCTGTGGATGAGGAACTGACGGCCAGGTCTTATATTGTTCCAGGCCTTGGTGATGCCGGTGATCTGGCTTTTGGAGAGAAATTACAGGAGTGAATTTCAATCATTTTTGGCCTGAAAATATTTTTTCAATAGCTATAGTTATTATATTAGCCATTTTTTAAAGCCTAACTTATGAAATCACATTCCAGAGAAATTATTGTTTATTACAATCCGCAGTCGAGTGCGGGTAAAATGACAGCTGCTTACGCAAGAAGTGTAAGCAATAATGTAATCTTATACTCTTTTGAGGATGCTCCACCAACGGAAACAGGATGGAGAAATATTATTGATATGCTGGATATGCATCCCAAGGAGATGCTGGACAAGTCAAATGACTATTATCAAGGTGAAATACGGGGAAAAGACTTTGATGATGAGGGATGGCTTAATATTATTAAAAGGAATCCCAAGTTGATTAAGTATCCCATAGCAATCCGGGGACGGACTGCAGTATTTTGCCATACGCCAACTGCAATTCTTAAACTGGTCAATCCGTCCAATACAGAAAAGCACCACAAAAGGGATGACTCCTAATTGTGCTGGGAAGCTACCTTTCCGGCTCCCGTCAATTTTTTTTGTAATCTAAGACCCACCATCCTGGGTGAAAAAACATGACTGTTGCGTTAAGGTGGTTTGGGAATACTGGGATTGTTTAGCTGCAGGCATTCTTAAAAAAAGTTGGCTTTTCTTGTTTTGTCAATTTATATTGATTGCTGGTGTATGACAGCTCTATCTTTTGAGTTTGCAGTAAATAAATCAATGCCAAAGCTTATCGCGGTATGGAGGAAATGAAAATTCGCAGTGGGGAATGCACCCTGGTTCATCTGCTTATCCATTTAACTGTTCATTGTGCCCTTTTACATGCGGTCCCCAATTGAAAAAATTTCCAGCAATTAAGGGCTATGTCTGTCTGGATTATCATATTTGCATTTCTTTTTGCTAAAAAAATAATCGATGGGTGAAGGCTTGCAGCCCGGTCTTATTCTTGGATTGATTGGCGCTTATTTTCTGATGCTTCTGATTGTCTCCTGGTTTACAGGCCGAAAGTCGGACAATGCCACATTTTTTCTCGCCAACAGAAATTCTCCCTGGTTTGTGGTTGCTTTTGGAATGATTGGAGCTTCACTCTCAGGGGTGACTTTTATTTCCATACCCGGAGTTGTAGGAGGTGGCGGTCTCAATCAGGCATTTTCCTACATGCAGATTGTTTTTGGCTATATACTTGGATATGTAGTTATTGCCCAAATTTTACTGCCACTATATTATCGTATGAGGCTCACAACAATATACGGGTACTTGCAGCAGAGATTTGGTCCTGTATCCTACAAAACCGGTTCTGCCTATTTCCTACTTTCGCGTTCGATTGGTTCAGCTTTTCGGCTCTTTTTAGTGGCAATAGTGCTCCACCAATTTGTGTTGATACACTTTGGGATCAATTTTTTTACCACCGTTGTAATGACCATATTATTGATATGGGTTTACACCTTTAGGGGAGGGATTAAAACCATTGTATATACGGACACTCTTCAGACCTTTTGCATGCTGGCAGCTGTTGGGTTTACAGTCTATACCATATCTTCTGAGATGGAAATAGGTTTGGGTAGTATAAGGTCTCAAATTGTCGATAGCGGATTCGGTCAGGTATTTTTCATTGAAGGAGGCTGGGCCGATCCCAATAACTTTTTCAAACAATTTTTGAGTGGGGCACTGATTACTATTGTAATGACTGGGCTGGACCAGGACATGATGCAGAAAAACCTCACTTGCAGATCCCTGGGTGATGCTAAGAAAAATATGTACACCTTCAGCTTCATTCTCATTTTTGCCAATGTACTCTTTCTGACCCTGGGAGCCTTGTTGTTTATGTATGCTGCACATTTGGGGGTGTCCATACCTGAGAGAACCGACGAGCTATATCCAATGTTGGCCATAGAATACCTTCCCCCGGCAGTTGGGATTCTTTTTGTCATTGGTTTGATTGCTGCTGCCTATTCCTCGGCTGATTCCGGATTGACAGCGCTCACTACTGCCTTTTGCGTAGACTTTCTAGGATTCAAAGCAGAGGACAACAGTCCTGCTATAAAGCGAAAGAGGTTTATGGTGCATATTTTTTTTAGTTTGGTATTGCTAAGTCTGATCCTTTTGTTCCACTCATTGAATAATGATGCAGTCATCAATGGACTTTTTATCGCAGCGGGCTATACCTACGGTCCTCTGTTGGGACTTTTCGCCTTTGGCTTATTTACAAAGAGGGCCGTGAGGGACAGATGGGTCATATGGATTTGTCTGGCATCACCAGTCTTGTCTTATGTTCTCAACCGCTTTAGTGATCTGTTGTTCTTCGGCTTTCAATTCGGTTTTTTGATCCTGGCAGTCAATGGCATGCTCACTTTTCTAGGTTTATGGACTATTTCTTCCAGCAACAAAATGAAAGAAGGTTTTGGAAATTAAGTCTGCCTGGATTTGACAATAGGTCACCTTAGTTTTTTGCATTTGCTTTTACTTTAGTCTCTCAGAAATCAGCCTGCCTGAAAACCTAATCGCAAAAGTGACTACCAATTACTCAGAATGGGTATCCAATGGCAAAATTGAGGGCCATATTGCTTAGGCGGAGGTCTGACCATTCCCTAATGGCCCAGTAGGATCCGGTCTTGGGGTCTTTATAGGGGTTTTTTACTTTGTAGGCAAAATCAAAGCGCGCAATAAAAAAATCAAAATTGAATCTGAGGCCTAGTCCAGCTCCAACTGCCAGCTGTCGATAAAAGTGTTCGGTAAAACGCGTTACGGGATCTGCTCCCGAACTAATGTTCCATACATTTCCAATATCTACAAATGCTGCCCCCTCTAAAGCCCAGATTAAGTCAAAGCGGTATTCTGCATTGAACTCAAGTCTAATGTCCCCGGATTGGTAGAATAATATATTTCTGTCCCTGGCTATAGTGTCAATAAGACCACCGGGTCCTAGTTCTCTCAATTGCCAGGCTCTTACCCCATATGCACCCCCTCCAAAGTATTGCTTGATGTAGGGTATGTCACCAGAGCGACTCAGTGGTATAGCCGCACCTGCAAAAGCCCTTAAGGCGAGTTTGCGAGAAGGGGAGTAGCTCTTGTGGTATCTTCCGTCGAAGTCAAAGCGCACAAATTTTGCAAAACTGATGGTGTCTCTTCCCAATGTCAATTCGTCAATCAATTTTTTTCCTGAAACCAACCGACTGACACTGTTGATCAACCCTATTTCATGGCCTGACAGTTCAAAGTTGGCCAGTACAGAGTAGGATTCGCCAAAGCGGTTTGGTCTGCTCTCAAATCGGTAAAACAATTCCTTGAAAAGGAAGCCGGTAATCAACCTTTTGTTGAACCGCCTTCTGAACAAAATATCTTCCTGTATCAGTTCGTCAAAATCGCTCAATTCTCTCGGGCTCCAATAATTGATTCCAAGAAGGCGAATGTCGTAAAATCTGGTAGGACTCCTCTGGATGCTGGTTCCGTAGCTGGTGTTCATGAAGACATAACTGTAAAATTGCTGGTACTGGGATATCCCTATATTGGCATTGAGGTTGATATTTGCCTCAGTTCTCATTTGTTGAAAAAAGTCATCACCCAGCAACTTTCGGTCGCCTATTCTTAAGCGATTGGCTATAGAAAGCATGCCGGTATAGTCTCTGAATTGGGGACTGGTGAGGTCCCCGCCCAATCTGAGATTGTAAGTATTTCCCGTGGAAAGACTCCTGAGGGCTGTTTCAATTCCAGCCTCAAAGTCGATGATCAATCTCTCCGACCCACCAAATACATTGCGATTTTCCAGCGAATGTGAGAAAGTGAAGCCAAGCAGGGAAGTTATATTTTGTATCCGACTAAATGACAACTCCAGGTTGGTGGAGTTTTCAAACTTTTTATTGGGCCTGAGTAAAATATCATAATCCAGGAAATAGCCTCCGCTTGTATCAGGATGAATGATGATGGATGGAAATCTAAAAATTGAAAGATTTCCCAATTGGCGAATAGTGCGGTTGTAGGCATCCATGTTGTAGTAATCTCCCCGCTGAAAAAAGAGGTTGTTACGGATTCGCGATATTTTTATTTGAGGGTCTTGCCTAAAAAAGTAATTGATGCTATCTTCCTTAAAGTGAATTTCGGGTTCGGTTCTGGTAAAAGGGTCGTGATCCGGGAAAATGCTGATATCTCGCAAGGTATATTTTCTATGTATACTGTCGGGAAGAGGGGGTGATATTTCCAACTTCACAGCTATGTAAGACTCAGTGGTGTCCACCAGCCTTAGGGTACTGATGTAGTTGGGGTAAAATTCGTAGTATCCACTATTTCGCAACAAACGGGTGATTCGACGAACTTCAGCATCGTAATTTTCTCTGCTAAGAGGGGCACCCCTTTGGAATCGGCTATCGGAATGATTCTCAGCCAATATTCGCTTAACTTCTTGGTCCGGAGTGATTATTTGGAGTGAATCTGCCTGGAAAAGTCTTCCGGGCTGCACCTTGTATTTGACAAAAGCCCTGTGCTTTTTAACCCTCACATCGTAATCAACCCTGGCATTGTAAAATCCTTTTCCCCTAAAATAACGCTCAAACGCAGAAGCAGTATTTGAAATGGCCACACTGTCATTCAGTGAGGGTCTCTCAGCAAAGTTCCGCAAAATAAATCTATTCCAGCCGGTGGTGTCTTCCTTTTGCTGGATTCTCAAATAACTCCTCTCTCGGGGGAGTAACCACAAAATTCGAGAGTTCGGCCTCGGGTGAGGAATGTTTTTCATCTCGTTTTTGAGACTGGTCAGGTAGTTGTCCTTTTCCGAACCTTCTACTACAATTTCAGAAGCGCGAATCAACTGTTCGCCTTCTCCTAAAAACTTCTTGCTGCTGCAGGATCCAAAAGTGAGAATGACCACTACACAGCAGAACACTGAGAAAAAAAGACTGTATTTTTGCGAGATATTGTTTATCATACTCTAATCAGGCCGAAAATTAGCAAAATGTTGTCGAGACAAAAAATTACCTTGATCAATTCTCTGAATCGGAAAAAAAACCGGACAGAAAACGGCCTTTATGTCATTGAAGGAATTAAACTTGTTTCTACTGCTATTCAGTATAGCAAAGAAGCTATTATAAGTATATATGCACTAGCGGAATTAATTGAAGAATTGCCCTGTGAATCATTGCCCGTGACCATTGTTGATGCTGTTCGACTTAAAAAAATTTCCAACTTGAAAACCCCTCAGGGTGTCCTTGCTTTGATGAGGATTAAGGAAAATTGCATTGACAAAGTAAGTGGGTCATTGGGCCTGAATATTTTTTTGGATGGAGTTCAAGATCCCGGCAATGTAGGTACTTTGATTAGGACCGCTGATTGGTATGGGGTTGCCAATTTGATTTTGGGAGAAGGATGTGCTGATTTGTATCATCCAAAAGTAATTCAAGCTGCTATGGGCAGTCATTTCGGCTGCAATGTAATCAATCTGCCAATCCAGTCTGCAGTTGAGAATTTAAAGCCATCGGTGATAATCGGTACAGAAGAAGGGGGTGATGCCTTTGAAAGAGTAGTAAGGCCAGGTGCCCTGGTCTGTCTAGGGAGTGAAGGAAAAGGCTTGTCTGAGGAAGTGCGGTCATTTTGCGAAGTTTTTTCCGGTATTGACGGTGACTCCGGTAAAGTTGCTGAATCATTAAATGTGAGTATGGTGGGCGCGATTTTGATGGACCGGTATTTTGGAAAATAATGAGAAAGGCAATGCTACGCGTTTTGCTCAAAAGACTAAGAAGAATCCTTACATCTGCTTTCTGCGACGCTTTTTCTGAATTCCTAATAAATCATGACTCACCTGGTATTTTTATGATCGTAAAAACTCCAACTCCCCGTTTTTTTCATTGAAAGTAGCAATAATAGAGGGTGATTGCTCCCTGCCGTTTTTGTCATCTCGTTCGCAAGGGTAAGTGAAATCACAACCTCTGATAATGTCGGAGGTGATTTCACCGAAGTGATTGGGTGTCGGACTTCCATGAAGATTTGCGGAAGTAGAGAGGAGCGGTTTGCCAAAGCTCCTGATGATTTCATGACAACTTCCGGAACTTACAATCCTGAATGCTCCTTCGCCTTTTTCATTAACAAGCGGCTGAGAGAGACCATTCACTCCGGGATAAACGATGGTTAGGGGTCGTTGATGAAGGCTGAGGAGAGTTTCTACTCTAGGGTGAATTTTGGGTACGTATTCCTTTAACTGCTCAAGTGAATGCACCAAAAGGATAAAAGGTTGATTATTAGGTCGCTGTTTTAACTTTTGAACCTTTGATACCGCTTCGGGATTAAAAGGATCACATGCTATTCCCCATACGGTATCAGTGGGGTGCAAGATCACACCTCCGCTTTTAAGTGATTCTACTGCCTTAGCAATTTTCTCAGTTTGTAACATTTGTTCCTAAATTGCGTTGAAAATTGTATCTTTAGGATACCTAAACTTTTAAAATGGCTGCAAATATACAATACAAATATTTTGTTCTCCCTCTCATTGTTGCGGTCTTTCCATTTTTTGCACTGAAAGGAACCCACATCATAGGTGGTGAAATGACCTATGAATGCCTTGAACCCGGACTTTATAGAATAACGATGCAACTCTACAGGGACTGTGCTTTGGGTCTCGCTCCCTTCGACTCTCAGTTTGGAACCCTGACAGGCAGGGCAACCATTTACTCCAACAACGGAAATGATTTTTTGAGAATGGTGGACCTTGCTCCTCCGCAGGTTTCAAGGGTTCCCTTTGAAACGGATAACCCCTGTATAGTTATTCCTCCCAATATTTGTGTAGAGCAGGGCACTTATGTGTTTGATGTAGAATTGCCGGTAAGTGCTCAGTCGTACTACATTGTTTATCAGAGGTGCTGTAGAAATAATACGATCAATAATATAATTGACCCCGGCAATGCAGGTGCAACCTTTTTTATTGAAATTACTCCCTTTGCTCAAGCCAATTGTATCAGTTCACCTGAATTTAATGACTTTCCACCGACCGTAATTTGTAGGGGTTTTGAGTTGGATTTTGATCACTCCGCATCCGATCAGGAGGAAAATAGTGAGCTTGTCTACTCCTATTTTACGCCATTTATTGGAGGGGGAACAGCCGGAACCGGTATGAATCCCGGCGACCCTTTCGGACCGGATGGAGTAGCTCCTCAGCCTACAACAAAGCCGCCATTCAGCCAGGTCTCCTTTATTCCACCCAACTACAGTAGATTTTCACCCCTTGCGGGTGATCCGAGGGTTGTGGTTAACTCTGAAACAGGCAGAATATCCGGTGTGCCCAATGTGCTGGGGCAATTTGTGGTAGGCATACAGGTTCAACAATATGTAAATGGTCAGCTGGCATCTACTGTTCACAGGGACTTCCAGTTTAATGTCACCAATTGTGAACCCACTGTTGTTGCTCAAATAGAGCACGACGATCTAATTGAGGAGAATACCTTTGTAGTGAGAAGTTGCGGAGAAGACAGGGTTCCCCTCTTCAATGCAAGTTTCCAGCAAAATAATATTTGGTCTTATCAATGGGAATTTTACCTTCCGGAAGATACGCTGATCGCAACTTCCCGCAACGGAACTTTTGAGTTTCCCGGGGAGGGAATCTATCGCGGCATTATGATAGCCAATCCCGATGCAGAATTATGCAATGATACCGCCCATATTCAGGTGGAGATTTACCCCCCAATTTTTGCTGACTTTCAGTTTGAATACGATACCTGCAGACCAGGCCCGGTTGATTTTGAAGACCTATCCATAGCCGATGGTTCAAATATTGTTGAATGGAATTGGGTCTTCAAACCGGGTGAAGAGTCAACTACCCCCAGCCCTGTTTTTCTCTTTGAAACCTCCGGCAGCAAAAATGTTGCACTTGAAATTATAGATGACAATGGTTGTCAGGATAGAATTGTGAAGCCCATAAATTATTTTCCATTGTCTCCAATCATTATTGTGGAGCCCGGAAAGTTTAGCGGTTGCGCACCTGAGCAAATCCTGTTTAGGAATCAAACTCCATTCGTATCTGAGGAATACGATATTTTTTGGGATTTTGGAGACGGTAATTTCTCAGAAGAACTCAATCCTGAAAATACCTTTAAAGAGCCCGGGACTTACGATGTATTCATAAGGATTGTTTCCCCTCTCGGTTGTAAGAATGAAGAGACTTTTCGGTCAATTATTCAGATATTTGAAGGTCCTGAAGCCGGTTTTGAAGTTAATCCATCTGCCCTAACAAGCATTGAAAACCGTGTACAGGTGTCCGACCAGTCGTTTGGTGGAAATGGTTGGCAGTATAACTTCAATGACGAGGCCATCAGTTTTTTTAGAGAACCCTCCCATGAATTTAGAGATACCGGTGGAATATTTATCGAGCAGGTAGTCTTTAAGGAAAATGGATGCACGGATACTGCCATTATTTTCCTTGAGGTGTTGCCGTTCTTTTCATACCACCTGCCCAATGCCTTTACTCCCAATGGAGACGGAATCAATGATGTTTATGTTGGGAAAGGCATTACTGACTACCTAAATAATTTTAGAATGAGCATCTGGGACAGATGGGGTCAGAAAGTGTTTGAAACCCGGGATCCAAATGAGGGTTGGAATGGACGTAAATTCAATAGTGGGCAAGCTCTTCAGCAAGGAGTGTATGTCTGTATCGTGGAGTTTGATCTGCCGAATGGGGAGTCCAAAGTCATCAAGGAGTTTGCAACCCTGGTCAGATAGTTGTTTTTTTGAATCTCATGGGGTCTTCCCCTATCTAAGTTATTCGTTTGATAAAAAAAAACCTGAATTGTTTTCAAATAAGGAAAAAGATGTATCTTTGCGGCCTAAAAAATCAAGATAATGGACGCGATAAAGTACGTACACGAGCAAGTTTCCAAGGAAAAGGACTGGCCACAATTCAAGCCCGGCGATAATGTTGTAGTTAGTTATCGTATTGTTGAGGGCGATAAACAACGTATTCAGGATTTTAGGGGAGATGTTATAAAGTTTGACGGGCACGGTGTAAATAAAACCTTTACTGTTCGAAAGATGTCTTCCGGTATCGGTGTTGAGAGAATTTTTCCCCTGCACTCGCCACATATTGCTGAGATAAAGGTTCTGAAAAGAGGTAAAGTTAGAAGGTCTAAATTGTTCTATCTCAGAAAATTGGTTGGTAAAAAAGCAAGAATCCGCGAGAAAAAACACATCAAGGTGTGATGTTTTAATGCGGAAGCCAATAGAGTTATATCAAAAGGCCTGTCAGTAGCTAACCGACAGGCCTTTGTTGTCTGATACCTCAATCTTATTTAAGTCATAAAAATGGGGTTTTCAACCACCTTTTCTCGCCTTCGGTTGTTTTTCCTGGTATGACACTAATCTCTTTGGGTTTATTGATTTTCTTTGCTCTATGGTTTTTACTTGAATTCTATTTGTTCAGATTTCTGGTAAAAACGATCTATGGTCCTGTTGGAAATGGTTCTGGCAAAGAGTTATTTGTTAGTAATTTCGGCTTCACCATTCTCTACTGGACCATTCCTGTACTATTGTTGTTGAATTGGTCAGCGCAAGTAGGCGGCTTGATTCATTATTCTGACATTTCGATCTGGATTTATGTGAATGCTGTTTTCTTCGTAATGTATATCACCAAATTATTTCTCCTCCTCTTTGCGGTAATTGCCGATGCTTTTCTCATATTTGGCCGGGGATGGAAATTATTTTCAGGGAAGGATGTATTTGACCCCGGAAGAAAGCAGTTTTTAAGGAATTCTGCAACCCTTGTAGGACTTATTCCCTTGCCAACCTTATTGTACGGAATGGTAAGAAATCCCTATCGCTATCGATTGCACGAGGTGGATGTCGTTATCAAAGATTTGCCAAAAGGCCTTGAGGGGTTAAAAGTTGTGCAAATATCGGATATGCATGCTGGGAGCTGGTTCTTCAGAGAGCCGGTGGAGCGATCTGTAGAGATGATTAATGAGCAGCAAGCTGATATTGTAGTATTTACCGGAGATATGGTCAACAATAAGGCGGATGAAATGGAGCCTTTTATTGATCTGTTTTCAAAGGTCAAAAGTCGTTATGGCGTATATTCAGTTTTAGGCAATCACGACTATGGAGACTACTATCGATGGTCCGGGCAGAGGGAGAAAGAAGAAAATTTTGTCAGACTATTGGAAATTCAGCGGGAGATGAAATGGGAGTTGCTGAGAAACGAGAATAAAGTATTGAATATCAACGGAAGCGCCCTGGCAATTGTTGGAGTTGAAAATTATTCTGCCCTTCCTCAATTCCCGAGGTATGGAGACCTTGATAAGGCTGTTGAGAATCTTGATCCCGGAATTCTCAAAATATTACTTTCTCATGACCCAACGCATTGGGATGCCGAAATTGTTGGAAAGAGGTGGGATATTCCCCTGATGCTCTCAGGACATACTCATGGCTTTCAGTTTGGTTTTGAGATTCCGGGTTTTGCCAGGTGGAGCCCTAGTAGTATGATTTACAATCAATGGGCCGGGCTTTATCGAAAGGGGCAGCAGTATCTTTATGTGAACAGGGGACTTGGGTATTTGGGATACCCGGGAAGAGTGGGAATCCTGCCTGAAATTACCAGCCTGGTGCTAAAACGAACATAATTGTAAGCTTATAGAATTTACTTATATTTACATCCTGAAAAACTATGCTTTCCCTCATCAGACCTGAAGTATACAATGGAAAGAGTTAAATTCATCTTTTTTGGACCCCTACTAATTGTGTTGTGTTTCTTATTGATGACGCTCGGATGTCGCAGTGGTGACAATGCTACCGTGAATGTGGAAAAAGATCAGATTGAAGGAAGTTGGTCTATTGTTCAGGCCTTTAGAAATGGTACTCCGACAACAACTATGGATGGAGCGGTCTTCAATTTTTTGGATGGGGAGTTTTCCTCCAATGTATTTGGTGAGGCCAGGGGAGACTACACGCTTTCAAATGACTCACTTTATACAGGTTTGCGGAACCCTGAATACTTTGAGCTTGTTAGCTTTAAAGATAGTTTAATGATGTTGCGAGCAAATATTAGGGGGGTGCGTTTCGAATTTGAGTTGGAAAGGAAAGAAGATGCAATTAAGTAGATATGTATTGTGTGTAATAGCTTTAGGTTTTATTGCCTTTGCAGTAAAGCCTCTGTATGCTTTAGATGCGCATGTCAGTGTTTCCTCCTTCGATTCACCCAATGGACCCTATGCTGAAATTCATCTTTTTATAAACGGCAATACTGTATCAAGGCAATATGTCGATTCAATTAAGGCTTCATCTTCTGTGGAGGTCCTCATTTTTGTTGAAAACAATCAAACCAACGAAGTAGTCTATGGCGATCGATTTCGATTGAATGGCCCCATTTCTGAAAGGGTAGAAGATTTCTATGATCTCAGGAGGTTTGCTATAGTAGATGGATCCTACAGTTTACAGTACGAAATAACGGACTTCAATGATGAGAGCAATTCTTTCAATGGTTCTGTGCCATTTAGGGTGAATTTTTCTCAGTTTGGTGTAAATTTTTCCAGTGTTCAACTTTTGCTGTCTGCGGAAAGGGACAAAGATACCCAGTCCAGATTTGTAAAAAGCGGGTACCGACTTGAACTGGCTCCATTGAATTACTTTCCCCCTGGCCAGGATCAAATGTTTTTTTACACCGAGTTGTACGGAATTGAAACACACTTTGACAATGAAGAGCACTACGCACTCGGGATAGATGTTGTCCGAAGAGGCACCAATCAAACTGTACTGTCTACATTCAGAAGGCGGAATGTAAGTGACAGGGATATTATCTTACGCGCCCTTGATATTTCTGAGATACCCTCCGGTGAATACGCACTAATCTTGAAAGCAGTCGACCGCGAACAAAACATTATTGCTCAAAGGCAAACCCTCTTCTTTAGGCACAATCCTATTTTTGATCAGGAAATGATGGATGATCAACTGGTTACCTTTGAAACATCCTTCGTTCAGGAACTTGAAAATGACGATTTGGTTTATTCGCTTAAAGCAATTAGTCCGGTAGTCGAACAGGCCCAGGTCGATCGGCTCAATCATATCCTCCGCAGGGCAGACAGAAAAGAAATGCAGTATTTTCTATTTGAAAAGTGGTGTAGAATTGATCCCATAAATCCTGAGGTTTCTTACGAGCAGTATATGGAAGTCGCAAGGGCGGTAGATAGGATGTTTTACTCAGGTTTTGGACATGGATTTGAAACGGATCGGGGTCGTATTTTTCTAAGATACGGAAGACCAAATGACATGGAGAATGTTCAAACTGAAACGGATGCTCCTCCCTATGAAATATGGACCTACGACCAATTGCCCGGTACTGGCCAGACGAATGTTCAGTTTGTATTTTACAACCCGAGCCTGGCTGGAAATATGTATGAACTGTTGCACACCAATGCCCGGGGAGAACTCAATAATCCCAATTGGATAAGAGATTTATACAGGAATGCTCCTGCCATACACCAAGGACCTACCTATCACCATATTGATGGAGTAAAGGATGGATTTAATCGACGAGCTGTTGATATCTTTCGGGACAATTAATTTCAGCTTTTCTGCGATTATTTATAAACAACAGTTGGTTTTCACCCTGTAAGTTTCTTATTGCTTTTCCTTTCTAAAAATACTTGAATAATGACAATGATTAGTGCTCCTTTAAAGCTTTTCTTAGGGTGGAGAGTTGTGGTAGTGATTTTTCTTCTTTCGGGTTCTTTGGTTTTTTTGTCCGAATCCTCCAACGCACAGGTAGATTCAACCGATGTTGAGCAATTGGAGAACTATAACTGGAGAATCATGCAGAGAAATCTGCACGGCATATATATTCCCTATGATATTTACGATGCATTTGAGGAGTTGAAGGCCAATTCTTCTGAAAATTCCCTGCGACGGTTTAGAGATGCTCCGGAGGAAGAGATTGGGCGGAGATTGTTTTTTGGTATAGGGGGGTGGATGCGCAATAATTGGCAGTTCTTTGAAGGAAGTAGATTTTCCCATTACCTCCGTGGACTTGGGCTTACCCATCCCGATGACATGACCGTTTTTATGATAGAATCATTTCACAGATACCTCAATGATCGCGATCTTGAAAAGGAGAAGCGAATCAAATATCTTCAGGAAGAGCGGAAAAGAATCAATCAAATGCGCTGGCAAACCGATACCCTTAAAATTGATACCATCATTCACTGATAGATAAATCGGGAGATTTGGTTGACTTTGCTCGCTCTTAATTAATTTTACCCTTTGTTTATTGCCAATTCGAATAGATGAGAAAGTTTTTCATTGGATTAAAGTTGATAGTTCTGGCCTTGTTACTCATGATCAGGGCAATTGATCTGCTTGGCATTAATGCCTTTATGGATGACCACAATGTACTGTCAGGAGTGTTTAATGTAGTAGTGTATCTGCTCAGTATTGAACTGGTCAAAAGTTTGATCATATACCTTTATCGACAGCGGAAGGGTTTAAAATATCCAGAGAATGACAATTTTATTTTCGGCATCCGAAACCTATTTATCCTGTTCTACACCTTTGGTCTTTTTTTTCTGATGCTTGCACTGACCAAAGTACAGTTTACAAATTTTGTTTTTTCTATCAGTATCGTTGCTGCTGCATTGGCAATTACACTAAAGGAATTTCTATCCGATATCATCACCAGTATGTTGATGACTTTCAGTCGCGAATTAGAGGTCGGTGATGTGATAAAAATTGGAGAACACAAGGGGAAAATAGTCAATATGTCTCTTAATAAGACTGCTATTCTTACAGAGGACGACGATATGGTTTTTTTGCCCAATACAAAGGTCTATCTCTCAGATATTGTCAATTACACGAAAAGGGATATAAAGAAGACCAGCATAAGTTTTGAAATTGGCATTGGTATCATTCAAGATGTGGAGGAGGTCGAAAATCTCCTCAAAAATGCGGTGGCAGAATACAAAGATAAGATAAGGCCGGACAGCTACAATCTGAGAATACTTGACATTAAAAAAGATTATCTCTCCTTTAAATTTCAATACATTCTCTACAAGTCCGATCCGGACCTGGAAAAATCCATCAGAAAGAAGGTGATTAGAGCAATATATGAGTTCATTAATAAATCTGAGATTCCGGATTAAAGATAAACCGGAGTCAATAATTTCGCTCCCCAAAAATAAGACTCCCTATTCTGACCATATTTGAAGATCTTCGGAGGGCCAATTCGTAATCGTTGGACATTCCAATAGAGAGAATCTGTAATGATGATTGGTGGACTGCCGACTTTTGTTTTTCTGCCAGGAAAAATCTCTCAATTGCGGTGAACTCTTTGTCGATGATAGCTTTATCATCCGTGAAAGTAGCCATTGCCATTAAGCCGTGTAGCACAATATTTGGGTACTTTCCATCAATTATTTCTTCAATGACTTTACTGGCCTCATTGAGATCAAATCCAGACTTGGTCTCTTCGCTTGCTATTTTAAGCTGTATGAGAATATTCACCTTTGCATCTGTTTTTTCAGCTTCCTTTTGGATTGTGTCCAACAACTTTCTCCGGTCAACTGAATGGATTAAATAGGGTAGGGGAATGAGTTCCTTCACTTTTTTGCTCTGAAGATTTCCAATGAAATGCCACCTGATATCTTTAGGCAGGTGGGGTGCTTTTTCAAGTAACTCGGCGACCCGGTTTTCACCAAAGTCCCTGTGCCCTTCATGGTACAGTTTCTCAATGGCCACGAGAGGATGTGTTTTGGAGACCGCTACTAGAGTCACTTTTTGTTCCTCCAATTTTTTCTTGAGACGAAGATAGGCTTCAATGTTGACCATAATTTCAGTATGTGTTACTGAAGCGTAATGAGTTGATGACATTGATTGTTTAAAATAGTCCGTGAATTTGACTGTCCACCTGATTGATGATTTTTCCAAAGTCCTCGGGATTCCTCTCAAAGTCGAGTTCATCTACTTTTATAATCAATAAATTCCCTTCCTGGTACTTTCCGATCCATCTTTCGTACTTTTCATTCAACCTCTTTAGGTAGTCCAGACTCATGTTTCCTTCGTATTCCCGACCCCTTGAGTGAATATGCGAAACCAATTTGGGAATACCGGCCCTCAAGTAAATGAGAAGATCGGGGGGACGAATTTGTGCCATCATGGTTTTAAAAAGGGTGGAGTAATTGTTGAAATCTCTTTCTGTCATAAGACCCATTTCGTAGAGGTTTGGAGCAAATATGAAGGCATCCTCGTAAATCGTTCTGTCCTGAATAATAGTTTTGTCCCCTCGGTGTATCTTGAGAATCTGCTGATATCTGCTGTTTAAAAAATATATCTGAAGATGAAATGACCAGCGCTTCATGTCTGCATAAAAATCAGGCAAATAGGGATTGACCTCAGTATCTTCATAATGGACTTCCCAATTATAATGATGGGCCAACTTGGTACATAAAGTAGTCTTTCCCGCTCCAATATTACCCGCTATAGCTACGTGCTTAATGTTCTTTCCCGGCATAAGAGTGATACATTTCTTTTGAAATGGTGAAATTAGGCCTTTTCCAAAAAAGAAGTTGGGCTTTTCTAATCATTTTTGGCCAAAAAATTGATGGAGGTTTGTACAAAGAAGTCATTGTATAAGAGGACTTGAAGAGGCAATGAATTTTTTATCAGTCTGCAATGTATTATATTTTATAGATATTTGTGGTGCAGATTAATGTCTTTTTGCTTGATTTGACTTTTTTTACACAAAGAATTTTTTTTAAATGAGATCATTATTTAGGTTATTGATATTGTTATTGCTGGTTCTGATCGCTTGGAATTACTACATGGGCAATGAGGAGGAGCGCTCTGACAGCGAACAAGTGGTCGAAAGTGCCCGGCAGTTTGGAGAGTCTATTGTGAGTTTAATCGCTGCAGAAAAAGATCGGTTTTCTGATGGGAAGTACGATGACATCAGGTCTCGTCTAGAGGAATCATTGGGTGTATTGAGGAATAGGGCAGGTGAATTGAATATCAATGATGATCAGCTCGAAGGGCTCGAAAGCGAAAGGCTAGGCGTGGATTCACTTATGAATAATATTGAGGATTTGAGGGAATCCAATCAGGAAACTGGTGAATTGGAGCGTCATCTCGAAGATCGACTATCAAACCTTATTCAGCGAATGGAAGTGATGATTAACAATCGTGGAACAACTACAGATTTCAATAATAGGTGATTTATGGCATATTTAACTACAGCGGGTGCAGCCGCTGCTGCTGCTGAACTTGCAAACGCAATAAAGGCCTCCGGGGCTATAGTTAGGGTGGACAATGAAAACTTTCGGGAAATAGTCCTTAAGAATAAAGAGGCTCTTGTTATTTCCTCCAAAGGTGGCTTTTTCTCTACTAACTATCAATATCTTTGTTCGTATAAAGGATTTGTCTTCCACACCAAATCTAAAAATCCTCTCTCAATTCCCCAACATGCCGAAATTATTCAGGCAGGGAAAGTTTGGTTGCCGTCCTGATGATTCCCTACTACACCTTAAAATATTTGGGTAGACTGGCCATCGAAGGGTAGGGTGATCCGGAGTAAACGGAATGGTTATGCTACCACCAACATATATAATTTGTTCCATCTTCCATGGGTGAATCCTGAGTAGAGTGGAGAGAGGTTGGACGAAGATAGAACCTCTGGCCAATGGTTTAGCTGTTGCACTATTTTTTGACAAAGCGCTGGATGGGAATATCTTTTTTTGGCCATCCATTTGTATTTGCTGAATTTGGCCCGGCAGGACCACTGTTCTAGGATTATTTTTCCAGGTAAATTCTATGCCATGACCACGGTGAAACAGCATTATTAATCTACAGGGTTTCTTGTAAGCTGAAGATTTGTATAAAAATAAGTAACTCTTATATAAAATATTTTAATATGATTTCACTTTGGAGTACATTTGCAGTTGGTTTTGAGAGAAAAAACATTGTTCAAAAAAATAATTTTACAAATGAGACTTAGCCGCTTTACTTTTATTTTGGCAATTTTTATGGTTCTTGGCTATTCTAGCAATGCTGAAGCGGCCCAGGATACAATTGTTGGTTTGTATTTAAGTTCTGATACGATACAAATGGGGGAGAGCAGTTGTCTTGATGTCACTGTGGAAAACTTCTATGAAATTACATCTGGGCAGACATCTGTTAATTTTGACCCCTTTCAATTGCGTTTTGATTCCGTCACTAATCTTAACCCTGAGATTGGTTTCTCTCCTGAAAATCTTGGGTTGTTAGAATTAGAGTTAGGTATCTTCAGGTTTAATTTTTTCAGAGTTCCAGGCACATTTAATCTGGATGACGGGGAGGTGCTTTTATCCATGTGCTTTACCACTGTAGGTGAGCCGAATGAATTCGCCCCGGTAAATTTGACTGATTTACCAATAGAGGTTGAGTTTACAAGAAATTTTGAACTGGTACCCCATGAGGTTAGAAATGGTGGGATTGAGATTTTGCATCCTGCTACTTTTCAGTTTGTTCTTCGGTCCTGTGCCTCAGATAGTTTGATTGTAAATGGGCAGCTCAACTGGGTGTCTTTTGGCTCGTCTTCCTTGTATCCGGTAGGCATTACTTATCGCCATCTCGATGTGGCGGGTATTAGTGGTTTAGCTTTTTTGAATGCTTCCGGTGACTCCTTTATCCTGGATTCCATTCCGGCAGGAAATCTTGAGTTTACATTTGAAGGTCCGGGGCTAGACCTCAAGGATACTGTTGTTATCCGGAATTATGGAAGTCCTTTTGCGAACTTTGATATTCGGAATCCCTCCTGCCACGGAGATTCAGATGGTTCCATTTCTTTAGTGGGTGCTCCCGAAGATCGCTTCTTTTTTAGTCGCTGGAGTACTCAAGTTTTAATCGAATCCTCTATAGGTGATTTGTCTGAAGGAGTTTATTATCATGTTTTAACCGATGAAGGAGCTTGTTTAGTCGTGGATACCTTTCACATTGAAACTCCTCCTATTTCAGCAACAGCTGAGGTGGTTGATAACAATTGCCCGGGTGATTCGTTAGGGAGTGTTTTTGTAACTGCCGAAGGGGGTACTCCTTTCAATAGTGACTTTTATCAATTCACCTGGGAAACCGGTAATTCACAAACAACCCTCAATGCTCTGAGGGAAAATCTTCCAGCCGGGCAGTACTTTGTGACTGTATCCGACTCCAATGATTGTTCGGAAATGCTGGAGTTTGAAATCCTCAATGCATTTGAAATCACAGTTGATATTGCTATTGATGAATTGGTAAAATGTACAGGGGATAGCAATGCCATTGTATCTATTGAATTGGGTTATCTGGGTTCTAACCTCTCTAATGGCTTTGTGGTTGAACCCTTGTTTACTCAGGGGGTCTTTGAAAGGGATAGCAATAATTTGGAATTTGGTTCACTTCCTGCCGGATTCTTTGAATTTGTTGTTGTTGACAGTTTGAATGGTCGCTGTATCGACACTATTTCTTTTACGTTGTCCGAAGCTGACACTATCCCGTTTTTGGCTGGTCTAAACATATCTGATGAAGCCTGTCCTGATGCCGGCAATGGCGTAGTATCCCTCCATATTTTGGGAGGAGAGCCTTTTCAGGATGGCAGCTATTCAGTTGATTGGAGTCAAGGTGCAAGTGGCGAAGAAGTTGGAGGTTTGATGGAGGGTGAATACCATTTTACAGTAACCGATGCAAGAGGCTGCTCATTTTCTGATTCAGCTACTGTTTTGGTTGGCATTGCACCAGAGGTAGTTTTTGAAGAAGTGGTTCATCCTTTGTGTTTTGGTGACTCCAATGGTTCCATAATGCTAGAAATAATTGAGGGAAGTAATGGTCCTGTGATGGTTGATTGGGATCATGGTAATCAGGGAGAGTCCATTAGCGGCCTTATGGCAGGAGAATACAATGCTGTGATAAGTGACTCTGCCGGTTGTGAAATAAATCTCCAGTACCTCATTACGCAGCCCGATTCTATTGTTGTGATTGCTGAAATAATCGACGAAAGTGCAATTGGAGAAGCCGATGGCAGTATCAGATTGACCATTAGTGGTGGATTGGAACCATACGATGTGATGTGGGATGATCAGATTGGCATTGAAGGTCCCATTGTCGAGGCCCTTTCTTCCGGTACCTATTGCGCCACTATTACCGATGGCAATGGATGTGTGGTGGAAAATCTGTGTTTTGATGTAGAGCTTCCAAGCGGAACCGTCAACATTTCAGATTCTGATATTTTTCACCTTTACCCGAATCCCTTTAGCAACACTTTAGTTCTTGAAAACTTGTCTGTTCAGGAGGTGAAAATTAACATATTTTCAATAGATGGAAAGTTGATGCACGAAGCAGTAGAAAGAGGTCCTGGGTATGTTAGTATATCCACTGGTGATTGGGCCTCCGGAAGTTACTTTATGATAATAGAAAAGGGAGGCCGCACATATATGGAAAAATTGATTAAAAATTAATTGGTGGTGTTTGAGCTGATTTGTCAGGCCGGAAGAGGGGTTTGTTGAAAATGTGGTAGTCTTAAGTTAGGGCGATATCTGCAATATTGATCGACCCGGTCCGTTTATTTTGGGTTCCTAAATAAGGGTACCCACCTTCATCGAAATGCATTTATTGAATGAGATACTTTTTACTGATAGTTGCTGTTTTTTTTGTTATCGACCAGGTGAAAGGACAAAGTCCGACAAGTGTAATTATGGATGAATCCGGTGAAAGTAATGTTCACAGGAGTTGCAATAACGATGCAGGTACTATTCAGGTCGGCCCATTCACCGGCCAGAGTAACGATACAGACTTTGACACTATATTTCTTTGTTTTGGTGACAGAATCAGAATAGATCACAATCAGGACTTCAATCTGATAGATGACCCCAACCCTGCTACTCCAGGAGGTGTTGGTTACGCCTGGTACACTTGTCCACCTTCTGTTGCCGGCCCGGAACTCTCAGATATTATTAATTCAGATCCCTGTTTACTTACCAATCCTGCTCCTGCCAATGATATTTACATATATGTCGATCAGCCAAACGGAAATGCACTTTTTGAGAATGGGCTGAATATAGGAGGGAACACCAGTCTGCAGGAATTTTTCAATTCCGGAGATCCAGTGCAGTTCTTTTTCGCTCCGATCACCTTCGATCGATTGCAAAATAATCAAGCTGTTTTTGAAGGTAGCCCTGCCGGTGAATGCGTGAATGTTAGAACTGATCAGGCTTTTAGTGTTGTTTATCTGAATTCGGTTGAAATGCGAGACCTCAGTCACTCAAGTGTAGGTGCAGGAGTGCAAGGTAGTTTTGTAATCGAAGGAGGCTTGCCCGAATGGGATGGAAGTAGTTACAATATAGAGATTATCAGAATAGGTTCAGACCAGGCAGCCACCATTACCTCTGGAACTTCATCGAATGGTGATTTGGTTACCTTTGAAGCTCCAGCTCCTGGTATGTATCGATTTCTGATTTCCGATGGAAAGAGTTGTGCCTTTACTGCAGATATTTGCTTGGGAACTTGTCTTGACTTTCTGGTGGAAGAAATTCAGGTGGAAGCCGGTGAGGAATTTTGTATAGAAGTTGCTGTTAACAACTTTGACAGTCTCGCTATTTTCTCTGCAGCCCTCACCTGGAATCCCACTATTATAGAATTCACCGGTATTGAGGGACAGAGTTTTCCTCCCGGCTCTGTGAACACCAATACTATCTTTGCAAATAATGGCTGGGTAGCCATCATATGGGAGGACGCTAACTTTGGAAATACGGGAGGCCAGAGTCTTCCCGACGGATCAGTCCTCTTTGAGTTGTGTTTTAGAGCCATTGGCAATCCTGGTCAACAGACCACTGTAAATATTGGTTCGAGATTAACGACTACTTTGGTAGCGGTTGATTGGCAAGGTAATCCAGTTGGGATCAATACATTTCCCGGTTTGGTTGAAATTGTATTTCCCGATGATCTCGAGGCCATTGCCAGTAGCTGTGGCAGCCCATCAGGAAACAATGGGTCATTCACGGTTACGGCTTTTGGCGGTGAACCACCCTACAACATTAGTTTTCAAAAAAGTGACGATCCCAACGTAAATGGTAGCGCCGAAATACCAGTTGAAGGAGGGAGTTTTACTTTTACAGACCTGCCTAATTCTGCAACTGCAGGTGTTGTTTATAATGTGACCGTGACCGACTCGGAAGGAATTGCTTTTAATTTTGAGGTGGATATCTCTGATGAACCCGGTCCGGAAGTAAATCTCAATCCGATACCCCCAAGTTGCCCGACAACTAGAAATGGAAGAATTGAAGCTGAAATAGATGCTTTGCAGCCATTTAGTATTCAGTGGTCAAACTTTATTTTTGGTGCTGAAACGCTGACCAATCTCGCTGTTGGTTCATATTCGATTACGGTTACTGATGCCAATGGATGTCAGGTAATTGAATCGGCAGATTTAATCGTCGACCCCATTACATTGGATTCTATGGTAACAGACGCACTTTGTCTTGGAGTGAATAGTGGTTCCATATCGCTATCTGCATCAGGAGGAACCCCTTTTGATGGGAATGAATACAACTATCGCTGGTCCGGCATCCCTTCTCAAATGGCCACATCAACCACCCGATCCAACCTTGGTCCGGGTACTTACAGTGTTGTGGTTGAAGACAGGAATGGCTGTACCGTAAGGGCGGCCTTTGATGTAGGTATCTCAAAAACTCTGGTGATAGAGGACGCCATGATTGAGGATGCTACATGTGGTAATTCTGCCGATGGGAGTATTGTAATTACTGCAGGAACGGAGGGTGAACCTGTAACGCCTCCCTATATTTTTGTTTGGACAGATT
Organism: Saprospirales bacterium; assembly: GCA_007695145.1. Taxonomy (GTDB): domain Bacteria; phylum Bacteroidota; class Bacteroidia; order Chitinophagales; family Saprospiraceae; genus PWJY01. The sequence continues at coordinate 35,831 of REEI01000081.1, read as the reverse complement.
CCAATGGTGATCCCGTGACTTCAGTTGTGGCAGGTAATATTAACACTGTGGATGGCCTAAATCCGGGAACGTACTTTTTAACACTTTTGGACAATAGTTCCCCCGACCGCTGTGAAGAAAATTTTGTTTTTGAGGTAGGAGGCCCAGATCCGATTGATATTGATTTGCTCGAATTGATCAATGTGCCCTGTGAGGGAGGAGGAGGAGGCAGTATTTCTGTTTCAGCCTCAGGTGGTGCCGGCAGTGTTCCCGGGGATTATACCTACAGCTGGAGTAATGGAGCAGATGGCGATCAGATTACTGACCTTTTACCTGGGGTTTACAACCTCACGGTAACTGATCCCGATAATTGTGAGGCCTTTGAATCTTTTGAGATAGTGGATGGCATCCCTCCTGTCATAGAAGGATTTGAAGTTACCAACATTTCCTGTGCCGGAGGTGATAGCGGTTCTATACGTGTACTTTTTAGTCTGGGAACTGGTCAAATAGTACAAATACTTTGGGAGGACCAGGATGGTAATACTTATGAAGGAGAATTGATCACTGACCTCGGTCCGGGTACTTACACAGTATCCATTCTTACGGATGACAATTGCGTGGCTACGGATGAAGTTGAACTGACTGTAGCGGAGCCTCTTGAAGTTGAGAATATCGATATTTTGATACCATCCTGCCCGGGAGATGAGGATGGAAGGATAGCTATTTCAGTGATCGGCGGTACCGGTGCTTTAAATTATGAGTGGTCAGTTGACGGAGGTGGTCCGAATAGTCCGATCCTCAACAATATTTCAGCCGGCACCTATGGAGTAACCATTACAGATGCAAGCGGGGATTGCGATCCACTGGAAATAGACAATATTGAATTAGAGGATCCTCCGCCCATTACTGCAGAATTTAGTGGGATTCAGCCGTCTTCCTGTCACGATTTATGCGATGGGGTTGCAATAGTAAGCGGTTCAGGCGGGCAAATTGGTACTTATGTGTATGTGTGGGAGGATGGCTTTAGCGGAGCAATTAATGATGGACTTTGTGGCGGTATTACTGAGGTTGCTGTTAGTGATGGTGAGTGTTTTGAAATATTTGCTGTTGAAATTGAGAGTCCGGACCCTATCATTATCGATACTTTGCTACTTGCTCAACCTGCTTGTTTTGGCGATCAAAACGGTGAAATTGAAGTTTCCGCTTTTGGTGGGACTGCCCCCTATAATTATACATGGGATGACTTGATCACAGGTCCCAGATTGCAAAATATTGGAGGTGGAACTTACCAGCTTGAAGTAGAAGATAATAACAATTGCAGAGATACCTTTAATATCCAACTCCATCAACCGGATTCACTGGTGCTTGAATTGGATGAACTTTTTACGGATGACATTACCTGCGCCGGGCGAAACGACGGCCAGATCGGTTTGCTGGTTGCCGGTGGTACCGGCAATGTTCGGATTCAATGGTCACATGGTATTGATGACAGTTTTTCCGTTACCGGCCTTGCTCCCGGTTTATATGGTGCTACTGCTATGGATGACAATGGCTGTATGGATACCACTTCTTTTTTAGTCACTGAACCCGACCCTGTCCAGTTTGACCTGACACCTCCCGATCCGGTGCTTTGTTTTGGCGATCAAAGTGAATTTACAGTAATCAATGCTTCAGGGGGAAGAGGTGGCCCATATCGGTTTGCTGTAAACTTTGGTGCATTGAATGACCTGGGTTCAACAGTTAACCTTTTTGCTGGTGATTATGTCATCAGCGTATTCGATGCCAGAGGATGTTCCGCCATTGATTCTTTTTCATTGGATCAACCGGATGAAATTGTCGTCAATCTGCCTGAGAAGATTGAAGTACTCTTGGGCGACAGTATTCGCTTAGAGCCGGAATTAACCTCTATTCGCCCCATAACAGAGTTTGAATGGATATCTGAGGGCAATATACTCAGTTGTACTGATTGTCCCCGACCATTTGCATCTCCTGCATTTAATGATTTTGTAACTCTTTTTGTTTACGATACAGAGGGATGTACTGGAATGGGTAGCTTATTTATTGAGGTCAATGCAATTCGCAATGTCTACGTGCCCAATGCTTTTTCTCCTAACCGGGACGGAGTAAATGATGAATTCCGGGTATACACAGGCCTCGGGGTAAGAGGCATTAAGTCATTTCGTGTTTTTGATAGATGGGGAGGTATGATTTTCGAACGAACTTCAGATGGTTTATTGCTCGAGGATCAAATCGGTTGGGATGGATTAGTAAATGGTGAGGAGGCTCCTGTGGGGAGTTATGTCTATGTTGTTGAGATAGAATTTATTGACGGGATATCGGAAGTATACAGAGGAGAGTTGGTGCTCATCCGTTGAAGGTAATTTTTTGAGTCACTTATTCCCCAAAAATCATGTTCCATACAGGATTGTTTTTTCGCAACTCTGCACAAGATTCTACTAAAATATTAATAGTTTGTCGGATGTCCTCCTCCCCGGTTAGGCTCCCAAGGCTGAATCGAACAGCCGTTTCTGCCCATTCTTTTTCGATACCCATATTTTGCAATACATGTGAGGGCTTACCAGTTCCGGAAGAACAGGCGGAGCCGGATGAGGTAGCTATTTTGCTACATATTTTGCCCAATAGGTCTGAAGATCTGATGTGGTGAAATCCTATATTGGTGACATGGGGCAATCTGTTTTGGGTATCTCCAAATATTTTGGATTCAGGAATATACTTAAGAACACTCAATTCCAAAAGGTTTCTCAATTTTTTCAATCTTTGTGCCTCGCCCAGCATGCTTTGTTTAGCTACCTCTGCTGCTTTTCCCATTCCCACTATCCCGGCTACATTCAGAGTCCCTGATCTCAGATTTGATTGATGCCCCCCACCGTGTATCTGAGGAGATAGTTTTACTCTTGGATTATTTGATGATACATACAAGCCGCCGACTCCTTTGGGACCGTAGAATTTATGGGCCGAAAAAGCGACCAGATCAACCATAGATGATTTTGGCAGGACCTCAATTTTTCCAACTGCCTGAGTAGCATCTGAAAAAAGCAATACACCAGCTTCTCTGCAAATTTTCCCTATTTTGGCCATTGGATGAATTACTCCTGTTTCGTTATTAGCCCACATAAGCGCAACGAGAATGGTGTCTTTTCTGATAGCATCAGATAGTTCTTCCAAATCTATTTTGCCGTCTTTTGAAACGCTCAACCAGCTCACTTCTGCCCCGTTTTTTTCAGCCCATTCCAGGCAGTCGAGTACGGCCCGATGTTCTGTTTTGGCACTTATGATGTGCCTACCCTTAGTATGGTAAAGTTGAAGCACACCTTTTATGGCGAGATTGACTGACTCAGTAGCACCACTAGTGAAGACCACTTCATTGGTATTTACTTCGAGAAGGGAACCCATTCTGCTTGATGCCAATTCAACTGCTTCTTCGGCCAGCCATCCATAGGAATGTGTCTTGCTGGATGAGTTGCCGAAATGATCGGTGAAATACGGCAGCATCTCTTCCAATACATGTGGATCTACCGGGGTGGTAGAGCAGTAATCCAGATATATAGGTTTATGATCCATGAAAAGCAGAAGTTGTTCTTTCTAATATGCCACAATTCTGAAAGTTAGGATTTTTCTTTCAGAACCGGAGTAATTTCCTGCCCTAAACTAAACCGAATTTTCAGCCTGATAAAAATTGTGCAAAAAATTAGGGTTTAAAATACCGATAATCTGTATTTGGGTTGAGTTCAATAACCGAATAGTACAGCCATTTAACCAGATTTTGAATGTCATCCTTATGTGCCATTTCAACTGTGGTATGCATATATCGCAGGGGAAGAGAAAGTAAAACTGAGGGTATGCCACCATTTGAGTAGGCAAAGGCGTCTGTGTCAGTTCCTGTTGACCTCGAGGCAGCCTCTCGCTGAAAAGGTATTTTCTGTTTGGCAGCGATTTCGGTTACGTGTTGAACCAGTTTCTGGTGAACTGCCGGAGCATAGGTGATTGTTGGACCTTCGCCGGATTTTATATCACCGTATTGCTTGGCGTTTACCAGTGGTGTTGCAGTGTCATGTGTTACATCTGTAACTATGGCTACATCGGGTTGAATGGTTTGCGCAATCATTGTAGCCCCCCGCAGGCCAACTTCTTCCTGAACTGCGTTGACAAAGTAAAGCCCAAAGGGCAGTTGAATGCCGTTTTCTTTTAGCAGTCTTGCAACCTGCGCTATGGCAAAACCGCCCATTTTGTTGTCTAGACTTCTGCCGACAAAATAACGGTCGTTCAACTCCATAATCTCGTCTTCAAAAGTAACAATGCATCCAACATGAATACCCATTTCTTCAACTGCTTTTTTGTCTTTGGCACCCACATCCAGGAAAATATTTTCAAGAGTAGGGCTAAGTTTTGCATTCGCACCCTTTCGAGTATGTATAGCTGGCCATCCAAAAATGCCTTTAACCACACCCTTGGGAGTGTGGATATTGACCCTCTTTGAAGGGGCTATAGCGTGGTCTGATCCTCCATTTCTAATGACACGGATAAATCCATCGTCAGAAATATAATTGACAAACCAGGATATTTCGTCTGCATGACTTTCCATTACTACCTTGTATTGAGCATCTGGATTGATGACGCCATAGCAAGTGCCATAAATATCTAAGTGAAGTTCATCCACAAAGGGTTTGAGATAAGTAGACCACAACTGCTGTCCTGATTTTTCGGCTCCGGTTGGCGCCGCATTGTTCAAATACTCAAAGAGAAACTTTCTACTGCTTTCGGTGAAAATTTGCATACTTTCTATTTAGGATTTTTCCAACCAGTTGACAGGATCATCTCTCCATTTCTTCAAGAGGTCCAATTCTTGTTGGTTAATGTAATTTTGTTCCAATGCTACATCAATCAATGTGCCATATTCCGATAGGGTAAATAGTTTGCAAGCTGCGCCCTTAAAGTTCTCCTCCGACTTTTTCAATTGGTAGGAAAAGAGTGCAATAACACCCAGTACCTCCAAACCTTCGGACCTCAAGGATTCCACTGCTTCCAGACTGCTTTTTCCGGTACTGATAAGGTCCTCAACTACGATTACCCTCTGACCTTTTTCATAGAATCCTTCGACTTTTGATTGCAAACCATGACCTTTTGGTTTGCTCCGCACATAAATAAATGGAAGATCACGAAGATCAGCAAGCAATATTCCATGGGGAATGCCAGCCGTAGCCACACCCGCGATTACATCGGCCTCGCCTAAATTTTCGGCTAATTGGGACAAATGGTGCTTTATCTCATTCCTGAATTGTGGAAAGGACAAAATTTTTCGATTGTCGCAGTAAATAGGAGCTCTGATACCTGATGCCCATGTAAAAGGTTCGTTAGGTTTTAGCTTAACTGCATTGGCTTTTAGCAAATATTGTGCAACTTTGCGAGCGATATTACTCATTCAATCTATAGTTTTACAAAAGAGCCCAAATGTACAAAATATATATAAACGAAACGCCATTGATCCTATTGAGAACCTCCCTTATAGGAGCTTACGAATTCTATGCCAAAGAAAGGGTTCTGGTGGTGAGATATACCGGGAAGAAGAAGCATCTGTTGCAGTATATTGACATGCTTGAGAAGTCGAGTCGATATGACGGGCTTGTCATCCATACAGATGAGTACGAGCAACTAAAAAATGATTTTAAAAGCCTTTATTCCTCCATACATGCAGCAGGGGGGGTAGTGGTCAATCCTGAAGGTAAGGTGTTGTTTATTTTCAGAAAGGGAAAATGGGACCTTCCAAAGGGGAAATTGGATAAAGGGGAGTCTAAAGCTTCTGCAGCACTTCGAGAGGTAGCTGAGGAGACTGGAGTTTCTGACCTTATTCTTCATTCAAAAATCTGTAAAACCAGACATACCTACAAAGAAAATGGTAAGAGGATTTTAAAAATCAACTGGTGGTTCTACATGACCTCAGATGGCAAACAAAAAACCAAACCGCAAAAGGAGGAGAATATCCTTAAAGCCGAATGGATTGAACCTGGCAAATTACTGGCCGAAAACCCAAAGATTTATAAGAGCATAAAAGAGGTACTGCGAAGGTACTATGAGCGATTTATTCACCAATTGGCCTCAGAAATTTAATTCGTAGGTGGTTACTGGAGGTTCTTTGATAGTAACAACGGAAAATTTTTAGTTTCTCCTCCAAAAATAGGGAGTAAAAATAACCAACACAGTAAATAATTCCAATCTGCCCAGCAGCATGTAAAATGCCAAAAACAGTTTGACTGTAGCCGGAAAATGACTGTAATTGTCGGCTGGCCCAGCGGACCCCAGAGCTGGTCCGATATTGTTCAGAGCAGAGGCTACGATGCCTAGATTGGTCTCGAAATCAACCCCAAAAAGGGAAACAAAAAATATACCTGCCACGGTCAAAAATATGTGCAGCACCAGGAAAATAATAATGTTGGTCATTGTTTTTCCCTTTACGACCCTATTGTTCAGTTTTACCGGAATAATGGCTCTTGGGTGTACAATTCTCTTGAATTCAAGCATGGAGTTTTTTAGGAACAGAATATGTCGGGTAAGCTTGATACTGCCACTGGTCGAACCTGAACAGGCTCCGGAAAAGAACAAAATAAAAAATATCATGGATAGCGCCGGACCCCAAAGGGTGTAGTCGGCGGTGGCATATCCGGTTGTGGTCAATATGGATGATACCTGAAAAAATGCATCCCTAAATGCTTTTTCGATCCCCGCTTCTCCAAGATAATCTGGAAGTATGAGGAAAAATACCAAAAGGGTAACTATCAACAAGATGAATGCATACCATTTAACTTCTTCATCTTTCCAAAATCGCTTGAGTTTACCTGAAAAAGCTAAATATAGGACGGAATAGTTCACTCCTGATAGAATCATGAACGCTATGATAGGGTATTGTATGGAGGGCAAGTCCCAATGCCCAACAGATGCATTCTTTGTGCTAAATCCACCGGTCGCCATAGTGGTGTAAGCGTGATTAACCGCATCAAACCAGCCCATGCCCCCAACCATAAGTAATCCAAAAAGGGTCCCAGTCATTGAAAGGTAGATGATCCAAAGCCATTTGGCAATTTCCCTTACTCTGGGGTGAATTCTATCTGCCAGATTTCCTGAGTTCTCTGCTACAAATAATTCTGCTCCGCCCATTCCCAACATCGGAAATATAGCGAGCCCAAGCAATATAATTCCCATTCCACCAATCCACTGGGTCATGCTCCTCCAGTAGAGGAGACCTGCCGGCATAGATTCAATATCCTTCATTACAGTCGCACCGGTAGTGGTGATGCCCGAAACGGCCTCAAAGACTACATCAGCAAAGGTGTCCAGACTGCCCGTGAACAAATAGGGCAGCATAGAAGCGAATGACATAGCAAGCCAGGTAAAAAAAACACTGAAGTATGCCTCCCTTCTTGTAAGGGTACCACTAGTGCTGAATTTGTAAAACCAAAGGCCGGAGCCAATGACAATTGTCAGAATGGAAGAACTGATCAGCGCCCAGTGATCACCGCTCTCCATCAATATACTTACAGGAACCCCCGTAAACATGAGCGAACCCATGATTATCAATGTTACACCACTGAAATTCGATATGTGTTCAAAATTGATCACTTAAACAGTTTTTCCAATTTTTTTATAGAGTCAGGCATTGCAAATATGATGACTTTGTCATCCTTCTTCAGATAAACATCCTCAGCTGGAAAAATTACCTCATTTCCCCTAATTATAGTTCCAATGACTGAGGTTTTTGGTAAACTTAGTTTTCCAAGTGGCTTTTTTGTGAGATTGTTTTCCTTGTATACAGCAAACTCAATAATTTCACCATCCAGACCATGTAGACCTGTTATGGCAATGATTTTTCCCTTTCTCACGTAACGAAAAATGTTGTTTGCAGCAATCAACTTCTTGTTGATTATGGTGTCAATCCCTATGTCCTGAGAGATTCTGGTGTAATCCATACTGTCAACAAGTGCGATGGTCTTGTGAACTCCCAGATTTTTGGCCAATAGACTGGTCAATATGTTGACCTGAGTATCATCTGTAACGGAAATAAAGGCATCCATCTCCTCGAGTCCCTCTTCCTTTAGCTGGTCCAACTTTCTCTCGCTGCAGCGCACCACAAGGACATCCTTGAGATTTTTTGCCAGCCACTTACAGCGGTCTTCATCACTGTCAATTAATGTGACAGAATAATCCCTTTGAAGCATGGTAGCAGTATCGTAACCCAGATCGGAACCGCCATTGATCATTACTGTTCTTATATTTTTTTCTCCCTTGCCTACTATTTCAAGTATTTCATTGATTTCAGATTTTCGGACAACAAAAAAGATGTGGTCCCCTCTTCGCATTACAAGATCAGGTTCCGGCATCAGGGCTTCGTTTTTTCTAAGCACAGCTATTGGTCTGAAGTGTATATGCGGACTTCCTCTCTCCACCTCATCAATGGTGTGGTTTGCAATGGATGACCCACTTTCTATACTCATGCCTATCAGACTTACCAAACCATCTTCAAAGTCAAAAAAGTCGGTTACTGCAGACCGATTCAGCAGACGTTTAATTTCTTTGGCGGCTAACTGATTTGGGGAAATGATGGCGTCAATTCCAAGTTCATTGAAGTTTTCTAGAGTTGCCGGTTCCAGGTATTCTTTGTTGTGCACTCGAGCTACAGTTTGCTTAGCACCCATTTTTTTGGCTATCATTGTAGTGAGCAAATTGGTTTTTTCGGAGGTAGTCATGGCTAGCAAAAGATCGGATTTGCTTACCCCGGCTTTATCTAATGTGGATTTTACAGAGGAGTCTCCCTGAATAATCCTCACATCTAGATGAGTACTTGCGTACTCCAGCACCTCCTGATCCAGGTCGATCAAAGTGATGTCCTGTTGTTCATATGAAAGCAACTGTGCCAAATGGAACCCTATTTCTCCTGCTCCTGCAATAACTATTTTCATTTCGAGTATTTAAAATCCTCAATTCCTTTAAACTTACAGGCAAATTTACTGTATGTTTGGTATAATCATAGGGAAAGGGAATTTTCCGTATACGTTCCTTTCCGATTTTGTGAACTGGATTAAGGGAAAGTACAAAGTTTAAAGCATTTTTGAGGTATGAAGATATTGATGGTTTGTCTTGGGAATATTTGCAGGTCGCCTCTGGCTCAAGGAATTCTGGAAGATAAAATTCGTTCCCGAAATTTGAAGTGGGAGGTGGATTCTGCCGGCACCTCCTCTTGGCATGTCGGAGAAAAACCCGATCCCAGATCCGTTAAAACAGCTATAAAAAATGATTTGGATATCACCTCTCAGAGAGCGCGTCAGTTCACCAGGGAGGATTTCAATAGGTTCGATTTGATCTACGCCATGGATAAAAGCAATTTACAAAACATTGTTGATATGGCACGAAATCAAAATGAGGCCAACAAAGTGAAATTGATACTGGGTGAAATACCAGGAAGGCCAGATTTAAATGTCCCAGACCCATACTGGGACAACCGCTTTGATGATGTTTTTGACATGCTCTCTAAAGCATGCGATCAAATTATTTTAAAATATTCAAAATAAATATTGGTATGATGATTTCAAAACAAATGGAGAACGCACTGAATAAGCAAATATCGCTTGAAGCCTATGCTTCCTATCTCTACCTCGCCATGGCAGCATGGTGCGACAGAAAGGGACTCGAAGGCTGCAAGGAATTTCTTCTAAAGCAATCTGATGAAGAAAGGGTGCATATGTTGAAAATTTTTCACTACATCAGTGAAGTTGACGGAAAGGCCATCGCTCCAGAAATAAAACAACCCCCGGAGGAATTTGAAACGGTTACTGCAGTATTTGAGACTTTGTACAAGCATGAACAGGAAGTTACCTCAGCTATACATGAGCTGGTAGATCTGTCCTACAAGGAAAAAGATTACACCACACTAAATTTCCTGCAGTGGTATGTTGAGGAGCAAAGAGAGGAAGAAGCACTGGCCCGAAGTATTCTCGATAAGATTAATCTTATAGGAGATAGTCCACAATCACTGTATTTTATAGATCTTGAACTTCAAAAAATTAGCTCGGGTTCCGGCGATTAGTAGCCCTTGGTTCTATCCACTTTGAAAGCTATTAAGGAGCCTTTGAGTTTCAGTTCTCAGGAAAATTTTTCCATTTACGAGATAGAGGTTTGGAGAAATTCCTTTAGTTTGCGCTTGCTTCAAAATTCGTTTGAAAATATGCACCAATACTTCTCTGGCTTGAGTAAACCCATAGAATGTGCAGAAACTCCACCGGGAGCTATGTACTGCGACGATGATTTTTATCAATCCCTCCATGAAAAAGTATTCATGCCCAATTATTTTTGGTTGGGGCATATTTCCGACTTTTCTGAAGAAAAAAATGTTTTTCCCCTTACCGCCTTGCCGGGTAGCTTAAATGAACCATTGGTGTTAGTGCGCAATAAACTAAAGGAGTTTACACTGATGAGTAATGTGTGCACACACCGGGCTGCGAGAATTGTTAGTGAACCTTCTCAATTGAGGCGTTTGATTTGTCCCTACCATGGAAGAAGGTGGGATTTAGAGGGCAGTTTTCAATTTATGCCTGGTTTTGAGTCGGCCAAAGACTTTCCAAGGGAATGCGATCATTTGATAAATCACCGCATTTTAAATTGGAAGGGTTTGTTGTTCGGAAAATTAGCGGGACCCGAGTTTACTCCAAAACTGCGACTCCTTTTTGAGATCATGGATTTCTTCCCTCTTGAAGAGATAATGGCTCAAAAAGAAGCCCCGGTGACCGAATATACCATTCCAGTAAATTGGGCGCTATACTGTGAGAATTATTTGGAGGGGTTTCACATTCCTTTTGTACACCCGGGACTCAATGAGGCTTTAGATATTTCAGAATACCCGGTTGAAACTGCCGACAGAGTTATTCTCCAGACCGGTATAGCTGATAAGAACACCGGTTGTTTTGATTTGCCGGAGGGGCATAGAGATTTTGGAAAAAGGGTTGGAGCTTACTATTTTTTCCTTTTTCCCGGCCTAATGCTCAACTTTTACCCATGGGGCCTATCTGTAAACGAAGTGCTTCCAGTCTCCGTAAAGAGTACAGTAATCCGGTATAGTACTTACTTGCTGCCCGGTCTGGTTAAATCAGGTTCAGCAGGAGCAGCACTCGAACAAGTTGAGTTTGAAGACCAGGCAGTAGTGCAGAAGGTCCAGGATTCCATTGGTTCAAGATTTTATCCGGGAGGCAGATATTCCCCAAAACACGAAAAGGGAGTGTATTATTTTCACCAATTTTTGGCGGATTGTTTCAATTGACCTGATTTTCCTCAGTTTTTTTGCTTTTGTCCTTCTAAGAACCTCAAGTTTCGGAATTCTTAATGTACCTGATACAGGATGCCTTTTGAGACAGCATGTCGAAGCACTTGTGCTGAGCCCGTTGAAGCATCAAGACAAAAGGAAAGGAGAACGCGAGATATCAATTAATACCAATGGATTTGATTGATGAGAAGTGGAATTTGAGTACAAGTCATTGATAAACAAATGGATAAAATGATTTAATTAAATATTTAATACTTTAAAAAAAACTGATCTTATAGCAATCATCTTATGATAAACCTTTGATAGAACTTACAATTATTTTTTGGGTTCAGAAGACCAACTGATTTTCTATTCTTGTGGTTACTCTGGTGTTGTAGAAATATCCATATATTTGTTTGAGAAATTACCAATCGCTTTATAATGGATATCAAAGTGTTTCGCGACTATTGCTTGAATAAAACAGGGGTTACAGAAGACATGCCCTTCGATGATAGTGTATTGGTTTTCAGGATAGGAGGAAAGATTTTTGCTCTCACTAACCTTCATTCGGATGAGTTTTCGGTCAATTTGAAAGCTGAACCCGCTTTGGTGCAGGAATGGAGGGAAAGCTTTCCTGAAATAGTAATGCCAGGATACCATATGAATAAAAAACACTGGAATACGGTTTACCCTAATCGAGGCCTAGAAAACCGCATCTTTTTCCAAATGGTTAATACTTCCCATGACTGCGTATTTGCCGGATTGTCAAAAAAGGTCCAACGAGAACTTCTGGCAGGGCGGGGAAGTTTTTGATTCGAGTGCTGTTCTACCCAATCAATTGCCAAATGTATTAAGGCCTTTACATTAAGTTATCCATTTAGTTGCCCATCCATTCCGAATACTTCTTCAGAAACAGCCCGCCACTCATTTCAAATTATTATTTCAAAAATTAAAGGTTAAATAATAGGATTTGAATGAAATATATAACATAAAAAAATATAATCTAAAAAATACTTCTTTTGATTCCGTTAAATAGCGTAAATTTACGTCATAAAACTAAAGATATAGTTATGAATCGTAAGCTTACGGATACTGAGGAGGAAATCATGCAACACATATGGGAGATGGGGGAGTGTACTGTTAGGGATATTATCAATCGTCTGGGAGATCCCGATACTCCACACAGTACTGTATCATCTGTTGTTCGGATACTTGAAAAAAAGGGTTTTGTCAATCACAAGGCTTACGGAAGAACACATCTTTATTTTCCTGTGATTGATCGGGACTATTACCTATTGCATTATCTTGAAGATTTTGAGGCCGATTATTTTCGGGGAAGCACCAAAGAATTGTTGTCCTTCCTCGTGAAGGAAGATAAAATCAGTGAAGATGATTTGCAAGATCTATTGGATATGATAAAAAACATGGAAGAATGAGTTTACTACTTTATTTATTTCAGGTTTTACTCCTGATGATAATCGGATTGCTATTGTATCACAGGGGATTAAAGCCGCTAAGGTGTTTTTCAATCAGCAGGTGGTGGCTTTTCTTTCTTATTCCATTCTCGCTCTTACTTCCATATGTTGCCACCATGCTTACTGTCCCATATTCCCCCGGTGAGGATATAGTGGTAACACTTAATACTGTGTTGGTGGGACCGATGGACATTACCGCTCCTGAAACTGCAGTTTCAGGTGGGATTTCCGGGTTCATGGCCTTGGCAATTATCATTTACCTGCTCGGATTTTCATATTTTAGCTGGAAATGGACAGGGAATATATTGCGGCTTAAATCTTTTTTATCTGGAGCAAAGCAAATAGATCAAGTCCATGGTGTTAAGGTTTACAGTTGCGAAACCCAGCTGCCTTTTACCTTCCTCAACCGCATATATCTACCCATTAAAACTGATCCCAATTCCGATGACTACGGTCTAATTCTTATGCACGAACTCACCCATGTGAAAAAGTTACATTGGGTTGATAACTTCTGGTTGATGGGGTGGTCTCTAGTACTTTGGTTCATTCCCCTTATTGGTGGGATTCGATCAGCCCTACAGGAAGTACACGAGTTTCAGGCAGACGAGGCGGTAGTAAGGCGTTATGGCCCCAGAGATTACCTAAGTCTTATTGTTTCAATGCTCAATTCCCGCGAAAGTCACCTTGAAAGGCTGAATTCAGTATCGCCATTTATTTCCAAAACTATAAAAACGAGAATTATGATGATTACAACCAAAAAAATACAATGGAAACTCCCTGCCTTGACCATTGCTCTCTCATTCATCCTGATTGGAGGCTTAGGCTTTATGAGTTGTCAATCAGAACAGTCTGAGGTTGAAAATGACCAGGCAGTGACGGAGGTCTTGCAAGATACGGAATCGAGTATGGATGGTGTATTGGAGGTAGCCGAACAGATGCCGCGATTTCCCGGTTGTGAAGATATCTCAGGATCTCAAGCCGAAAAAAAGGCCTGCGCGGATCAGAAGATGCTGGAATTCATTTACCAAAATATCAAATATCCGGCCATTGCACGAGAGAATGGTATCCAGGGCACTACAGTGGTTTCATTTGTGGTAGATGTCAATGGTTTAATTCAAGAACCCAAAATAATGAGGGATATTGGTGGGGGCTGTGGCCAAGAAGCCCTAAGAGTTGTACAACTCATGAATAAAATGCCGCAGCAATGGACTCCGGGTATGCATGAAGGTGAGGCAGTTAGGGTTCGCTTCAATTTGCCGATTCGGTTTACATTGCAGTAAGAATGGCTTAAAAGCAGCTTGGAGCGAGTCCTTTAACTTTGAACTTTTAAGACCGCTTAACCTTTATCTGGTGTAAATACTTATTTTAGCTCCTCTGCTAAATGGATTAAGTATATACAAGTCGGCACTTCAGTATCGATTAGTTTCCAGCTGTTAGGATCTACATCAACTGAGTAGTCGTTATCATTGATTAGCGCCAGGGTTTTGCTGTTGACGATGGTCAGTCCTTCTGGTTTAACCTGGGTGGATGGATAGGAAGTTTTAGTTAGATCAATCAAATGCCGTTTGGTTGCCGGTTGAATACCTACTTTCTTGAGGGCTTTAGCCGTGATAAATTGTTCGTAAGTTCGCTCCCCATCCCATTCCTCCAATAGTGGACTGGCTTCAGCAATATCGATTAAGTTAATCTGAAGGGATTGGTCATTGCCATTTGTGGCATGTTCTATGATCAGGAACTGATGGTTATTAATCGCAACCATGTCGGCAATTTTCCAGTCCCTTTGTCGGATGTCACCAAAAGCTTCTTCCATTTCAAAGAGGAAGGTAGTTGTTTTATTGGTGGTGGGATTGAGTTGCAATATCCTCATAATTCTGCTTTTTTCCATTACGCTTCTGTCCGGATTCCAAAGAGGTGACTGAGGAACGACATAAATCAAGCCATCCGGACTGATCGCAAGACTTTCAAAGCCGCGATTCGGCCGTCTTTTTGAGTATACCTCATCGATGAGTGTTCCGGATGGATGTTCAGCCAGGGGGGTGAAAACCTGTAGTATCTCAGCTGCCGCAGGGTCTAGCTTCCAAATGGAAGTTCTGTACTCTTCAGCTATCCACAAATTTCCTTCAGCGTCCATGGCTATGGCTTCTGCATCGATACCGAACTCATGTGTGCCAGCTAATGTTCCATCCATGTCGCTCCATGCGATTTCAGCCGCCTCACCATCCAGGCCGGGAACGGGCAGTCCACTTGCTAATTCTCCTTGCGGGCCTTTTATTTCAAGTATTTGTGTGATTTCAAACCGTCCGTCTTTTAATTGGGCCCGCATGACTTTTGGAGCGTAATGAGGAAAGGGAAATAGCTTAATATTTTGCCCTTCTGCAAGTGGGTGATCATTCATTACGATATTTGGCCCGCGATCATTTACCAACCAAAACTCGTATTCAGTACCTGGAATGTAAAACATGCCTGAAACTCCGCCCTCATATATTTTTAGATCCATGAATTCACCAATTAAGGGTGGATTCTCAAGACAAAACTGTTCAAGTTTGATAACATCCAGACTATCAGGGTTTTCGTTTTGTCGTTCTGTTTCAGAACAAGCTGAAAGCAACAATAAGAGGGAAAGTCCTAAGAGAATAAACATCACTTTAGGGGAAGAGTCTAAGCAAAACTGGTTAATGAAAAACATCTTCTGTTGATTGTGAAAATTACAAAATTAGTGAGATCACTCTTCTTTGCGGGCCCGACATTGTTACCATATTATTAAGTTGATGTAGAGGAAGTTTTTTCTGGGGACTGTATATCCAAAAATTATGGTGAATGATACAATTCAGTGGGTTTGACCTCCTTAAATTTTTATAATTGGAAATACTGCAAGAGAAGGTAACAGATCGTTCCCTTTCGCCTCCTAATTTTTCCCGGCCTTCAAGGATTTTGTTCTAGTGTAAACAGCAGGTTTTTAGCTATTATTTCATAAGGGACTTTAGAAATCAAAAACACCGCTACTCCGTCTTATCTTTGTATAAAACAATATGCAAGATCAAATATTCAAAGGGCTAAAAGTAGTAGAATTGGCCGGTGTACTTGCAGGCCCCTCAGTCGGAATGTTCTTTGCCGAATTGGGGGCAGATGTGATCAAGGTGGAAAACAAAGCAACAGGAGGTGATATGACCAGGAAGTGGAAAGTTCCTGGAGAAAGCCCAACCGACCCCCTTTCTGCCTACTATTCATCGGTCAATTTCTTTAAGAAGGTTGTATTTGCCAACCTCAAGGAGGATATCGACCAAAGGTGGATTCTTGATGAGATTCAAAGTGCTGATATTGTTATAGTAAACTTTAAGCCAGGGTCGGCTGAGCGAATTGGTATGGACTACAGCAGTCTGAGTAGGATTAACCCAAAATTGATTTATGCTTCTGTTGAAGGCTTGGGAAGAGGTGATTTGAGACCGGCATTTGATGTGGTTCTCCAGGCCGAGACTGGATATATCTCCATGACAGGAAATGAGGGCGAATCCTTTTCAAAAATGCCCGTTGCACTTATTGACTTACTTGCAGCGCATCAATTGAAGCAAGGAATATTGATGGCACTCATACGGAGGGGAACTTCCGGGAAAGGCTGCTGTGTAAAGGTTTCATTGTTAAAAGCAGGATTGGCATCTCTCGCCAATCAAGCCACAAATTGGTTGATGGCGAATCATCTCCCGGGTCGAATGGGTACCCGCCACCCTAATATCGCCCCTTATGGAGATTCTTTTACCACTCTTGATGGCAGAAATTTTGTGCTTGCTGTAGGTACCGAAAAGCAATGGGCGGACCTTTGCGATCTACTTGAGTTGTCTGAAGAACTCAGAGGAATGAACAATCTTGAAAGAGTAAAAAATCGGGTTGAATTGGTGTCAGCTTGTGATCAAAGGTTTAGAGATTTTTCCTCCAAAGAATTGTTTCCCCGTCTGATATCAGCCAATGTTCCCTATGGTGAAATTCTCAAGCTCGATGAAGTACTCTCATCCTCTGTGGCCAGGGAAATGATACTTGAGGAAGAACAGGAGGGAGTTTTGAAAAGGGGATTGAGATCTGTGGCTTTTGAGATTTTCGAAAATGGCGGGAAAGATTTGAATTACAGAGGAAAATAGTCTTAGCGATTGAATTTTTTTGGGGAGATGGTGATCAATCAGAAAAATATCCCATAAATGGGTTTGATTTATCCTTAATCCACTCAACCCCCAGGTTGAACTCTCTTATATTTCTGTTATTTATTAGCTTTGCGGAAAATTTATTAGATGGATTTTTTAAAGGAATTGGAGTGGCGGAAGATTCTACACGATAAGACTCCGGGGGTCGAGGATTTTCTTAAAAAAGGAAGTGCCAGGGCTTACATTGGTTTTGACCCTACTGCTCCCTCTCTTACTATAGGGAATTACGTACAGATTATGCTACTGACGCATTTTAGAAATGCCGGCCATCAGCCCATTGTTCTCATGGGAGGTGCTACGGGCATGATCGGTGATCCCTCTTTTAAAGATAGTGAGAGAGAATTGAAGTCCACTGAAGAGATCAACAAAAATCTCGAACACCAGGCCGCCCAGTTCGAAAAACTTTTGGGACATTTCAATGAAAAAGATGGCCCCCTACTTGTCAATAATTACGATTTCTACAAGGAGATGAATGTTCTGGATTTTTTGAGAGATGTAGGAAAGTCCCTGACTGTTAATTATATGATGGCCAAGGATTCAGTAAAAAATCGACTTGACACCGGGCTGTCGTTTACGGAATTCAGTTATCAATTACTGCAATCCTATGATTTCTTTATGCTCTATAAACTCTTTGATTGCAGGCTGCAAATGGGTGGTTCCGATCAATGGGGAAATATTACGAGCGGCGTAGAATTTATCAGGAGAAATATTGTTGGAGGGAAAGCCTATGCGGTTACCTCTCCATTGCTTACAAAGTCGGATGGAACCAAGTTTGGCAAGTCGGAGACCGGGAATATTTGGTTAGATCCAAAACTCACTTCTCCTTACCAGTTTTTTCAGTTTTGGCTCAATGCCGATGATAAGGATATGTCGCGCTTTTTGCGGATTTTTTCACTAAGAAGCCATTCAGAGATAGAAGAGTTAGAAGCCGCATTGGCTGAAGATCCAAGAACTGTAAAAAAAGAGTTGGCAGAGGAGTTGACCACGCGAATTCATTCGCAATCTGCCACTGAAGCTGTGCAGAGTGTGTCTTCACTTTTGTTCGACAAAAAATTTACGATGGAAAGGTTAGAGGGACTAAGTGGTGATGTTTTGGAAATGGTTGCGATGGAAATACCTTCCAAGAAAATTTCTATCAGTGTTTTGGGTGAGACACCGGGCATAGCTGAATTACTGGCCGATCACCTTAGCTTTTTTGGTTCCAGAAGTGAGGTTAGAAGGGCTATTTCCGGTAAAGCACTCTCTGTCAATAAGCGAAAAATTGAGGACCCTGAACACGAAATCGATCGACATGACCTCCTCTCAGAAAGATATATTTTGATCGAGTCCGGGAAAAAGAAGAAGTTTATGGTTATTGCTGAATGAATCCGCTGCATTGATGTTAGAGTTTATAGAGAGGTGGGCTTGGATTGAGCAGCCGATTTGGATAGGGCATAAGTAATAGCCGGAAAGGTGGAAAATTTGAGGAAATATCCGGATAAAATTTTAGTCAGACATTTATGAAGAACGCCTGGTTTATCAGTCGAAAAATTGCCGGCAGCAAATCCGGGTTCACTGGCACCATACTCAATATTGGCATTGCCAGCCTTTCTTTATGTCTGGCCATTGTGATCATTGCAAGTTGTCTCGTTACCGGATTCAAAAATGAGATCAGAGACAAGGTCTTTGGTTTTTGGGGCCATATTCATATCACCCATACGGGGTCCTGGAGGTCAATTGAGAACCTTCCAGTTAGCAGGGATCAGGAATTTATACTTCATTTGGATACTCTTAAGGGCTTGAGTTACTACGAGCCGCTTTATCTGCCTTTTACCAATATTTTGCTTGCTCAGGATCGCTTGAGAAACAGTAGGGGAGGGGTGAAAAGTATTCACTCTTTCCTCAACCAGCCCGCTATTCTCTCTACGGCTGATGACTTTGAAGGAATTATTCTGAAAGGAGTGGGGAATGATTTTGACTGGTCTTATATGCTTGAGTATCTCAGAGAGGGTGAGATCATTAATACCTTCGATACCGTTCCCTCCAGAGGTATAATTCTCTCAGAGCAGACTGCCAACAGATTGGATTTACAAATAGGAGATCCGTTGATTATTAATTTTATTATTGAAAATCAGCAGCGGAGAAGAAGAATGGAGGTAAAGGGCCTCTACCGAACGGGTTTGGAAGAGTACGACCGCAGATTTGCAATTGTAGAGCAACGCCTTATTCAAGATATACTGAGGTGGGAATCTGACCAGGTCAGTGGATTTGAAGTTTTTTTAGAAGATATTAGAGATATCAACTATTTTCACGAGTACATTTATCTCGATCTGTTATCACCCGAGCTTACTTCTGAGCCAATCAATCGTCGGTTTCCTGCAATCTTTGAGTGGCTGGAATTACAGAATATCAATGAAAGAGTCATTGTTATCCTTATGTTGATTGTTGGAATCATTACCATGACCACAAGCTTGTTGATTCTGATCCTCGATCGGTCCGCTATGATTGGAGTCCTCAAATCAATTGGAGCCACTAACAGAACCATCAGGCAAATATTTCTTTACTACGGCCTACAGTTGTTGCTGAAAGGTTTGATTATTGGAAATTTAACAGGTCTTGGGCTGTGCTGGCTTCAGGCTGAATTTGGATTAATTACTCTGAGTGAAGAAGATTATTATCTATCTCATGCTCCTGTCTATTTTGACTGGGTAAAAATATTAATCCTAAACGCTGTTTTCATTGCAGTTATCATGCTGGTGTTGTTGATCCCTTCTACCATAATTTCGCGCATTGATCCGGTCAAAGTACTGAGATTTAAATAAATTATACATTGGGTTAAACCTTTTTATTCCGTTGTCGTATTTTATTGAGAAAGTTAAAATGATAAGTCTGCTCACCATTTTGTCCACCTGGTGAGTTTTATTATAGTTGCCATGATTCTTGAAAAATTGGAAGTTGTAGGATTTTACAAAGGATTGCTTTTTCGAAAATCAAAATGTGATCTCGCCTAAATAGACTAGTGTGAATAGAAAGTACATGCCTAAAAAACTACCTATGAAACTTCTTGCCTTTCTGGTCTTTAACTTGTTCATTGCCTCACTTTCAATTGCACAAACCTTGTACTTTCCTCCATTTCCCGGTGACGAGTGGGAGACTGTGGACATAGTAGATCTAAATTGGAATTTGGAGGCTATCGATGAACTAAATTCATTTTTGGAAGAAGGGAACACCAAAGCATTCCTGGTATTGGTAGATGGAAAAATCGCGATTGAAGAGTATTTTGGGACCTTTACGCTGGATAGCTTTTGGTACTGGGCTTCAGCTGGTAAGAGTCTGACAGCTTTTCTCACAGGGGTCGCTCAAGCGGAGGATCATTTAATTGTAGACCATCCGGTTTCAGATTATTTAGGGGTAGGCTGGACTTCATTGGATGAAGAAAAGGAAGTACTTATCTCCGTGAAAAACCTTTTGACAATGACTTCAGGCTTGGACTACAATGTACCTGATCCTAATTGCACCCTTGATAGCTGTTTTCAATTCCTGGATGATCCTGGTTCCTTTTGGTACTATTACAATGCTCCCTACACTATGCTTTCCTATGTTTTGGAAGAGGCAACAGGCCAGGGAATTAATGGATTATTGTTTTCCAGGCTAAGCATGAGGACGGGAATTACGGGTCTATATTTGAATATTGGTTTCAATAGGGTAGTGTTCAGTAACGCCAGGTCTTTCGCGAGATTTGGTTTGCTTTGTCTAGCTAAAGGTATATGGGACGGAACTGACGTCCTTGGAGATCCAGACTATTTTCAGGAGATGATCAGTTCCTCGCAAACGTACAACTTGTCTTATGGTTACCTTTGGTGGCTCAATGGAAAGGAAAGTTTCATGGTCCCCCAATCCACTAATGTTTTTCAGGGAAATTATGCTCCTGAGGCACCTGATGATATGTATTCAGCAATTGGCCGCGATGGGCAAATTTTAATGGTAATACCTTCAAAAAATATGGTGATTGTTCGAATGGGTGACAATCCAGACAATGTCCTTGTCCCCTTTTTTTTGATAAATGATATTTGGGAGAGAATGAATCGGGTTCTTCCAGTCACCACATTATTGGATGATAAAGGCGATCCAGGCTTGACTTTCTTCCCCAACCCCTCCGGTGACTATGTGAATGTCGAAATACCAGATTTTGACGGAAAATTCAAGTTTGAAATAATTGATCTGAATGGCAGGGTAGTTTCCGCCGGCTATAGTTGTCGTTCTGTTTCCTTGAAGGGCTTGCCTGCAGGGAGTTTCTTTCTAAGAATTTACCTTGGTGAAGCTGTTTTTCAATCCAAATTGATGAAGTATTGACTCATTTTTGCTGCTTAATCTTCCTTTTTCTTAAAATCTGGTCATTACTTATTGCCCCTGATTCATGAAAAGCATAATTCCCAGGCTGAAAAATACGATTTGAACCAGAAAAATCATACTACCTGACAATAGTGCCTTTCCGCTGATGCTGAATATCTCCCTGAGATTAATTTTAAGTCCAATGGCTACCATAGCCATGGTCAATAGCAACTCCCCGGCTGTTGCAAGTCCTGAAAGGGCCTGATCGGGTATGAGTGAGGTTTGAGAAAGAATGGCGGTTATTGCAAAGAAAATTATAAATATTGGAAATCGGGCGTTTAGCTTACTCTTGTTTTTCTTGAAGATAAAGTAAACTATTAACAGAAATGGAATCAGGAAGGCAATCCTGGCCATTTTAATGATTATTGCCATTTGACCGATCTGATCGTCCAATGAGTAAGCGACCCCAACAACATGACCCATAGACTGCAGAATTCCCCCAAGCAACAGGCTCATTTCAACATCGCCCCAGTTGAGAACTCTTGCAATTAGGGGCAAACTCACCATTCCCAGGAGACCGAGTACATTGATGACCGCCAATGAGATTCCGGTTTCTTCCTGTTTTGCTCTTACAATTGGTGCAGTGGCACCGATAGCAGCCGATCCACAAATTGCGCTGCCTGCACCAAGCAACCAGAACAATTTACCTGTTTCCCGGAACAGTTTCTGAAGTAGTAAAGTGGTGACCAGCAACACGATAAAACTTGAAATAACTAAAATGATGGAAGTGCTGCCCAATTGCTGTACCTGGCTCAGGTTGAGTCCAAAGCCAATAAGTACAATGGCTGTTTCCAAAACGTATTTTTCTGTCCAACTTACCCCAGAGTGATAGCTGTCGAATTGGACCAATAACTGCCTTACCAACATGCCACCGGCTAAGGCAACCAATGCAGTGCCAAACCCGGGTATAAAGGGTGCCACTATCATAGCGACAAAGGTGATCATAGCGATCAATAATAGCCCCGGACTTTTGCTGGTATTCAAATCTAATAACTTTTGCTCTTATGAATGCAAAATTATAGCAAACTAAATTTCAGCTCTGTGATAAAAGTTACACAATATTTTTAAAGGAGAAATAATGAACTTGAACAGTTGTCAGGAGTAAGCATTTATCAAGGGAGTTGAAAGACAAAAATTTTCTTCTGGTGGTCATGAATAAAAAAAGGGCAAATTATTGATTATCAATTATTTGCCCTTTTTCAGTTGTAGCGGGGACAGGACTTGAACCTGCGACCTTCGGGTTATGAGCCCGACGAGCTACCAACTGCTCCACCCCGCGATGTATACCTGCTTTTTGCAAAGCGGACTGCAAAGGTAATACTTTCAAGTGTTTCTACAAAGTTTTTAGAAAAATAATTCCTTTAAGCCAATTTTTGGAGCGGGCATTATCTTGATTTCTGCGGTTTTGTCTCAAAAATTGATCAGGAAAGGAGCCAAATCCAAAATTTATCTTAGCTGCATTTGGCAGAAGGCAACTTTTCTCAGTTTCTTGAGGTCTAAGTTATGGAAAAGTTGTGATCGTATTTGTCCCATTGCCTTAAATGTTGCAGAATGTTATTTAAAATATTGGGCAAGATCTTTCTTTTCCTTAATTTTGAACTCTATGATAATGGACACTAACATACAGGGCTAAGTGAAAATGTGCAACAAGCTGTTGATGATCAAAGATATTTTAAAGGGACCCGGCTTAATTGCAATGGTTGTATTGTTTGCTTTACCCCTGCAGGCATCCCATATTGTAGGGGGAGAGATCACTTATAGGTGCCTGGGTGACAATAACTACGAGATTTCAATGACCCTCTACAGGGATTGTTTCTATGGGGTGCCTTATTTCGATCAACCTGCGTTTATCGGTTTTTTTAATCAGGACAATGAGCGTGTTCAGGAGGTTGGTGAAAACGGTATGTTGAGGATGCATGTGCGAAATGATGATACTCTCTCACCTGTTCTGGAAAACCCATGCTATGTTATACCGCCGGATGTTTGTGTACACACTACCACTTATCTGGATACGATTAACCTCCCCTTCCTGGAAGGAGGATACACTCTGGTTTATCAGCGATGTTGCAGAAATCAAACCATATTGAATATTTTAGATCCGGACGGCACTGGTGGTACTTACGTTGGTTTTATCTCTGCTACAGCCCTTTTGGATTGCAATAGCAGTGCAACTTTTAATGAGTGGCCACCTTTTTTCATATGCGTCAACCAGCCAATAGATTTTGATCATGCTGCAACTGATATTGAGGGGGACTCTCTCGTCTATAAATTGTGCAATCCTCTTGGGGGTGATTACAGGACCAATCCCAGACCTGTTCCGCCTTTTCCACCTCCCTATGATACGGTAGAGTGGGTGAGCCCTCCCTACAGTTTAGAGAATAAACTTGGCGGCTCAGATCCATTGAGAATCGATCCTGAAACCGGATTCTTGACTGGTACTCCCCCTACAATTGGGCAGTTTGTCGTAGGTGTGTGTGTCGAAGAGTACAGGGATGGAGAATTCATCAATGAGGTCAGAAGGGATTTTCAATTCAATGTTGGGGTTTGTGGTGTTACCACAGCCGCATTTTTTTCTGCGGATATCTATTGCAATCAGCTAACAGTGGAATTTGAAAACCTAAGCGATAATCCTCTGGGAATAAAATGGATTTTTGGTGACCCTGAAAATCCTATCGATACCAGCAGTGAGTTCGATCCGGTTTTTACATTTCCCGATTTTGGTGAGTATCAGGTTACACTTATTGCGCAAGGGATCACCGAAACCTGTACCGACACCTTTACCAAAACGATCGAATTATTAGACGTTGACTTTGAGGTAGATGTAAGTGTAGACCGAATCAGGTGCGCCGATACATTAGAAGTTGAGTTCTCACCGCTGCTTATTACCTCGGTTGGTGGTTCCAACAGTTTTTACTGGGAGGTGAGTTGGAATGATCAAAAGCGATTCAGCTCTGATTCCAGTATTTTGGTTTCAGTTTTTGGTACGGATTCGGTTGAAGTGTTTCTAAGAGTAATAAATGATGAATTGGGTTGCTGGAAGACCTTTCGATTTATGTATGCTACTGGTCTGTTACCTGAAAGTGGAGATGAGTTTACTATTGATATATGCAAAGGTGAATCCATTAACCTCTATCCCGACTTTAATGAGTCCAGGACCTTTATGTGGGAACCAATTACAGGCCTGATTGACCCGCCCGATACTCCCAACCCGTTGGCTGCTCCAGTAGATTCTATTACCTATATTGCACTCGTATCTGATGGTGAATGCACGGCGAGTGTTAAGGTTCATGTAAATGTAGAAGAAACCATCGCAGAATTTTATCCTTTCGATAATTTTTGCAATAGCTTACAAATTGGGTTTATCGATCAAAGTATAAATTCAACCGGATCGCTTTGGATCGTTGGCGACATCTCCAATCCATTTGATACTTCAAATGAGGAAAATCCGGTTCTCTCCTTTCCCGATACCGGTGAATTTGAAGTCACGCTTATAGCGCTAGGTGCATTAGAAATATGCAATGATACTATTACTAAAATCGTAGAGGTTTTTGATACCGGTATTGAACTTGACGTTTTAATTGATCGCGGACCATGTGGAGACAGTATTCAACTGGATTTTTCTGCTGCCATTACCTCATTGAGTCCCGATGGACATTTCTTTAATTGGAAGCTTACTGTAGGAGACTCAATCTTGACTAGTGTAGATTCCACAATTTCTTTACAGGTAGCGGACGAGCGAAGTATCAGGGTTCAATTTGAATACTTTAATGAGGACCTGAATTGTACCTCTGTTTACGACTTTAACTATGAGACCGGACTGATTCTGGAGGATGGCTTGCAATTTTCCTACCTACTTTGCGAAGATGAGACCGTTGAATTGTTCCCCGGTTTTTACGAGGGAAACACCTACTTGTGGAGCCCGGAAAAAGGGTTGCTCGACCCACCCGATACTCCTAATCCCAAAGCAAAACCTGATGAATACACCATATACACTGCTGAAATTACCAATCAAAATTGCATAGGAAATATCGAAGTAGAAGTTGGTGTGGTGCGATCGGATTTGTTTTCATTACCGGATACTGTTTGCGGTACGCTGGAGGTAAGATTTATCAATCCTTTTTTGGCTAATGGCAACAGGGGGCTGTGGCAATTTTTTAAGGACGGTTCTTTACTTGGCAGTAGAATTTCAGATACTTTAGACTTTACTTTCTCCAGTTTTGGAGACTGGACTGTTTTGTTTAGACCGATTGGGATCATTCCCATTGGATGCCCTGATACACTTATCAAGCCCATGTTTTTATTCGATTTGGATCTTGACCTGGAGCTGGAAATTGAAAGAGGTGACTGCATTGATAGCCTTGAACTATTCCTCACTGCCATAACCGGAAAATCCATCCCCGGTTCTCACGAATACCTGTGGATTATCAATCAGGACACCTTTAGTACGACGGATTCAAGTTTTACTGCTTATGTGCATCAAGGAGATAGTGCTTTTATTGAAGTCGTTTTAAGAAACGACTTTGGCTGCCAGTTCGCCGTTTTTGACAGCCTATTTACCGGATTGATCGAAGAGGATTTCCGAGCTGATAGTATTTTAATTTGTCCCGGCGATAGCATTTTTCTAAACCCCGGCTTTCCTGATGATTATTCTTATCAGTGGTCGCCAACAAGTTTTATGCAAACTCCGGATACCATCAGCAATCCCCTTGTAACTCCATTGGACGCAATCCGATATACAGGAATGGTAAGTAATGATTGGTGTTCGGTGAATTATACTATAGACGTTTTTGTGTTTGATCCTGTTATTGAGTTAGATGAAATCATTTTATGTGGGGAGCTCAATTTTGAAATTGAAGCACCGCAAATTGATGGAGCAGACTACCATTGGATATTAGGAAGCCCGGATATTCCGATAGATAGCGGAAATATGCCGGTTTTTCAAATTGCATTGCCGGATTTTGGAAGCTATGTGGTGAGTCTTATCATCAGTGCTCCCGGTCTTAGTTGTGCCGATACATTTAGGACGATCATAACTGCCATTGAAGTAGAGGCACTTGAGCCAAATATAGAATTGCAAAGGGGAGCCTGTTCCGATAGCCTGGAACTGACACTGATATCAGGAGTTGCCGATAGTCTTACCGGGGGGCTGGAATTTGAATGGATTGTTACCGGAGATACAGCGATTTTTGGGCAGGGAGATTCCTTAGAAGTGGTATTGAAAAATGTATTTGAAATCGAAATCGAATTGATCGTTACCGATTCATTTGGCTGTACCGTTCGCGATACACTGGTTTATCAAACTGGTTTGATTCCGGAAGTTTTTGAAAGAGATACTATTGAAATTTGTCTAGGAGACACCACATTTTTGAATCCGGGATACATACCAGAGTACGATTACACCTGGTCACCTTCTTTTGGAATGATCGATTTGCTCACGGATCCTAACCCAAGGGTTTCGCCGGCATCGACTACCCTGTATGTCGCAGAAGTTCAATTTGGGGATTGTGTTCAATTAAAAGAGGTGTTTGTGATTGTAAATCCTCCACCAACTATTACCGGAATAAGTGCCAATCCCAATCCTGTGCCACTTCCCATATCCACCTTGCTCACAGTTGACTTTCTTCCTCCCTCTGCGGATGTGAGTTGGTCACCACCCGATTTATTGGATAGCCCTTTTTCTCCGAATCCAATAGCTACCATTGATCAACCCACTGTTTTTACCGTTGAAATAACCTCTGAGGATGGTTGCATTTCTGTTGACTCCATCCTGGTAGAAACTCTGCAATTGCCATGTGAAGATCCTTATGTGTTTCTTCCAAATGCTTTTTCGCCCAATGGGGATGGACAAAATGATATCCTTTTTCTCAGGGGGGAACACATTGAGCGATTTGAACTGATTATATACAACCGCTGGGGACAAATGGTGTTCAGGTCTGATGATCTTGAACTGGGTTGGGATGGCACTTTCAACGGGGAAGAAGCTCCTTTAGGGGCATACGGCTATCATCTGGAAGTAGAATGTATTGGAGGTTTGAGGTTTTCACGAAAGGGAAATGTTAACCTGATTAGATGACGATATGCCTGATTGGACTAATTTGCAGATTTCTATCCAAGTTTTTAGTGACATTTAGTTATTCAATATGGGAGATTAAGGATCACCCCCCTCCACTTTTTTTTGAATCCGGTAATTGGTAAATACTTATTTGTCGGAAACCACCTTTTCGATGTAATAGGAGTTCAATAGTCCAAGTGCACCCATATACTTCAGTTTAAAAGATATGAGATCCCCAACCTTGTAAGAGCCAGCGGATTCTCCGAGATTTAGGATCAACATATCGGAGCTCGCATTGACAATTTCAAGTTCAGGGTCATCGGGGATCAGGTAGTTGGGAGATATGTCCAACAAGCCAATGTCTATTATCGCGCGGTAGGACTTTCTTCCATAATCGCTTTCGTCGACTTCAAATACATCACCAGAGGGATTTTCAGCCAGTTCTCCTATTGGCACTACCGGTTTTTCAGTGATTTCAATGATTTCCGAAAACAATCGGAATACGTCATCATGCATGCCTTTTATGGTCTTGCCACTCACAAGGTCTGCGCCAAAGAACAAAGTTTCCCCTACTCTAAAGTGGTTGATGGAAGCGGGTAATGTATTATTCAGTAGCATGGGGATTACCACGGAGGTGCCTCCTGTTATCCATGGAATGGATTTCGAAAATTTGGCATCAATCAATTGCTTGTAAAGACTGAGAATGACAAACTTGTCCTGCGAGGGCATCACGCCATGCAAACAGTTTAAGTTAGAGCCTATGCCCACTACTTCAATGTTTGGCAGCTCAAATACCGCATCGTAAAATGAAATGAGATGTTCGCCCATTATACCTTCCCTCAAATCACCCAACTCGATCATAATGATGACCTTGTGCTTCTTTCCCTGCCTGACTGCCTCTGCACTTAGCAAGCGAATGGTACTGCTCTCAGAATTGAAGCTCACGTCAGCATATTCAACTATTTCCTTTATGCTTCTTTTAGCCGGGGGCTTGATGTAGACCGTTTGTACTTTGGGGTTGATTTCCTTTACTTTTCTCAAATTGCTAACCCGGGAGTCGCATACTTCAGGTATTCCAAGCTTGAGAACTTCTTTGAGGTAAATCTCAGTACCGCAGAGCAATTTTGTCACAATTGCCCACTCAATATCCCGACTTTTGAACAATTTATCCAAAAAGTCATAATTTGCTTTGAGTTTCTGTCTGTATAATTTTAAAAAAGCCATAGTTTAGTTTTGGCGGAAACATAAAGTAAAAATGATCAAATTTTTTGATCAGTCAACAATTTCTCTGGGTAAATTGTGCGGCAAGCGGGTCAATAATTCGTAGTTGATTTGTTTACTGGCATCCCCAAAGTCCGCAACCGTTATTTCCATTCTGCCCTGTTTGCCAATAAGTACAACTTCGTCACCCCTCTCTGCGCCCGCAATATCAGTAACATCCACACAAATTAGGTTCATGTTCACTTTGCCAAGCACTGCTGTGCGAGTACCCCTGATAAGCACCCGCCCCATATTGCTAAGTGATCTGCTGTACCCATTCCCATAACCAATGGGCACAGTTGCTATGGTCATATCCTTTCCGGCGAGATAAAGGGATCCATAGCCAATGTACTGTCCTCGTTTAACCTGTTTAATGTCCATGATGGAACTCTTCCAACTGATTATGCGAGTGAGTGGATCAGATTTATCAGCCAGCTCACTAGAGTATTCAATAAAGGTTTCGTAACTGGGCCAGAATCCGTACTGTATAATTCCCACTCTTGAAAGTCTATCTTTCATTTCAGGGTAACGGATGGCTCCAGCTGAACAGGTGGAATGGAAAAATGGGACATCCATGGAGCTGTTTTTTACTATTTGGGATAGTTTTAAAAATTGAGTCTTTTGCCGCTCAATTCGAAGGTAGTTTGCAATGCTTTCCGCTCCGGCAAAATGGGTACATACTCCTTTTATAGTCAGAAGATTTTCATTGGATGTGATTCTGCCAATTGCATCCAATAATTGGGCCTCATTTAATCCAGTCCTGTTCATTCCGGTTTCCAGCTCCAGGTGTATTTTAGCCTTTTTTCCTACTTTTTGTGCTGCCTCAATAGACTTTTCCAGGCGATTGCTTTCGAAAACAAAAAACTCAATTCCATTGTCAATGACCCATTCCAAGGCTTCATCGGGTATCATGCCCATTATCATTATGCTTGCATCATGATCTCTGGAAATTTGATGCACCCGGTAAGCTTCATCTGCACTGAAAACTGAGAAGTGTCTCAAGCCACTTTCAACAGCGAGTTGAACAAAAGGCTCAATGCCATGTCCATAGGCATTGCCTTTTACTACCGAGGACATGGTCGTTTCAGGTCCCAAAAGGGAATTTATGAAATTGAGATTGCTCTGAAAACAGGATCGGCTAATCTGTATTTTAGAAGTCTGCCACTTCATTGGCTGTAAGGTCTTTGGCGCTGGCGGTTTACAAAATCAGGCATCCGGGTGGTACCTCATTTCTAAGTATTTATTGGTAAATCCTACTTTGGCGTACAAGTGCCTTGCCGGGTTATCGGGTTCCACATGTAGTGCAATGGCCCCTTTGGCGTTGTCCATTGTTGCTTTCATAAGTTTTTTGCCCACACCAAAACCGCGCTGTGATCGATCAACTGCGATGTAGACAAGAATGTTCTCTGGAATATATCCGGACATGCCGGTATCATTGACGACAACAGCCCCTACAATTGACCCTGTGGAACTTCTTGCCGTTACAACAAAACCTCCCTTTCCGTCTTCAGTACTCAGGGCATAGTTTAAACACTTGATGATGTCTTCCTTTTTGTCTCCGTACTGGTCGAGATGTGTAAAGAGAAATGAAGCTACTTCCTCAATGAATTCCATACCGGGATCGGCTGAAGGAAAAGTGATGGTGGTCTTAACTTGCTCTTTAATTTCACTCATGAAAATCTTTTTGTAATAAGTTATAAAAAATTATAATACTAAAGTAATTGATCGAAAATTGTTTAACTGCCAAAGTTAAAAAAAAATACCCATTACTTGTCTTGAATAATGGGTATTTTCAATTGACTTAATTAAGTCAAATTCTCGATTCCAGCAATGCTGGATTTACTACATCATAAAATCCACGTTCACACCTTTGTTCAAACGCTTTTTTCGGAACAGAGAGAATTCTGTTTGCATTCATCAGGCGAATTTTAACTTTTCTCTGATTGGATTCAACGATTTTGACCTTGAGACTGTGAATTGGTTTCATGACTTTCTGATTTTAGTTTATGATGATGGTGCAGTATCTTCAATGAATTTCTTGCCATTCCACTTTCCGAGCCACTCACAATTTTTTCCGATTCTCTTGTAGTGGAGGTATGTTGAAATGGCAGCTCCTTTAGATTTTCTGTTGATGGTAATCATGGACTGGCCAGAACGCACTTGAAAATAGTACTTGTCTTCGCCCATTGTAAAATTTTTTCTACGCATGATATGATAATTTTATTAAATACTGATAACTTTTGCATTGATATTGTAAAGTTTGACCAGATTGGTCGTAAACGATTTATGGCCTCTCGGTGCCAGTAAATAAAGCTTTCCGTTTTTCATTTCCGCAAGTGTGGCAAATAATTTCCACTTGGTAACGGTCGCTTGCTCATCGTCATTTTTAATACTGAGTTGAAAGTAGCTTTTTGAGCCTCTCTTTGTAGCTGTAATATCCGGAGAAACGGATTTACTATTATCTTTCGAGAAGGAAGTTGGATCGTCCAAACTGTCATCAAGTCTTGATTTTATGTTTTCGTATCCCCTGGACTTTACGAACTCGATTGCTTTTTCCAAAAGCTCTTCATTGATAGTATTTACCATAATTTAATTGACTTTGCGAAAGGTTAAACTTTAAGGTGTGAGTATGATACTAACCCGAACCTCTATTAAAAATAACTATAATATTAACGGGGAAAATCACCAAAAAGTTCGTAGATCATTCATTTTCAAAGACAATGAATTGATCTGCCTTAGTGCGAAACACGACCTAAAGTGAATGAGCTAGCGGTAGCCGGTTCCAAATGCTGAACTTAAAAACTGCATGGTGTAAGGAGTACAATATACAGCAAATGAAACCCTTTTATGATTTTTTTTATTCATTATTGTCGTTAATTGTAAACGATCTGCGGCTAAGATATGACTTTTTTCGCTACCCGGCAACTTTTTCTCAGAATTTTATAAATAATGCATTTACTTCAATTAGCCCGCTCTATGTTCGCCTTGATCTTACAAATCTTCTGATGGTGAACTTATTGTGTATTGGAACTATTAGTCTGATATAAAAATAATGCTTCATTTGGAATTTTATGATTAGAAGACGACTCAATATTTTCTGGTTTAGAAGGGACCTCAGATTGGAGGATAATCACGGGTTCTATCGCTTGCTGAAGGATGAATTGCCCGTTTTGCCATTGTTCATTTTCGATAAAAACATACTTGAAGAACTTGAGGATAGGGATGATGCAAGGCTTAACTTTATCCACAGGACAATTTCTCAAATGAATGAAGATTTAACCAAAATAGGATCCGCAATCTCGGTCAGGTACGGACGACCTGTGGAAGTATGGAAGGATTTGTTGAGTGAATACGACATTAGAAAGGTGGCTGCCAATAGGGACTATGAGCCCTATGCTGTCAAGCGAGATGCTTCTGTTGGTAAAATTCTTAAATCAGCCGGTGTCGAATTTTCCACTTATAAAGACCATGTGGTTGCCGAAGTCGGTGAGGTTTTAAAAAAAGACGGCAAACCCTACACAGTTTTTACCCCCTATAAGAAGACCTGGCTTGGGGTGGTTTCAGAAGGGCTTAATAATGGAGAGGAGCTTAGAGATTCCATTTATTTTAGAAAATATCCCTCAGAAAGTTATCTGGATAATTTATTAAAATGCCCTGAGCAGTCCGATATTATTTCTTTAAAAGAAATGGGTTTTTCTGAAAGTAAGTTGGAAATACCCCCTAAATCAGTGCCGGTTGGGATCATAAAAAAGTACAGTGAAAAAAGAGACTATCCTGCGGCAGAGGGTACTTCTCGTTTGGGAATTCACTTCAGGTTTGGTACTATTTCCATTAGACAGAAGGCTGCATTTGCCCAGACCCTCAGTAAAACTTACCTCAATGAGCTGATCTGGCGGGATTTTTATGCTCAAATATTGGCCCATTTTCCCTATGTGGCTGATGGACCTTTTAAAAAGGACTACACCGAAATAGAATGGAGAAATAATGAGGCTGAATTTAAAGCCTGGCGTGAGGGCAAAACTGGTTATCCACTGGTAGATGCCGGAATGAGGGAACTTTGTCAAACCGGCTACATGCACAATCGGGTCAGAATGGTCACTGCAAGTTTTCTCTCCAAACATTTGCTTATTGACTGGCGATGGGGTGAGGCGTGGTTTGCAAGGAAACTTTTAGATTTTGACCTTGCCTCAAATAATGGGGGCTGGCAATGGGCAGCAGGTTGTGGAACTGATGCGGCTCCATACTTTAGGATTTTTAACCCCGAATTACAACTCAAAAAATTTGACAAGAATTTGCTCTATGTCAAAAAGTTCGTCCCTGAATACGGAACTTCTAAGTACCCCAACCCCATAGTGGACCACAAGGCAGCCAGAAAAAGATGTCTGGAGGTGTATAAAAAAGCCTTGAACTGACCTTGCTATTGGTATTCTAGCCTGGCTCCGGAAATCACAAGTCTATCCCAGTTCTCACCTACCCCCTTCTCTAAAACTATTCTACTCAGTTTCGCGCTAAATTGAAGGATCAATCGGATAAATCGCCTTGTACCAATTTTTCGATCATCCCATTAAAGATGAAGTAGTGAAAGGGCAGGACACTGAACCAGTATAGCCTACCCCAAACTCCAAGTGGGCGAAATACCGCTGTTTGGACCAATTTATAAGTCTTGTTTTCCTGTTCCTCTATTCTAAACTCCAGCCAAGCCTCTCCGGGTAGTTTCATTTCCGCAAAAAGCAGTAATCTCATTTTTTCCCTATCCGCGATTATTACCCGCCAAAAATCGAGAGCATCACCAGGGTGCAAGTCAATTGGATGCCGCCTTCCTCTTCGCAGTCCTATTCCTCCGAATAACTTGTCTAAATAGCCCCTAAACTTCCATAGAAGGGTGCCGAAGTACCAACCCGTCTCCCCTCCAAGAGACCATATTCGGTTAAGGACCACTTGCTTGAGCCCAGGTGAAAAAATTCTTGTTTTAGTATCGCGAAAACTTCCGAATTCTGGTAGTTCTGCGTATTCGGCCAGATCTATTCCGGTATTGCTTACGGAGAATGCATCCTTCCAACTGCTGACTACCAGATTTTGACCTATTTTTAGAAAGGCTAACTCTACTGAGCTTTCATAGTCAATCAATTCAATTCCCAATTTATCTGCAAGATTGTTAGGACGGGCTACTACATCTATTTTCATAGAATCAACCAAATTGACAGCTAGTGAATAGGAGGTAGAAGTGATGAAATACAGCCAATAACTGGACAAGCGAGGAGTCATGACCGGCACCGTATAGATAAACCTTTTTAAGCCCCTCACCCGGGCAAATCCCAGAATCATTTCTCTGTAGGTCAAAATGTCTGGACCTGCGACATCATAGTTTTGGTTATAAAAGGATTCATTTCCCAAAACCCCTGTAAGGAACTCAATGACATTCCTTATGGCGATGGGCTGCGTTTTTGTGTTTACCCATTTTGGTGCTATCATTATGGGCAGTTTTTCTGTGAGGTCTCTTATTATTTCAAAAGATGCGCTTCCTGAGCCCACAATGATACCAGCTCTAAGTGCCGTTAAAGGAACTGGACCGCTGCTGAGAATTCTTTCTACTGCAAGTCGGGACGAAAGGTGAGCCGAGAGGATTTCTGCATTTACTATACCGGTTAGGTAGATAATTTGTTTGCAATTGGTCCCCTCAATCAAACCAATGAATCCCTCAGCTACCTGCTTTTCCTTCTCTTCGAACCCACCACCACCACTCATGGAGTGAACCAGATAATAGGCTGCATCGATTTCCTTGGGTACCTGGTCTCCATTTCCCGGTTGCAGATAGTCGATTTTTAGAATCCGTTGCTCAGGAATATTGAAGCGGTTGTTAAACCTGGCTGGTTCTCTAACCGTGCACCAAACATCATGTCCTTGCTCCAATAGAACAGGCAGTAATCTCGACCCAATGTACCCATTCGCTCCTGTTAGTAAGATTTTCATAATTGATTAACAGTTGGGTTGAAGCTTGAGTTTATTTGTAGTTATATTAAAACATTTAGTTTTCTTGATTTTAGGAGTCATTTCATTACTCCATAGTCACCTAAATTGCCTCATTTTTTAATGAATTTCTTATGATTTCATCTCTAGTGCTGGAAAGTTTTGAAACTACTTTTTGTAGCCGCAGAGATGCGGATTTAATTTGGGAGGTTTCAACTCATTGGAATCTTTGAGTTGAGGGCTCAGTATTCGATAAAGCCATGAATTCGGGATGAATAAGAGCTTCATTCATTTTATCTGCAAAATGACCATTTGAATCAAAAAATGTTAAAAAAAACATAATTATTTGCAATTTCTAACACTTTGACCGATATTTGAAAAAATTTAAACTCTGTCCATACACAATTAAATCGTAAAGCCTGAGCTTTAGGGCTTCGATCGCAAGTGAGCAATCCGGCCCTAAAGACAGATTATTTTTTAACCTCTTAACTCTACAACTTATGAGAGATTTAACTTTTTTCCGTAGTAATGGCCGTTTAGGCAATTTACACACACACACACACACACACACACAGCGCATCCTGTAAGCCTTTATTCACCCCAAATGCCACCGCAGAGGTCTTTTCGACCTCGTGTAGTAAACGTTGGTTAAAAGGATTTATAATGGCCCTATTGATTATGATGTCGCACCCTTTTACCTTATTTTCTCAGACTTCAGGTTGTCCTGAATACTCCTTTTGTCTGGAAGTGGACGAAGAAAATTGCACTATTGAAGTGCGCTTGAATGGAGTCGCCAATGTTCCCATTTTAGGAATTGATTTACGGATTTTATTTTGGGACAATGCACCTCCTATAGACATTTCTGCTACCACCTCCAGTTTCCAAAGTACTGCGATTTGGAATCACTTTTCTAATCAGCAATTTCCACTACCTCCTGTATTTGTTTCTGATGACTTTGTATTTATTCAATACTTTCCCTATGCAGATCCGAATTTGTCTCCTTTCACTCCCGATGAAGATTGTTTATACCTTGGAACAATATACTTCAATCCCGGAGAATTAGACTGCGATGACGAGATTTTCTCTTATGCATATCAATTACAGAGCAGGAACTCACCCGGGCCACAAATTTGGGTAGGGAATAATTTCCCATTCGATTACCAGACTTGCACCAATTTTTCCTTAGACTGCGAGTGCAATGACTGCCCTGAAGACTGGGGCATATGTATGCTGCC